>CAVXXQ010000003.1:0-601991 GCA_963765775.1 uncultured Alphaproteobacteria bacterium
GTGGACAGGGCTGGATTCGAACCAGCGTACGCTTTCACGGGCAGATTTACAGTCTGCTGCCTTTAACCACTCGGCCACCTGTCCACACAGTCCCCTGCGATGAGGGGGGCGTTCTGAGAGCATGATATGCTCTGAAAAAGCACGGTTCCCCGAAGGGCCCCGATGCCGAGAGGCGCCCCTTTGGCGAAGCACTGCTTGCCTGTCAATGGCCCTGCTGGCAGGGGGGGCTGGCAGGGGGGCGCACTTGGAAAGCCTCAGCCGGGAAACAACATGAACAGTGGTGAAAAGAAGCGCGCCCTTCGCGGCCGTGCAGGACGCATGAAGGGCGGACGCGGCTCGGGCCGGGCGTCGAGCGGCGCGGTGCGCCTGTGGGGCCGCCATGCGGTCGAGGCGGCCTTGAAGAACCCCGAGCGCCAGCATCGCAAGCTGTGGGCCACGCCCGAAGGCCTCGAAAGCCTCGACGGCGAATTGCCCGAAGGCTTCCCGATCGAGCACGCGCAGGCCGCCGACCTTGCGCGGCTGGTGGCGAAAGACGCGCCGCATCAGGGGCTTGTCCTCGAATGCGCGCCGCTCGAAGACGTGTTCCTCGACGAGGTGTCGCTGGGCGAACCCGGCCGGCCGATCGTGGTGCTCGATCAGGTCACCGATCCGCACAACGTGGGCGCGATCCTGCGCTCGGCAGCGGCCTTTGGTGCAGCGGCAATCGTCACGCAGGACCGCCACGCTCCGCCCGAAGGCGGCGTGCTCGCCAAGGCCGCCTCGGGCGCGCTCGAGACGATGCCGTGGGTGCGGGTCGTGAACCTTGCCCGCGCACTGGAGGACCTCGCCGAGGCCGGATACTGGCGCATCGGGCTGGCCGGAGAGGCCGAGCCCGTGCTCGCCGATGTCATGCCGACCGGCGCGATCGCATTGGTGCTGGGCGCGGAAGGCGAAGGCCTGCGCCAGAACATCGCCAACCATTGCGACGTGCTCGCCAAGCTGCCGATCACCTCGGCGATCGAGAGCCTCAATGTCTCCAACGCCGCAGCAATTGCGCTTTATGCAGCGGCAACACGCGGCTAGAAGCAGGCAATCAAGGGGGGGTATTCATGACGATGATTTCGACCATTCGCCTGCGCGCCGTTGCGGTGCTGAGCGCCTGCGCGCTGATGTTGACCGGCTGCTTCATGACGCCGGGCAAGTTTACCTCAGAGCTTGCGATCACCGGGCCCGACAGCTTCACCTTCAGCTATGACGGCGAAATCTTCTTCCTTGGCCTGTCCAAGCTGGCGCAGATGGGCGCGGCGGGCGAGGAGGCTTTCCAGCCGACCCCCTGCACGGACGACGAGACCTACGAGGAGCGCGATTGCTCCGAAGACGAGCTCGCCCAGCAGCGCGCCGACTGGGACGCAACCGCCCCCGAGCGCAAGGCGAGTGCCAAGCGGCAGGCCGAGCAGATGGCTGCGATCATGGGCGGGATCGACCCCAGCGACCCCAAGGCCGCTGACGAGCTGGTCAAGCTGCTGAGCCGCCAGAAGGGCTGGGAGCGCGTGGTCCACAAGGGCGACGGCGTCTTCGACGTCAGCTACCGCGCCAGCGGCACGATGGGCCACGACTTCACCTTCCCGATGATCGAGGGCTTCCCGCCGATCAATCCCTTCGTCCAAGTCTTCCTGCGCAAGGGCGGCCAAGTGCGCATCAACGCGCAGGGCTTCGCCGCGCAGAACGGCGATGCGACCGGTATGGGCACGATGATGGGCATGGGCGCTCTCACCGGTCTGGCCGCGCTGGGTGCGAGCGAGGAAGCGCGCAAGAACGGCGGGGACCCGGCTGAAGCAATCCCGGGCATTCCGCAGATCGACGGCACCTTCACCGTGCGCGCAGCTCCGGGCATGCGCATCCTCGCCAACAACACCGACGAAGGCCCGCAAGGCACCACCGCTGGCGAGACGCTGACCTGGATAATCAGCCCGCGCACCGTGCAGGCCCCGACCGCGCTGATTGCCACCACGCCCTGATCAGGTGACGGAACGGCAAAGAGAAACCCCGCCAGCCGCGAGGCTGACGGGGTTTTCTCTTGCCCGAAAAGTGCGCGTCAGTCGGCGATCAGTTGACCGCGTCCTTCAGGCCCTTGCCAGCCTTGAACTTGGGCTGGTTTGAAGCCTTGATCTTCATCGGCTCACCCGTGCGCGGGTTGCGCCCGGTTGAAGCCTTGCGCTTGGCGACCGAGAATGTGCCAAACCCCACCAACCGCACTTCGTCCCCCCCGGACAGTGACTTGGTGATCGCGTCGAACACGCTTTCGACCGCATTTGCGGAATCGTTCTTGGAAAGACCGCTTGCGTCAGCAACTGCGCTGATCAGGTCGTTCTTGTTCATAGTGGAACCCCCTAGCTTCAGGATGTCTTTGTATCGGTGGAATCGCCGGTGTCGAAAGTCGGGGAATTGAGCCGTTTTTGCCGAGGCTGTCAAAGGCAATCCACCGTTGTCCCAGCCTTGGGCAAAAAGCCGAAAGGGTACGGGCACCTAACCGCAGTTAGATGCCCGAATTTGCCTCTTGGCCGACTTCACGAAGACCGCGCGACCCTGCCGCGACTCGCGACAAGTGCGGCCCTGATAGCGGCTCAATGCGCGGTCGGCACCTCTCCACCAGCGACATTCGCCGCGGATGCAGTGCTACCCGGCTGACTGGCGAGGTCGTCGGCCTCGGTCCACTCGATTGCTACCAGCGGTTCGGTGAGCGCGCGGGCGAGCACCTCGTCGACATGGGCAACCGCAATGATCTCCAGCCCCGCCTTCACGTTGGCGGGGATTTCGGCGAGATCCTTGACGTTGTCCTCGGGGATGAGGACCGTCTTGATGCCGCCCCGCAGCGCTGCGAGCAGCTTTTCCTTGAGCCCGCCAATGGACAGCACCCGGCCGCGCAGCGTGACCTCGCCGGTCATCGCGACGTCGGGCCGCACCGGGATGCCGGTGAGGGTCGAGACGATCGAGGTGACCATGCCGATGCCTGCGCTCGGCCCGTCCTTGGGCACCGCGCCTTCGGGAAGGTGGATGTGGATGTTCTTGCGGTTGATCAGGCTCGGCTTGATCCCGTAGGCGGGCGCGCGCGCCTTCACGAAGCTGAAGGCCGCCGCAACGCTCTCGTTCATCACCTGACCGAGCTTGCCGGTGGTCTTGACCTCGCCCTTGCCCGGGGTGGTGACGCTCTCGATGGTGAGAAGCTCGCCGCCGACAGACGTCCATGCCAGACCCGTGACCGCGCCGACCTGTGCTTCTTCCTCCGACATGCCGTGCTTGAACTTGCGCACGCCGGAGAAGTCGCCGAGGTTATCGGGCGTGATGGTCACGCTCTTGGTCTTGCCTTCGAGGATCTGGCGCAGGCTCTTGCGACACAGCTTGGCGATCTCGCGCTCAAGCGTCCGCACCCCGGCCTCGCGGGTGTAGTAGCGCACGAGGTCGCGCAGCGCCTCTTCCTCAAGCACGAACTCGCCCTTCTTGAGGCCATGCGCCTCGACCTGCTTTTCAACGAGGTGGCGCTGGGCGATCTCGACCTTTTCGTCCTCGGTGTAGCCTTCCAGCCGGATGATCTCCATCCGGTCGAGCAGCGGCTGCGGCAGGTTCAGGCTGTTCGCGGTGCACACGAACATGATGTCGCTGAGGTCGAGGTCGAGCTCGAGATAGTGGTCCTGGAACTTGGCGTTCTGCTCGGGGTCGAGGACTTCGAGCAGCGCCGACGCGGGATCGCCGCGGAAATCCTGACCCAGCTTGTCGATCTCGTCGAGCAGGAACAGCGGATTGCTGGTCCCGGCCTTCTTGAGGTTGGCGACGATCTTGCCCGGCATCGAGCCGATATAGGTGCGCCGGTGGCCGCGAATCTCCGCCTCGTCGCGCACGCCGCCCAGCGACTGGCGCACGAATTCGCGGCCCGTCGCCTTGGCGATCGACTTGCCGAGGCTGGTCTTGCCCACGCCCGGAGGGCCGACGAGGCACAGGATCGGCCCCTTCAGCTTGTTGGTACGCGCCTGCACCGCAAGGTATTCGATGATCCGGTCCTTGACCTTCTCCAGCGCATAGTGATCGGCATCGAGCACCTCCTGCGCCTTGCCGATGTCCTTCTTGAGCTTCGACTTCTTGCCCCACGGCAGGCCGAGCAGCACGTCGAGATAGTTGCGGATCACGGTCGCCTCGGCGCTCATCGGCTGCATCGTGCGCAGCTTCTTGAGCTCCGCGAGCGCCTTGGCCTTGGCTTCCACGGAGAGCTTCGCCTTCTCGATCTTCTCGGTCAGCTCGGCGATCTCGTTGCCCTCGCCGTCATCCCCGCCGCCCAGCTCCGACTGGATCGCCTTGAGCTGCTCGTTGAGGTAATATTCGCGCTGGGTCTTCTCCATCTGGCGCTTCACGCGCCCACGGATGCGGCGTTCGACCTGCAGCACCGACAGCTCGCCCTCCATGAAGGCCATCACCAGTTCGAGCCGCTTCAGGGGGTTGCTCTCGGTCAGCAGGGCCTGCTTGTCCGAGACCTTGGCGCTGAGCGCGGCGGCAATGGTGTCGGCCAGCTGGCTGGCATCGTCGACCTCGGACAGGTCCACGCCCGCGTCATCGCCCATCTTCTTGTTGAGCTTCACATATTCGCCGAACTGCTCGGTCACCTGCCGCATCAGCGCGGTAACTTCGCTGCCCGCGACGGTCTCGGGCTCGGCCACCTCGACCTCGGCGAGCAGATGCGTACCGACATCCTGAAGCGCCGAGAGCCGCGCGCGGGCGGTGCCTTCGACCAGCACGCGCACCGTGCCATCGGGCAGCTTCAGCAGCTGCAGCACCTGCGCGACCACGCCGACGTCATACAGGTCATCGCCTTCCGGATCGTCACAGCCCGGATCGAGCTGGGCGAGCAGGACGATGTCCTTGGAGGCTTCCATCGCCGCCTCAAGCGCCGCGACCGACTTGTCGCGGCCCACGAACAGGGGAACGACCATGCCGGGAAAGACGACAATGTCGCGAAGGGGAAGGAGGGGATAGGTCTGGGTCATGTGCTGTATCCGGCGGCGTTCAGGGAGGAGCGCCTTTGAAGGGGGAATATGGGTAGGGTCCCGGTGGCCCGCAATGGCTTTGACGGGAGAAGCTGTGGAACAAGATACGGTGCGTTAACGCCGATGGTTTAGCCCGATCGTCGCAACCGAAGAGGCGCACAGTGAAACCGGCGTACTGGATAGTCTGCGGCCTGCTTCTGACCGGGGCAGCCAATTACCACGGTTCCGGCCCCGATGTGCCGGGCCTCGGCGCATCATCATCCACGTATCTGCCCAGCGCGATCCTCGTGAATGCGGGGTTTTTCTGCTTCGCCATTGCGTGGCGCAGCGCGATTGCCAATCTTTGGGGGGCGCTCATCGGGAAGCGACGCAAGCCCGTCCGCAAGCCCAAAAAGTGCGGCGCGATGGCCAAGGACACCGAGCCATCCTTGGACTTCGATGCTGACGCGGCCTTCACGCGCTACATGGACCGTCGCTCAGCGTCGGACGTGGCAGAAGACCCGCAATCCCCCCTGCCCTCACCCGCTGCGCCCGTCCGCTCGCAGGCCGGCTTCGGGCGCAAGGCGATCTAGCACCGCACTGCATCTTGCGCCTCGGGCGCTGATCGCTAACGCGGGCCGGACCATGAATTATCGCCACTCCTTCCACGCGGGCAACAGCGCCGATGTCGTGAAGCACAGCCTGCTGATCGCCCTCGTGCAGGCCTTGCAGCGCAAAGACAGCGCGCTGACCCTGATCGATACCCACGCGGGCTGCGGGCTGTACGACCTCAAGGGCGACGAGGCCGGGCGCACCGGCGAGGCGGCCGGGGGCGTGCTGCGGGCCTTCGCCGACGCGCACCCCCTGCTGGACGATTACCGTGCCGCAGTTCGCGCGGTGAATACCCCGGAACACGTCAGTGCAGACCCGCACTTCTACCCCGGCTCGCCGCAGATATTGGCGCAGCTTCTGCGCGCGCAGGACCTCCTGATCCTCAACGAAAAGCACCCCGAGGATGCCTATGCCCTGCGCGGCGCGATGCGCGGCACCCCCGCCGCCGTGCACGAGCGCGACGCCTACGAGCTGTGGCTGGCGATGCTACCGACCCGCACCCCGCGTGGGCTGGTGGTGGTCGATCCGCCCTACGAGCAGACCGACGAACGCGCCCGCATCACCGCCACCCTCGCCGCCGCGCACCGCAAGTGGTCGCACGGCGTGACGGTGATCTGGTATCCGCTGAAGGAACGCCCCATGCACGCGGTGTGGAAGGACAAGCTGCGCAAGCTCGGCATCCCGAAATTCCTGAACGTCGAGCACTGGCTCTACGATGCCGATCAGCCCGGCATCTACAACGGCGCGGGCCTGTTCATCATCAACCCGCCCTACGCGTTCACGGAAAGCTTGCCGCCCCTGCTGGAAGCCGTGCGCGCCGCGCTGGCGCCGGAGGGGCATCGGGGGGCGATTTCGGCTGATTGGTTGGTCGTTTAGTTGAGCCCTGATCGCGCGATCCTGAAACAAGCCGGGCAGCTATCAGCTTGATTGTGCCGAAAGCCGACCTTCCGCAAACGACCCCAAGTCAGACGTCCAGTAACGACCTGCGACTTTCTGAAAGCGGCCACGTGTTCATGGGGCTCGGAACAGCTGAAATTGGGACAAAACTGCCAATCGGCACAGCTTACCGGAACGACCGATTCCGCCGAATTCGGCGGTTCGTGCAGCAGTGGAAATGGCGCTGCTGAGGCTTGCAAGTGCTCGGTGAGCGGGCAGCATCTTCAATCTTCAGGCCGACAAACATTATTCAGGTGACCATTGTGGTCACTGGAGAATGATCATGGAGACGCCTGAAACCGAAACGACTGCCACCAAGCGCCAAGTCTGGAACGCGGGGAGGACTGTTGGCGCCAAGCGCGCGCTCAAGCCGAAGCAAATTTGGGAGATCCGATTTTATCTCAATGAGCGCCGCCGCCTGCGTGATCGTGCGCTGTTTGACCTCGCGATTGATAGCAAGCTGCGTGGCTGCGACCTTGTACGAATGAAGATCGGTGACATTGTCAGCGGCGGTCAGATCCGAACCCGCGCAATTGTGATGCAGCAGAAAACAGGCCGTCCTGTTCAGTTCGAAATGTTGCCGGACGCCCGAGCCAGTCTGTTGGCGTGGCTTGAACGCCGGGGTGGCACAGTGGACGATTATGTCTTTCCAAGCCGGGTCGATCACAATGGGCACCTCAGCACCCGCCAATATGCGCGGCTTGTCGATGAATGGGTGACCGGGGTTGGCTTGATGCGGAGTGAATATGGCACCCACTCTCTTCGGCGAACCAAGGCGTCGATCATCTACAGGGCTACCGGCAATCTCCGTGCCGTCCAGATTCTTCTCGGCCAAAGCAAGATCGAGAATACAGTGCGCTATCTTGGGATCGACGTAGAAGACGCGCTTACCCTCGCCGAGAACACCGAAATTTGAGCAATCGGCTCCTCGTTGGCGGCGAGGAGCCGACAGTACCCAGCTCGTGCCTCAAATGGCGGCTAGCCTCATTTCGTTTGCCGAAACCCGAAGTTCTCAAAACGACCCCATTGCTGCCGCTGGCCCGCGCGATTATCGCCTGCCTCACCCTTGGGACATTCCGCGATGGCAGATGACGTTTTCCGCCGACAGACGAACAGATATCTTAACAAGATATTCGCCACGGAAAGTTGCTGCCGATGTCCATTTTGCGGGCAGGCCGTAGCACACACGCCGCAGAGTCGTGCCAGTTCCTAGTCGGCTGCCGTATCGTCCTTGAGATCGGCGAGCTTCTTGCGAAGCTGCTCGCGCTTCACGGCCCGTTCGAGCGCATCGATATCGGCATCGGCGATGCTATTGGCCGTGTCGCCTACCGCGCCGATGGTCGATGCAATGCCCGCCGCGCCGCTATCCGAGCCGTAACTCAGCTCGAGCGGGTTGCCGAATTCGTCGAACTTGGCCTTGGCCTCGCGGGTGCCGAAAAGGCCGCCTGTGCCGATCTTGAGCGTTTCGATCTTGCCCCACTGACCGATCATCAGCGGTTCATCGAGATCGACCGTCTCGGTGCAGTCGGCGTCCGATTCAGACGCGCAGCCGAGGTCCTTGACCTTGACTTCAGAGAGGACCGGTCGGCGATAATAGAGCAGGCGCTCGGGGTCTTCGCCAATCTTGGCGTTAGCCCCTTGCGGTACTGGACCCGCCGGAACGACGCTTACGCCATATCCCGCGATGCCATCAATCTTGAGGATGTCGAAGCTCGTCGAGGCGCTGCTGCCGGATTTGGGTTCGAACCATTTCCCAAGCTTGTCAGTGAGGCTGACCTCGCTCGTCAAAGTGTGTGCGGCGTCTTCACCATTGAGCGGCGCCGCGATCACCAGAGTAAGGGCCTTGACGGTGCGGGTTCGGGAGCCGCGGAGCTTTTCGAGCAACTCCGTCTCGGCGGCGGTCAGCTTGGCAAGAACCATCCGATCCTCGAGCTCGCGGATTTGTTTGCCGAACGTGTCGATTTCGCCGAGCTTTTTGATAGCGGCATCGGTGCAGACAAATGACGGCAACGGCGGGGCTTCTCCACCGTCAAGCCCCAGGATAGTTAATGGCACCCCGCCCAATGCGATCCCAGCTACCGCGCCTGCCGTTTTGATCACGCTCTCCAGCACCGCGCCGCCTTGTCCTTCAGCCTTCGAGTTAAAGGCGGAAAGCGTGCCGTTGGCGTTGAAGGTGAAGGCGGTCGACCGCTTGGCGAGGAACCCGTTCGAGATATCGACCTTCACCAGCCTGCTTTGGTCCGCCGCGCCTTCCGCCTCAACCACCCATTCTTGGGCGATAACGGGTAGCTCGTCCGCTTGCGTCGGGCAGCTCTTCAGCGTCAGTTTCAACGCCACCGCCACGTCCGTGCGGGTCAGGTAATAGTCGATCGATTGATTGGGCGTCGTCGCTGCTGCCGGCGTTGCGATCAACGCCGTTGTGATGGCGAGGATGGTCATGTGTCGCTTGGTCATGGTCTGTTCTCCCTGTTGAATTTCACCCTGAATTCAGTGACGAGGCGGACGGATCACCCTTCCTGCATCTCGCACCACACGATCGAACCCGATGCATCGCGCCAGCAGCGCGGGATCATGCCTATCTTTGCGGCGTAGGCTTCGAGCTCTGTCTCCTCCCGGCAGATGAGCTGCCAGTCCATCACCGCGTCCATCCAGCCGATCCCCAGATGGCCGGGCAGGAAGTTGGCGAGCACGATCTTGCCGCCGGGCGCGAGGCAGGACTTCATCAGACGATGGAGCAGCTCCATCTGACGGACATCGAGGTAATCGGTCAGGCCGAGCGTGTAGATCAGATCGAACTGTTGGTGTTCACCCGCGGCCTGGCGCAGATAGCGGAACACATTCGCCTCGGTCAGGCCGATCCGGGTTCCGTGATTGCGGCGCACCACTTCGAGAGAGGCGGGGTCCTGGTCGACCACTATGATATTCGTCAGATCACGGCCGATCAGCGGATCGGCCTCGCGCAGGTGTCCGCCGGCCAGCACACAGACACGCTGCCCCTTCTGCCAGGCGTCGGCGAGGATGACCTCGGCATAGGCGCGGCGCTGACGCACCCCTTGGGCGGGTTGTGCACGCGTGGTCACGGCGAACAGGTCCTCGCCCAGCGCGGTCGTCTGCTGGCCGTGGCGCTGCTCGTAGATGAAGTCGATCAGCACCGCATCGCCGGCGTAGCCGCGCGGCTTGTCGTTGCTGCGCTTGCAGAACGGGTCCTGCAGCAGCGTGCTGTGCAGCGGATGGTGGCGCAGCGCGGCGCAGACTGCGGGCCAGGACGCGGCATCTGCGCGCGCCTGATCGAGTTGGCCTGACAACATCCAGAGCGCCGGCGGCGCTTCGCCGCGGTCGATCATTTGAAGGGTCTGGTCGTAGAATCTCTCGGTGTTCATGGTAGGACTCCTCAGGGTCGTTCGAGCATCAGGACATGATCGGCGGCGTCGATCACGGTGGAATCGTGGCTGACGCAGATCACCACGGCGCCGTGTTCGCGGGCGTAGGTGCGCAGTGTCTGAGCAACGAGCGCGGCGTTGGTGCCGTCGAGAGCGGCGGTGGGTTCATCGGCCAGCAGCACCGGCGGCTGCGAGGCGAGTGCCTGGGCGATGGCGACGCGCTGCTTTTCTCCGCCCGACAGCTGGGCAGGAAATTGCTGGCGTTTGTCGGCCATGCCGAGTGTTTCCAGCAGCGCCTCGCCCCGCGCGACCGCAGCGCCTTGGCGGCGGATCATGGCGGCCAGCGTAATGTGCTGCGCGACGTTCATGACCGACACAAGCCGGCTGGTCTGGAAGATCATACCGAGATTGCTGCGCCGCCATTCTGCCTGCATCGCGGGCTTGAGCGCCGACAGATCCTGTCCGCGCCACAGCACCGCGCCGCCGGTCGGGCGCACTGTCAGCGCGAGGATCGACAATAGCGTCGTCTTGCCCGCGCCCGACGGTCCACCGACGACATGGAAGCTCCCTGCATCAAATGCGTGCGAAAGCGCGGCGAGCACCGGCTTCATGCGGCCCGCCTCGGCCATGGCGTGCGAGATCCCTTCGAGCCGGAGCGCGGACGGACCCGCCGATGCTTCATGTGGCGAAAGGATTGCCAGGGCGCTCATGGGCGGAAACCCGCCGTCACACGCAGCCCCACCAGCGCGGGCGCTGTCGCATCGTCGAGCGCGATGAAGATTTCGCGCACATCGCGGTCGAACCGGTCGGTTGGGTCGAGCGAGCGGGCGCTGCGCCGTCCCATGACCCCTGCCATTTCGATCACCTTGCCATGCCAGCGCTGGTCAGTGCCCTCGATCCAGATATCCGCAGCCTGACCCGGCTTGATCCGCGCCGCGTCGCGCTCGGCCACTTCGGCGCGCACAAGCAAATGGGAAAGATCGGCGACGACGATCAACGGCGTGCCTTGGCTGGCACCGGAAAACTCCCCCTCGCGGCGCAGAAGTTGCAGGACTTCGCCATCGATCGGGCTGCGCATCGCGCACTGGCCGGCGAGCGCGGCCGCTGCCTCGGCTTCGCCCCGCGCGGCGCGGGCGGCAGCGGTGGATTCGCTGCGTTCGGACACGCGGGCGCCTTCCTCGGCAAGGGACGCCCGCGCCATTGCCCCGCGCCATTCGGCATCGGCGGCGGCCAGCGCGTTCTCGCGCGTGGCCAAATCGCGGCGAGAAACAAAGCCCTTGCCGACCAGCGCCTGCGCGGTGACGAGGCGGTCGTCCGCTTCGGTGCGCCGGGCCAGCGCGGCAGCGACTTCGAGCCGGGTTGCCTCGATTTCCTGCGTGCGGTTGCCTGCCATTACGGTTTCAGCGGCGGCATTGGCTTGCTGGGCCTGCGCCCGCATTGCGGCGACCGTCTGCACCCGTGCGCCGCAATCGACGCTGAGCAAAATGTCGCCGGCCCGCACCCGGTCGCCGCGCCGCACATGGACGGAGATTATCACCCCGTCGACTGCCGCGACGAGTTGTCGTGCCTCGCTGGCGCTGTCGATCCGGCCGACTGCGGTGGCGAGATAGCGTTGATCCGCGGACTTCGCCTCGGCCGGTGCCGATAATGCGTGCTCTACCTCGCAGCCGGACAAGCTGACTAAGGCACAAGCTAGCAGAAGGTGGTGGAGGGGGCGGGGTGCCATGACCGTCACGACCGGAACACCGCTTCGGGGCCGAACGCAGCAATAGCCCCGCGCGCCGATAACATCGCGATCAACGCCGCTGCGGCCACTCCGATGACCGGGGCAAGAAGGTCTGCCGCACCGAATGTGGTCCAGGGCAGCAAGGGCTGGAAAGCGTAGACGATAAGCGGCGTAATCGCCACGCTGCCCACCAACGTCCCAACAGCGATCACCACTGTCGTCCCGCCCACGATGGCAACGATGTCGCGCTGGCTTGCGCCATGGCCGAGCAGCGAGAGCAGATCGTTGTAGTAGCGCTGCACAAAGCGCAGGACGCCGTTGGCGAGCAGGATCATCATCAGCAGCAGCGCCAGCACTGCGGCAAGTCCTATAGCGAGGCCCGCGCCGGTCTTGCGCTGCCAGTAGTCGATCGAGGACGTAACGAAGTCATCGCCGCCCACAACCTCGATATCGGGGAATCGCACAGCCGCGTCCTGCGCAGCGACCGCGAAATCCGGCGGGGGTGCATGCGTGAAGCTGCCGGCGAGAAAGGCCGTGGTGCTCGGGTCCATCCGCAAGAGCCGCCGCGCGGTTTCGAAATCGACAAGCACATAAGGTGCGCCGAGATAGGTAGACAGGTCGGTGACGGTGCCGCTCAGCGTCAGCGTGGTATCGCCGATGGTTGCTTCCACCGGGCCTGCCGACCCGCGAATGCCGAGCCGTTCAAGATCGCTGACATTGGCGACGAAGCTGTTCGGGCCGATGCCGTGATGCTCGATCCCGACCACCGCAACATTCCCGCGCTTGCCGTCGGGCGCGCGCCACGGCGCAAAGCCGAAGGCGACCCGCCGCATCTGCGCGCCGGGGAAATAGCGCGCCAGGGGCGCATCGTAATCCTCGGCAAAAGGCACGGGGAAGTCGAAGCATTCGACGCTTCCTGCGGTCACCCAGAAGTCCGCCTTGATCGCCCGGGGCACGGCCGCGCTGGCGAAGCGGAAGCTGTTGTAGACCGAGAACTGGAAGGTCGCGACCGTCGCTGCGACCGTGCACGACAACACGGTCATGCCGAGGAATCGCCAGTCGCGCCGCAGCACGGATGAGAGAAACAGGAACGGCAGGGCTCGCATGGCCCGACATATTCCACGCCGCGATGCTCCAACCGTGAAAGCACGGTTTGCTTATGGTGAAAAATTGCGTGAAAAGCGGGCTTAAGGATATTTGCTAAGTAAATTCGCTGGCGCTCCGGGGGGAGCTTGATCACGTTGGGGGGACAATTGCAGATCAGAATGTGCCTGTGGGGCACCTTTCGGCTCTATGCCGAAGATGGCGGACGGGTCGAGATTCCGAGCAGGAAGGGTATGGCGCTGTTAGCGATGCTGGCGAAGGCTCCTGATGGCGAACGCACCCGCGGATGGTTGCAGGACCAGCTGTGGGGCTCGCGCGAGAAGCTTCAGGCCCAGCAAAGCCTGCGCCGCGAGCTGGCGACCTTGCGCCGCGAACTGCCGCCGACAATCGCGGGCCTGATCTCCACCAATCGCGAGCGTGTTCGGCTCGATCTTGCCCCGATCCTGATCGACCAGACCGACAAGCTGGCGGGTGCGCCGTTTCTCGAAGGCTTCGATATCGCCGGAGAGGAGGGGTTCGAGGAATGGCTGCGCGAACAGCGCCAGGCCGACGGCCCGCGCGTGCGGGGGCCTATGCAGGCCGAATTGGCGCCCGCCCTGCCGCGCTCGATCGTTGACCTACGCGACCCCACGCCCGGGTTTGGCGGTCGACCTGCCATAGCGGTGCTACCGCTCATCAATGCCACGGACCTGCCCGATGCCGATATCTGGGTCGAGGGGATGACCGAAGACCTCATCGAACGGCTTTCGCGTCTGCGCTGGCTGCCGGTGATCGCGTCGAATTCGGTGGCAGAGCTGCGCGGGCGGGATCTCGATGCGCGCACGGTCGGCATGCTGGTCGGTGCGGCCTATGTGCTGCGCGGGCGGCTTGTGATGCGCGGCCGGGCCATCGCGATCATGATTACCCTGCTCGATGCGAGCTCGAACCATCTGCTCTGGTCGGAACGGATCGTACCCGAACACGGCATAGGGCACGAAGCGATCGATGAGGTGGTCGAACGGCTGGTCGCCACGCTTGATGCCCGGATCGATTCCGAACAACAGGTCCAGGCGGCATCCCGAGAGCTTGATGGGCTCGATACCAACGAGCTGCTGTGGCGGGCACGCTGGCACTTCAACAAGCTGACGCGCAAGGATGCTACGATTGCGCAACAGATGATTGCTCGCGCGCTCGAGACCAATCCCCATTCGCCCGACGTGCTGATCCATGCCGCTCAGGCCAAGGCATGGGATGTCTGGTCAGGGCGACATGGCGTCGAGGCGATCGAGGAACTGCGCGCAATGGCACTGCGCGCGACGCTTGCAGACCGCTTCGACGGGCGGGCCTATATGCTCGTCGGTGTGGCCGAGATGTGGCTGCGCCGCCATGATCTGGCCCACGAATTTCTGAGCGAGGCGCTGCGGCTCAACCCCAGCCTTGCCAAGGCCTATTCGCAGTTCGGCAGCAATTGTTCGCTTGCGGGTGATCCGGCGGCGGCTTTCGCGCCCTTGCGGACAGCCCTGCGGCTTAGCCCGCTCGACAACGAGGTGTTTCACATGCTCGGCGAGATGGCGCTGGCCTACCTCATGTGCGAGCAATTCGACGAGGCGCTGCGCCACTCCAACCTCTCGATCGCGCGGCGTCCAGCCTATTTCTACGCCCATGTGCTCAAAGTGAACGCGCTGGTGCGGAGCGACCGTCTGCCGGAGGCCCAGCGCGCGGTGCGCGATTTGCGACGGGCCAAGCCGAACTTCGCGCCGGAAGATATCGACTGGGTTCCGTTCCGCGACAGCAGTTGGAACGCGCGTCTCAAACAGGGCATCGCCGACGCCGAGGGGGCCTAACCACGCCCCGGCATAAAGCCGATACGGTGTCGCGAGGATCAAGGGGGATCAATGCTTCGCTTCAAGTGGCCGGAAGACGTGCGCACCGCGCAACTGCGAACGTGCGAGCAGCGCGCGCGCGATGTGTTCGAGTCGTTCGATTTTGACAGTTTGATCACCAAGGGCTGGCTGCGACGGACGCTCAGCCGGTTCGTGTTCCGCACCCTGATCCCGATCGTCTTTGCGGTCCTGCGCTTGTTCGTGCCTGTCCTGAAGATCGGGAGGCTGACGGTGCTATCGCGTTACGACGATGTCCAGCGCGTGCTGTCGGATTCCTCCGGGATGTTCGAGGTGGTCTACGGCGCTGAAATGAAGGAGCTGGGCGACGGCACCAATTTCGTGCTCGGGCTCGATGGTGAGGAGCATGTCCGGCATCGCAACATGATCGGCATGGATATGATCGACCCGGTCGATGTTGCCACCGTCCGGCGCGTGACACGCGAAAGCGCCGAGGCGCTGCTCGATGCCGGTTCCGGCGAGCTTGACGTAGTCCGCGATCTTATCACCCGTACCGCCAGCGAGGCGACTGCGCGGCTGCTCGGGGTCTCGCCGCAGGATCCTGATTCCTTTGCCGAGTGGACCATGGCGGTCTCGATGCTGCTGTTCGCCGATCCGCTGGGCGATGCTAACGTCCGCAAGCAGGCGTTGATCGCGGGCGAGTATATCCGCAGCCTGATCGACGACGAGATCGACCGCGCACGCAGAAACCAGAGGTTTTTCGACCCCGGCACCGAAACTCCGGTCGAAATCGAGGCGCGTCGCCAGCAAAGCGGCTTGCTTGAACGCATGGTGGTGCGCGGAGCATTTTCCGACAACGAGGTGCGCGCGACGATCCTTGGTCTGGCGACAGGCTTCATCCCCACAAACACGCTGGCCGCAGGCAATATCCTAGAGGAACTGCTCGACAACGCGCCGCTCTACCAGGAGGCGCGCCGCGCAGCGCGGGCGCTCGCCGAAGCGCGGCAGACCCACGAGCAAGCGGTTGCCAAGGCAGAGCTGCATGAGCGCGCCGGCGATGCCACAGCCGGGGCCGAGGCGCGGTCCATAGCGGACAAGGCCGCCGCGGAGGCTGAGGCCGAATTTGCCGCGCTTGAAACTACGCTTCTCAAAGCTGCGGCGCGCTATCCGGCGTTGACGCCGGGCATTTGGCGGCAGGTGCCTAACGCGGCCACGCTGGATGGTGGGCCGGGGCGGCGAGCGATCAGATTTCCCGAAAACGGTCTGGTGCTGGCGTCGATCAACTCAGCCCTGCGGGATTCGCGAATGCCTGCCGAGATTGCGAGCGATCCGCGCAAGGCGAGCGATCTCATCTTCGGCGCCTATCCGCACCGCTGCCTCGGTGCGCATTTGGCGATGGCGCATATCGTCGAGGTCTTTGCGGCGCTGCTTGCGCGGCCCGGACTGCGGCCGGTGCGCAGCAAGCATGGTACGATGTGGCGGGCCGGGCCCTATCCGGTGCGGCTCGATATGCAGTACCAGTGCCTCACCGCCGAACGCTGCCTGATGGTGTCAGCTATTCCGGTGCGCGCCGGTGTTGCGCTGGAGACCGTTAAAGGCGCGCTTTCGGCGCTCGGCAATCCGGTCGATGATCAGTTCAAGGCGGCGCTTGATGCGACCGGCTGCATTGTCTTCGCCTCGCTCAATGTCATCGAAAAGGGAGACGGCACGGACGAAGCGTTCCTGCTGGTCGAAGTCAATGGCGACGGCAGCGAGGCCCACATCCTGTGGCAGTTGGCCGAAGCCGGACAGTTCTGGCTTGCTCCGGTCCTCGCATTGTGCGCGCCCGAAGCATCGCCGCCCACGACGGCGCAGGCCATGGCCCAGTTGATGTTCGATCACGTGCTCAAGCTGCGGCAACGGCCGTGGGACACGATGGGCCTGCATTTTGACGGGCTCAAGGATGTCTCGGTGGCAGATATCGCGCGGCAGGCTGCACTTGCCCGTTGGGCCCGTGATGAGATTGATGACCGAATGCGCAACCCCGGCCTGTCCGACGGGCGGGCGAACGACATTCTCATCCACCTGCGCCGCTTGCTCAACGGAGATGTGTTCTACGCACGGCGTTACAAGAAGAAGATGGCGGCACTTGGCGCCGAGCGCCGGCGATTGTTGAGCCGCGCGATCATCCGGCCCAGCCGCAAGCGGCTTGGTCTGGCGGGCTGGAAGGATCGCGGTGTCCTCGCGACAACGATCACCACCATGCTTTCGCCTGACAACCGCTTTATCCTGATTGCGCTGGCGCTGCTGTCGGCGATCTGCGCAATTCCGATCTATCGGCTGGCGCTTCCGCATGGTGAGGTGAGCGTGGTGCAGCAGGGGCTGGCGCTGCTGGCCGGTCTCGTTGCCGGGCCGATCCTTGGCCTGATGGTGGCCGCGTTGGGCTTCGGGATATTCCTGCTGCTGGTGCGCAGCGCGGAAAAGCGCGAGCCGAGCGACCCGCGCATCGCCGATATCGATCACGTTACGCAAATCCTCTCGCGCGAGGATGCTCCCGGCTTCGAACAGAACCACATCATCGCCGTCATGCCGCTCAAGCGCGGACTGTTGCGCCGGTTCAGTTTCGCCTTTTCGATGTGGTGGATCCGGCAGGCCGTTATCCACTGGTTCCGCCCCGGCTTTGTCGTGACCATGGGCACGATCCACAAGGCGCGCTGGTTTGTGGTGCCCGGTACCCGGCAATTCGTGTTCCATTCGAACTATGACGGCAGTTGGGAGAGCTATCTCGAGGATTTCATCACCCGCGCGCACGAGGGCCAATCATCGGCCTGGAGCCACGGGGAAGGCTTCCCGCCGACCCGCTTCCTGATCCTGGACGGCGCGTCGGATGGCGACCGGTTCAAGCGCTGGGTGCGGCGCCAGCAACGCCCCTCGCTGTGCTGGTATAGCCGGTTTCCGGATCTTACGGCCAAGCAGATCCGCAACAATGCCATGATTGAGGATGGCCTGGCGCGTTCAGCCAGCGATACCGATGCGCGGCGCTGGCTGGCCAATTTTGGATCGGCCCAGCGCGAGGTGGACGAACTGGAAAGCCAGGAAGTGCAGTCGATCGTCTTCTCCGGTTTCGGGCGTCACCCGCTGGCAACGGCGCTGCTCGTCAAATTTCCGGACGATGCCGGCAAGGCGCGCGCCTGGCTGCGCGACGTGATAAAACCGCAAGGCGATCATCATACGGCATTGGCGAGCGTGCGCTTCGGGGATCTGGATTTCGCCGGACCATCGGCGGTGCTGGGGTTGACCGCAGCGGGGCTGGCGGGGCTTGGCCTGCGCGAAGGCATGGGGCTGGACCAGCTCCCGGCCGCCTTCCGCATGGGAATGCACGGCCGCCAGCGTCTTCTTGGCGATCGCCCTGTCGGCGAGTGGCGCTGGTCGGATCGCGACGCTGCAGCGGTCTTGATCCTCTACACTCCGGACGACGATGAGGCGGTTTGCAACGCTGCCGTGCAGGCAGAGCACGCCGCGTTGGTGGCGGCCCATGTCGCGCATCTTGAAGCGGCGGGCGGGGCGGTGGTGGCCGAGGTGCCGTGCCCGCCCTTGCGCGACGATTGCGGAAGGCCCGAACTCGGGCGCGAGCATTTCGGTTTCCGCGACGGCATCTCGCAGCCGGTTATCCGCGGCAGCCGCAAAGCGGCAGTGGCGCCTGCGCCGCGCGACGTGGTTGCGCCGGGTGAATTCCTTATGGGCTACCGCAACGATCAGGGCTATGTCTCGCCCTCGGTTGCGGTGGGTGCCCAGCACGATCCGGGCGCCCGCCTGCCGACCGTGGCCGAGTATGATGCCAACCGGTTCCCGTTCTTCGGCAACCACTCATCAGACCCTGATCTGCGCGATTTCGGGCGCAATTGCAGCTTCCTGGTGCTGCGCCAGCTCGATCAGGATGTTGCGGGCTTTGAAGCTTCGCTTAAACGCCACGCGAGCATTCTCTCGGGCACGGGAGACCCTGACAATCCCAGTGACCGGCATGGCTATAGGCAGCTGTCCGACATGTTCTCCGGGAAAGTGACGGACGAATGGGTGGGGGCAAAGATCATCGGGCGCTGGAAGGACGGATCGCCGCTTGTCGGCAACCCGTCATGCCCGGCTGGGCTTGGCCCGCGCGATGCAGCCGACAATGACTTTGCATATGGCGTCGATGACCCGCGCGGTTTTGCCTGTCCGCTTGGCGCGCATATCCGCCGCACCAACCCGCGCGACAGCCTTGAGCCGGGCGATGCCGAGGAACAGGCGATCACCAACCGCCACCGAATCCTGCGTCGGGGGCGCAGCTATGCCTATCAGCCAGAGAACGAAGGGAAAGAGGCCAAGGGATTGCTGTTCGCCGCGATCTGCTCCGATCTCGAGCGGCAGTTTGAATTCATCCAGCACACCTGGATCAATGCGAAGTCGTTCCACGGCCTGACCGACGAGGCCGATCCGTTGCTGGGCAATCCGCTGGCGGACGAGGGCAAGTTTTTCGGTCAGTTCAAGTCTGCTGCGATGGACGAGGCAATGGGAGGCACCAACACCCGCTTCACCATCCCTACGGCCGAAGGTCCGGTGGTGATAGAAGGCCTGGATAGCTACGTGACGATGCGGGCAGGCGGATATTTCATGCTGCCCAGCCGCTCGGCGCTGAACTTCCTCGCGCGGCTGTCGTGACGCCCTGCACGGGCGGTCACCGATCTCAAGTCTCGATCGCTAAAAAGCGTCGTCAACGACCGTAAGCCAACGACTATTCTACAAGG
This sequence comes from uncultured Alphaproteobacteria bacterium, assembly GCA_963765775.1. Classification (GTDB taxonomy): domain Bacteria; phylum Pseudomonadota; class Alphaproteobacteria; order Sphingomonadales; family Sphingomonadaceae; genus Erythrobacter. The sequence goes on from CAVXXQ010000003.1 coordinate 19,333, forward strand.
CTGGGCACCGCTTCATGTCGATGCCGATGGAGACGGTTTCGATTTTTTTCGGCGATCGCTGGCTTGGCAATCGCACTTCAGCCTCTGTTTGCATCGGGTATTTTATGACCGCTTCCCACCCAGCTCCGGTCATGAGCACGGTCGTTGCGCCATCCCAAAAACGGAATGGCAGCATCTGGCGCAACCAGACATTCAATACGACGGCCGGGAAGGCCGTATCTTGGGTCGATAGGCGACGCATTACTCGGCTTTGATCAACGGCAGCTAATGCGTTCTGTCACCCGAAGGCGGTCAGACAACTACCCACCCACTTTCGGTCATCCCCGCTAATTCCGCAGAACGCCAAAACCTGACATTGCCCGTCATCCCAGCGCAAGCTGGGACCCAGGGCGGCAGGCGCTGCACTTTGAGGCTCTAGGCCCCAGCTTGCGCTGGGGTGACGATAAGGGGGACGTGGCGGCTCACCACCGAACCCCCACTTGCGTCGCCCCGTGCTGGACACGGGGCTTGGCTTACTTCGGATTGGCGCGCGATGGGATGAAGAAAAGCCTGGCCCCGGATCAAGTCCGGGGCGACGACGGGTGGATCAGATCACCCCAGCCCGGGCAGGTTGAACCCCGGCGCCGCTTTTGTGGAGGGCCGCCGAGGACTGTTGCTCTTTGGGCGAGCGACGTGCTCTCTTACCAACCTCACCCCAGCCCGGGCAAGTTGAACCCCGGCGGCAGGCCCATCGAGGACTGCATTTGCTTCATCTCCTGCTCCGATACGCGGTCGGCGCGGTCGCGGGCGTCGTTGAAGGCGGCGGCGACGAGGTCTTCGAGGATCTGCTTGTCGTCCGGCACCATCAGGCTGTCGTCGATCGCCACGCCGAGGATGCGGCCCTTGGCGCTGGCGCGGACCTTCACGAGGCCGCCGCCGGCATTGCCCTCGACCTCGATCGAATCGAGCTTCACCTGCATCTCGTTCATCTGCTTCTGGATGGTCTCGGCAGCCTGTTGGGCTGCGGCCATCATCTCTTCCATCGACTTCATCGGGGGTACTCCATCATTCTTTCGGGGGTGTCAGTGCCACGGCGGGCTTGCGCCGCCAGCAGCGGCGGCAGGCTGCGGGGCGGTTTGCTGGGCTGTGCCGATCAACTCGGCATCGGGAAAGGCTTCGAAGGCGGCCTTGACCAGCGGGTCAGCGCGGATGCGCGCGTCCTCTGCGGAGGCTTCGGCCTCGGCGGCTTCGCGCAAGCTCGGCTGCGCTGCGCCGGTGCCGCGCTCGATCATCCAGCGCTTGCCCGTTACCTTGAGCAGCGCCTCGCGGATATCGGGCGCTGGGTCATCGGGGAATTTGTCGGCGGGCTCGTAGACGATCCGTTCGGCGTCGATGGCGATCACGCGCACGCGGTCGCGCATGATCTGGGCGACGCGGAGTTGGCCCGAGGCATCGACCTGATCGACCAGCGCGGCCCAGCTTTGCGCAGGGCTGGCGGCGGTCGGCGCGGGGACGGCTGTGGGAGCGCCCTCGCCCGCAGGCGCGGCGGCAAAACCGCTCGCCGCCAATTCCTCGATGCGCTTTGCCAGCTTGCCCGGATCGGGCATCTGCGCGGCGTGGAGGATACGCAACAAGGCCATTTGCAGCGAGGTCAGCGGATCGGGGCCGGTGCGGACCTCGTCGTGGCCCTTCAGCAGCAATTGCCACAACCGGTGGAGCTCCCCTGCCCCCAGCCGCGCCGCAAAGTCGGCCAGCGCGGCGCGCTCATCCTCCGCCGGGGCCTCGGGCTCGCTACCGGAAACCTGCGCGAGGGTGACGCGGTGGGTGAGGTCCATCAGCGCGCGGATCAGGGCGATGGGCTCGACACCAAGGGCATATTGTTCGTCCACTGCGGCGAGCAGCGCCTTGGCGTCGCCTTCGAGCAGGTGGCCGAGCAGGCGGCGCTGCGCGCTCTTGTCGGCAAGGCCCAGCATGTCGCGCACGCGGGCGGCGGTAACCTTGCCCTCACCGTCCAGGTCGGCATGGGCAATCGCCTGGTCGAGGATCGAGAGCCCGTCGCGCACCGAGCCTTCGGCGGCGTTGGCGATGATGGCGAGCGCCTCTGCCTCGGCGTCGATACCTTCGAGGCGGCACACCTTGGCAAAGTGTTGGGCCAGCAGGCTTGCGGGGATGCGGCGCAGGTCGAAGCGCTGGGTGCGGCTCAGCACGGTCACCGGCAGCTTGTCGACTTCGGTGGTGGCGAACAGGAATTTGACGTGCGGCGGCGGTTCCTCAAGGGTCTTGAGCAAGCCGTTGAAGGCGGCGTTCGACAGCATGTGGACTTCGTCGATGATGTAGATCTTGTAGCGCGCCGAGACGGCGGCGTAGCGGACCTGCTCGATGATTTCCCGGATGTTGTCGATGCCGGTGTTGGAGGCCGCGTCCATCTCGATCACGTCGATGTGTCGGCCTTCGGCGATGGCCGTGCACGGCTCGCACTGGCCGCAGGGGTCGATGGTGGGGCCGCCCTGCCCGTCCGGCCCGACGCAGTTCAACGCCTTGGCGATAAGGCGCGCGGTCGAGGTCTTGCCGACCCCGCGCACGCCGGTCATCAAGAAGGCATGCGCCAACCGGTCGCGGGCAATGGCGTTGGCGAGGGTGCGGACCATCGCCTCCTGCCCGATAAGTTCGGAGAAAGTTTGCGGGCGATACTTGCGCGCCAGCACGCGGTAGGGCTGGCTGGTTGGCGCGGGCGTCGCGGTAGGCTTGGGTGCCGGCGGCGTAGGATCAGGCTCGCCGAACAGGGCATTCTGACCAGCCGCCTCCAACTCCGCAGCCGTCAGGCCGGTGTCGTCGCTGTCAGGCAGGTCGGGATCGGAATCGCTCATGCGGCCCAAGCTAGGCGCTCGGACGCCATTTGTCATGGTGCGCGATACGGGCGAATATCGTGAAGATGGGGAAGAAGGAGCCGGGCGACCCGCCGCAATCCACCTGAGCTGCTTCCTTCCGGACCTGACTCGGTGAGCGGACGCAAACGTCCACCCGACTCCCGAGTGGGCATATGGCGTCGGCGACGCAAAACGTCAACTCAGCGGAAGTTGTCCGCATAGGCCTGAAGCTTCAACCGCTTCGGCGGCGTAACCAGAACGCGCGCGGCGATGCCGTATTTTTCGGCATAGGCCTTTGCCGCATCCTTGCCGGGGAAAGTCAGCTTGACCTGCGACTGGGTGTCGCCGCTGCCCGTCCAGCCCATCAGCGGATCGGCAAACCGCGCCTCGGACTGCTCGAATTCGAGCACCCACTGGTCGGTATGCGCCTTGCCGGACTGCATGGCGTGCTTGGGGTTCTGGTAGATGCGTGCGCTCATGATGGTCGCCTTAGATCACGAATCGCTGCGGTTGAAGGCGTTTTTGGTTTTGAGGCTCGGCTTTTCGAGCCACGGCTGATCGGGCCAGCGGTGCTTCGGGTAACGACCCTTCATGTCCTTCACCACATCGCGCCAGCTCCCCCGCCAAAAACCGGGCAGGTCGCGGGTCGCTTGGACTGGACGCCCCCCGGGACTGGTGAGCTTGAGCAGCAGCGCTGTAGCGCCGATCATCGGATGCGTGTCGAGCCCGAACAGCGCCTGCACCCGCACCTCGACGCTCGGCGCGTCGTCGCCCACATAGTCGATGGGGTGGCTCGTCCCGGCAGGCGACGTGAATTGCGTCGGCGCAGCGCGGTCGATCGCCTGCCGTTCGTTCCAGTCGACGAGACCCAGCGCCGCTTCTGCATACCGATGCGGCGGCAGGTCGAGATCGCGTCGTCCGGCAAGTAGCGGCGAGAGCCATTCCGCCGCATGGCTATGCAAGGCCTCGGGCAAGAGTGCCTTTACCTGCGCAAAACGGGCGCGGGCAAGGAAGCCCTCAGGGAGCAGCTCTCCCATCTTCTCTAACGCCTTGTCCACAAGGATATCCACAAGCAGCGCTGGGTCGGGCGAAGGTTCGGGCACACTTGCAAGCACAATCGCGCCGAGCCGCCGCTCGCGCCGTGCCTCAACACGGGCTTTCTCATTGTTCCAGCGGGTTGTGACCCGTTCTGCAAGTTGCTTAGCAAACAGCACCGGGATCCGTTCTGAGGCGATTTCACACCCAGCTGTGATGCGCGCGCCCTTGGCCTGACCTTGCGCATCGCCGATCACGATCCACTCCGCGCGGGCTAGCGCCGAGGCGGGATCGAGGATGTAACCGCGCCCGCCTGCGCTCAGCCAGTGCTCACCGGATGCGTCGCGGCGACGGGCCACAAAGTCGGGCCGCGCGAGCGCCAGCGCTTCGGCAGCGTCGGTGGCGGGGCTCTTGGCGATCACATCGGAGAGCTTGGCCGCTTGCCTTGCCCAACCTTGCGCAATTCGCGCGGCCGAGACGCTGCGCGGCGCACGGTCACCGCGCCAACGGGAGAGACGTTGCATCAAGTCCTCGCCCCGACCACCGAGGCCCCGCTCCTGCAAAAGCATCACCAGCCGTGCCACATCTTCACCTACCTCGGCGCGCGCACCTTGGAGCACAGCCGCAGCCTGATCGGGCGCCATCGGCAGGGCGGCGATCGCTTCGCCCTGCGGCGTGATACGACCGTCTGCTTCAAGCGCGCCGAGCGCCTCAAGCGCCGTGCGAGCCGCTGCAACCGATGCCTCGGGCGGCGGGTCGAGCCACGGCAGCGCCGCGGGGTCCGATGTCCCCCACTTCGCCAGCCGCAGAAGCAGCGGAGCGAGATCTGCCTGCATAATCTCGGCGGGCGCGAATTCGGGGCGACCCGCATGGCCCGCCTCCTCCCACAGGCGATAGGCGACACCCGGCCCTTGACGTGCTGAGCGCCCAGCCCGCTGCGCCGCTGAAGCCTGCGAGGCGCGCCGCGTCACGAGATGCGTCGTCCCAGCGGCGCGGTCGAACTCGGCGAGCCGCGCGAGACCGCAATCGACCACCACGCTCACGCCGTCCAAGGTCAGCGAAGTTTCGGCAATGGAAGTGGCGAGCACGATCCGGCGACAGCCGTTTGCGTCGCGGCGGATCGCTGTGCGCTGGGCAGCGGGCTCCACTTGGCCGTGGAGCGCATGGATTGGCACGCCCGCAAGGCGAGGCTCGATCCGCTCGCGCACCCGTTCGATCTCGCGCACGCCGGGGAGGAAGGCGAGCACATCTCCCGTCTCGTCGCGCCAAGCGGTCAGGACGGCGGCTGCCATGCGATCCTCGATGGCCTGCGAACCATCGCCGCCAAGCCATTTGATCTCCAACGGAAAGCTACGCCCCTCGCTTTCGATGATGGCCGCATCCTTGCCCAACAGCCGCGCAAAGCGCGCGCCATCGATGGTGGCGGACATGACCAGCACGCGCAGGTCCTCGCGCAGCACCGCGCGGGTTTCGAGCGCGAGCGCGAGCCCGAGGTCGCTGTCGAGCGCGCGCTCGTGCGCCTCATCGAACAGCAAGGCCGAGACGCCGGGCAACTCCGGGTCATCGACCAACCGGTTCACCAGGATCGCCTCGGTGACGACAAGGATGCGGGTACGCGCGGAAACCTTGCTGTCGAGGCGGGTCATGTAGCCGACCGTTTCGCCTGGTGCTTCACCGAAAGCCTCGGCCATGCGCTCGGCCGCGGCACGGGCGGCGACTCGGCGCGGCGATGTGACGATGATTTGTCCTGTGCACCATGGCTCGGCCAGCAGGTCGGGCGCGACCGCAGTGGTCTTGCCCGCCCCCGGCGGCGCGATCAGCACGCCCGCGCCCATACCCGCAAGGGCGGCGCGGATTTCCGGGAGGACGGTATGGATCGGAAGGTCGGGGAACATCGCCCCGGCCGTTAGCTTGCTCAATGCCCGCGCGCGACCGCGAATTGCGCTGCTTCGGCCATCGCCGCGCGCGCTTTGCCATCGGGGAAGATCGAGATCGCGTCGATGGCACGGTGCGCGAAGTGGCGGGCGCGCTCGCGCGTATCCTCAACCGCGTTGTGCTTGCCGATCAGGTGGATCGCATGGGCAAGATCATCGTCCGAAGTACGGTGGCCGATGATCGCGTCCTTCCAGAACTTGCGTTCCTCTTCGTTGCCGCGCGCGTAAGCGAGGATCACCGGCAGGGTCATCTTGCCCTCGCGGAAGTCATCGCCCTGCTCCTTGCCCATCTCGGAGGCGTCGGAATCGTAGTCGATCGCGTCATCGACGAGCTGGAAAGCCACCCCGAGATTGCGCCCATAGGCCTCGAGCGCGCGCTCCTGCTCCTCCGAGCATTCGGCGACAACGGCGCTGATCTGGCTGGCAGCGGCGAACAGTGCGGCGGTCTTGGCGCCGATGATGTGGAGGTATTGCTCTTCGCTCGTGTTGATCTGGCGCTGGGCGGAGAGCTGCGAGACCTCCCCTTCGGCGATGACTGCGCTGGCCCGGCTGAGGATTGCGAGAACGCGCAGCGAGCCGTCCTCGGTCATTAGTTCGAAAGCGCGGCTGAACAGGAAATCGCCAACCAGCACTGTCGCCGGGTTGCCGAAAATGATGTTGGCCGCCGCCTTCCCGCGCCGCAATTCACTTCCGTCAACGACGTCGTCGTGGAGAAGAGTCGCGGTGTGAATGAATTCGACCGCAGCGGCGAGCTTGTGGTGGCGGGTGCCCTTGTATCCGACAAGTTCGGCCCCGGCGAGCGTCAGCATCGGCCGCAGCCGCTTGCCTCCGCCAGAAATGAGGTGCCCGGCAAGGCGCGGGATTAGCGGGATCTCGCTCTGCATTCGCTCAAGAATGACGGAGTTGACGGAATTCATGCCAAGCGCAGTCAGCGACAGCATCGGATCGAGTGTCGGTGCCTTGCGCGGCAGAGGGACAATTTCGGCACTCATGATGCCCCGGCATTAGGGCGGCGCCGCCGTGCTTGGCAAGCGCAGAATTGCTGCTAGTTTCGCGCGCTATGGCGCAAGATCCGCAAGCTTCACACGCATCCGATCCCGTACTTGCTGCGTTCCGCAAGAGCATCGACAATATCGATGCCGCGCTGATCCACATCCTGGCCGAGCGGTTCCGGATCACGCAGGCGGTGGGCCAGTACAAGGCAAAGGCGACGCTTCCCCCCGCCGACCCGGATCGCGAGGCGCGCCAGATCGCGCGGCTGCGCAAACTCTCGGAAGAGGCCGATCTCGATCCAGAATTTTCCGAGAAGTTTCTTCGCTTCATCATCGACGAAGTGATCCGCCACCACGAACGTGCGCAGGCTGGCTGAAACGGCAGGCAAAGCGGGGGTGCCTTGCCTGCCGGTATCTATCAGAACGAAAGTCAGCCCCGAGGGCGGCGCGTCCGGGGCGGGCGGGTAAAGCCCTCGGCGCGACTGCGCGACACGGTGGTGTTGATCTGCCCGTCGCTGCGCGTGGTGATGCGTTGACGCGAGGCAAGCGTCTCGCCGGCGCTATTTGTGATGCTCTGGCTGGCAGCGGAGTTGCCCAAGCCGTCGCGACTGCGGCTCTCCGAAAGACCGTAAGCATTCCCGCGCGTATCGGTGGCGGTGCCTGTGAAGGTCGACCCGGTCTCGGTGCGGGTACGCTCGCCTTCGAGACTGCGCCAGCGGCCCTGCGGACCCGTTTGGACGACGGAAACGGTCGAACCAGTGGCGGTCCGCTGGCGCACCGCGCTGCTTGAGGCAGTGGCGCCGGTGTTGAGGTTGGTCACGTCGCGATCGCGGGTAGCGGTGCCGGTATCGCGGTTGACGGTGGTGGTCTGGGTGGCGCTGACATTGGGACCTTCGTAGGTCTTGGTGCGGCTTTTTTCCTGCGCGGCGGCGGGCAGAGCGAGGGCGAGTGCAGTCAGCGAGGCGAGCATTAGGGGGGACTTGAGCATGGCAATATTCCTCCTTGCAATTAGATGTTTGCGAGGTCTGGCCTACGGCGTTTCAATTGCCGCAGGAGACATGAGGAAAACGTATGAGACCTGCTTCACCCTTCGCGGGCGACGCGAGTTTTTTAAACCTGTCACTCTGCTAGGGCGGCTTCGGAGGGGCTCGGTGATGGTGTAGGTGCTGCCGCAACACCGCTGCGGCGGGCGCGATATTCCTCGACCAGCGCGCGGCGCTCTTCGGGCGGAATGGTTTGCAAGGCCGCGCGCCGTTCCTTCGGACTCATGCGCCGCAGCCGCTCGAAATCCGGACTGCCTTCCGCGAGGGGTTGGCGCGCGCGCAGAGGCGCGACAACGTCACTGCGTGTGAGCGCTTCACCGCTTTCGATCTTACGCTGCATAGCCTCGCGCCGCAATGCGATGCGCTGGTCGGCAAGCTGCTCGCGGCGGGCTTCGGCGGCGGCGATGCGCTCGCGCAGCCGCACCTCCTGCTCAGGGGTCGGCACCTTGAGCCCCGCGGCACGGCGGCGCGCGATCTCGCTGGCGATACGCTGGTCGATGATCTGGGCACGCTCGACCCGGCGGCCCTGACGCACCTCATCAACCCGGCGGAAGGCTTCGCCAAGCTCTTCGGGGGTGTCGATGGACCCGTCGATCTCGACTTTGGCTAGCGCCGCGGGAGTTGCGGCAACTACCGGTGCAGGTGGAGCGGCAGGTGCTGCTTGAGCGGTGCCGGCGATGCTCGCCCAGACCGCCTTGGCCGAAGGTACGGGCACCGCCAATTGCTGGAGCAGGCCGGTTGCCGCCGCCGCGCTTCCCAAGACCAATACCCCCGCAACTCCGACAGCCAATCGCCGCCCTGTCCGCCAGCCGGACCAGCGGCCGGGACGACGACGCAATTCGGGCAGCGGCGCGGGCCGCGCCTCGGCCGCAGCGAGCACACGGTCGGCAAACCCCGGCGAAAGCGACGGCACCACGTCGCCGCCCAGCGCGCGGGCGAGCGGGCTGCCAGGGAGGATCGGCCCGCCGTCGTGGCTTTGGGGATTGACGCTCATTGGGCACCTTCCTGGGCCGCGAAGGCTTGCCGCAGAGCCATACGGGCACGGTGGAGCAAGGATTCGAAGGCCTTAATGTTCATCTCCAGCGCTGCAGCCGCTTCGGCATTGGGCAGCTCCTCGTAATAGGTAAGCACGATCGCCGCACGTTGCCGCTCAGGCAGCGCGGCGATCAGCGCGCGGGCGAGCGAGCCGTCCTCGCGGGCTTCGACCACGGCGTCGGCGAGCGGCGCCTCATCTTCCTGCTCGGGAACCTCGCCTCCGGTCAGCCGCCGCGTGCGGCGCAGGCGATCAATGGCGAGGTTGGTCACAACCCTTTGCAGCCATGCGCCGAGCCGAAACCCAGTTCCCTCGCTGCCCATCGGATGGCGCGCAGCAATTCTCGGCGCCTGATCCCAGAGACGAAGCATGGCTTCCTGTACGATGTCCTCCGCCTCTTGCGCGTCGCCGGTCATGCGCCACGCGATGCGGTGGAGCCGCCCGCTGTGGCGAGCGATCACCTCGCGTAACGCCAAGGTATCCCGCGCCGCCAGCCGCTCGATCCATGCCCCATCCTCGCCGTTACCGACGATCTGCTGGCTCAGGGAAGGCTTGCCGCTGGCGTTCATTTTTGCGCGCTGATGGCCCCGTTTGCGTGCGGATGTCTTGTCCGCTTGCCGTTACAACGCGAGACTTGAAAAAACCCTTCGTGCCGGACCGCTCTCAATCGGCGCGCGGCAGGCGGAGCTCGACCAGAAGCCCGCCCAGGTCCTCGCTTTCGCCAAGCGCAACGCTGCCGCCGTAGATCTCCGCCACATCACGCACGATCGCAAGGCCCAGGCCAGTGCCAGGCTTATCGGTATCGAGCCTGGCGCCGCGATCGAAGATGCGGATGCGCTCAGCCTCGGGTATGCCGGTGCCGTCGTCTTCGACCCAGATCAGGCATTGCTTGGGATCGCGCGGCGCCTCGCTCTCATCGGGGTCGATAGTGACGAAAACACTGCCGCCACCGTACTTGGCCGCGTTCTCGATGAGGTTACCGAGCAGTTCATCGAGGTCCTGCCGCTCCAGCGCGACCAAGGCACCGCGGCTTCCGGCGATGTCCAGTCGGCCTTCCGGATAAAGTCGCTCTACCGCGCGCCGCACAGCCTCGGCGCTCGCCATCACATTGGTGAGCGCATGGCCGACCGACCGGCGGCCCACGGCGCGGGCGCGGGCAAGGTGGTGGTCGACATGGCGTTGCATGGTGCGGGTCTCGCGCATCACAGCGTCGCCAAGATCGGGCGCGCGTGCGGTCGCGGCATTGGTGAGCACGGTAAGGGGGGTTTTCAACGCATGGGCGAGATTGCCCGCGTGCCGCCGAGCCTCTTCCGCCTGCCGCTCGGAATGCTCGAGCAGCGCGTTCAGTTCATCGACGAGCGGCTGAACTTCCAGAGGCAGCGGATCGGAGATGCGGTTGGCGCCGGTGGTGCGCAGCATCTGGATCGAAGCCCGCACCCGCCGCAGCGGCGAGAGACCGTAGCGGATCTGAAGCAGCGCCATCACGAGGAGGCCCAACCCCAGCACAGCAAAGCTCCAGATCAAGATCAACCGAACCCGCCCGGTCTGCGTGTCCATCTGCTCGGTCGCGCTGGCGACAGCGAAAGTCCAGCGTGTCTCGCTTCCCGGCAGGATCACGGTGCGCTCGGCAATGCGGAGCGGCTCCCCGGCGAACTGGTCGGAGTTGTAGAAGTGCACGTCGCTGTCGAAATCCGTGCCCTTGGTTTCGGGCCCGCGCAGCTTCAGCGTCCGGTCCCACAAACTGCGCGACGGCCACGGCTCGTAGTTGCCGCCGCTGATCTGCCAGTATAGCCCACTACCCGGCTCGAGGAAGCGCTGGTCGCCAAGCGTGCGGTAGAAATAGACCTCACCGCTCGCGTCGATCTCGGCCGAGGCGATCATGGCGGTCAGGATGTAGTCGAGTTGCTCGTCGAAATTAGCTTCGACCTGCGTGGTTAGTGTGCGTTCGAGCGCGATGCCGCCGCCCAGCAACAGCACGAAGATCCACCCCGCCGCGATAAGTCCCATGCGCCGGGCAAGGCTCGCACGCGGCTTGGCCTTATCTTGCGCGATCACCTCGACAGTCGGCGCGTCGACGCCCTCGACTGCAGACGCAGTCGTCGGCGCGTCGCCGCCGCCCGCTACCGCTGCCTCAGGCGCGCGGTGCGTCGGCGGGGTCGTCGAGGCTGTAACCGAGGCCACGAATGGTCGTAATCACGTCTGCGCCGAGCTTCTTGCGAATGCGGGTGACGAAGACTTCGATAGTGTTGGAATCGCGATCGAAATCCTGATCGTAGATGTGCTCGATCAGCTCTGTGCGGCTCACCACCTTGCCCTTGTGGTGCATTAGATAGGAGAGCAGCTTGTATTCCTGCGCAGTCAGCTTGACCGGCTCGCCGTCAAGCGTGACGCGGCCAGAGCGGGTGTCCAGCCGCACGTCGCCGGCTGTCAGTTCAGACGACGTGTTCCCTGAAGCACGGCGGATCAACGCGCGCAGGCGGGCAATCAGTTCCTCGGTCTGGAAAGGCTTGGCAAGATAGTCGTCGGCGCCCGCATCAAGGCCTGCGACCTTGTCACTCCAGCTGTCGCGCGCGGTCAGCACAAGCACGGGGAAGGTACGCCCCTCGCGCCGCCACATGCCAAGCACGGTCAGCCCATCGATCTCGGGAAGGCCTAGATCGAGCACCACAGCGTCATAATCCTCGGTCGAGCCCATGAAGTGCCCGTCCTCGCCATCAGTCGAGAGGTCGACAGCATAGCCCTGTTGCTCGAGCGTCGCCTTCAGCTGCGCGCCGAGGGTCGGTTCATCTTCGACGATCAGAATGCGCATGGTTCACCATATCTAAGCGTTACAATGCGGCGGGTCGTGCGCTTTCGGGGCGCGTGCGTCAAGCAATCGGCTGACGCGGCAGCGCCCGATTTCCCCCGCTGATCGTTCATGGTTGGCAAGCCGTCAGCGCGACCGGCCGATGACGCGCCCGGTGCGGGCATCGACGTCGACATAGGTCACGCGGCCGTCCTTGATGAACTTGAGGCGGTACGCCATCGCGGTCGAGTCATAAGCGAAACCGAGATAGTCAGCATTGCGCATCGTCGGAAGGATGCGCGCTTCAATCTCGCCCGAGCGCATGATGTTACCCGCCTGCGCCTCGCGCCGCGCCGCACCCTGCTCGCCGCGGGTCTGTTCCTGCGCAACGACAGGCCCACTGGCGAGCGCCAGCGCGGACAGGGGAAGAAGCAAAAAGGCGGAAAGCAGTTTCATAGCAGTGACGTGCCTAGCAAAGTTCCATTGAACAAGCCGTGAATGGCTTACCGCGCCGCCGTGGCGCTGCCGACCATCTCATACGTGATCGACACGTTGACGCCGGTCTGGACCATGCCCGGCTGAACCGGTGCTGCCGAGGCAGCGAGGACGATTTCATCACGCGACTTGGCAAACGGCATCGGCGCCGGTCCGATCCCCTGCATGCTTTCGCTGATCGAGAGCACTCTGACGTTCTGATAGCCGAGCATCGCGGCATAGGCTTTAGCCTGCGCGTTAGCGCGCTCGACCGCCCGCTTGCGTGCCCCATCTTTGGCGGCAGTATCGTCATCGATCGAAAAATCGGGACCGCTGAGATCGTTCGCGCCCGCTGCAACCAGCGCGTCCAGCACCCGGCCGGTATCGTCAATCTTGCGCAGTAGCACACTAACCCGGTTCGATGCCTGGTAGCCGCGGAAGATCTGGCGCTGGGTCGACTGGTCGTAATCATAGCGGGCACTGAGGCTGATGCCAGTGGTCTGGATATCCTTTTCGGCGACTCCGGACGCCTTGATGCGCGCGATTACTTTCTGCATCTCGGCAGAGTTCTGGCGAAGCGCCTCGGTTGCAGTCGGCGCTTCCGTGGAGACTCCTGCGCCGATTGTGGCGCGGTCCGGCGCGACCTCGACAGTCTCGAACACGCTCAGTTCCACCACGGGTCCGGTGGCTGCGATATCTATCTGGGGCGCGGCGGCGGCGATTGCGGGCATGCCCAAAGCGGCTGCAGCAAGTGTCAGGGTCAGAGGCTTGTTCATTGATTTTTCTCCAATTCGCCGTGCACTTGGCGCGCGTCGGCTTTCCCGACACTGAACCGAAGCTCTGCTGGCAATGTTCCTTGTCTTGTCGCGACGGTCTTCAGCCCCTAGGTGGCGCAGGCCATGGCACAGCCCCCCATCTTCTCGTTCGAAGGCCTCGCACTGCAGCAGGGCGGTCGCTGGCTGTTCGGCGGCCCCACGCCAACGACCGGCGCGGCCCCGATCGACCTCCACGTTATGCCCGGCGACCGGCTCGCTCTGATCGGCCGCAATGGAGCGGGCAAGACGACGCTGCTGCGGCTCGTCACCGGCAAGATCGATGCCGACCGCGGGCAGCGGCGGATCAAGCCGGGGACGAATATCGTGTTCCTCGAGCAAGACCCGGATTTCTCCAGCGCAGCGACGCTGATGGATTGGGCGCTGGGCGGCGAAAATGCACCCGAGGCGCACGAAGTCGAAGCCATCGCCGGCCAGCTCGGCATCGACATGGGCCGAGAGGCCGTGACCGCGAGCGGAGGAGAGCGGCGCCGTGCCGCGATCGCCCGCGCGCTGGCGCAGGACCCCGACCTCATCCTGCTGGACGAGCCGACGAACCACCTCGATTTGGGTGCGATCGACTGGCTGGAGGACTGGCTGTCGCGCTACCGCGGTGCTTTCATCACCATTTCCCACGACCGCACCTTCCTCACCCGCCTAACGCGCGCGACCCTGTGGCTCGACCGCGGGACCATGCGGCGCAAGGAGATCGGCTTCGGCGGCTACGAAGCGTGGGAAGACCGGGTCTACGCCGAGGAAGCCCGCAACGCTGATCGCCTTGATGCAAAACTGAAACTTGAGGCGCACTGGCTTGAACGCGGCGTCACGGCGCGGCGCAAGCGCAACCAGGGGCGGCTTGAAAAGCTCTACCAGATGCGTGCTGTCAGGGCAGCGATGATTTCAGGCGCCGGCACCGCCAAGTTGAAACTCGCGAGCGATGCCGACTTCAAGTCGAAATCAGTGATCGTAGCTGACAACATTTCAAAGACTTACGGGGAGCGGCCTATCATCAAGCCGTTCAGCTTACGCATCCAGAACGGCGACCGCATCGGGATCGTCGGATCGAACGGCGCGGGCAAGACTACCCTTCTGAAATTGCTCACCAAAGAGCTCGAGCCCGACACTGGCACAGTCACCCATGCCCGGACATTGACGGGGGTGATGATCGACCAGCAGCGCAAACTCCTCGAACCGGGGGCCACGGTCCGCCAGATCCTGGCCGAGGGCGGCGACTGGATCGACGTGAGGGGGGTGCGCAAACACGTGCAGGCCTACCTCAAGGATTTCCTATTCGATCCCGGCCTCGTCGACACGAAAATCGGCATTTTGTCGGGCGGAGAACGCTCGCGGCTGCTGCTGGCGCGCGAGTTTGCGCGGACCGCCAATCTCCTCGTGCTCGACGAGCCGACCAATGATCTCGACCTTGAAACCCTTGATCTGCTTCAGGAAGTCATCGCAGACTTCGACGGCACCGTGCTGATCGTCAGCCACGATCGCGACTTCCTCGACCGCACGGTGACGATCACTCTGGGCCTCGACGGATCGGGCAAGGTGGATATTGTCGCCGGCGGCTATGCCGATTGGGAAGCCAAGCGCAAAACGCCGCTAGCAGGGGTCAAGACGGGGTCTAGCGGGGGTCAAAACCGCTCAGGAGGGGGTCAAGAGGGGGCCGAAAAGACCCTTCCTACAAAAGCACTGTCCGCGCCCAAACTCACCTACAAGGACCAGCGCGATTACGAAATTCTGCCGGCCCGGATCGAAGAACTCGAAGCCGCAATCGCCAAGGGCGAAGCGTTGCTGAACGACCCTGAACTGTACACAAAAGACCCGCAAAGGTTCGCGACGATCAGCCAAGGCATAGCCAATGCCCGGTCTGAACGCGATGCGGCGGAGGAACGCTGGCTGACGCTGGCCGAGCTGGTCGAGGGGTAAAGGCGCTCCTGCACTGCACCATCGCCATTCTGCCATATTGCGGTCGTAGTGTGTTCGCAGCGCGAGAGGAACACGTCCGATGTCAATCGATCACTTAGCCAAGGACTTTACAGCCGCAGTCATCGCCGATGATGCGCCAGCCTATCAGGCCTTCTGGGCCGATGATATCGTCAGCCTTGAACCCGGTGAAGGCGAAACAGCGCGCGCCGAAGGCCGCGAAGCTTTGCTCGCCAAACATGCTTGGTGGACCGCGAACGCTGAAGTCCACGCGGTCACCACCGAAGGTCCCTATATCTTTGGCGATCAATTCGCGCTGCGTTTCACTATGGATGTGACGATTCATGGCGAACGATCGCAGATGGCGGAAATCGGGCTCTACACCGTCAAGGACGGCAAGATCGCTGAAGAGCGGTTTTTCTACGCGGCCGCTTCCTGAACGCGCCTCATCACGTGATCCGATAGAACTCTGCCACCCGTTCAAGCGCGATCCTGAGCACCAGCTTGCCGCTGCGCGCGGGCCAGCCGAGGGTCTTCTCCGCTTCTGGCAACGCCTCGCCTGCGCAGACCACGCGCCACAGGATGTCTTCCAGCCCCCTGCCCGCTGCCTTGATCGCTCCGTCGAAACGCTGGCGTGCGGCGACCTGCCGCTCGCTTGGCGCAAGGCCACGTTCGCCGGTCGACTTCACCCGCACTGCATCCCAACGCATGGTGATGCTGGCTGAAAGCTGCGCGCGTTCGTAGTCGCTGCGCAGCGCCTCGCCCGCATCCAGCAGCCGATCGGTAAGGTGCCCGCGCGCGTGCAACCACACCAGAGGGCTTTCGGCGAGGTTGATCGTAACGCTGCGGGTGGGCCGCCGTCCGCCGGGCTTTGCGGCGCTGCGGCGCGGGCCTTCGGGGGTGAGTTCGCGTTCGACCAGCTGGCGTTTCATGGCATGTCCTCCCTTGGAAAAAGCGAAGCACTTGCCAAGTCGGAATATCTGTAGGAAAGAACAAACCAATCCGGTTAATCCCACAGGGGTATGATGAGCAACCGCATTCGTGACATTCGCAAGGCCAAAGGGCTGACGCTGGCCGACCTCGGCGCCGCCTGCGACCCGCCGACCACGGCGCAAACCATCGGTCGGCTCGAAACCGGCATGCGCAGTCTGTCGCTCGGCTGGATGAACCGGATCGCCGCCGCGCTAAAGGTCGATGCGGCCAGCCTGATGCGCAGTGAGAGCGCCGCACCCGCACAGATCGTCGCCGAACTGAGCGCGAGCGGACCACTGGCGCTGACCGCCCCTCGTGAAGCGCTGCTACCGAGCGAGCTCGCCTCCGCCGAGGACGGCCCGGCGCCGCTAGTGCTGGCGGTGACCGAGAGCGTCGGCGAGTATCGCCCCGGCGATCTCCTGTGGCTGCGTCCGGTTGATCCCGCCGCCATGCAGACCGCCATGAACCGAGACTGCCTCGTCCCGCGCCCCGGCGGCCGCTTCGCCTTCGGACGGCTGATCGACCGGCGCGGCAACCTCGTCGGCCTGCTCCCGCCCGGCGCGGGCCAGAAACAGGTGGTGGTCGACAATCCGGCGTGGATCGCGGTAGCTTTCATGCTTGTCCGCGCGATCTGAAGACAGGTCCTTTGAAACACGTTCTCGTCCTCTCGACCCTCTATCCTAACGCGGTCAATCCGCGCTTCGGCACCTTCGTCGCACGCTCGATCGAGGCACTAGCCAAGCGCGGGGATTGGAAGGTCACCGTGGTCAGCCCGATCGGGATGCCACCCCTCGTACTGGGCCGCTACCGTGCGCTCGCCGAGCTGCCCGAGGTGAGCAGCGAGGGCGGGATTACCGTTTACCGCCCGCACTTCACGCTGATCCCCAAAATCGGCGCACGCCGCAACGCTGCCGCTATTGCCCGCGCGGTGCTGCCGCTCGCCCGCCGCATCTATGCCGAGGCGCCGATCGACCTTGTCGATGCGCAGTTCTTCTTCCCCGACGGACCAGCCGCCGCCGAGCTGTCCAGCGCGCTCGGCGTGCCGCTGTCGATCAAGGCGCGTGGGAGCGACATCAGCTTCTGGGGCGGCTACGACTTTGCGCGCCGCCAGATGCTTGCGGCGGCGCATGCGGCCAAGGGACTCCTCGCCGTAAGCCACGAACTTGCCGGACAGATGGCCGCGATTGGCATGGAGCCGGGTAAGATCACGGTGCACTACACCGGGCTCGACCGCGACCGTTTCCGCCCCTTCGATCATCCCCAGCTGCGCCGGCAATTGAGCGAGGAGCTTGGCTTTGCCATGCCCGCAAACGTGCCGCTTCTCGCCTGCGTCGGCGCGCTGATCGAGCGAAAAGGTCAGGGCATCGCGATCGAGGCGCTGCGCGACATTCCGGAGGCGCGGTTGGTGCTCATCGGCAAAGGCGAGGACGAGGCGCGGCTGCGCGCTTTAGCGGCAAGCGAGGGCGTGTCCGATCGGGTGTTCTTCGCCGGATCGATCGACCACGACCTGATGCCGCTGATCCTCTCGGCCGCCGACGTGATGGTGCTCCCCACCGCAAGCGAGGGGCTGGCGAATGCCTGGGTCGAAGCGCTCGCCTGCGGCACGCCGGTGGTGACCTGCGATGTCGGCGGCGCGTGCGAGCTGATCGCGTCGCCGACCGCCGGACGGCTGGTGGCGCGCAATGCGTCTGCGGTGGCGCAGGGGGTCAACGCGGTCCTCAACGATCCGCCTGCGCGCGAGGCGGTGGCGGCGCTGACCGAACATTTCAGCTGGGACGCGAACGCCGCCGAGCTGGCCGAGCATTACGAGCGGCTTGTGAGCGAGGCCTGAGCCCCGCCCCCGCTTAGCTCTCGCCGCGCGCCAGCTTGTCCTGACGGTCGGTCGCGGTCTCGGTCGGCACAAAGCTTGTCGAGGTCACGCCCATCCAGATCAGCAGCGGGCCGGCCATGTAGATCGACGAATAGGTGCCAATGAACAGGCCCACGGTGATCGCCGCGACCATGCCAAACAGGCTCGGCGGGCCGAAGATCAGCAGCGGGATCAGCGCGATGAACAGCGTCAGCGAGGTCATCACCGTGCGCGACAGCGTCTCGTTGACCGACAAATCGAGCAGTTCGGCGAGCGGCATCTTGCGGTACTTCTTGAGATTCTCGCGGATGCGGTCGTAGACGACGATGGTGTCGTTCAGCGAATAGCCGATGATCGCAAGGATCGCGGCGACGATCTGGAGGCTGAACTCCATCTGCGTCAGCGCGAACAGACCGACCGTTACCGACACGTCGTGAACCAGCGCGAACATCGCGCCTACGCCGAATTGCCATTCGAAGCGCACCCAGATGTAAATCGACACCGCCGCCATCGCCGCCAGCAGCGCGAGGATCGCCTGATTGCGGAACTCGCCGGCGACCTTGCCCGAGACGGTGTCATTGCCGTCCCTGCGCGCATCGGGATATTCGGCAGTGATCGCGGCGATCACATTGTCGCCGATCTTGGTCGCTGCGCCCGGAGTGTTCTCTGTGCCTTCAGGCAAGGGCACGCGGATCGACACCTGATTGGGCGCGCCGAATTCCTGTACCACCGGCTCGCCGTAGCCGAGCCCACCGACAAGCTCGCGCAGCGGCGGGATCGGCGCGGTCTGGCGCTGCGCGAAAGTCATGCGCACTTCCTGCCCCCCGGCAAAGTCGACGCCGAAGTTGAGGCCGTTCACCGCCACCGCCGTCCAGCTCCCGAGGATCAGCACAAGGCTGAGCACGAAGAACGGGATGCGCAGGTTCAGGAACTTGATGTTGGTGTTGTCGGGGACAAGCTTCAGGAGTTTCATGGCGGCTTGCTCCTCAGATACTGATGTCGTTGGGGCGCGCCTTGCGCAGCCACCCGGCGACGAACATGCGGGTCAGGGTCACGCCCGTGAATACCGAGGTTATGATCCCGATCACCAACACCACGGCAAAGCCCTTGACCGGCCCCGATCCGAACGCGAACAGCGCAACGCCTGAAATCACGTTGGTGATGTTCGCGTCCCAGATTGCGCGGCTGGCTTCCTTGTAACCGGTTTCGACTGCGGCGACGACCCTGCGGCCGCGCGCGCGTTCCTCTCGGATGCGCTCGTTGATGAGGACGTTGGCGTCCACCGCCGCGCCGATCGTGATGACGAAGCCGGCGATCCCCGGGAGAGTCAGCGTGAAACCGCCCAGCGCCATCAGCCCGAGCAGCATCAGCACGTTCAACACCAACGCCGCGGTCGCATAGACGCCGAAGCGGCCATAGGTGGCGACCATCAGCGCGATCACCGCAAGGCTGCCGATCCCCATCGCCAGCAGGCCCTTGCGGATCGAGTCCGCGCCCAGATCAGGCCCGACGCTGCGTTCTTCGACCACGTCGAGCGGCACAGGCAATGCGCCAGATCGCAGCGCGATCGCCAGTTCGTTGGCGCTTTCAGGCGTGAAGCTCCCCGAAATCCGCGCGCTGCCTCCGATGATCGGAGTTTCGATATTGGGAGCCGAGAGCACCTGACCATCAAGGATGATTGCAAAGGGCTTACCCACGTTCTCGGTCGTCAACTTGGCAAACTTGGCCCCGCCTTGAGCATCGAAGGTGATGTTGACGATGCTCTGGTTGTTCTGCGGGTCGACACCGGCCTGGGCGCCGGTAAGGTTTTCGCCGCGGATCCCGCCGAGTCGGCGCACCGCGAGCGACTGGCCTTGCTGCGCCGAACCGGGCGCGAAGGGGAAGATCTGGCTGCCCGGAGGCGCGACACCCGCCTGCACATTGGTCGGCAGGGCGTTCAGATCGACCAGCTTGAATTCGAGCTGCGCGGTCTGGCCGAGCAGCTTCTTGAGGCCGGCCGGGTCCTGCAGGCCCGGCACCTGCACCACGATGCGGGTGTCGCCCTGGCGGATGATGGTCGGCTCGCGGGTGCCCAACTCGTCGATACGGCGGCGGACCACTTCGGTCGCGCTGTCCATCGCATCGTCGATCGCCTGATTGACGCCGGCATCGGTCTGCTTGAGCACGACGCGCTGACCGTCGACGACCGAGAGTTCCCACTCGCGCACCGTGGTGGAGCCCTGCATCGCCGGCTCGATCAGCCCGCGCGCACGGTCGATGTCAGCTGCGCTCTCGAGCATGAAGGAGAGCTCGCCGCCGGCTGTCGAGACGTCGCCGATACGGATGCGCGGCTTGGCGTTGCGCATCAGCTGGCGGACAGTCTCTTCCATGTTGTCGAGGCGCTGGGTGCGGACATCACCGGATTTGGCTTCGAGAAGCAGGTGCGAGCCGCCGGCAAGGTCGAGACCGAGGTTGACCTGAGGATTGGGAAGCGCGGCCGGCCATGAGAGACCCGCGACGTTGGCAAGCGAAGGAAGCGCCAGCATGGCGGCGGCCAATGTAACCGCCCACAGCGAGAGCTTTTTCCAGAGGGGAAAATCGAGCATTGCGTCAGGGTCTCACGCGCAAAGGGTCAGGTGCGGCAGGCCGAACGGCCCGCCGGGTCAGTCGTTGGCGGGGCTGCCGCCGGGCGGGATGATGTCGCCAAGCGTGGCCTTGATTGCTTTCACACGGACATTGGTGCCCAGTTCAAGCTCGACATAGACGTCGTCGACCTTGATCACTTTGCCCACGAGGCCGCCTGCAGTGACGACCTGATCGCCCTTCTTCACGGCCGCAACCTTGGCTTGGTGCTGCTTCTGCTTCTTCATCTGCGGGGAGATGATCAGGAACCAGAAGATCGCAACCATGCCGACGATCGGCAGGAAGCTGATCCAGGCGGGCGGCGCTCCGGCGGCGGCCCCAGCGGCGGCGAGAAGGTCGATTGTCATGCGATAAGGCCTGTCAGATCTCGTGATTTCAGCGCGAGGCGTGCGCCCCGTCCGTTCGAGTGGGCGCGCCTAGCAGCAATGCAAGCTTGCAGCAACGCCCGTCCCGCAAGCGAAGCGCGGGCGCCGCAGTCGGTTCCTCTCAAACCCGCTTGCCAGCCTTAAACCTCCACCCTATAGGCCCCGCTCCACTGGTTTCGGGACGTAGCGCAGCCTGGTAGCGCATCACACTGGGGGTGTGGGGGTCGGAGGTTCGAATCCTCTCGTCCCGACCAGTGGTTTCCCCCCATTTGACGAATGCTTAGCCAATGCTTTGCGCTTCGGCGTAGGCCGATGTGCCCGGGCGCGGCTGCGGCATTCGTCGGCCCGAAAAGTCCCCCGTCGATCCCATCGGCCAAACGGTTTGACCACAATGGCGGCGCCCTGCATTAACTGCAGCTTGCGCAACGCAGATGCTGGACGACCTGCCCACTTGCGGAGCGGCGTCATCGGGCAGCATGGGGAGGCTTCACTTGGACAGACGAGATTTTCTGGCGCTCAGCAGCGTGTTCACAGGCGCTGCACTGGCGCCGTCGTTCTTCGGCAAGGCGATCGCCGCCGAACAGCTCCAGGACGCCATCGACGTCGCAGTCAAGAAGCGCCTTGCCGATGCGGCGATGAGCGCTGCGACCGCCGCCGGGGCAAGCTACTGCGACGTGCGCGTCGGGCGCTATCTGCGCCAGTTCGTGATCACCCGTGAACGCAATGTCGAGAACATCGTCAACACCGAGTCGACCGGCACGGGCGTGCGCGTCATCGCCGACGGTTCGTGGGGCTTTGCCGCGACCAACGAAATGACCGAGGACGCGGTCGCCGCCGCCGCACGGCAGGCCACCGCCATCGCCAAGGCCAATGCGCGCATCCAGATCGCACCGGTCCAGCTCGCGCCCACGCCGGGTGTCGGCGAGGTCAGCTGGCGCACCCCCATCAAGAAGAACGCGATGGACGTGCCGATCGAGGACAAGGTCAACCTTCTCATGTCGGTCAACGATGCGGCGCTCGTCGCGGGCGCTAGCTTCGTCAATTCGCTGATCTTCCTCGTCAACGAACAGAAGTATTTCGCCTCGACCGACGGTTCCTACATCGATCAGGACGTGCACCGCATCTGGGCGCCGATTACCGTCACCGCGGTCGACAAAACGACCGGCAAGTTCCGGTCGCGCGAGGGGCTCTCGGCGCCGATGGGTCTGGGCTGGGAATACATGGACGGCCGGGCCGAGGACAAGTTCGTCCTGTCGAACGGCCTCACCACATACGGCAAGTCCTACGACATGAAGGAAGACGCCGTCGCCGCCGCGCAGGAAGCGCAGGCCAAGCTGAAGGCGCCTTCGGTCAAGCCGGGCAAGTACGACCTCGTGCTCGACCCGAACCACTTGGGCCTCACCATCCACGAGAGCGTCGGCCACCCGCTCGAGCTCGACCGCGTGCTTGGTTACGAGGCCAACTACGCTGGCACCAGCTTCGCGACGATCGACAAGCGCGACGCGGCGTTCAAATATGGTAGCGAGATCGTCAACCTGTTTGCCGACAAGACGCAGCCGGGCTCCCTCGGCGCGGTCGGCTATGACGACGAGGGCGTGCAGACCAAGCGCTGGGATCTCGTCAAGGACGGCACGCTGGTCGACTACCAGGCGATCCGCGATCAGGCGCACATCCTCGGCAAAAGCGAGTCCGACGGCTGCTGCTACGCCGACAGCTGGTCGAGCGTGCAGTTCCAGCGCATGGCCAACGTCAGCCTCGCGCCGGGCAAGACAACGATGAGCCCCGAGGACATGATCGCAGGCGTCGACAACGGCATCTACATCGCGGGCCGCGGGTCGTTCTCGATCGATCAGCAGCGTTACAATGCGCAGTTCGGCGGGACGGTCTTCTACGAGATCAAGGGCGGCAAGCTCGGCCCGATGATCGAGGACGTCGCCTACCAGATGCGCACGCCTGAATTCTGGGGAGCATGCTCGGCCATCTGCGACGAGAGCGATTACCGTATGTTCGGTTCGTTCTTCGACGGCAAGGGCCAGCCCTCTCAGGTCTCGGCGGTGAGCCACGGCTCCTCCACCACCCGTTTCGACGGGATCAACGTCATCAGCACCGCCCGGTCGTTGGGTTAAGCGCGCGAAGGAGAAGCAGACATGAGCATTCTTTCGGAAGCGCAGGCAAAATCGATCCTCGACAAGGTTATCGCCTTCTCGAAGGCGGACCAGACCAGCGCGCAATTGAGCGGCGGCATCGGCGGCAACGTCCGGTTCGCCCGCAACGACATCTCGACCTCAGGGATCGTCGACAACACCGATCTTGCGGTGCAGGTTTCGTTCGGCAAGCGGGTCGGCACCGCGAGCATCAACCAGTTCGACGACGCCTCTCTGGAACGCGTGGTGCGCCGGGCCGAGGCGCTCGCCAAGCTGGCGCCGGAGAACCCGGAATTCATGCCGATCGTCGGCAAGCAGACCTACCGGCCGACCGGGACCTTCAGCGAGGCGACCGCCGCGCTGACGGCCGAGGCACGGGCCAAGATCGCCGAAGCCTCGATCCTTCCCTGCCGCGATCGTAAGCTGATCGCAGCCGGCTTCCTCGAGGACGGCCACACCTTCTTCGCCCATGCCAATTCCAACGGCAATTTCGGCTACCAGGCCTCGACCGTCGCCGACTACACCTGCACCGTGCGCACCGAGGACGGGCGCGGTTCGGGCTGGGTCGCAAGCAACGTCCAGGACGTCGCCAAGTTCGATCCCGCAGCCGACGTCCAGATCGCGATGCGCAAGGCCGCGGCATCGGCGGAAGCCAAGGCGCTTGAGCCCGGCAAGTACACCGTGATCCTTGAGCCGGCTGCGGCGTCGGGCCTGATCAGCTTCATGTTGAACTTCTTCGATGCGCGCTCGGCCGACGAGGGGCGCAGCTTCCTCAGCAAGCAGGGCGGCGGCAACAAGATCGGCGAGCAGATCATGGATCCGCGCGTCAATCTCTACACCGATCCGTCGGATCCGACCGTGCCGGCGCTGCCTTGGGATGACGAGGGTCTCCCGCGCGAACGGGTCAAGATCATCGATCAGGGCAAGCTCGCGAACCTCCAATACTCGCGCTACTGGGCAAACAAGCAGGGCAAGCCGGAAACGGCTGGCTGGGGCAACACGATCATGGAAGGCGGCACCAAGTCGACCGCCGAGCTAATCGCCGGCACCGAACGCGGCATCCTCGTGACCCGCACCTGGTACATCCGGATGGTTGACCCGCAGACCGTGCTGCTCACCGGTCTGACCCGCGACGGCACCTTCTACATCGAGAACGGGCAGCTCCAATACCCGATCAAGAATTTCCGCTTCAACGAAAGCCCGGTGATCATGCTCAACAACATCGAAGAGCTGGGCCGTTCGGTGCGTGTCGAGGACGGATCGCTGATGGTTCCGCCGATGAAGATCCGCGACTTCACCTTCACCTCGCTGTCGGACGCCGTCTGACCGAGACACTCGTGCGGCGCGGGTTCAGGGGATCAAGATTGCCATGACCCGCGCCGAATTTCTGCGCCTGATGGGCTACGCGCTGGCCGGCGCGATGGTGCCCGGCCCGCTCGCCGCTCAGCAGCGGGCGGGCGGCGCGGGCGCATCCGGCTATGACTTCTGGTTCACCCGGCTCAAATACAATTCGGGCGACTGGAACGTCGACCAGCGCATGCCCGCAAACCTCATCACCTCGCTGATCGATTACACCACATTGCGGGTCGATCCGAAGGAGCACATCGTCGACCTTGGCGATCCCAAAATGCTTGCGGCTCCGTTCTGCTATCTCGCCGGGCACAAGGCGGTCGAGTTCTCGGCTGCCGAACGCCGCAATCTCGAACGCTACATCCGCAATGGCGGGTTCGTCTTCGTCGACGATTGCAACCACGACATCGACGGCCTTTTTGCCAAGTCCTTCGAGGCGCAAATGGCGAGCATCTTCGGGGGCGAGGCCTTAAAGAAGCTTCCCAACAGCCATCCGGTCTACACCAGCTTTTTCAAGTTCGACGGCCCGCCCGCGACCAGGTTCGAGCTGAACGGCTGGGGCGATGACCTTATTCATGATTACCTGAAGGGCATTACCATCAACGGCCGGCTTGGCTTGCTCTACAGCAACAAGGACTATGGCTGCGAGTGGGATTATGACTGGCGCAACAAGCGCTTCCTCGCCGAAGACAATACCCGCTTCGGGGTCAATATCGTGATGTACGCGCTCACCAACTAAGGGACCGAAACAAGTGGCAGAACAGGCTCCGGCAAGCGCGGCGGATATCGAGCGGCTGACGGCCAAGCTCGTCGATCTGAAGCGTGCCATCGGCACCGCCATCGTCGGCCAGACCGACGTGGTCGATCAATTGCTGATCGGACTGCTGGCGGGCGGGCACTGCCTGCTCGAAGGCGTGCCGGGCCTCGGCAAGACGCTGCTGGTGAGGACGCTCGGTGAGGCGCTGGAACTCGATTTCCGGCGCGTGCAATTCACGCCCGACCTTATGCCCAGCGACATTCTCGGCACCGAATTGCTCGAGGAAGACCACGGCACCGGCCACCGCTCGTTCCGCTTCCAGCAGGGGCCAGTCTTCACCAACCTGCTGCTCGCCGACGAATTGAACCGCACGCCGCCCAAGACGCAGGCCGCGCTGCTCGAGGCGATGCAGGAAAAGACCGTCAGCTACGGCGGGCAGACCTACCAGCTGCCCAAGCCGTTCTTCGTGCTGGCGACGCAGAACCCGCTGGAGCAGGCGGGTACATATCCGCTGCCCGAAGCGCAGCTCGACCGCTTCCTGTTGCTAGTGCGGGTCGGCTATCCGAGTGCGGCGGAGGAGCGCGACATCCTCGCCCTGACCACCGGCAGCGCGCATGACGCCGTGCCGCAGGTAATGCGCGCCGAGGATGTGATCGCGCTGCAACGCCATGTGCGCGAAGTTTACCTCAGCGACGATCTGCTTGGATGGATCACCACGCTGGTCCGCGCGACCCGCCCTGGCGACCCGGCCGCTCCGCCCGAGGTCGAGAGCTATGTCCGCTGGGGCGCGGGGCCGCGTGCGGGCCAGGCGCTGGTACTCTGCGCCAAGGCGCGCGCGCTGCTTCACGGACGATTTGCCGCGACCCGTGAGGATATCGCCGCGCTTGCCGCCCCCGTGATGCGCCACCGCCTGCTGCTCTCCTTTGCCGCCGATGCCGAGGGCAAGAGCGCCGACGACGTGGTCGCCGCTCTCCTCGCCCGCATCCCTGCGCCAACGGCGTAAGCAATGGCGCGCGTGCCGCTGACGATCCCGCCCGATGTCCGCAGCCGGCTGCAGCGCCTGTCGCTCAGCACGCGGCGCGTGGCGGGGACGCGCGGCTTCGGCATGCACGCAAGCCGAAGCAAGGGCGCCGGTCTCGAGTTCGCGCAATACCGCGCCTATGAGCCTGGCGACGAGCCGCGCCGGATCGACTGGAAGCTCTTCTCGCGATCGGACAAGTTCTTCGTCCGCGAGGCCGAGGAGGAAAGCCCGCTCGCCGTATGGATCCTGCTCGATGCCAGCGCCTCGATGGCGCAGGCCGACCGCGCGCGGCCCGACTGGTCGCGCTTCGATGGAGCGAAGCTGCTCGCGCTGTGCATGGCGGAACTGGCGATGATGCAGGGCGACCGCTTCGGCTGGATGGTGCTGCAAGGCACGTCACTCGCTGTGGCGGACCCGCGCGCAGGCCGCTTGCAGTCGGATCGGATGCAGATCGAGTTCGCCCGCCTAGAGCCTGAAGGCACCTTCCCCGACGCTGACACTCTCGCGCCGCTGTGGGAGCGGATCGGCGCGCGAGACTTGGTGCTGTTCATCAGCGACTGCTTCGACGAGGGCGGCATCGCGCTGATCGAGCGGCTGGCAAAGGCGGGGCGCGAGGTACTGGCCATCCAGCTCCTGACCGTCGAGGAGCGCGACTTCCCTTTCGATGGCGGATTCCGGTTCCGCGATCAGGAAAGCGGTGAGGAGCTGGTGAGCGACGGCAAGGCCTTGCGTGAAACCTTCATCACCCGCTTTGCAACCGCTCGGGCAGCGCTTGACGAACGGCTCGACAAAGCCGGTATCCGCCATGCGTCTGCGGTGCTCGACGAGCCCGTGGACCGGCCCTTGCAGGCCCTCTTCGGACGCGGAGCGAACACGACGTGACGCCGTTGCTGCTGGCGCCGCTGGGCCTCGCCGCGCTGGCGGCACTGGCCCTGCCCCTGCTGATCCACCTGCGGCGGCGCACCGAGGAGGTGCCGATCGACTTCGCTGCGCTGCGCTGGCTCGAGGCCTTGCCCCGCCCGCGCAGCAAGCTGCGTTTCGATGAGCTGCTGCTGTTGGCTTTGCGGCTGCTGCTGGTTGCGCTGTTAGCGCTGCTGCTCGCCCGGCCAGCCATGCTGGGCTGGGAGAGCGAGGAGCCGCGCTTTCTCGCCGCGCCCGGTGTAGACCCCGCCGCCGCCCGCGCCGCCGCGGGGCCAGACGCGGACCTACGCTGGATCGCGCCCGGCTACCCCGCGCTTGAGGGCACTCCGCGGCCCGCGCGCGTGCAAGTCTCGAGCCTGATCCGCCAGTTCGATGCTGAACTCCCGCTTGGCGCACCGCTGACCATCCTCGTGCCGCCCGTGCTGGACGGCGTCGATGCCGAGCCGCTGCGCCTCACCCGCAAGGTCACGTGGCGGGTCGTCGAGGGCGGCAGGGTGGCATCCGACCCCTCGCGCGCCCAAAGCATTGCTCTCGCAGTGCGACACGCGCCTGGGGGGGAAGGCCCGGTCCGCTACTTCCGCGCGGCGGCGGCTGCGTGGAGCGACACACCGCGCTTTGAAGTTGAGACCAGCGATACCCTTCCCCCGCAGGTTTCCGTGCTGGTCTGGCTCGCCCCAGGACGCGTCCCGCAAGCGGTGTTCGACTGGGTGAGCGCGGGCGGCACCGTGCTGCTCGGCGAAGCGGCCGAGGTCGCCATGCCGGCAGCGACCACGGCCTTATGGCGCGACGAGGTGGGCAACACGCTGGTCGAGGGCGCTCCGCTCGGCGCCGGCCGCATGCTGCGCTTCACCCGGCCGCTCGAGCCAGCCGCGATGCCCGACCTGCTCGCGCCAGATTTCGCCGCCCGGTTGCGCGATCTGGTGATGCCGCCCGCGCCGCCGCCTGCTCGCGTAACCTCGGCCGCCTTCGCACCGACCGCAGGCGTCGACCCCTACACCCTTCCGGCCCGCGAGGTTTCGACATGGCTCGGCGTGCTGATCGCGCTCGTCTTCCTCGCCGAGCGCCTGTTGGCGACCCGCGTGCGCAGGTTCGCCGCGTGAGCCACGAGCTGAACTTCGCCGATTGGGTCCGCCCGGCCCGCCGACGTGCGGTGATTGATGCCGTACTCGTATGGAGCCCGCTGCTGCTCGTATGCGCTGCGCTCGGCTGGCGGTTCGGCAGCATCGGGCATGCAGCGGGCATCTTGCTCGGTGGCTGCATCGCCCTCGCCTTTGTCGCCATCCACCTCACCAATCGCTTCGATCGCGGCTGGCTCGTGCGCCGCCTCAACGCCCACGAGGCACGGCTCGAAGACAGCGCGGCCCTGCTTTTCGCCAAGCCCGAGCTCGCCCCCATCGAGCGGCTGCAGGCCGAACGCATCGCCGCGCGGATCGATGCCGTCGATCCCGTCAGCCTTGCCGACGGTTGGTCTTGGCCGAAAATCGCTGCCGCGTGGGTGATGGGGGCCATAGCATTTGCCGCCACGGTGCTCTGGCCAGAGCCCGCGCCCGCCCCGCCGCCGCTCACCCAAGTAACCCCGGAAGGCGCTGCTCCCGGCGACCCGCGCCTCACCGGCTATCGCCTGCGGGTCCTGCCTCCCGCCTACACGCGCCTTCCCGCGCGCTATGTCCAAAGCCTCGATATCCGCGCGCCGCAGGGATCGACCGTCGAGTGGACGCTCTCCTTTGCCCCGCAGGCCAAAGCGGCGGGCTTGCAGTTGGTGGGCGGACAGAGCGTGCCCTTCAGCCTCGGCAGCGAGGGGTGGCAAGGATCGCTGCGGCTCGACGTTCCTTCGCTCTATCATCTCACCGCGCAAGGCAAGCAGGTCAAACGCGCGCCGCATCGCCTCGAGCCTATCGCCGACGAGCCCCCGCAGGTGCAAGTGATCGAGCCTGCCTCGGGCCTAGTCATGATCCGCCCCGGCCAGCGCCGCTGGCGCGTGGTCTTCGAAGCGAGTGATGACTACGCGGTCGATCCGCTCGCCCGCCTCACCCTCACCACCGCGATTGGCGAGGGTGAGAATGTGAGCTTCACCGAGCGCAGTCGCACGGTTACCGGCACAGGCGATCCCAAGCGCAGGCGCTTCGTCGTCGACCTCGATCTCGGCGCTTTCGGCATCCAGCCGGGCAGCGATCTCGTCGCGCAGCTGACCGTCGCCGACACGCGCGCGCCCGGCCCGCAGGTGGTGCGCGGCTCCGGCGTGATCCTGCGCTGGCCCGCCCCCGTCCCGGCCTCGGCCGAAGGTCTCGAGCTGATGGCAAAGCAGACCATGCCCGCCTATTTCCGCAGCCAGCGCCAGATCATCATCGATACAGAAGCGCTGATCAAACAGCGCGGCACCCTTTCCGCAGACGATTTCCTCGTGCGCTCCGACACGATCGGGGTGGATCAACGCTTGCTGCGCCTGCGCTATGGACAGTTCGTCGGAATGGAAGCCGAGGAAGCTCCGCGCCGTCCGCCGATGCCGACCTCGGACAAGGATGCGCCGGCGGAACCTGAACATCACGATGGCGACGGCCACGACCACGGCGATGCGCCCGAAGCACAGGTGTTCGGCGGGCTCGGTAACATCACCGCCGAATATGGCCACACGCATGACGAAAGCGAAGCGGCGACCCTGCTCGATCCGGGCACCCGCGCACTGCTGAAAACTGCGCTCGATGCGATGTGGGAGGCCGAGCTCCAGCTGCGTTCGGGCCAGCCGGAAAAAGCGCTGCCTTTCGAGATCAAAGCGCTCGATTTCATCAAGAAGGTGCAGCAGGCGAGCCGCATCTATTTGCCGCGCATCGGCTCCACTCAACCGCCAATCGACATGGCGCGGCGTATGACGGGCAAGCGGGCCGGCATTGTCGCGGGAGGTGCGGTGCTGACCCCTTTCGCCATTGAAGACGCTGTGCCCGCGACCGCATGGCGCGCCCTGTCGGGGCCGGGCGCGATCGACCTCGGTGGGCTCGACCGCTGGGTGCGCGGCAACAGCGGCCGGATCCGCGATCCTTTGACGGTGCTGGCCGCGATCGACGGCCTGCGCGCCGACCCCGGCTCGCGCGTGCAGCGAGAGAAACTACGCGGGGCGTTGTGGATCGTGCTCACCCGTCCGCCTGCGCAGGTTCGGCGCCGCGATGATGGCGGCGCGGTGGGCCGCCGCTATACGCAGGGTCTGCGCTAATGCTCTCGGCCGAGACCCTCGCCGCGCTGTTGATCGCCTTGAGCGCACTGGTCGCGGCTGGCCGCCTGCTATGGTGGCGGCGCGATGCGCGCGCCGCGGTGCTGGCTGCGCTGACTTTGGCGAGCGGCGTGACGCTCTACCTCACCCTGTTCCCGCCGCGCCTGCCGGTCGGTGGCGAGACATTGGTCGTGGCGACGGCAGAGACCCCGGCGGGGGTAAGTGCCAAGGCCGGAGAGCGGCTGATCGCGCTTCCCGAAACGCCGCCCCTCGCTGGAGCCGAGCGCGTGCCCGATCTCGCCACGGCCTTGCGTCGCCACGGCAGCGTCCAGCGCATACGCATCCTAGGACGCGGTCTCACCCAGCGCGACCGCGACGCCGTGGCGGGCCTGCCGGTGGAGTTCACCCCCCTCCCGCTCCCTCGCGGCCTAGTTCGGCTCGACCCGCCCGCCGATACAGCGGCAGGAGCGATCTTCACCCTCGCAGGCGAAGCGGCGGGGCTCGAGGGCGGTTCGGCCGAGTTGCTCGACCCAGCGGGGCGCCGCGTTGATCGCCGAGTAATCGGCAAGGATAAGACCTTCACCTTAGGCGCCGCCGCTCGCGCGCCCGGGCTTGCGTCCTTCACGCTGCGGCTGCGCGGGCGGGACGGCAAGATCATGTCCGACACCCCGGTTCCTCTCCGCACCTACCCCGAAAAGCCGCTGCGCGCGGTGCTCATAGGGGCGCCCTCACCGGAGGCGAAGTACTTGCGCCGCTGGGCCGAGGATTCGGGCATCGCGCTGGCCAGTAAGCTCGACGCTGGCAGCGGCGCCGATCTGGGCGGTGACGCACGTGTGAGCTTTGATGCCGCCAGTTTGCGTGAGGTCGACGTGCTTATCATTGACGACCGCTCGCTCCTCGCGCTGGGAAGCGGATCGCGCGCGGTGCTTGGGCAGGCGACGGCCAGCGGGCTTGGCGTGGTCGTGCGAATGACGGCCCCCGCCGATGCCGCCGCGCGCAGTAGCTGGCGTGCGCTGGGATTAACGGTCGAGGATGGGAGCGAGGTGGTGCCCGTAGCGCTGCCCGCCCTCGCGCCTGACGCGGATGCGCTCGCCTCGCTGCGTGGGCCCGGTTCAACAGATGCCCCGGCCGACATCAACGCAATCGACGATCCCGCACCCGATCTGGGCCGATGGAAGGTGCGAACGGAGCAGAATCTTGTCGCTGCGGTCACCGATGCAGACGGCGGGGTGCTTT
Source organism: uncultured Alphaproteobacteria bacterium (assembly GCA_963765775.1). Classification (GTDB taxonomy): domain Bacteria; phylum Pseudomonadota; class Alphaproteobacteria; order Sphingomonadales; family Sphingomonadaceae; genus Erythrobacter. The sequence goes on from CAVXXQ010000003.1 coordinate 50,655, forward strand.
CCGGCTGGCAGCAAAGGGGCCGGGGCCGTGTCGCTATTTGGACCCTCGCCAACAGCTTCACGCTGGTGCTCGGCGGCCAGGCGGACCGCTATTACCAATGGTGGAGCGATACGGTGAGCGCCGTGGCGCGGCCCGAAAGCGCGTTTCGTCCCGATCTGCCTCCTCTCCCCCCAGCGGGCGAGCGCATCGCTATCTGCGGTATCGCCGCTTCAGCGCGCGGCATCGCGCCGGATGGGACCGAAGTCGCGCTTGCGATCGATCCCGCTGCGGGATCGAAGGGCTGCGCAGCCTATTGGCCGTCAGGCGCGGGCGTTCACAGGATCGTGCAACCCGACCGTGACGGACCGCAGGAATTCGCCTTTGTCGTCCTGCCCGCGGACGCGCTGGCGGCATCGCGGGCGCGCGAGACAAGCGAGGCGACAGCGCGCTGGGCAGCAGCGCAGAATTCTCCTGCAGCCCGCGATGTCCCCGACCGGCGCGGTGCCGCGTGGCCCTGGTTCCTCGGATGGTTGCTGGTGAGCGGATTGCTGTGGTTCGCCGAGCGGCGCTGGCGCACTGCAACCGCCGGGACCGCCTGACCAACCCCCGCAATTGCGCGTGGGCGGCGTGCAGGCTAGGCTGCATGCCTCGCGACACCCACGAAAGCCCTGCCTACCATGAGCCCTTGGCGCCTCGCCGCTCCGATCGACGATATCCGTGAGGCACTGCTGGCGGCGCCCGCTTTGCCGGAGCGCTTCGCCATCGCGACGCTGGTCGAGGTCGCCGGATCGGCGCCGCGCGACGTGGGCGCACAGATGCTCGTGACCGAGGATGAATACTGGGGCTTCCTGTCGGGGGGTTGCATTGAGGCTGACGTCGCCCGCCAAGCTCGTGAGGCAATGGCTGAGGGTGCTCCCCGGATGCTGCGTTATGGTGAGGGCAGTCCGTGGATCGACATCAAGCTCGCCTGCGGATCGGGGATTAGCGTGATCGTCGAGCCTGTCTCCTCGGACGATCCGGCGATCGCCGCGTTGCTCACGGGCTGGGAGCAGCGCCATCCCGTGCTTTGGAGGAGCGACGGAAGCACCCGCAGCGCTATTCCGAGCGACGAAGGCCATGCCGATGCATGGGACGGTGCGCGCTACACGCGGCTTTTTACGCCTCCCTTGCGTCTGGTGCTGATCGGTGAGGACGGTGCGGCGCTAACCGCGGCCTCATTGGCGCGGGGCATGGGCTGGGAGGTGGTGCTGATCGCGCCCGGCGGGCCGGATGCAGCTCCCTTCGCTGACCTCGACTACACCAGCAGCGATCCCGCCAATGCGCTTGCGGCCATCAACCCCGACCGCTGGACCGCCATCGCGGTGCTCTCGCACGACCGCGAGGACGACGAGCGCGGGCTTGCCGCTGGCTTGCGGAGTGAAGCCTTTTATGTGGGCGCGATTGGCGCGCGGGTGCGGCTCGACGCACGGATCGCGCGGCTTCGCGGGCACGGAGTAAGCGAGGCGGCGATCGCGCGCCTCAACGCACCGATCGGGCTCTACGGTTTCGGCAAGGCCCCGCGCGAGGTCGCGCTGTCGCTCGTGGCCGAGGTCGCGCAGGCCTTCCACGCGCGGGCGACGGCGGAGAGATCCTCCGGCGTGTCAATGTCCAGCAGCACGCCGCTGTCGGCTGTATCGATGTAAGCCACCGCGCCGGGACGCCCGGCAAGCAGGGCCGTCGCCCCCTTGTCACCATCGAGTGCCGTCAGATCTTTGAATGCCGCACGCGTGAAGGCGACCGGGTGGCCGGGCTTGCCATCGAAGCGCGGCCGCGCGGCAAAGCCTGACCGCTCTGCCGCCTCGGCAAGGGAAGGACAAAGGTCAACCGGCACCATCGGCATATCGCCAAGGAACACGCACACGCCCCTCGCTTCGGGAGAGAGCGAGGCGATTCCAGTGCGTAAGGTAGCGGCCATGCCATCGGCCCAGTCGCCCGCATGGAGGATGCGGCAGGCAAGCCCTTCGAGGGCGGTGCGAACCCGAGCATCATCCGCCCCGGTGACGATCAACACTTCGGCAAATCCGGCTCCCGCAACCGCATCGGCTACGCGTCGGATCACCGGCGCGCCGGAAAGGTCAGCGAGCAGCTTGCCCCCGCCAAAGCGCCGCCCCGCCCCTCCGGCGAGGACCAGCGCCGACCAGCCGTGCAACCTTACGCCTTCGCTTGCGTCAGCACCGGCAGGTTGCGGATGCGCTTGCCGGTCGCCGCCGCCAGTGCGTTTGCGAGCGCGGGGCTGGCGGGCGGCAGGCCGGGTTCGCCGATCCCGCCGGTCTTGGCCCCGCTCTCGATGAAGTGCACGTCCACCGCAGGCGGCGCATCGGCGAGCTTGAGAATGGGGTAATCGCCGAAATTGCTCTGGATCACTGCGCCCTTATCGAGCGTGACCTGCTCCCCGATCGCCGAGGAAAGCCCCATAATGAGACCGCCCATGATCTGCGCTTCGGCATTCAAAGGGTTCACTGTGGTGCCGCAATCGACCACCGCGAAGGCCTTCAGGACCTTGGGGCTGCCGTCTTCATTGACACCCGCCTCGACCACCTCGGCCACAACAGTGCCGAAGCTTTCGACGATCGCGATGCCGCGCCCGACGCCTTCGGGGAGGGGCGAGCCCCAACCGGCGCGCTTGGCGACCATGTCGAGCGCGGCGAGGTGGCGCGATCCCTGCTCCAGATGCTTGCGCCGGAACTGGTAGGGGTCCTCACCAGCTGCCAACGCCAGCTCGTCCATGAAGCTTTCGGTGTAGAAGCCAAGCTGGGTCGCGTTGACCGAACGCCACGGCCCGTCGATCTGGTTGGACTGGTATGCGAAGTGACGGCGCGAGGTCGCGGGGAGGTTGTAGATGAAAGGCACCTCGCCTTCCGCATTGCCGCTTTGCGCGTAGTCGATGCGCATGCCTGTGATCTTGCCGTCCTTGAGCGAGCCTTTGAGCTTCGCGAGTGACTGCGGGCGGTAAGTCCCGTGGCGCACCTCTTCCTCGCGGCTCCAGATAAGCTTGACCGGATAGGGCACTTGCTTCGCCAGCACCGCGACCTGCTCGATAATCTCGACAAGATCGGGGAAGCGTCGGCCGAAACCGCCGCCCATGATCATCGGCGTGAACGCCACCTTGTCGACGTCGAGCCCGGCGGCTTTGGCGGCCTTGGTGCGGGTGGTGAGCGGGTCCTGCATGCCGCCCCACAGGCTTAGCGTGCCGTCCTTGAAGTGGCCGGTGAGCGCGAAGGGCTCCATCATCGCATGGTGGAGGAAGGGGACGCGGTATTCGGCCTCGACCACCTTGACGCCTGCCGCACCGAAAGCTGCGTCGACATCGCCCGAACCGCCCTCGTTGTCTGCCTTACCGCCTGCAATGAGCTTGGCTTGTGCGCCGTAAATAGCCGGGGTCGAAACCGCTGCATGGCCGCCATCGGAGAACTTCGGCGCAAGCGCGGCGAGGCCCTTTTGCGCCTGCCAGTAACCCTTGGCGACGACGATGACCGCGTCGGGTAGCTTTACCACCTTTTCGACGCCTTTGACGGCAAGCGCGGGGGCCTCGTCCACCGACACCAGCTTGCCGCCGCGAACAGGGGCCGCCGCGATGGTGGCAATCCGCATATCAGGCAACGTGAAGTCGATCCCGTAAACTGCTGAACCATCAACCTTGGCGGGGATATCGCGCCGGAAAACAGGCTTGCCGATCAGCTTCCACTGGTCGCGGGTCTTGAGCACCGGATCGCTGGCGAGCGACCGCTCTGCCGCGCCTGCCGCCAATTCGCCATAGCGCAGCGACTTGCCCGTCTTGGCGTGCGTTACGACGCTGTTGGCGGTGGTGAGCTCGCCTTCGGACACGCCCAGCCGGTCAGCCGCCTCAGCCAGCAGCGCCGCACGCACCGCAGCGCCCGTGCGGCGCATTGCGACTTCGCCGGTGAAGCGGACCGCAGACGAACCGCCTGTAATCATCAGCGGCATCGACCGCGCCATCATCCCGATCACCGCATCAGGGATCAACCCGGCGGCAAATTCACCCGTCATGCTGGGCAGGAAGCCCTTGGCCAGCGCCGCGTTGGCGAACGCCATGTCCGCCGGGGCCTGATCGATCCTGACCTTGTCCCAGTCCGCATCCAGCTCGTCCGCCAACATCTGGCCCAGAGCTGTGTGCGATCCTTGGCCGAAATCGATATGGGGCGAGAAGACGGTGACAGTATCATCCTCGGCGATAGTCATGACCGTGCCGAAGGCGTGCTTGCCCTCCCCGCCGATCAGCGAAGTGGCGCGGGCCTTGGCACTGCTGTCGGTCCACCACACGCCGAAGATGCCGCCGCCCACCAGCAACGCAGAGCCGGCGAGGAAGATGCGGCGCTTTACGCCCTTCTTCTTGGGTTTTTCGGCCGGAACGGCGGCTTCGGGCAGCTCGAGATCGGGATTGGGGTTATCGGCCATTATGCTTCTCCCGCTTGCGCGGCTGCGCCGGTCGCGGCGAGTATCGCCGTGCGAATACGCGGATAGGTGCCGCAGCGGCAGATGTTGGACATCGACTCGTCGATCTGGTCGTCCGAAGGCGAGCCGACCTTTTCGATCAGAGCGACGGCAGCCATGATCTGGCCCGATTGGCAATACCCGCATTGCGGCACCTGCGCGTCGATCCACGCCTGCTGGACCTTGTGGAGCACGCCATCGGCGCTCTTCAGCCCTTCGATCGTGGTGACAGCCCTGCCAGCGATATCGCTGAGCGGCACGCTGCACGAGCGCGTTATCGCACCGTCGACATGCACCGAACACGCCCCGCAGGCGGCGATGCCGCAGCCGAATTTGGTCCCGGTCATGCCGAGATCGTCGCGAAGCGCCCAAAGTAGCGGCGTATCGGCGTCGGCCTCAACGCTGACCGGTTTGCCGTTGACGGAAAATGCGATAGCCACTGGCGGCTCCCCCCGCTGATTGATGTCAGGTCTTACATAGCAACCCATCGGGCTTGCCGCCACGGGAAAGACGTTTTTGCTCACAAGCCCGTCGCCCGCAGTACGGTCAAGTGGGCTGTGCGGCTTGACGAGATATCGCTCCACCAGCCGAGCTTTGCCCAAGTTTCAGCTTCCTGGAGCACAAGGACGTGGCCGACATGACCCTGCGCGCGCGGGTTGGCAACCTCACGGACCAGAAGGACCGCTTCGAGCGCACCGTCTTCACCGACCGCGCCGCAGGCATCGCGGCCTTCAGCGAACGGCGCGAGCGGCGCTTCGGGACCATCTTTAGCATGGATATCGAGGGTTCGTTCTAGGCTTGCCGAGGCTGAGCCGGCTTCGTAAGCGAACGGACGACACAAGAGGATCGTCTCATGGCTCACACCGCTCCAGCCCTTCGCCGCATGCGTTCCTGGTTGTTCGCACCGGGCGATAGCCAGAAGAAGATGGGCAAGGCGGAAGCGAGCAATGCCGACATCGCGCTACTCGATCTTGAGGATTCCGTCGCGCCGGAAAACAAGGCTGCGGCACGCGCGATGGTCGCCGAACACATCGCGGCCTCGGCCAACCGCAGACGGCTGTGGGTGCGGATCAATCCGCTGACCAGCCACGAGAGCATCGCCGACCTCGCGGCGATCCTGCCTGCGCAACCGGGCGGCGTGTTTCTTCCCAAGGCCGAGGGGGCGGCGGATATCTCGCAGCTCCACCATTACCTCACCGCGCTGGAGGCAGCGAACGGCATTCCTATGGGTCAGACGTTGATTGCCGCGCTGGTCACCGAGACGGCGGCGGCAATGTTCAAGACCGGCGAATATGCGGGCGACTATCCGGGCAAGACGCGGTTGGTGGCAATGAGCTGGGGGGCGGAGGATCTCTCCTCGGCATTGGGCGCACGCGAACAGCGCGGACCCGATGGCGGCTATGCGCACACTTACGAAATGGCGCGCAGCCTGTGCCTGATCGGCGCCTCGGCGGCGGGTGTGGCGGCGATCGAGACAGTGCAACCCGAATTCCGCGATCTCGAAGCTCTTGAGGCCCGCGGCAAGTCGGTGCGCGCGCAGGGCTTCCGGGGGATGCTGGCGATCCACCCCGCACAGGTCGATCCGATCAACGCGGCCTTCACGCCTAGTGGCGAGGAACTGGCCCATGCGAGGGCGGTGGTGCAGGCCTTTGCCGAGCATCCGGGCGCGGGTGTGGTGGCGCTCGACGGGGCGATGCTCGACCGCCCGCATCTGGCACTTGCACAGCGATTGCTGGCCGAGGCAGAAGCGTAATAGGATAAATACCTTTCCTACTTGAACCAATTTGGTCAAATATTGGCGCGACTCATCCAGCCAAGGAGCGCGCCATGTCCCTGATCGATACTCTCATCGGCCCGATCGCCTCGATCATCGACAAGATCATCCCCGACAAGGAAGCGCAGGCAAAGGCCAAGCTCGAACTGCTGACACTTCAGGGCTCGCAGGAAATGCAGATGCTCGAGACGCAGCTTCAGGCGATCGTCGCCGAGGCGAACTCGAAGGACCCCTGGACCAGCCGCGCCCGCCCGAGCTTCCTCTATGTGATGTACGTCCTGCTGCTCGCCTCGCTGCCGATGGGGGTGTTGAGCGCCTTCAACCCAGGCGCCGCTCGCGAGATCGCTGCGGGGATGAACGCCTACCTCACCGGGCTTCCCGAGCCGCTCTACGCGCTCTTTGGCACCGGCTACCTCGGCTACACCGCCGCGCGCCAGTGGGGGAAGGCCAAGGGCGTGGACCGGTAAGGGGCCGCAATCGATTGATCGACTGGCAAGATCAGCGTTTGGCTCTGTTCGGGCGGAAGCTGATTTCTTTTGCAAGATCTGGGTCGCCCTTAAGCATTTGCAGAACCGCTCGAGCTTGGGAGTTACGCGAGCGCATCAAGTTTCTGACGAAGAAAATTCTGTGCGTTCCAAGCGCTGTGTCCGTAGCCAGGCCAATGACCGTATCCAAGTCGCTGGGCTTGGCGATCTCCGAAATTGAAGCCGCTAGGCCAGTTTTGGCGGCATCTGGGAGGTGTCCACTTTTCAAGAGTATCACGAGTTCGCCAAACAGAAAGTAGGCATCCTTGCGCCCGAAGGATCGGCCAATCCATTCAAGCAGCCACGGGCGATGATCGCGCTTCAGGTGATCGAGCAGAACAATGTAGCTGTGTGGATCGATCTTGGGGACTGACAAGAGATCGCTAATCCGACCAATGCTGACGCCAGTCTTTTCCAAATCCGCAATAAGCTCGGCTTGTTCCTGAGTGCGCCTCGCCACCTCGTCATGACGCGCCTCTTGTCGCATCGCTTCCGCCGCTTGGAACGCGAAGTCGCCTTCCAATTCAAACAAGAAGTCTTGGGCAGTTGTGGGCATTTTCTTTCGCGACATATGCTTCCAAAAACATGAAACCCGTTTGCCCGCAATGGCCGCCGTCCACGGGTCACCCTTCCCCACCCTCCCCGATCGCGCTATCCCCGCGCATATGACCAACCTCGTCTACGTCCTCAACGGCCCCAACCTCAATCTCCTCGGCACCCGCGAGCCCGAGATTTATGGCACCACCACGCTCGATGATATTGCCGGCATGCTCGAAGACCGTGCCCGCGAATTGGGTCTCGAAATCGAGATGCGCCAGACCAATCACGAAGGCATGCTGGTCGACTGGCTGCACGAGGCGCAGGCCGAGGGTGCGAGGGCGGTGCTGCTCAATGCGGCGGCCTACACCCACACTTCGGTGGCGCTGCTCGACGCGATCAAGGCGATCCGCACACCGGTGATCGAGGTGCACCTTTCCGACCCCAAGACCCGCGAGGCATTCCGTCACCTCTCCTATGTCGGATTGGGCGCGGCGATGACGGTCGAGGGCCACGGCGCAGATTCGTACCTCATAGCGCTTGAAGCCGTGGCGTCGGGCGCTGTCTGAATCGTCACCCAACTTTCACATTTTGCACCCTTGCCACTTGCCAGCCGCAATTCGCGGCAATAGTCCGTCGCGCTCTAGGGGCGCAGCAATCACCGCGCAGGACTTCTACAAGGGGCACACATGGCAAACGACGCTGGCCAAGGCAGTAAGTCGAACGGGCGCAAGTCGGGCATGAACATCGACACCGCACTGGTGCGTGAACTCGCCGAGCTGCTCAACGAGACTGGGTTGACCGAGATTGAGGTCGAGGACGACGACCGCAAGATCCGCGTCTCGCGCGGTGCGGTGGCCTCTGCCGCGCCGGTCTACGCCGCAGCGCCCGCGCATGTCGCGGCGGCTCCGGCCCCCGCTGCTGCCGCTCCCGTGGCGGCGGAGCCTGCTGCTCCGGCTGGCCCCGATCTCAAGAACGCGGTCAAATCGCCAATGGTCGGCACCTGTTACCTCACCCCCGAACCGGGTGCCGCACCGTTCGTGACGGTTGGCCAGGCGGTCAAGGAGGGCGACACCCTCCTGATCGTCGAAGCGATGAAAGTCATGAACCCGATCACTGCGCCGCGCGCCGGCACGGTCACCGCGATCCTGATCGAAACCGCCCAGCCGGTCGAATTCGACCAGCCGCTGGTGGTGATTTCCTAAGATCATGGGAATCAAACGCATCCTGATCGCCAATCGCGGCGAGATCGCGCTGCGCATCCACCGCGCGGCCCATGAAATCGGCATCGAGACGGTCGCGGTGCACTCCACCGCCGATGCCGACGCTATGCACGTGCGCCTGGCGGATCACGCGGTATGCATCGGCCCGCCGCCTGCCGGCGAGAGCTATCTCAACATCGCCAACATCATCTCGGCCGCTGAGATTGCGCAGTGCGACGCGATCCACCCCGGCTACGGCTTCCTTTCGGAGAACGCTAAGTTCGCCGATATCGTTGAAGCGCACGACATCATCTGGATCGGTCCAAAGCCCGAACATATCCGCACGATGGGCGACAAGATCGAAGCCAAGCGCACCGCCGGCGCGCTCGGCCTACCGCTGGTCCCCGGCTCGGATGGCGCAGTCTCAGACATCGCCGAAGCCAAGGTGATTGCCGAAGCTGCTGGCTATCCGGTGATCATCAAAGCCGCTTCGGGCGGCGGCGGGCGCGGCATGAAAGTGTGCAACGGCCCGGACCAGCTCGAAACGCTGATCCAGCAAGCCGGCACCGAGGCCAAGGCCGCCTTTGGCGACGCCACGGTCTATATCGAGAAGTACCTCGGCAACCCGCGCCACATCGAGTTTCAGGTGTTCGGCGATGGGCAAGGCAACGCCATCCATCTGGGCGAGCGCGACTGCTCGCTCCAGCGCCGCCACCAGAAGGTGCTTGAGGAAGCTCCCTCGCCGGTGATCTCGCCCGAGGAGCGCGACCGCATGGGCGAGGTCTGTGCGCAGGCCATGCGCGACATGGCCTATCGTGGCGCAGGCACGATCGAATTCCTGTGGGAAGGTGGCGAGTTCTATTTCATCGAAATGAACACCCGCCTGCAGGTCGAACACCCCGTGACTGAGGCTATCACCGGGGTCGACCTGGTGCGCGAGCAGATCCGCATCGCCGAAGGGCGCCCGCTTTCGGTCTCGCAAAGCGAGCTCGAGTTCAAGGGCCACGCGATCGAGTGTCGGATCAACGCCGAAGACCCCTTCACCTTCGCGCCATCACCCGGCCTTGTGACCTATTACCACGCTGCGGGCGGTATGCATGTGCGTGTGGATTCAGGGCTTTACGCCGGATACAAAATCCCGCCCTACTACGACAGCATGATCGCCAAGCTGATCGTCTACGGCCGCACCCGTGAAGGCTGCATCATGCGCCTGCGCCGTGCGCTCGAGGAGATGGTGGTCGAGGGGGTGAAGACCAACATCCCGCTGCATCAGGAACTGCTGCGGCAGGACGATGTGCTGAACGGTGACTACTCGATCAAGTGGCTTGAAAACTGGCTGGAAGAGCGCGAGGTCTGAAGGCCTAAGTCTCTCGGCAGACGGTGCAGCGCTGTTCGATGGGGCGGCGTACGCGATGCTTCCGGCGAAATGCGGGTCCACCGCCTGGAAGCTCTCGGCCGCTGTCACAATAATGCCTTAACGCTGCACTGCAGCAAGAAACACGCGGATCTCACGCTGATTTGTCGCGATTTTGCATCGGCGACAGGCTATGCCTCCACGTGGGATTGCGCTGCGCCGCAGGTGCGAAGGAGTTTTTGGATGAACCGCAAGACCCAGATCGTTGTCGTCGGTGGGGGTGCGGGCGGGCTTGAACTGGCGCGGCGGCTCGGTGCCAAATACGGGCGCAAGCGCCATGACATCATCCTTGTCGACAAGAACCTCAGCCACATCTGGAAGCCGCTGCTGCACGAAGTCGCGGCTGGATCGCTCGACGCCAATCTCGACGAGGTAGGCTATCGCGGCCACTGTTACCGCTGGGGCTATCGGTTCTTCCAGGGCAGCCTCGACGCGATCGACCGCACGGCCAAGACAATCAGCCTCGCGCCGGTCAAGGACGAGGACGGCAGCGCGCTTATCGAAGCTCATACCATCCGATACGACATCCTCGCGATGGCGCTGGGATCGGTCTCCAACGACTTCGGCGTGCCGGGGGTGAAGGAGCACTGCCTTTACCTCGATTCGCGAGAGCAGGCTGACCGCTTCCGCACCCGCTTGCTTAACCACTGCCTCCGGGTCAGCCGGGCGATGATGAATGATCCTGGCGCCAACGAGCAGGTGCGCATCGCCATTGTCGGCGGCGGCGCGACCGGCGTGGAACTCGCCGCCGAGCTCTATAATGCAGCCGGCGCGCTTCGGCACTACGGGCTCGAGGTCTTCGATGAGAGCCGGATGAAGGTCACCCTGCTCGAAGCCGGACCGCGCATCCTGCCCGCCCTGCCGAACAAGCTGGCCGAAGCGGCCACGCATGAGCTCGGCCAACTCGGCGTCGAAGTACGGCCCGCAGTGCAGGTCATCGAGGCCCGCCCGCGTCAGCTCATCACCAAGACCGGCGAGGTGATCGAAGCCGATCTGATCGTGTGGGCTGCGGGCGTGAAAGGCGCGGAGTTCCTATCGACCCTTGGGCTGGAGACCAATTCGAGGAACCAGCTGCTCGTCACCGACACGCTCCAGACAACGCTTGACCCTTGCATCTACGCGCTCGGCGACTGCGCGAGTTACACCCCGCCCGGAGAGGACCGCCCCGTACCTCCGCGCGCGCAGGCGGCGCACCAGATGGCCGCGACCGTGTACGACAATATCGTCCGGATGCAGAAGAACCGCCCGCTCAGCCACTTCGTTTACCGCGACAAGGGCTCGCTGGTGTCGCTAAGCCGCTTCTCGACTGTAGGCAGCCTGATGGGCAACCTCATCGGCGGGAGCATGGCGATCGAGGGGCGGCTGGCGCGGTTTATCTACACTTCGCTCTACCGCCTGCACCTTATCGGCATTCACGGTTGGGTGAAGGCGACCTTCCTGATCCTGATCGGCCGCGTAAACCGCATCGTGCGGCCCCGATTGAAGCTGCACTGAGCTTCAGTCGAACTTGAGGCCCTGCGCCATCGCTTCGGCGATCACTTCAGGGCCGGTCTTCATCGGGCTTTCCTGAGCAAGATCATACCAATCGGGTTTTTCATCGACAAAAATCTGCTGCTCGATCCCGAAGCCCGGCGGCAGTCCGAACAATCCGGCGAGGAAAGAGCGTCCGTCGGTCGGCAGGAAGCGATACCAAAGGTTGCTACCGCAGGTGCCGCAGAATGCGCGTTCGGCCCAAGGGCTTGAGCGGTAGACGGTGATCGCATCCTCGCCCGTCACCTCGGCGCTCTCGCCCTTCACGCCGGCGTAGAACGCCCCGCCCCAGCGTTGGCACATCGCGCAGTGGCACACGTCGACTTCGGACTGCATCGCCGTAACGGTGATCGTCACCGCGCCGCACAGGCAATGCCCGGTGACGGGTTCGGCAAGACGCCCGGCTTCGGCAGTCATATCATCTGCCATCGCAATGGCCTTTCATCGGATGCCAAATTACCGACCGGGATCAACGGCCGGAAGCGCCTTTTTGCTTCGGCTGATCCGATACAGCGAATGGCGCGCGTTGCGATTTCTTCCGGAGCCTGCGTCATCATCATTGCCTCGCGCCGCGCGTTGATCAGTTCGGGCTGCTCGCCCTTCCCAAGAGGGATTGCATAGGCGTTATGATGCCAAGCCATTGCCAGAACCGCCTTCGACAAAAGCGCTTGGTCCTTGGCGACCTGCCCTCCGGCAACCAGATAGGTGTAGGCGCTGATGTCCACAGCGCAGCCGAGATGCTCGTCAGACGACATCGCATCGAACGGTTTGGCGCTAACTGATCCCGAACCTGTCATGTCCGAACATCCGATCATTCCCGCAGCAATCAAACATAACATCAGCGGGGTCGAAAGAGACCGCGCAATCACAGCGGGACGCCGGGCTCCTGCTTGGCGGTGCGGATGGTGAGCGAGGTCTTGACGCTTTCCACGTTGGGCGCAGGCGTCAGCTTGCCGGTCAGAAACTCCTGGAAACTCTGGAGATCCTTGCTCACGATCTTGAGGATGAAGTCGATCTCGCCATTGAGCATGTGGCACTCACGCACTTCGGGCAGTGCGCGCATGTGCTCCTCGAACTCTCGCAAGCTGGCTTCGGCCTGGCTTTTGAGGCTGACCATCGCGAAAACGGTGATGGCGAAGCCGAGCTTCGAGGGGTCGAGATCGGCGTGGTAGCCGCGGATCACCCCATCTTCCTCGAGGCCGCGCACACGGCGCAGGCACGGCGGCGCGGTCAGTCCGACGCGCTGGGCGAGTTCGACATTGGTGACGCGGCCTTCCGCTTGCAGCTCCGACAGCAGACGGCGGTCGATATCGTCGAGATTGGCCACGTGGCTGAAGCTCCCCCCGCGTTGGCAACCCGCTTGTCGACGGGAGGCGCGCGTATAACATGATTTAACGAAACACAATGCGCGCCCGACGGCCCGCTTGGCTAATATTATTAGGTCTGCCAGCAATTGTCCCGCTTTGCAACGCGCCTTTTGCGTCAGACTGTGACTATCCCCGAGGGGTGATAAGACGGATAGGCTGGCGCGGTCTATCATCCGATGGCTGGCGTGGGCAGTGCCGATTCGGATGCTGCCTGCTTGCGAGGAGAATTCTTTGTTCTTTGACGATCGCCTTGCCACCGTGCTGCGCCAACGCGCCACCGGCGAGGCGAATCTGCGCACGCAGTACAGGCAGTTGCTCGACCTGTTGGGCAAAGACCGCAAGCACGGGCGCGGCGGCGATGCGAGCCTGATGGCGGCGGCGTGGCTGCGCATGGAAGCGCTTGGTGAAGCCATCCCCGCACACGACCGGGCGCGGATGATCCGCGAGCCCGGCTGGCGCTTCCGCAGCCCCGATCTTGCCATGCATCTTGCCGATCACGAGCCCGAGGTGGCAGCTGCCGCCCTCACCCGCGCCGAGCTGACGGCGGAGGACTGGACCGCGTTGATCCCGCGCGTGCCGGTCCGCGCGCGCGGCTTCCTGCGCCTGCGCCGCGATCTGCCGCTGGATGTCGAGGCACTGTTGGCGCGGCTTGGCGTGCATGATCGCGGACTTCCGGCCCCGGATCAGGCGCCCGCGCCCGCTGAACCTGTCACGCCGAATCCTGCCGCGGCCGAAGCACCTCCCGCTCCCTTTCGCTCGGTCGCTGCGCCTATCCCGCTTCGCCGGACGCCCGCGCCCGAGACCGCCGCGCCTTCTCCCTCACGCGACCGCGACGAGACGGGGCGCACCGAAATTTCCGCGCTGGTCGAACGCATCGCCCAGTTTCGCCGCGAGCGCGGGGACGCACCGCTCGACCTCGAACGCTCGCCCCGCCTGCCGCTGGGCGAATTGCCCGAACGCGCGAGCCGCGCTCTTACGTCCTTCGGCTTCACTACCGACGCTGCAGGGCGGATTGCGTGGGCAACGGCCGAGGTCGCGCCGATGGTGGTCGGTACACGCCTTTTCGCTGCATCCTCATCCAACGCGGAGGCCACCGTCCTCGCACGTGCTTTCGCCCGCCGCCAGCCGATCGCGCGCGGGACAGTCGGCCTTGAAGGCGCGCCGGCCATTGCGGGCGAATGGACCGTCGATGCCGAGCCGCGCTTCAGCGATCAAGGGCACTTCACCGGCTATTTCGGGCGCTTCCGCCGCGTATCCAATGCCGCCTCGACGCCGGGCGGCCCCGAGGCGCGCGAGGCCGACCGTATCCGCCAACTGCTTCATGAGTTGCGCACGCCCGTGACCGCGGTGCAGGGCTATGCCGAAGTGATTCAGCAGCAGCTCTTTGGTCCCGCCCCGCACGAGTATCGCGCGCTCGCTGCCGCGATCGCCGCCGATGCCGCGCGGATTCTCGCCGGGTTCGAGGAGCTCGACCGGCTGGCGCGGCTCGAGACTGGAGCGATGGCAATCGAGCCGGGCGAGACAGATCTTGCTGCACTGGTGCGGCGCACAGGCACCCAACTTGGCTCGGCGCTAGACGCGCAGGACGCAGGGCTCACGCTGGCCTTCACCGAGCCGTCGACGCTGCTGATCGCGATCGACCACGAGGATGCCGAAGCTCTGGTGTGGCGACTTCTCGCGAGCCTCGCTTCAGCCTGCGCGCCGGGTGAGCGCATTGCCGTTTCGCTCGATCCGCTGATCGGCGCGAGGGGCGCGATCAGTCGCATGGTGTGCGGCCTGCCTGCACGGCTGGCAGCGGAGGAGCAGCTATTTACAGCGACCATCCGTGCGAGCGGGAGCGCGATCAACTCCGGGCTGTTCGGCACCGGCTTTGCCCTGCGGCTCGCGCGCGCCGAGGCCCGCGCTGCCGGCGGCGACCTCAAGCGCGACGGCACGACGCTGGTTTTGACGCTGCCGCTGGTGAGCAGTAACGCAGGCCTGCCTGGCGCCCTCGGCAGCTAGCCGACAGACGAGCCAGGGGGCCAAGCGAAGACATGACTACGGCATCAATGCTCGACGTGCCGCCGCAGGGGCGCAGCGCTGCATTTGCCGATGGCTTTGGTCAGCGCGTGTTGCTGACGGTCGATACCGAGGAAGAGTTTGATTGGACGGGTCCCTTCCGGCGTGAGGGCCACGGCCTCAGTCACGTCACCGCGATCCCCCGCTTTCAAGCCTTTTGCGAGCGGATCGGCGCGCATCCCGTCTATCTGGTCGACTGGCCGATCACGCAGGACCCCCGCGCGGTGGAGGTCATCGGCGATGCCGTGCGGCGCGGTACGGCCGAGGTCGGCGTGCAGCTGCACCCGTGGGTCAACCCGCCCTTCGAGGAGGAGGTGTCGATGCATAATTCCTTCGCCGGCAACTTGCCACCCGCGCTCGAAGCGGCGAAGTTCGAGGCGCTGCGCGATGCGATCGAGACCGCCTTCGGGGCCGCGCCGCTGATTTACCGCGCAGGGCGATACGGGCTGGGCCCGCACACCGCCGCGCTGCTCAAGCGGCACGGCATCCGCATCGACACCTCGGTGCGCTCGCTGTTCGATTACAGCCATCAAGGCGGGCCCGATTACAGCAATCACCCGCTCAGTCCTTACTGGATCGATCCCGAGCGCAGCCTGCTCGAACTGCCGGTGACCAGCGCCTATTGGGGGCCGCTGCGGCAGTTGGGGCCGATTATCCACCGGGTGCAACGCCATGTTCCGACGTTCTTTTCCGGCTTTTCCCGTTTGCGCCTGCTGGAACGTATTGCGCTAACGCCCGAAGGTGTCTCGACAGAAGAGGCCATACGGGGGATCGACATCGCGCTGGCAAGCAAGCTCCCGCTGCTGGTGCTGTCATTTCACAGCCCGACCCTTGCTCCCGGTCACACGCCCTATGCCAAGGATGAGGCCGCGGTCGAGGCGCTCTACGGCTGGTTTTCTCAAGTCTACGCAGGCCTCGGCCAGCGCGGGGTGCGCAGCACCACCGTCGCCGAGATCATCGCCGCAACAGGCGGGTGATCGGCTGCCCGCGCTCTTGGGGTTTACCCGCTTGTCTCGCTCCCTTGCGCAGAGTAGGGGCTGGCAATCGCCCTGCCCTCCGGCGTTTGCCGATTGGGCCTGTAGCTCAGCGGTTAGAGCTGGCCGCTCATAACGGCTAGGTCGCGGGTTCGAATCCTGCCGGGCCCACCAGGGGCGGGGCGAGCACCTTTGAGGGCGCATAGCTAGTCTGGACCACACATCCGAGCGGCGAGCGAAAGCTCTTCGGCTCGCGGCGAAGGCACCCCAAGCCCCACCAAGCCCAGTAACAACATTTCGCCAAGCCGCTCGCGAGCAAGGGCATGCGGCGGGCGTGTTTCGATGAGATGCACCATCAGAACCTGACACAGGCCAAGCCAAAAGGGCAATCCGACATGGCGCGCCTCCGGACGCAGCATTCCTTGTTCGAAAGCAGCCTCGATGTCGTCCTTCAACCCCCGATTGAGCGGGTGCGTCTGAGTGGTTGCGGGCACTTGGCTTCGCAGCAGCACCATCATCCGACGCGGCTGTTCGACCGCAAACCGCGCCGCGACAGCCATACCTCCCGCGATGCGTTCAACAGGGTCGGTCACCCCCCCATTGGTGCGGGCGACCTCTGCCTCAACCTCCATCCGTACTTCTGCCGCGACCGCGCCAGCAAAGTCATACTTGTCAGCGAAGTGATTGAAAAAGCTTCCTTTGGCTACCCCAGCCCGGGCCACAAGATCGTCGATCGAAATCGCGTCGATCGGGCGGTCGACCAGCAGGTCGAGCCCGGCAGCAATCAACGCCGTGCGCGTTCGCTGGGTACGGAGTGACGGTGTTGATTTGCTGGCCATGCCCGACCCATACTTGACCGAATAGTCATTTTCAATGATACTTGACTAAATAGTCAAAAACGAATCAGGGTGGGTCTCATGACAGTCATCAAGATCGAGGACATCGCATATGTCCGCTTTGCCGCGCCTGACCTGGCGTTGATGCGAAGGTTCCTGAAGGACTTTGGCCTCACGTGCTTTGACGAAGGGGGGCGCCTTTATGGCAAGGGCAACGACGGTCGGCCTTTCCTTCATGTAACCCAGCCGGGTGAGGCGAAGTTCCTCGGTGTGGGTCTGCGCGCCGCCAGCATCGCCGATCTTGAAGCGTTGGCGGCTCATGAAGGGCTGACGTGCGAACCGCTGAACGAACCGGGCGGCGGGATGATGCTGCGCCTGACGGATCCCGATGGCTACGCAGTCGAGGTCGTCGCGGGTCAGCAGTGCGAGCCCCCCGCCCCGCTCCCCGAACCTCGGTTCAACAGCGCCGCCGCCAAGCCGCGCCAGCGCGAAGCCATCCGGCTCGATCCTGCCCCCGCCCATGTCCGCCGGATCGGCCACGCGGTGCTCAAGGTCAGCGATTTCCGGGTTTCCGAACGGTGGTGGAAGGATCGCTTCGGTTTCATCACGTCCGACGAGATCGAGGCGGCCAAGGATGTGCCGCTCGGTGCCTTCATGCGCTGCGACCGGGGCGATCTGCCGGCTGATCACCACACGATTTTTCTGGCGCAATTGCCCGGCGCGATCGGCCTGCTCCACGCCGCATTCGAGGTGTCGGACCTTGATGACCTGATGCTCGGCCACGAATATCTGAAGGCCCGGCACCATACGGCAGCGTGGGGCGTAGGTCGCCACATCATGGGCAGCCAGATCTTCGATTACTGGAAGGACCCGTTCGGTAACGAGCTCGAACACTGGACAGACGGCGACCTGTTCACCGCCGCCGACCCGCCGCAGAAGCAAACCATGCAAGCGTTGCTCGCCGTTCAGTGGGGAAGCCAGCATCCGATGTTCGCCGGACGCATCAGCCCGCCGCCGGGCCTCATTGCCTTCGTCACGGCGCTTCAACTGCGCATCAAGCGCCTGTTTGCTCGCTCACCCAAGGAAGCCTGACCATGAAACTCTGCACCTTCACCCATGCCGGCAAGACCCGCACCGGGATCGTCGTGGGCGACCAAGTGACCGAGACCGGCATCCCCGGCACAATGATCGAACTGATCCGCGACTGGGACGCTCTGAAGCCCGGCCTCGAAGCTAAGGCGGCGACCGGGGAGGGCATCGCGCTTGCTTCCGTGAAGCTCGAAGCCCCAGTGCAGCGCCCCGGAAAGATCTTCGCCATCGGCCTCAACTATGCCGATCACATCGCTGAATCCGACCTCGGCACGCCCGAGCGGCAGGTGTGGTTCACCAAGGCGCAGACCAGTGTCAACGCGCCCTATGAACCGATCCTCATCGCACGCGGCACCGCCACGCCCGATTACGAGGCTGAACTGGTCGCGGTGATCGGCGCGGGCGGCAAGCATATCGCCGCAGCCGACGCGCCAGCGGCGATCTTCGGCTACTGCGTCGGCAATGATGTGACCGAACGGATGTGGCAGCACGCCGTGCCGCAATGGTCGCTAGGAAAGAGCTTCGATACCCACGCGCCGATGGGCCCGTGGATCGTCACGGCCGATGAGGTGGGCGATCCGCACGATCTGGGCATCCGCTGCTTCGTCAACGGGCAAGAGCGGCAGAATTCGAATACCAGCAACCTCGTTTACAACGTGTGGCAGCAGGTCGAGCACCTCTCGGTCGGCATGACGCTGGAACCGGGCGATTGCCTGTTCACCGGCACCCCCGGCGGAATCGGCGCGGCGATGGACCCGCGCCAGTTCCTTAAACCCGGCGACGTGGTGCGGACCGAGATCGACGGTTTGGGCCATATCGAGGGCATCATGATCGCCGAGGATTGATCGGCCATGTTCGGCGTTGGCTGCCCAGAGGAAATCGACGTGCTGATCATCGGCGGCGGGCCGACGGGTGTGACGCTGGCGGCATTGCTGGCAAAGCGCGGGGTGAGCGTGATCGTCACCGAAAAGGAGTCGTCGATCTACCCGCTACCGCGCGCAGCGCATATCGACCACGAAGGCATGCGCATCCTGCAAGAAGTGGGCGCGGCAGAGGCGGTCATGGCGACCTCGCGCCAGGCAAAAAGCTACGAGTTCCGCAACGCGAGGGGTCGCCTGCTGCTGAGCTTTGACGGCGCCGAGCAGATTGGCCCCGGCGGCTGGCCGGTCGCCAACATGATCCACCAACCCTCGGTCGAGCGGGAGCTGCGACAGGCGCTTGCGCGAAGCGCCCCCGATGCGCTGCGCAGCGGATGGGAGATGCTGTCCTTCACGGATGATGAAGACGGTGTCACCGCCTGTTTTGACACCCCTTCAGGCGAGCAAACGCTGCGCGCACGCTGGCTGGTAGGCGCGGACGGCGCGCGCAGTCCGGTGCGCAAGGCCTGCGGCATCACTTTCGAGGATCTCGGTTTTGAAGAGCCGTGGCTGGTGGTCGACGTATTGGTCGATGACCCTTCGCGCCTGCCGAGCGCCAACCTCCAGATCTGTGATCCCGCGCGTCCGACCACATGCGTAATGATGGGCGAAGGACGGCACCGCTGGGAGTTCATGATTCTGCCGGGCGAGACTCCGGAGCAGGTCAGCGCCGATGCGGCTGTCGCGCGGATGCTGGCCCCGTGGAAGGTCGACGGCGCGGTGAGGATCGAGCGCAAGGCAGTCTACACCTTTCGCGCCCGCATTGCTCAGCAATGGCGCAAGGGCCGCGTGCTGCTGGCAGGCGATGCCGCGCATCAGACCCCGCCCTTTGCGGGCCAGGGCATGTGCTCCGGCCTGCGCGACGCGGCGAACCTTGCATGGAAGTTGGCAGCGATAACCAAGGGAGAGGCGGATCAAGCCCTGCTCGATACCTATCAGCCCGAACGCGCGCGCCATCTGCGGGCCACCATCGACATGGCGATCATGATGGGGCGGATGGTGTGCAAAACGAGCCGTCTGGGCGCAGCAGTGCGCGACATGAAGTTCACGCTTGCCCGGATGCTCGGGAAGCTGCCCGATGGCCCTCCAGCCTATCCGCCGCTTGGCGCAGGCGCGCTTCTGCCCGGATCACCTGGAGCCGGGAGCTATTTTCCCCAAGCGGTAGCAAGCGACGGCAGCCGCTTGGACGACGTGCTGGGGCCTGGCGTCTGGCTGATCACCCGTGACGATCTTGGCGAGGGTCGGCTTGCTCCGTTTGCCGCCCCCTTGCGCGCGTGGCTCGATCACCGGTCCGTCGACGCGGTTCTCGTTCGCCCTGACCGCTATGTATTTGGCGCTGGGCCATCCGTTACTCTTGAAGCCCATTGGCAAACAACCTTGGGAATAAAGCACTGACAAGGCGCGCTGCTTGGCCCAAGGTCGACGAAGGCCCTTGCGCGAGACACGCAGATATGACAGTTAGGCCACATCGCTTTCGCTTAAATCATTGATTTTAAACGCGAGCCTGTTGCAGGACAGTTATCCAGCAGGGCGCGGAAGAGCGGGACGACAAGTGTCGGGGAGTAGCGCAGCCTGGTAGCGCATCTGCTTTGGGAGCAGAGGGCCGGAGGTTCGAATCCTCTCTCCCCGACCATTCGTTGAAAACGACGCAAATCTCGGCATCGCCGAGCCGCCGCGGCCCCGGACGCAGGACATCGACCACGCTGTTTCAGAGCCTCACGGTTACGTGCCGCCGGTCGGCACGGTGCGCGTGCGGCGGTTATTCCATAGGTATGCCACCCGCGACATGCTAACATGGATCATGAGGCACCGTTTAAGGCTCTATATAGCTGCCTAGATGGAGAAAACGGGTGACCAAAGGCGACAGGCGTGACGGACGGAATCCCTCCAAAGCGCGGAGCGCAGGCACCGAAGCCGGGCCCGAGATCGATCGGCAAGTAACACCGCAATCACATGGCGATGACGCTGCCGAAGGGGTCGGCGGCGCTTTCCCAATCGTCGGCATCGGCATGTCGGCCGGCGGTCTGGAAGTCGCCACCGCCTTCCTCAAGGCGATGCCGGCGGACAGCGGCATGGGGTTTGTGATCGTACAGCACCTCGATCCCACGCGCGAAAGCATGATTGCCGAGATCCTCAGCCGGGAAACCGCCATGCCTGTCGTCCAGATCGAGGACGGGATGCGGGTCGAGCCCAACCGCGTGCACGTCATTGTACCTGCGAAAACGCTCTTGATCAGCGACGGCATCCTCCGCCTTGTCGAGCCCGATGCGCCGCGCGGCCATCGCCATCCTATCGACAAATTCTTCAGCGCGCTCGCTCAGGACCAGAAAGCCAAGGCGATTGCGATCGTGCTGTCGGGCGCGGGAAGCAATGGCACGGCGGGCCTTGCTGACATCAAGCAAGCCGGCGGCATATGCATCGCTCAGGACCCCGAAACCGCCCGGTTCGACAGCATGCCGCGGCATGCGATTGCCTCGAACCTCGTCGATATGGTGCTGGCGCCGGAAGCAATGCCCGAGGCGCTGATGCGGTACGTGCGCCATTCCTATGTGCTTGCACCGCGCCCGGAAATCGAGGCGGAGAATGCCCCGACGAAATCGGCGACCGGACTTGATGATGTCCTCGCCTTGCTGAATGCCCGCGCCGGCCACGATTTCAGTCAATACAAGCAAAACACTCTGTCGCGGCGCGTCCACCGCCGGATGGGTCTCGCGCAGATGGAGGACCTGGGGGAATATCTCGACCTGCTCGCCCGGGAACCAGATGAAGCGGCTGCATTGGTGCAGGATCTTCTGATCCACGTAACCGCGTTCTTCCGCGATGCCGAAGCGTGGGAAGCGCTCGACGAAGAGGTCATCACGCCGCTTGTCGAGAGCGCGCAAACTGGCCAGTCCATCAGGGTTTGGGTGCCGGCATGCTCGACCGGAGAAGAAGTCTACACCATCGCGATGATCCTGATCGAGCGCTGCGAGGCAGCGAACAAGGACGTCGCAATCAAGGTCTTCGGGACTGACACTGCAGAGCATCATCTGAGCGAAGCCCGCAAGGCAACGTTCCCAGGCAGCATGGTCGAAAGCCTGACAACCGCGCGGATCGAGCGCTTCTTCGACAAGCTCGACGACAATTATTACCGGGTCAAACCAGCGCTGCGCGAGAAGGTCATCTTCGCTCCGCAGAATGTATTGAAAGATCCGCCCTACTCGCGAATGGATCTGGTCAGCTGCCGCAACCTGTTGATCTACCTCGTTCCGGCGGCGCAGGAAAAAGTGCTGTCGCTGGCACATTTCGCACTGCGTGAAGGCGGTTATCTGTTTCTTGGCAATGCAGAAACGGTCGGCAAGCGCGAACACATGTTCGAATGCGTATCCAAACGGTGGCGGATCTACCGCCGCGTCGGGTCGGGCCGGTCACCAATGCTCGAGTTTTCGCAGTGGCCAATCCGCGAAGAGCCGGCGCGCGCCGCAGACGCGAAACCAAGGCTTGCCGACATAGCCCTGAAGTCTCTCGCCGAGCGGTTTGCACCCGCGTCTGTGCTGATCGACAAGAATTACCGGGTGCTGCACTTTCATGGATCGACCGACGATTTTCTAACCCAGCCCGCCGGTCCGCCGACTTTCGACCTGCTCGCTTTGGCGCGCGAGGGGTTGCGCATGGCAGTACGCAATGCGGTCCGCGAGGCTATCGAGACGTCCGAAGATGTGACCCTGCGCAGCGCCGTCAAGGGCGAAGCGAAGTCCGGTGTTGTCGTAACCGCCAGTCCGATCCGCGGCACGAGCGATGCCAATGTGATGGTGCTGGTGAGCTTTGCGCGCTCCGAGCCCGTCTTGTCTGACGTGCCGGTTCAGGACGCCGCGCCGCTGCCAACCGAAGTGCGCGATATCGAAGAGGAATTGATGGCTGCGCGCGAAGAGATGCGCAACACGGTCGAACGTCACGAAACCACCAATGAGGAACTGACGGCTGCCAACGAGGAAGTGACCAGCATCAACGAGGAGCTGCAGGCAACCAACGAGGAACTGGAATCCTCCAAGGAAGAGCTTCAGTCGCTTAACGAGGAGCTCGGCACGATCAATGGACAACTCGGCCGCAAAATCTCCGAACTTGCCGATGTCACTGACGACCTTCGCAATCTCCTGAAGGGAAGCGATGTCGCAACGATCGTTCTCGATACTGAACTGCGGATCAAATGGTTCAGCCCCCCTATCCAGACGCTTTTCAACCTGATCGACAGCGACATCGGCCGGCCGATCGGCAATTTCACGCAGAAGTTCAATTTCGGCGAGCTGCTGCAGAAAGCCAAGGCGGCGATAGTAGATCTGGCGACCTACGAGGACGAGATCCGCGCCGATGACGGCCGGTGCTTGCTTTTGCGCATTCGGCCATACCGAACGCAAGACGACCGGATTGCCGGCGCGGTCGTGACCTTTGTCGACGTCACCGACCTCAAATCCAATCAAACGGAAATCAGCGAGGCGCGCAGCTTTGCTGAGGCGATTGTCGAGACTGTCCGGCATCCGCTTTTGGCTCTTGGCGGGGATCTGCGGGTCCGTTCTGCCAACTCGGCGTTCCACGAAACGTTCGGTCTCAGCGCTAATGAAACCATTGGCCGGCTGATCTACGAGCTGGTGGACGGGCAGTGGAACGTCCCCTCGCTTAGGACACTGCTGGAACAGCTCGTCCCGGAGCATCGGAAGATCGACGATTATGAAATAGCACTGGGCGTTCCAAGGCTCGGATCGCGCACCATGTTGATTACCGCCCGCTCCATCACCGATAGTCAAGATGCGGGCGAACTCGTCCTGTTGGCCATTGAGGACATAACCGAACGGCGCGAAGCGGCGCGACATCAGGAACTGCTGGTGGGCGAACTCAGCCACCGCGTGAAGAATACACTGGCCGTGGTCCAGTCCATCGCAGCCCAGACGCTTCGGCACAGCAGCTCGCTGGAAACATTCGGCGATGCCTTTCAGGGGCGACTGCAAGCCTTGGCCCGCGCGAATGATGCAATTCTGGATGGAAGCTGGAAGGGCGTGACACTGCGCCACACGATCCAGCGATCGCTCAGACCGTTTGCGATAGAGGGTCGGATCGTGCTCGCCGAGGGCCCGGAAATCGATCTACGGCCGCAAGCCTGCCTCGCCATCACGATGATCCTGCACGAACTCACGACGAATGCCGTCAAATACGGCGCTTTGTCGGTGCCAACAGGCTCAATCGCCATAGGGTGGCGGATCGACGCGCCCGGAAAGGCGCAGAGCATTGTGATTGACTGGCGCGAACGCGGCGGACCTGCGGTCACGTCTCCTTCCCGGCAAGGGCAGGGAACACGGTTCATCGAGCGAAGCATCGCTTATGAGCTGGGCGGAGAAGCGAGCATCAGTTTCAACCCTGACGGCTTGCACACAATTCTCAGCTTTCCATCCGCGCCTTCGGTCATGCCCAAAACGTCGCCAGATGTCGCAATCGAGAGCGTATCGCGTGATAGATAAGTCTTCTTCGGCGCTTGCCGGTCTGCGAATTCTCGTGGTGGAAGACGAATACATGGTTGCCCAGCTCCTTACGCTCATGCTGGAGGATCTGGGCTGTGTCGTGATCGGACCTTTCCCGGACGCGGCTAGCGGTGTCGCGGCAATCGAAGACAACATCATCGATGGCGCGCTGCTCGACGCCAATCTAGGTGGCGGCAAGACCAGTGCTGCGGTCGCTGCGGCACTCCAGGCTGCATCGCTGCCCTTCGTGGTTGCCACCGGCTACGGCGCGCTGGCCCTGTCTGACGAAGCGCTCGACCGCGCACCGCGTGTAACCAAGCCGTTCAACGAGGCGGAGCTCGAGGCGACCGCGGTGGCTGCTTTCAGACGTCAGCTTCCTGACATCGAGCGATGAGAGTTTACTCCCAGACCGCTTTTCCGGCCCTTCCCCGTCTCACCCTGTACGGTCCCGCGCTATCGGGCTCACGAAGCCACCTATAGCTAACCGGGTTGGCTAACAAAAAAATAACCATTTTTACGTAGTTGTTCTGGGCATGAGACCACATGCCCTTCTTTACACGTCGTTCACCACGATCCTCACACCCGCCATGCTTGCGGGGTTGCTCGTATCCGCCCCGGCCCAGGCTGGCGGCGTGAACGCAGGAACGCTCATCGAAAACACCGCCGAGGCGACCTATGACGAGGGCGGCGCACCCCGCAATATCTCGTCCAACACGGTCGTGGTGAAAGTCGACGAGCTGCTCGACGTGACGCTCACCTCGCTCGACCCCGGGCAGCTGACCGCGCGTCCTGGCAATGCGGTGCTGACGTTCGAGCTTACCAACCAGGGCAACGGACCCGAAGCCTTCCGCCTGATCGCCAATCCGGCAGTGGCCGGCAACGATTTCGATACGACATTTCGTGCCATTGCAATCGATAGCAACGGCAACGGCACCTATGATGAGGGTGTCGACCAAATCCTCGGCCAGCCGCAGACAACCCCGGTGCTCGCCCAAGATGCGACCCTTACGCTGTTCGTGCTCGTCACCGTGCCGCAGGGCGCGACGGATGGGCAGACCAGCACCGTTGCGCTGGGCGCGGAAGCGGTGACGGGCAGCGGCACGCCCGGCACCGTGTTCGACAATGCAGGCGTCGACGGCGGCGATGCGATCGTCGGCACGACCGGCGCGCTCGCAACGGCGCGCGGCGTGCTCAGCAATTCGGTTGCCAGCGTACAGCTCGTCAAATCGGTGGTCCTGCGCGATCCCTTCGGCGGCACGGGAGCTGTGCCCGGCTCGGTCGCAACGTTTACTATCGAAGCCAGCGTGAGCGGCAGCGGCGAAGTCGCCAACCTTGTTGTCAGCGATGCCATTCCAGCCGGCACGACCTACGCGCCCGGCACCCTCACGCTCGACGGTTCCGCGCTCAGCGATGCCACCGATGGCGACGCGGGAGCCGCATCCGGCGCGAACGGGATCGCTGTTAGGCTCGGTAATGTCACGGCGGGTACGCGGCGTGCAGTCACCTTCAACGTCACCATCGACTAACACAATAATTTAAGAAAACAGTCAGATACCTAGGGGCAATACTCCATGAAGCCGATCAACAAACTGATCCTCGCCTTTGCCGCTGCCACCGCGTTGGCGACGCCGGTCATGCCGGCTGCTGCGCAGAGTGCGCCCAGCCCGGTCGTGCTGTCCGGCGACGTCAAGGCGGTCAAGACCGTGGCCGGCCCCGACGGCAAGGAGCGCACCGAACTGGTCGAGCCGAGCACCATCGTGCCCGGCGATCGCCTGGTTTTCGGCACCGACTATGCCAACAAGGGCGCCGAGCCGGTCACGAACTTTACCGTCACCAACCCGCTGCCCGCCGCAGTCCGGCTCGCGCCGGATGCCGACAATGCGCTCACCGTGTCGGTTGATGGCGGCAAGACCTGGGGCGTGCTGGCCTCGCTTACGGTTGCCAACCCCGATGCGACCACCCGCCCCGCCACTCAGGCCGACGTGACCCACGTCCGCTGGGTGCTGGCGAGTATCGCACCGGGCGCATCGGGAAGGCTCACCTACCCCGCCATCATCCGCTGACCCGCGGGAGATAACCGCCACGTTCCGCGGGCGGCCACCATCACGCGGGACACACACTCAGGACCAGACCAATGAAGACCACCAAGCAGCTGCTGGGTGCGGTAAGCGCGTTTGCGCTTATCGCGATGTCCAGCGCCCCTGCATTGGCCGAAGGGACCAATGCAGGCGCAACCATCACCAACACCGTATCCGTCAACTATAACGTCGGCGGCGTGGCCCAGAACGCGCAGACGGCGAGCGACAGCTTCACCGTCGACCAGCGCGTCAACCTGACCGTCACCAACATCGGCCCGGCAACCAGCGTGTCGCCGAACCAGACGAACCGGGTGCTCGCTTTCGATGTGACCAACCTGTCGAACAGCACAGCCGACCTTAACCTGTCAGTTGCGCTGCTCACCGGAAATGCTGCCAACATCAGCAACTTCCGCGTGTTCCGCGACACCAACGGCAACCGTCAGCTTGATGCTGCCGAACTGACCGCCGGGCCGATCACCTTCCTCGACGAAGTTGCCGAGGATGCGACCGTCGCGGTGCTCGTGGTGTCCGACATCAGCATCAACGCACTCAACGGCGCCAACTTCGATGTCGCGCTGACTGCTGCCGCACACGCGGCCGGCACCACCGGCACGCTCGGCACCAGGCTCCTGGGCAGCACCGTCGCCAACACCGCCGGTATCGACACCGTGCTGTTCGACGGCGCGGGCGTGTCCGATGCTGTCAATGACGGCGCGTTCTCGGCCCAAGGCCGCTACACGGTTGCCAGCGCGGTTCTGACCGTTGCCAAGACCAGCCGCATCATCAGCGACCCGGTCAACCTGACCAACAACCCCAAGGCGATCCGGGGCGCGACGATCGAATACTGCATCACCGTGGCCAACGCCGCCGGTGCAGCAACCGCGACCAACGTGGCGGTGCTCGATGATCTGCCTGCGGACGTGGCCTACATCGCGGCCTTCGGGACGTTCCTCAACGGTACCGCCACCTGCACCACCGGGACCGCCGGTGGCACCTTCGCAGCTGGCGGCGGCGTGGGCGGTCGTGACCGCATCACCGGCTCGCTGAGCGACATCGCAGCGGGTCAGACCCGCTCGGCGTACTTCCGTGTGACGGTCAGATAAGCATCTGATCTGAAACGGATACAGGTCTTGCGTGTAGCCCCCTTCCTGCGGCGCCTTGCGCCAGCATTGCTTGCAGCAGTGCTGTCGTTTGGCGTGTCGCAGGAGGGTGCGATCGCGCAGACAGGTGGCGGCGCATCGGTGCGCACCATCACCAATATTGCCGAGGCAACATGGGATGCTGACGGATCGAACCGCCGGGTCGAGAGCAACCCGGTCCGGTTCGACGTCAGCACTCTCCCCCCAGCACCGCCAACGATCCGCGTCTACCGCCGTTCGCCCGGGACGGGCGAGCAGCTCACCTATCTTACCCCGCAATGCGGCCCTGCAACCGGACCCATCCAGCTGCTCCGTAGCACGGCTACCGCGAGCACGGCACCGAGCGCGTCTGCGATGTCGACCGCGAACGTCCAGCAGACCGATAAGCTGCGCGGCGGCGAACCCCTGTTTTTCGAGATCAGCGCAGCGAGCGCCAACCGCAACCGCACCGCGATCGACAGCCTAACTGTGGTTCTGACGAGCGCCGAAGGCGACCACGAGACAATGACCGTCTTCGAAACCGCGCTGGATAGCGGCGTGTTCGTCGGCGTAATCGACACCAAGCGCATCCCTCCGCCGCTGGTGCGGGAAGACTGCCGCCTGAGTGTCGGCACAGATTCGCGCATCACCGTCGCAGCGCTGCGGCCGGGCAGCCCGGATGTGCTGATTTCCGCTGACGTGACCGTTCTGGTCGACCCCTTCGGCGTGATCTTTGACAGCGAGACCGGCGCACCGGTCGACGGCGCGCGTGTCGCGCTCGTCGATGCCGCGACCGGCGCGCCCGCCACTGTCTTTGCCGAAGACGGCGTGACATCCTGGCCCTCCAGCATGATCTCGGGCCAGGCAGTCACCGACGGTTCGGGCCGCACGGTCAACATGGGGCCGGGCGAGTTCTGGTTCCCGCTGACCACGCAGGGCCGCTACCGCCTCGCGGTCGACCCGCCCGCGCCCTTCACGGCGCCCTCAGTGGCGCCGCGCGAGGTCGTCGCGCGCTTGACCCGCCCTGACGGACGCCCTTACGTGATCCGCGAAGGATCGTTCGGCGATGCCTTTGTGCTCGACACCCCAGTGCCATTCGAGGTCGACATACCGGTCGACCAACCCGCGCTCGACCTTGGGCTCACCAAGACCGCCTCGCGCACTCGGGCGGGACCGGGCGACGTGGTGTTTTACACGATCACCATCAGTAACGCTGATCCGGCGCGGATCCGGCGCGCGGTGACGCTCACTGACACGCCTTCGCGCTGGCTGCGGCTGCGCGCCGACACGATCCGCGTCAACGGACAGCGCCCCGCGCAGGGCGTGACCGTTTCGCCCGACGGGCGGGTTTTGAGCATCGCGCTGGGCGATATCGCCGCGGGAGATAGCGCGCGCGTGACATACGCCATGACTGTGCGCCCCGACGCGCCTGCGGGCCGCGTGCTCAACGATGCCCTCGCGCGTGACGCGCTCGGTCGCCAGTCGCGGGCCAGCGCCGCGGTCGATCTCGAGCGTGAGGGCATCGCCGACCGCATGACCATCATCGGCCGCATCACCGCAGGCGGCTGCACCCTGCCCGAGCGCCAGCGGCGCGGGATCGCGGGCGTGCGCATCATGCTTGAGGACGGCAGCTTCGCTGTCACCGACGCCGATGGCCGCTACCATTTCGAGGGCGTCGTTCCCGGCACCCACGTCGTCCAGGTCTCGCGTATCACGCTGCCCGAAGGCGCAAAGATGGTCGATTGCTCGCGCTCGACCCGCAACGCCCGCAGCGCGTCCTCGCGCTTCGCGATCGGCCAGGGCGGTAGCCTCGTGGTCGCCGATTTCCACGCCGTCTGGCCCAATATGCCCGCAGCAGCCGCAATCGAACCGGTGAATGAGGCTCCCAAGACCACGGATGCGGCCCCCACGCCCAACTCTTCCCCCGCAGCGGCCCCCGTGTCCGCCTCGACCGACTACGTCGCGCTTGGTGACGGCGAGGACGGCTTCATCGCCCCTGCCCCCGACGCCAACCCCCGCGCGCCTGCTGTCAAGGTCGCGGTCCGCCACCGCGGCGGGCAGAGCGTGAAGCTGTTCGTCGATGGCAAGCCTGTCGACCCGCTCGCCTTCGACGGCGTCCAGAACCCCGACGGCTTGTTCGCTGTCAGCCTGTGGCGCGGCGTTCCGCTGATCAACGAGCGCACCGTGCTCGAAGCGCGCATCCTCAACTCCTTCGGCGAGGTCTCCAAGACCTTCACCCGCGAGGTCTATTTCACCCGCACCCCCGCCAAGGTCGAATTCCTGCCCCAGCTCTCGAAGCTCGTGGCCGACGGCCGCACTCGGCCGGTGGTGGCGATCCGGGTGCTCGACCGCAACGGACGCCCGCTGCGCGAGGGCATCTCGGGCAGCTTCACCTTGGGCGCGCCCTACCAGAGCGCCGAGCAGATCGACCGTCAGCAGCTCAACCAGCTTACCGGCATGGCGCCGATGGCCGCGCGCTGGGTGATCGAAGGCAGCGAAGGCATCGCCAAGATCGAGCTCGCGCCAACGATGGTTAGCGGCTCGCTGCGCCTCGCCTTCGCCTTCGACGACGGCGAGATCACCCGCCGCCAGGAGCTTGAAGGCTGGATCGAGCCGGGCGCGGTGGAGTGGACCGTCGTCGGCCTCGCAGAAGGCACCATCGGTGCACGCTCGGTGGCGGACAACATGGAACGCGCCGGCCAGTTCGACAGCGATCTGGGCGATAACGCGCGCGTCGCGCTTTATGCCAAGGGCCGGGTGCTGGGCAAATACCTGCTCACCCTCGCCTATGACAGCGCGAAGCAGCGCGATGACCAGCGCGCACTCGGCGCCATCGATCCGCAGGCCTACTACACCGTGTTCGGCGATGCTTCGGCCCGCCAGTTCGATGCCGCCAGCCGCGAGAAGCTTTACATCCGGATCGAGACTGCCGCGTTCTACGCGCTCTATGGTGACTTCCAGACCGCCTTCAACCAGACCCGCCTCGCCAATTACAACCGCACCGCGACCGGCGTGAAGGGCGAGGCGCGCTTGGGCAATCTCAAGGCGCAGGGCTTCGCTGCCGAGATCGCCAGCCGTTTCCAGCGCCAAGAAATCCAGGGCCAGGGCATCACCGGACCTTACGCGCTCGCCAGCCGCCGCATCCTCGCCAATTCCGAGCGCGTGACGATCGAAGTGCGCGACCGCTTCCGCCCCGAGCTGATCGTCTCGGTGCGCGAGCTTGTCCGCTTCAGCGATTACGACATCGATCTGCTCTCGGGCACGATCCGCTTCGCTGCCCCCGTGCTGAGCCGCGATGATAACC
This sequence comes from uncultured Alphaproteobacteria bacterium, assembly GCA_963765775.1. Taxonomy (GTDB): domain Bacteria; phylum Pseudomonadota; class Alphaproteobacteria; order Sphingomonadales; family Sphingomonadaceae; genus Erythrobacter. Next base: position 81,336 of record CAVXXQ010000003.1, read on the forward strand.
TCAACCCGCAGTTCATTGTCATCGAGTTCGAGAGCGACGGCGCGGGCGAGGCCGAGCTCAACGCCGGGCTGCGTACCGACTGGACGACCGCTGGCGGAAAACTGCGCATCGGCGCCACCGCGATCACCGATGCGGGCCTTACCGGCCCCGACGGGCAGGCGCAGCGCACCGATCTGGGCGCGGTCGACCTGCTCGCCCGGGTCGGCGACAACACCGAGATCCGCGCCGAAGTCGGCGTCAGCCGCCGCGAAGGCGATGCCGCCACCGGCTGGCTGGTCGAGGCGCAGCATCAAACCGGCAGCATCGATCTGCTCGCCTATGCGCGCCAGATCGACGCCGACTATGGCATCGGCCAGCAGAACGCCGCCGAGCGCGGCCGCCGCAAGGTCGGCGCCGACGGCCGCGTGCTGATCACACAGAACCTGAGCTTCGTCGGCAGCCTGTGGCAGGACGAAAGCCTCACCGACACCATCCGCCGCCGCGCCGCGCAAGGCCAGTTTGTCCTGACTGGCCAGCGCACCGACATGAAGCTCGGCCTCGTCCGGTTCGAGGATCGCTTGGCCGATGGCAGCACCGCCTCTTCGACCGTGCTCGAAGCGGGCGCGACCCAGCGCCTGTTCGATAACAGCCTCGAACTGTCCGCCGGCACGTCCATCGCGTTGGGCAAGGCACAAAGCCTCGACCTGCCCGCCCGCCACCGCTTCGGCGCGCGCTATGCGATCACGCAGGATGTGCGGCTGGTCGGCACCTACGAGCTTGCCGATGGCGAAAACCTCAAGGCGCGTCAGCTGCGCGGCGGCATCGAAGTCGCTCCGTGGCAGGGCGGCAAGGTTGTCACCACGCTCGGCCAGGAAACCATCGGCGAGAACGGTAACCGCAGCTTTGCCGCCTTCGGCCTCGCACAGACCTTCCAGGTGAGCTCCAGCCTGACCATCGACGCGACGATCGACGGCAACCGCACGCTTGGCGGCGATGCTGCCAACGCGCAGCTTGACGGCGGCATCATCAACCCCGCCCAACCCCCTGCGAGCGGTGGCCAGCTGACCAGCGGGCTGCAGTTTGAAGACTTCACCGCCGCCACCTTCGGCGCTGCATGGCGCAAGGACCGCTGGAGCATCGCCGGGCGCGGCGAACTGCGCGATGGCGAGACCGCTGACCGCAAGGGCCTCACCTTCGGCGCGATCCGCCAGCTTGGCGAAGGCAGCCTCGTAGGCTCAGGCGCAACCTGGACCCGCGCCGAAACTGTCGGCGGCGCAACCACCGAAATTCTCGACGCCAGCCTCGCCTTCGCGCACCGCCCCGACGCCTCGCCGCTCGCCATGCTTGGCCGCCTCGAGTTCCGTAGCGACCGCGTCACCGGTGCCGTTGCAGGCGAGACCGACGGCGCCGGGCGCACCGCGCTGACCGTCGACGGCGATGCGTCCTCGCGCCGCCTGGTGGCGAGCCTCTCGGCCAATCTCTCGCCCCGCGGCGAGGACGACGGCGCTGAAGTGCGCCGTCAGGAATTCGCGCTGTTTCTCGGCGCGCGGCATAATCTCGACCAGTTCGAGGGTACCGAGATCAAGGGCACATCGGTACTGGTCGGTGCCGACGGCCGCATCGGCATCGGCGAGCGGTTCGAACTGGGTGCCAGCGCCACGGTGCGCAGCAACCTTGACGACGAGACGACGAGCTTCGCCTACGGCCCAACCATCGGTTTCGTGCCGGTCAAGGGGATGCTGCTCACCGTCGGTTACAATATCGAGGGCTTCCGCGACCGCGATTTCGGCGCAGCGCGTAACACCGACAAGGGCGTGTTCGCGGCAGTGCGGATGACCATTGATGCGGACAGCTTCGGCTTCCTCGGACTGGGGCGCTGATCATGCGGAACCTCAGTCAGATGCGGTTTGCTAACCGGCTGTTTACCATGTTTTCCTATCCCGTCGGCATGACTGGGCTGAGGATCGCCATACGCCGCGTGCTTGCTTTGATGCTGCTTACGTGCGGCATGATGTGGAGCGCCGGGGCGCAGGCGCAGGATTGTGCGCAGGCCGCCAGCCAGGGCACCGCGCCCGCCAGCTGGCAGACCTATTGCTGGCTGAACCTCGCCAATTACAACGATGCGACCGCGCGCGGCGCTTCGGGGCAGAACCTGAGCTTCACCCTGCCCGACGGATCGACCCTCACCTTCAACGCGCGGGTCACCGGCACGGCTCCGGCCTACAACGCCGTTGTCTCGCCTTCGTGGACCGGATCGGCGGTCGGTAATAGCGCGTTCATTGGCATCCCGGGACGCCCCGTGCTCTATTCCGCGCAGGCAGGTACCAGTTCGATCGCGATCACCAACATCGCCATCACCCCGCCCGCAGGCGGCGGCGTGACGGTCTATTCCTTCGTCGTCGCCGATGCCGAATCCAGCAACGATAACGAGGCACTGCGGATGAGCACCAATGGCGGTGCTTGGCAGCTGATGGATTCGGTGCAGCCGAGCAGCGGTTCGACCTTCCCCACGATTACCGGGGTCGGCAGCAGCAACGTCACCATCGGCGGTGTTCCAGGGACGGTGGGCGCTCACATCCTCGGCAGTAACAGCCCGACCAGCGTGACAGTCGAGACTCAGTCTGGCGGCCTCCAGGGGGTGATGTTCGCGATCCGCTTCGCGACGATCCGGCTTCAGACGCAGATCCTCGGCGCGCGCGTCAATACCGCCGACCAGTTCCAGTACCAGATCGCCTCAACCACGACCGGAACGGCGATCACCAGCGGGACGACCAGCGGCGCAGGCAGCGGCCCTTTCGCCACCGCCCCGCTCAATATGTCAGCGGGCATTCCGATCACCCTGCGCGTGGGCATGGCCGCAGGCAGTACCAACACCCTAGCGCAATATGCCGCGCTCCTGACCTGCGTGAACAGCGCCGGGGCAACCCGCGGCAGCTTGCCCAGCAATCTCGTCACCACCAGCACCGCCATCGGCCAGCTCGAGTTCGGGGAATCCCTGGTGTGTACCTATTCGGTCGGTGCCCAGCCGCGCGTTCGGGTGCGCAAGCTGCTCGGGACGGGGGGGCGCCTGTTCGCGGGCGACCAGTTCACGGTGCGGATCATGAGCGGCACAACCGTCACCGCGTCCTCGACCACCACAGGGACGGGAACCACCGTGACTGCAGGCAACACCAACCTCGTTCAGGTAGTGACCGGGGAAAGCTACCGGCTTGACGAGATCGCGGCCGGCACGGCCATTCTTGCCAATTACAACGCCGCGATGGCCTGCACCAACGCCACCGCAGGCTCGACCACGACCCTGCCGACGGCCGTTGGCGGCGCGATCACGCTGCGGCCGGGGGATTCGATCACCTGCTCGATCACGAACACCCGCCGGGCAACCGCAGTGCTGGTCATCGAAAAGACCAGCGCGGTGATTTCCGACCCCGTCAACGGCACCACTAATCCCAAGCTGATCCCCGGTGCGATCGTCGAATACACGGTCAGCGTCCGCAATGTCGGCACGGGCGCAGTCGATGCGAGCTCGATCGTCATCCTCGACGTGATGCCCGCGGACATGGCCTTCGCGGTGGGAACGCCGGTGACTTTCACCAACGGCACGCCGACAAGCGGGCTCAACACCTTCAACGCGGCAACGATGGTAACCTATTCTTCGGCCGCTGGCGGGGTCACGCCCTACACCTACACGCCGACCGGAACCTTTGACGGCAATGTGCGAGGGATCAGGATCAGGCCGACGGGCACGATGGCTGCTGCCACAAGCGCCACGTCCCAGCCGAGCTTCACGATCCGTTTCCGCGCGCAAGTGCGTTAGAGCCCCACGAAAAAGTCCGGCGGAAGCGCTGCCGCTCCCGCCGGACCTTTCATTCTCAAGGGAATGCTGGCGCGATCAGAACGTGACGCGCACGCCCCCGGTGTAGCGGCGGCCGAAGCGTTCGTATTCGATCGTCAGGTTATCCGTGAACGGTGCCAGGTTGCCGGTCGCGGTCAGCAGGTTGCCCGGCTCCGAGAAGCGGCGCCCCGGATTGTCGAGCAGGTTCGACGCGTCGAAATAGACTTCGAAGTTCCCGGTGACCGCATAGCGCATCGAGAAATCGAGCTCATCGTCCGCCGCCCAGTAGGTGTCGCCCGCGTCGGTCAGATCGTTGGCGATGCCATCGAGCCATTCGCTGCGGTTCTGGTACTGGAGGCGGGCCGAGAAACCGTACTTCTCGTAATAGCCGCCGATGTTGTAGACCACGTCCGACGTACCCGGCAGGCGAACCTTGCGCGCGGGGATTGCCGTGGCGCCAGTTCCGAAGACCGGCTTGGTCACTTCGCTATCGTTCAGCGTCACGTTGGCGGTGATGCCAAAGCCGCCCATCCATGCGGGCAGGCCGAGGTTATCGGTCCAGGGTTCAAGCTGGAGCTGGGCTGCCATTTCGATGCCGACGATCCGGCCTTCACCGGCATTGGTGATGCCCGTGAAGATGTAGTCAGACCGGTCCACACCGCCGAAGTTCAGCGCATCCGAACCGAACGTGCGGCGGTCGGTGTAAAGCACATCGCGCACGTCGCGGTAGAACGCGCCGATCGACATGAAGCCTTGCGGCGCGATGTACCATTCGAGATAGCTGTCGACACCCCATGAACGTTCCGGCTTCACCGCCGGGTTGCCGCCCGAGATCGTCAGGTTGGCGTCGTTGATCTGCACGTTCGGACGCAGCTGGTCGTAGTCTGCACGCGCCGCGCCGGTGCTGTAGCCGATCCGGAATTTGCCGTTCGGCGATACGTTGTAATTCACGTGCAGACTGGGGAAGTAGAATGTGTCGGCGCTTTCTGCGTTGATCGCTGTCGTGGTGCCGGGAACGTTGGCGACCCCGGTGTTTTCCACCCGCTCGATACGGACGCCGCCCAGGATGCTGCCCCAATCGTAGCGCAGCGTGCCCATGACGAAACCGGCGTAGATCGTCTCGCGGACCCTGTAGTCTTCGTCGGTCAGGCGGGTGAAGGGGAAATTCGCCCGCGCCGCGGCCGACGCTGCCTTCATCTTCTCGATATCGAAATAACGGAAGGTGTAGCCCATTGGGATCTTGCCGAGGAACGGCTGATCCAGCGAGAAGGCGTTGTAATCAGACGGGATGCCGGCGGCAGTGAACTGCGCAGCCGTGTTCAACAGGATCTGGCTGTTGACCAATTCCTTGGTGCGCTGATCATACTGGAAGCCCGCCTTGAAGGTCAGATCGCCGCCAAAGAGGGCGGTGTCGTAGGCAACAATCGCGCGGCCGGTATAGGCTTCGGTATCGTCGATCAGATCGCTCGTGCGAAACTCGGCGAGCGGTTTGTTGAAAGTGTCGATCGCGGTCACCGCCGTGCCTGCCTGGAAGCGGGTCGGGCTTGCAAGCTGCAGCGTGTTGAACAGCTGCACGCGCGCATTGAGCGGATCGGTAAAGTTGTAGGCCACGGTCGGACGCAGGGTGCGGGTCGAAGGGCTGTTCCAGCGCGCTTCGCCGGTGACCGAGCGGTCATCCTGAGAGCGGGTGTAATTGCCCAGCCATTCGAAGCGCAGGCCGCTGTCGCCGAAGGTGTGCTTGCCTTCGATGGTGTTGGTGAAGATTGACTGCTCGAAGGCGCGCAAGGTCGAGCGCTGGTTGATGTCGATACCGTAGACGGTGCCGGTCAGCGGCGTGTTGCCAATGCAGATATCGGCGTACCCGGTGGTGGTCGGCGTGGTGGTCGGTCCGGCGTCGCAGGCCGCGGTGTTGGCAACCAGATCGCCCTGACGATCATCGAAGTCGAAGATGTAGTTGTCGCGCGCCTCGTCGTCGGTGAAGATCGTATAGACCGAACGCAGCGAGATCCGGTTGTCATCATTCGGACGCCAGTCGAGGCGGCCCGAAACCGACCAGTTCTTGCGGGTCAGGCGATAGAGCTTGTTCTCGGTCTCGCGCGCCCAGAAGCGGGTCGCAGCGCCTTGGCGGACGTCCTGAGAGACGCGTTCGAAATCGATTTCGAAGTTGTCGGTGATCATGTTGCGTTCGTAGTAGCTGCCCGACACGAGCACGCCGATCTCGCCGAGGCCACCGACTTCCCAGCGGTCCGAAACGACGAGGTTGCCTTCGTACTCCCGGCGGTCGCCAAGCTCGACAATCCCTGCGCCCGCCTTGCCGAGGACACGCAGGCCCGGATAGTCGAAGGCCGAGCGGGTGATGATGTTGACGTTACCAGCGACAGTCTCGCCCGGCATGTCAGGCGTGACGGCCTTGGAAACGATGATCTGCGAGGCGATTGCCGAAGGGATGGAGTCGAAGCGGGCGTCGCGGCCTTCGGGGCTGACGATGTTGATCCCGTCGAAGCTCAGCGTGGTCCAGTAGTTGGGCGCACCGCGGATCGAGATGTAGCGGGCTTGACCCTGGTCGCGCTCGACCGCGAGGCCGGGCAGGCGGCCGGTGGCCTGGGCGATGTTCTGGTCGGGCAGACGGCCCACGGAGTCAGCCGAAAGGACCGAAACGAGGTTGTCCGACTTGCGCTGGACGCGCAGCGCCGCAGCTTCGGATTCGGCGATGGGGCGATCCCCGGAAACGACGATCTCCTCGCCATTCTCATCGGCGGGAACAGCGTCCTGAGCGAAAGCCACCTGCGGAATAGCAGCGACGGCAGCAAGCATGAGAGCCTTGCGCGAGAGGCGCAGGCCCAGAGTATCGGTGTAAGACAAGGTTGCCCCCTTTGGCTTTGGTCTAAGCCCGGAGCGCTAGGGAGGCTCTGTTACGCCTTCTTGACCTGTAGAAGTCAGGGGGAAGTCACGCGAATAAAGTACAGAGGTGTCGCCCTCGCGACACATATTCAAGCTCTGCTAGATTGCGCGGTGCCGTTGCTATTGCAAATTGATTAGCTGCCGGCGTTGGTCTGCTCCAGGATCCAGTCCGGGATTGCCTCCTGCCGCAGATCGGCAAGCTCGAGGCCCTGCGCACGCACGGCGTCGTAGCGATCGCGCGGGGCGTAGTCGGCGGGGCGCTGGACGAACACTTTGCCCTTGGTTTCGGCAAGGATCGCAAGGCCCCTCACCCCGTCGCTGCCGCCGCCTGTCAGCAACCCGCCAAGCGCCGGGAGCCCGCTGCGCGCCAAGCTGCCGAACAACAGATCGGCAGAGGGACGGCAACCATTGACCGGATCGCGCTCGACCAGCCGCAGACGCGGCGGCTCGCCGGGCTCGATGATCACATGGCGGGTGGGGTCATGCGCGAGCCACACCTTGCCGACTTCCAGCGACACCCCGTCGACCGCATCGCCCAACTGGCAGGGCAGCGAATGGCGCATCGCCCTGACCGCGTTCTCGACCGCAGCGGGATCGGCATCGAACAGCACGATGGTCGGGGGACAGGCCGCATCATAGGCGGCCAGCACCTGGCGCGCGGTTTCAATGCCCGCCGCCCCGCAGGACAGGGCGACGATGCGCCCGTCGCTGCGATACTTCGCAGCCCCGCTCTCGCCCGCGCCGGCCGCATCGCTGCCACCCGCCTGCAATTCGCCCGAGGCCGCCTTCAGCACGATGTCGCCCAGCTGGCGCACGGTCGCATCAAACTCCTCGCGCGAGGTGTGGAGCGGCTTGGGGAAACAGTGCACCGCGCCCAGCTCCAGCGCACGGCGCGCGGTGCCGGTCCCGGCCTGGGTGATGCTGGAAAGCATGATCACAGGCATCGGCCGGGTCGTCATCACCTCCTCGAGGAATTCCATCCCGCTCATCCCCGGCATCTCGACGTCGAGGGTCAGCACATCGGGCTTGACCTTGTCGATCTGATCGCGCGCTTCGTCGGCGTTCTTGGCCGTACCGCACACGTCCACGCCCTTGGCGTTGTCGAGAATGTCGCAGAACAATGCGCGCATCGCAGCGGAATCGTCGACTACCAGCACTCGTACATTGGCCATTTTTTGCTTAGCCTCCCGATAGCGATGACGACCGGGCCAGGGGGCCCGGCAGCGGGCGCGGGTGCGCCATGTCGGTCGGGAATAGAGCCCCAGCCCCGAACAAATTCGCCCCGCGCCGCTAGGGGCTTGCGCATAGTCGGGCGCGCCTCGCCCCCCGACTACGTGGTTTCACAGAGGCGCGCGCCAGCGAAATGCAAGGGTCATGCAAGTACAATCCTTGCATAAAGCGGGAGCAGGGTATCGACATGTTGAAGCAGATCGCGATCTCCGATCTTCAAGTCGGCATGTTCGTCCACAAATTCGAGGGCGGCTGGTTCGACCACCCGTTCTGGAAGTCGAAATTCCTGATCGAGGACGCCGAAAAGCTCGCTGCGATCAAGGAGAGCCGGCTGCGTGCAGTGGTGATCGACACCGACAAGGGCGCAGACATCACCCCCACGAAATCAAGCGCTGCGCCCGCTGCGCTTCGGCCGGCCGCCCCTTCGCCGGCCGACGCCCGTATCCGTTCGATCAAGCGGCGCACCAACGCCCAGCTCGACAGTCCCCAGCCCGTCACGCTGGCGCAGGAAGTCGAGACCGCCGCAGCGATCGCCGAACAGGCCCGCGAGCGGCTCGGCAAGACCTTCATGGCCGCCCGTCTTGGCAAGGCGCTCGACGTGCGCAAGGTCGAACCGGTGGTGAGCGACATCCTCGCCTCGGTGCGGCGCAATCCGCAGGCCTTCAGCGGGCTGATGCGGTGCAAGCTCAAGAACGAGGACATCTTTCGCCACGCGCTCTCGGTCAGCGCGCTGATGGTAGCGCTTGCCGACCGGATGAAGCTGACGGGGCCAGAGATCCACAATTGCGGCCTGGGCGGACTGCTGCTCGACATTGGCGTCAACTACCTGCCGCAGTCGGCCGATCCGTGGGTCGGCGGCCGCCGCCAGCAGGAGGAGCCGATCTGGCGGAGCCACGTGCTGCTCGGCTATCGCGCGCTGCAGAATGACGAAGATCTGCCGCAAGCCGTGCTCGACGCCTGCCTGTTCCATCACGAACGCATGGACGGGCACGGCTATCCGCAGCGCCGCGCGGGCGAGGACATTCCGGTGGTCGCGCGCATGGCGGCGATCTGCGACAGCTTCGAGTTCCTACTCAGCGGCACCACCTCGCGAACGGCGCACGATCCGGCGACGGCGGTGGCAGAACTGCGCGCGCAGGCCGGTGCCTTCGATCCGGAAATCCTGCGCCTGTTCATCGAAACCGTCGGGCTCTACCCGGTGGGCGCCTTCGTGGTGCTCGCCAGCCAGAAGCTCGCGATGGTGATCGACGAGGACCGCAAGGACCCGATGCGCCCCGTCGTGCAGGTCTTCTACTCGCTCGAAATGCGCGAGCGTCTCCTTCCGCACCGCATCGCGCTGGCCGAGGGCAACGACAATGAGCGGATCGTCGGAATCGCCGACCTTACGGGTCTCGACTTGCCCGCCGATGCGCAGCTGCGCGAGCTGGTGTTCCTCAGCGCCTGCCGCAGCGCCGTCAACGCCTGATACTGCACGCCCGCGCAGGCCAGCGGCGGTCTCTCCATCATGCCCACAGCACAAAGGGGCCGGCGATCGCCCGCCGGCCCCTCCAATGCGCGCACCTGTCGCAGGGGGTCAGAACGACAGGGCGAGCGAAGCTTGGACGGTGCGTCCGTTGGCGGCGCGGGCAAAGCCGATGCCGTTGGCAGGGACGGACGCCTGGTTGACCTCGAAGATGCCGAGGGTGTTGAACAGGTTCTGCGCGCTCACCGTCAGCCGCAGATTTTCCGCCGGCTGGGCTTCAAGGTAGGCGCCCACCGTGGTGAAGCCCGGCATCCGCAGGAGGTTGCTGTCCTGGGCATAGCTGCTGGTGATGGTGACGATATTGGCACCAACCGCGAACGTGCCGAGATCAAACTGCGGCACCGCGACAAACACCCAGTCGGGCTGGTGGCGCGGTTCCTTGCCGGTGAGCACAGCGTTGAGCCGGTCCTCGGTGATCTTGGCGCGGGTATAGGTTGCCGCCAGCATCAGATTGAAGGCGCCGCGTGTGAAGTTGCCTTCCAGCTCCACCCCTTTGGCCTCGTAAGTGCGGTTGGTGGCGTTGGCCGCGCCGTTGAGGACGTTCTGGTCCTCCGCCGAGACATGGAACACCGTCCCGTTGACCGTGATCCCGCCGCGGCGCAGCTTGAAGCCGGCCTCGTACTGAATGACATCGTCCTGACGGTCGTTTTTCGCGACGCTGCCGGTCAGCGGATCGACGGTGGGGGTGAAGAGCACCTTGTCGGCCGCCGCCCGCGCGCCCTTGCTGTACCGCGCGAACATCGAGAACGGTTCGGCCACGCGGTAATTCAGGCCGACCGAGTAGTTGAGATAGCCGTAATTGTAGTTGACCGGCGCCGGACGATCGAGGGGCAGGAAGGCGGTGCGCGCTTCGGCCGGATTGATCACGCCGTCGCGGTTGAAATCGAAGCTGGTGAGGCCGGTGCGCCCGCCCCCGAGATCCGCCCCGAACAGCTGGCCGCGCACACGCCCGCTATCATATCGCAGGGACCCGCCAATCGCCAGCTTGCCGATGTGGAAGTTGACCGAACCGTAAGGCGCAAGAACGCGGTAATCGACATCGAATATCCGCCGGAACAGCGCGCTTTCGCGCCCGAAGGCGAAATAGCCGTTCAAGGTCTGCGGTTGGCCAGCGGCGTTGAAAACATCGACCTGCGCGGTCTGGCCGCCGCCGTTCGCATCGACATTCATCGCGGTGTGGAGCCAGGTGGTATCCAGCTCCTGCGTGGCGAAATACAGTCCGCCGGTGGTGGTCAGCTTGCCGGTGCCTCCGAACGCTGGCACTTCCCACACGCGGCTGGCGCGCAGGTCATTGGTGAAATTGTCGAGCGAGTTGGCGCGCACGAAGCTGACGAAATACAGCGACACTAGGCCGTTGCCGTTGATCAGACTGCCGCCCGGGATCGCCTGGCCTGACAGCGGCCCGCTGGCATAGGCTGCCGCCGCGCCTGCCCCACCCTGCGATGCGGCAAAGGCGGAAACGGTGTTGGCGCGGTTGGGGAACATCCGGCTGAAATCCCCGCCATTGACCGCGTAACGCGCTTTTTCGGTGATGGTCCATCCGGCGACATCGAACTGCGCTTCAAACCCGATCGACTTCGACTTGGCGCTTTGCCCGGTGGAAATCGGCAAGGCGACCGGCTGATTGTTGCGATCCAGCGTGATCACCGGGCCAAGGAACGGCGACAGAAGTCGAATCCGTCCGCAGGTCGAAGCCCGGGAAGCTGCGGATCGACGGATTGTCGTTGGTCCCGGTGATGTTGACCACATAGGGCGCAAAGGTGGGCGAGCGGTCATCGAGCAGCTTGAAATAGGCGCGCACATACCCGCCATCGAAGGTGCGGGTGATGTTGAACTTCACCTGGCCCCCGCGCACCCCGGTAAAGCCGACATTGCGCGGGCCTTCGCCCTGGCGGTAAAACCCGCCGACATGGAAGCGGGTGTTCTCACCCAGCTTGCCGCCATAACCGAAATCAAGGCGCTTCTCGTCGAAATCGAGCCCGGTGGTGATTCGCGCGCGGCCGCCTTCCTGCTCGCCGGTGCGCGAGATGATGTTGATGATCCCGCCAGGTGAATTGGACGCGAAGGTTGACGCTGATCCGCCGCGGATCGTCTCGATCGCGCTGACGCTGAAATCGTTGCGCACATAGACATCGGTCGCGACATTGAAGAGGTCGCCGAATTCGAGCACCGGTAGGCCGTCTTCCTGAAACTGCATGTACTTGGAACCGCCCGCTGCCAGCGGCAGGCCGCGCACGGTGTAGTTATTGTTGCCCTCGCCAATCCCGGTCGCCACGCGCAGACCCGCCATGGTGCGCAGCACATCGCCCAAGGGGCGCGGGCCGAAGCGCTGGATATCGTCACCCTTCAGCGCGCTGGTCGAGGTGGCGCTGTCGAGGCGGTCGCGGCCCTTGGCCATGCCGGTGGAGAAGATTTCGACCGGCGGCTTCGCATCGGTCGGAGGCGGCGGAGCAGCGGTTTCGGCTTCAGCGCTGCTCTCGCGGTTGGTTGCGTCCTCGGCAAAAGCCGGGGCTGACAGGGCGCTGGTGGCTGCAAAGCATAGCAAGCTGGTCTTCAGTTTCATGGCAATCTCCCCCCGGTTGCCGGCGCATACTCCCGTCCGGCTTCTTCGAGTGCAGCCTGCCGGATAGACGTCGCAGGTTGGCGCTGACGAAAGAGGCGCATAGGGATTCGCGCGGTAGGGAGAGCTCCTGAGCGAGGCTCAGGCGAGGCCGAGCCATTCGATCCATTCGCCGTAAGGGTGGCAGTGCCCCGCAAGCCGCGGCTCGCCCGCATTCGCGCTGCCGTCCCAAATGGTGACTCTGAGTTCCACCGCGCGGCGGTCAGCCCGCCACTCCATCCCGACGCGGACCAGCGGGTTTTCCGCCCCTGCCCGCGCCCCTGCGGCAGCAAGGCCTGCGTCAATCGCGGCGCGCTCGAAGGGGTCGGCATATTGCATCACCATCGAATGGAACACGACGCGCCGCACGCCCGGCGGCTGGGGCTGCGCAAGCGCACCTGCGAGCCACTCGCTCGCATGGCCCTGGGCGACGCGCGGGGGATGGTGTCGGGCAAGTTCGAGCGCTGCAGCAAGCCGCCGCGCGCGCGCCTGCTCACCGGGCCATACATAGGCTTCCAGCCGCGCGCGGTCATCGGCCTTTGCCGGATCGAGCGGGTTGAGATCGACACCGAGCGTCCGCTGCACCGCGACATCGCGCACAGGCGGCATTTGCCCGCGCCATTCCGGGGTCAGCACCACCGGACTGCCGGACGTCATTGCCACGTCCGCGCCGACACGGCAGGCATAGTGCGGGAAATTGAGATTGAGCCCGGCGCTGGCACCGAGTTCCAGCACCTCGCATGGCATGGCCCCGCGCCCCGCAAGCGTCATCAGCACTGCGACCAGCCCCGCCACACGCGCGACCTCGTTGGTCTGGGTCGGGTGGGAAAGCCACTGGCCAAGCACGGTCGCATGGGTCTCAAGCGCCAAGAGCAGCGCGCGGTCGAGCGTCTCGGCATCGGGCAGCGCCGTCTCGCCCGCATCGCGATACAGAAACGCCAGACCCGGCGCTCGGCCCGAGCGGGCGAGCGCATGGAGCCCGGAGCTGAGGCGAAACGTCACGGCATCGGCGGCAAGGTCGCCCGGCCATGCCTCAAACAGCCGCGCCAGCTCGCCCGCCTGCGGCACTGTCCGCGCCAGCGCGTGCATCAGCAGCGCAGGCAGGGGCTTACCCAAGCCCTCGGCCTTGGCCGCCTCGACCATCAGCTGGCGCTCGATACGCGATCGGGCAAGGCCAGCGGCAGGCAGCTTCGGAACGGCGATGGACAGGGTCAAGACGGAGCACTTTCGGGAAGGGACTGGCCCTTTCGATTAATCGCCCCGGCCCAACAGCTTGCCACCCGCGCCTAGGGAAAATCGCTGAGGCGCGGCTCCCGGCCCCGGCGCGGCGGTCGCACGGGGCACATAGTAGCATTACCGATCCTCGCGCCCGCTCAGGATTAAAGCAGCCGGCTTATCCGGCAGGCTTCCACATTCCAGAGCTTTCCTAGGACCTTGCCCAATATGCGTCACCTGCCTGCCTTCACGTGACCATGACCGCAAGGCGCGCGACCCGCCCAGCCGTCGCCTTCGGCCACTTGCAAGACCCGTCCATGAAAGGACCCCGCCGTGCTTGACCGTCTCAACATCTCCCGCCGCCTCGGCTTTGCCTTTGTCGTGCTCAACGTGGTGGCCGCCGCGGTGATGGTCGCCTGCGGGGTGAGCCTGGCGATGATCTCGTCGGTCACGGCGCGCAATACCGAGAGCCAGGAGATCCTTGCCGATGTGCTCACGCTCGAGACCGCGCTGCTGCGCCAGAACAGCCAGCTGCGCGGTTTCCTCGTCACGGCGGATGCGAGCTACCTGAAGTCCTACTACGAGGGTCGCGACGATTACGACAAGACCTCGGCCAGCCTCGAAAAGCGGCTCGCCGACCCCGCCCTGCAGGAACTGGTGCGCACCAGCCGCACCGAGACGATCACATGGCGCAAGGATTGGGGCGATAAGTATGTCGCCGTCGTCAAGGCCGGGCAGCGTGACACGGCGCAAGCGGCGATCCGCGCGGCAGGCAAGAAGGTGCTGGTCACCGCTGCGGTCAATCCCCTGCGCACGATCCGCGATGCCCAGCACGGGGCGATCACAGAGCAGGGCGAGCAACAGGCAAGCGTCATCATGTGGGCGTGGATCGCGCTCGGGCTTGGCGCGGCGATCCTGATCGGGCTGGCGCTGATGCTGGCGCGGTCTCTGACCAATTCCATCGCACGGCCGATCGTCGCGCTGACGCAGGCCGTCACCGACCTGTCGCGCGGGTCCAATGCGATTGCGATCCCCGGCACCGACCGCAGCGACGAGCTGGGCGCGATGGCGCAGGCCATGCTGGTGTTCCGCGATGCTGCGGTCGAACGCCAGCGCGCGGTCGCCGAACGCGAGGACGCCGTCGCCCGTCTCGGCCAGCACCTCGCCTCGGTCGCCCAGTCCGACCTCACCGTGCGCCTGCGCGATATGCCGCCCGCATTCCAGTCGCTCGCCAATGATTTCAACGAGGCGATGCAGCGGCTGTGTCAGGCGATGAGCACGGTCAACCAGAGCATCGGCGCGATCAACCTCACCTCGGGCGAGATCGAGCACGCGATGACTGATCTGGCCAGCCGCAGCGAGGATCAGGCAAGCCGCCTGCAACTCTCCTCCAGCACAATGGCCAGCCTCACCGCCAATATCGAGGCCAATGCCAGCCTTGCGACCGGCGTCAGCGGATCAATGCGCGACGCCCGCGAGGAGGCCGAAAGCGGCGGCGAGGTGGTTGGCCGCGCCATCCAGGCGATGGGCAAGATCGAAACGGCCACGGTCGAGATTTCCGAGATTACCGCGATGATCGACAATATCGCCTTCCAGACCAACCTCCTCGCCTTGAACGCAGGCGTCGAAGCGGCGCGTGCGGGCGAGGCTGGCAAGGGCTTCTCGGTGGTCGCCTCCGAAGTGCGCGCGCTGTCAATGCGCGCCACCGAAGCGGCGAGCGAGATCAAGAAGCGCATCGAGGCGGTGGGCGGCCACGTCCAGACCGGCGTGTCGCTGGTCAACGAAACCGGCACCGCGCTCCAGACCATCAACACCCGGGTCGCCGAGGTGACCGATGCGGTCTCGCAGATCGCCGAGGCGGTGAGCGAACAGAGCGTCGCACTGCGCAAGGTCAACGAGACGATCGGCGCGATGGACAAGATGACCCAGCAAAACGCCGCGATGGTCGAGGAAACCAACGCCGCGACCAAGAACCTCAACCACGAAGCGCGCCAGCTCGCCGCGACCTTTGCCGCTTTCCGGATCGGCGATGAGGGCGGGTCGCCGGCCATCGGGCATGGCGACTGGCACGCGCCCGCCGCCCTGCCCGCACCTTCCCGGCGCCGCAGCGCACGTGCGGCCTGAACGACGCGCCTAAGGGCTTGCGCTGAGCCGGCGCGAAAACCCGCTTTCAGCCATGCGGCCTAGACCCATCCACTCGCAAAGTTTCGACGAGGATTAATCGCAATGATCACCTGGTTCACAAAACACGCGCCAATCCGCTCGAAGTTCACGGTGCTTATTGCCGCGACCGCGCTGTTTGGCCTCGTCCACGTACTGGGTAGTGTGATGGTGCAGTGGCAGGTGATCAGCCCGATGACCTCGATCCTGCTCTCGGTCCTTGTACTGGTCGCGGCGACCGGCGTGATGGTGCTGATCAAGGAGCTGGTCTGCCGGCCCTATGTCGAGACCGTGGTGCGGATGGAGGGGCTGGCCGCGGGCGACATTGCTACGCCTGTCCGCCGCATCGACCACACCGACTGCGTGGGGCGCATGACCAAGGCGATGGAGTCCTTCCGCCAGAATGCGATCAGAGTGAAAGAGGCTGAAGCCGACCAGTCGGGCAAGGTGGTACACGTGCTTTCGGACGCGCTGGGCCATCTTGCCGACGGCGACCTCACCTACCGGATCAGCGGCATGCCGGCGGGCGAGCACGAGCAGCTGCAGGATGCCTTCAACACTTCGGTCGCCAAGCTTGATGCGATGATCGTTGCGGTGAGTGCGACGGTAAACGGCGTGCGCACCGGATCAGACGAAATTCGCGCGGCCAGCGAAGACCTCGCGCTGCGCAACGAACAGCAGGCCGCAAGCCTTGAGGAAACCGCCGCCTCGGTGGGCACCACCGTGACCCTCACCCGCCAATCAGCCGACAATGCGGTCGCTGCCCGCAGCGCCATCGCCCTGACCCACGCCCGGGCCACCGAAGGCGGCGCGGTGGTCGGCAAGGCGGTCGAAGCGATGGGTGCGATCGAGCATTCGGCCAAGGAAATCAGCCAGATCATCAATGTGATCGACGGGATCGCCTTCCAGACCAACCTGCTGGCCCTCAACGCCGGGGTCGAGGCCGCGCGCGCGGGCGAAGCGGGCAAGGGCTTCGCGGTGGTCGCCAACGAAGTGCGCGCGCTCGCCCAGCGCAGCGCCGATGCCGCGCGTGACATCAAGGCGCTGATCAGCAAATCGACCGCTCACGTTGGCGACGGGGTGAGCCTCGTCGGCGAAACCGGCACGCTGCTCGCCGAGATCGTCGCGCAGGTCGGCGCGGTGACGAGCCAGGTCAACGAGATCGCCGAGACTACCGCCTCTCAGGCGACCAATCTTGAACAGGTCAATGTCGCGGTCGGCACGATCGACCGCATGACCCAGCAGAACGCGGCGATGGTCGAGCAATCGACCGCCGCGACCCGCAGCCTGTCGTCCGAAGCGGCCCGACTAGGAGAGCTGGTCGCGCAGTTCCGGGTGAGCAGCGCCGGCCAGCCTGCCATGCCGGTCTTCGCGGCCCGCCCCGCTCCGATGAACGCTCCCGCACCGGCCCCCGCCGCACCTGCGCGCCAGGCTCCTGCACGCAAAGCTCCGGCGCCGCGCAAGGCCTCTCCCGCCCCGCCGCCATCCGTGACCGGCAACCTTGCCCGCAAGCCTGCTCCGGTTTCGGCCAATATGCCCGATGAGGACGATTGGAGCGAATTCTAGGCCCCCGCCAGAGCGCTCCAGACCCCCTCTAGACCCCCTCCAGACCCGTTTAGCCCCCCCTTCGACCCCGTCCAGACCCCCCGCAAAACCCCGAAAAACCCCATGAGGTGGCCAAGATGATCGCCCTTCCCCCCGTCTGCGACCGCAGCGCCGCTGCCGCGCTCTACCCGGAATTGGCGGAATCGCTCGGTGTCCCGCCGCTCGGCGTCGATGCATCGCAGGTCGAGCGGATCGGCCAGGCGATGCTGCAACTGCTTGTTTCTGCAGCACGAACCGAGGGCGGAATAGCGATCCATCAGCCCAGTCCGGCGTTCACCGCGGCACTCAAACTGACCGGCCTGGACCACATCATCATGGAAGGCGCTGCGGCATGACCGAAGATGACATCCAGCAGATTTTCTTCGTCGAATGCGAAGAAGCCCTGGAAGCCACAGAGACCGGCCTTGCCGCCTGCCGTGAAGGAACTCACGACGGGGAAACCATCAACGCGATCTTCCGCGGGGTGCACTCGATCAAGGGCGGCGCAGGCGCTTTCGGCTACCTGCCCTTGCAGGCCTTCACCCACGGCTTCGAAACCCTGCTCGCCGATGTGCGCGAGGGTAAAGTGCCGGTCGAGCCGGTGCTGGTCGACTTGCTGCTCCTCGCGCTTGACTGCCTGCGCGACCATGTCGAGGCAGCGCGCGGCGGCGGGATGCCGCCCGACGACGCCGACCTTCTCACAAGGCTCGAGGCTGCACAGGCCGGCAATTCGGGCGCAATACCTCCGCCGCCCCCGCCGGCTCCTGCCCCCGCGCCCGCGTTCGATGACCTCGACGCGCTGCTCAACGAGCTCGCCGCGCCCGCCCCGGCCGCCGCCGCGCCCACGCCGATTGTCGACACTGCTGCAGAGGATCCAGACAGCTGGCTTGTCCACATCCGCCCCCACGCCGGCGCGATGACCAAGGGCAGCGAGCCGCTACTTTGGTTGCGCGAACTCATTGACCTCGGCGGCACATGCGAGCTGTGCGATGTCACAGCCGTACCGACCGTCGAGCGGCTGCAGGTCGAGCAGGGCTATCTCGGCTGGACGTTCCGCATGCCCGGCCATGTCTCCCGCGAGAGCGTGGCGGAGATCTTCGACTTCGTCGGCGACGAAGTCGCGCTCGCCTATGGCCCCGAAGGCACGATGCCGCCTGCGCAAAGTGCGGCGCCTGCCGCACCTAGCGCGGAGGCCGCGCCTGTCCCCATCGCGCCCGCAAGCGGGCAGCCGGGCGCCGAGACCACCGGCCCAGCCCCCGTCGCCGCCGCTGCTGCAGCGGCAGCTTCGTCGCCCGCCAACCAATCGGTTCGCATCGACTTGCGCAAGCTCGACATGCTGATCGACGGCGTGGGCGAGTTGGTGATCGCGCAGGCCATGCTTGCCCAGCGGCTGACCAACGAAAACCTTGCCCATATCGAGGAACTGGCGCTGATCGAGACGCTGGTGCGCGATATTCAGGAACACGCGATGGCGTTCCGCGCTCAGCCGATCAGCTCGGTGTTCGGACGCGTTCCGCGCCTGCTGCGCGAGCTTGGCAGCAGCACCGGCAAACATGTGAAGCTCGAGGTTGCGGGCGAGATGACCGAGCTCGACAAGACCGTGATCGAACGCCTCAGCGAGCCGATGACGCACCTTATCCGCAACGCTGTCGACCACGGGATCGAGACGCCCGAGGAGCGCCGCGCCGCAGGGAAGGACCCCGAAGGCACGCTCACGCTGTCAGCCGAGCAGAAGGCCGGGCGGATCATCATCCGCATCGCCGACGACGGGCGGGGGATCGACCGAGAGCGGGTACTTGCGAAGGCGATCGCGAACGGCCTCGTCGCCCCCGAAGCGCAGCTTTCCGATGACGACATCAACCAGCTGATCTTCGCCCCCGGCTTCTCCACCGCCGCACAGGTCTCGAACATTTCGGGGCGCGGTGTCGGGATGGATGTGGTCAAGCAGAACGTGAAGGAACTGGGCGGGCGCATCACCATCGAGAGTACGCCAGGCAAGGGCACGTCCTTCTCGCTTGCTCTGCCGCTGACGCTGGCGATTTCGGACGGGATGATAGTGCAGGTCGGCGACCAGTCGCTCGTGATCCCGCTTACCCACGTGATCGAAAGCCTTCGCCCCACCCCTGCGGACGTCAAGGGCATGGGCACCTCTGCGCAGGTGCTCAACGCGCGCGGCAGCTTTGTGCCGATCATCCCTCTGGGCTTGCTGAGCGGCGCTAAGGAGGCCACGAGTAATCCCTGCGAAGGTGTGCTGGTGTTGGTCGAGACCGAGGGCCATGGCCGCGCCGCATTGCTGGTCGACACTATTACTGACCAGCGGCAATTCGTGATCAAGGCGCTGGACGCCCACTATCGCCAGATCGACAGCGTGGCTGGGGCAACGATCCTCGGCAACGGCCAGGTCGCGCTGATCGTCGACGTCGATTTCATCGCGAGTTCCGCTGCACGCTTGCAGGTTGGACCGGTGATGGCGGCGGCGGCCTGACCATGTCCAGCGCGTCCGCCGAAGCGTTATCCGGCAGCATGGTGCCCGGCGTCAGCCCCGCGATCTACAGCGAGGCGGACTTTCGCCGCATCGCCGACCTGATCCACACCGAGACCGGCATCGTGCTGTCCGAGCGCAAGCGGATGCTCGCCTATTCGCGCCTTGCCCCGCTCGTGCGGCGTAGCGGGCTAACGAGCTTCGGCGCGTTCCTCGACACACTGGCGAACGAACCCGCCACCTTCACCGAAGTGGTCGCCGCGCTCACCACCAACCACACCTATTTCCACCGTGAGCCGCATCACTTTGAGCATTTCGAGAGCGTGGTGCGCCCCGGCATGGTGGCTCGCGCACTGTCCGGCGCACCAGTCAGGATCTGGTCGGCGGGCTGTTCCACCGGCGAGGAGATCTGGACGCTGCTGACGGTGCTGCTCGGCCCCGACCGCAACGCGGGACTTAAGATCGCGCGCAGCAAGTTCGTGGCGCTCGCCAGCGACATTTCCGTCAACGCGCTGGCCGGAGCGCGGGCGGCGACCTATCCGCTCGGCGCGCTCGACGCGCTCCCCGAAGCCCTGCGGCGCACTTGGTGCACGCCAGTAACTCAAGCTGGCGAGCCGCTCCTCGAGATCGACCCGGCGATGCAGGCGATGGTGCGCTTCCGCGTGCTCAACCTGATGGGGGAGTGGCCGATGCGAAACCCCTTCGACGTGATCTTCTGCCGCAACGTCATGATCTATTTCGATGGTCCGACCAAGGAACGGCTGGTCGAGCGTTTCGCCCGCCAGCTCGTACCGGGCGGCTACCTCTACATCGGCCATTCCGAACGGGTCAGCGGTCCGGCGACGGCACTGCTCGAACCGGTCGGGCCGACCATCTACCGGCGGAGTGACGCGGCATGAGCATTCGGGTTCTGATTGTCGACGACAGCCCGCTGATGCGCGCGCTGCTCCAGCACCGGCTCGAGCGCGAGCCCGACATCACCATAGCGGGCACCGCCGCCCATGCCGCCGAAGCGCGCCAAATGATCAAGGCGCTCGATCCCGACGTAGTGACACTCGATATCGAGATGCCGGGAATGGATGGGTTGTCGTTCCTCGAAAAGATCATGGAGCTGCGGCCCACCCCGGTGATCATTGTCTCAGGCGCGACAGAGGCCGGGGCGACTGCGACGGCGCGCGGGCTTCAGCTCGGCGCGGTCGGGTGCATCGCCAAGTCGCAACTGCGGATTTCGCCGGGCGACCAGGATGACGGCGCGCTGGTGGCGATGGTGCGCGAAGCGGCCAAGGTGCACCTCGTCCCGCATCAGGTCCATGCTCCTGCGCGAGGCCCGGCTCCTGCGGCTGCCGTCCCGGCGTTGGAGTCGCAGCCCGAGGTGATTGTCATCGGCGCATCGACCGGCGGTGTAGAGGCGCTCCACACCGTATTGTCGGGCTTCCCCGAGGACTGCCCACCCACGCTCGTCGTCCAGCACATCAACGGCTGCTTTGCCGGCGCCATCGCCCAGTCCTTCGACCGTGCGGTGCGCCCGCGGGTGATGCTGGCCGAGAGCGATATGCCGCTGGAACGCGGCATGGTGCTGCTTGCGCCGGGCAACCAACGCCATCTGCAAGTCGCGGCGGCCGGCTCGCGCGGGATGCGCTGCGTGCTACGCGACGGCGATCCGGTGGCAGGCCATCGCCCCAGCGTCGACCGATTGTTTGCCTCACTCGCCGGCACGCTTGGCGAAGCCCGGGGCACGCGCGGGCTCGGCATCCTGCTGACCGGCATGGGGCAGGACGGCGCGCAAGGCATGGTCCAGCTCGCCAGCATCGGCGCGCGCACGATCGCGCAGGATCAGGCGAGCTGCGTGGTCTTCGGCATGCCCCGCGCCGCGATCGAGTTGGGCGCAGCGCGCGATGTGCTGCCGCTCGAACGGATCGCGCCCGCGATCTTCACGCCCGCCAAGGCTGCCTATTCATGAGCGACATGACCCCCTTCCCCCACCCGCTCGGCGCCGCCTCCGAAGCGATCCGCGTGACCATTGTCCAGGGCGAGGCCAAGGCCAGCACCGATCCGCGCATCGAGATGAGCACCATCCTCGGCAGCTGCGTCGCCACCTGCCTGTTCGACCCGGTCGCGCGGGTCGGGGGCATGAACCACTTCCTGCTCGCCGAGCCGCCCGCCCACGCGCGGACCACCACGTTCGACAGCGACTATGGCCTGTTCCTGATGGAGCTGCTGATCAACGAGATGCTGGGCCTGGGTGCTAGCAAGACGCGGATGCGCGCGCGGCTTTACGGCGGTGCGAACCTCAACCCCGACCTCTCCCCGATCGGCACCGCCAATGCTGCCTTCGCCCGCCAGTTCCTCGAGCGCGAGGGCATCCCCAAGGTCTTCGAAGACCTCGAGGGCAACCAGGCGCGCCGCATCCAGTTCCGCCCCGCCAGTGGCCAGGTGCGCGCGCGCCTCGTCCCGGCCGATACAGCCCCTACGCAGAAACCACTGGGACGCCCGCAATCGGCGCTTGGGACGGTCGAGCTATTCTGATTCCAAACGGAGCACATCATGCAAGCCAGCAACACCATTCCCATCCGTGTTCTCACGGTCGACGACAGCGCCTCGATGCGCGCCCTGTTGCTCGGTGCCCTGTCCTCGCGCGGGTTCGCGGTCGAACAATGCGAGGACGGGCAGGAAGCCCTCGAATGGCTTGCCAGCAACGAGGTCGACGTGATCATCACCGACATCAACATGCCGCGCCTCGACGGGTTCGGCCTGATCGAGAAACTACGCTCCACCGCGCTGCATTCCGAGCGTCCGATCCTGGTGCTGACCACCGAGAGTTCCGACGAGAAGAAGCAGCGCGCCCGCAATGCCGGGGCGACCGGGTGGATCGTCAAGCCGTTCGACGCCGACAAGCTGACCGCGGCACTGCGCCGCGTCATCCACTGATCTCCCCTCCATCCGACCGCCTACCCCGACCCCGAGGATCCGCCCCATGCGCCATGAACTCATCACCTTCGGCATCTCCAGCCAGCGCTTCGGCATCGACATCATGACCGTGCGCGAGATCCGCGCTTGGTCGCCCGTCACCCGCTTGCCGCGCGTGCCTGACTATGTCGCGGGCGTCGTGAACCTGCGCGGCGCGGTGCTGCCGGTGATCGACCTTGCCGCAAGGCTCGGCTGGACCCCAACCGACGCGACCCCGCGCAATCCGATCATTGTGATCGAATTCGAGGGACAGATGCGCGGGCTGATCGTGCATGACGTCGCCGACATCGTCTCGATCGAGGCGGGCACGCTCCAGCAGCCCGACGCAATGGGCCACGAGAACATCACTAATTTCCTTGAAGGCATTGCCCCGCTCGGCGACGAGATGGTGATGGTGCTCGACCTGGCGCGGCTGATGGCCGACGAGCCGATCGAACTGGCGGCCTGAGCATGACCGCTTCCGCCGCCCGAACCATGCCGGCGTCAGGCGCGCCGCATTCGCCCGCGCTGCTGGCCGGGATTGCCGCGCAGCTCGCCACTCTGGCGGAGCATTCCGAGAATTTCGGCATAGTCCTGTGCAGCGATGCCGCCGTGGCCGGGCGCTATCTGGTGCAGTTGCAGCAGATCGACCGGCTTGCCCAATCCTTGCGCGAAATGGCAACGGTGCTCGCTGCGTCAGACCCCGACACGGCAGTCGCCGCCATCCGGCTTGGCGATCTGCGTAGCTCGCTGGAGCAGACGGGTGCGCAGTGATTGCGTCCTTGTCGGCTCCACGCAGCCGCCCGCTTTGAGCCACACGGCATAGTCTCAGTTACGATCTTCCACCGAAGCATTGAGTAAGGTCGCAACACCGTTTCCACAGGAGCGCCATTATGTCCGCCAACGAATTGCAGGAACGTCTCGAATACTACGGCCTCGCCGAATTGCGCCCTTCGGTCCTGAGCGGGGTCGGACGCGCGCTGCGCCGCCGGCTCGATAACGCGCTCGAAGGCTTTTACCGCGTGATCGCGCAGCGCCGCGAACTCTCGGCCCATTTCGAGAGCCCGCAGCAGATGAACCGCGCCAAGACAATGCAGGCCGAACACTGGACAGCAGTATTTCGCGACGGCATCGACGACCGGTTTTACCAGCGCGCGGTGCGGATCGGAAACGTGCACGCCCGCATAGGGCTTGAACCCAAGTGGTATGTCGGCGCCTATGGCATGGTGCTCGAGGAGCTGATTACTGCGATCATTGCACCGGGCTGGTTGGGCTGGCTACCGTGGCGGCGCGCGCAGGCGCGACAGGTGGCGACCCTCGTCAAGGTTTCACTGCTTGACATCGACTTGGCGCTGTCGGGCTATTTTGCCAATTCCGAGGAGCAGGTGCGCACGCTGGTCAGCGACAAGTTGGGTTCGGCTCTGAAGGAGGTCGCTTCCGGCAACCTTACCGCCCGGATCAGCGGCTTCCCGCCCGAATACGCGCAGGTCGAGACGGACTTCAACGCCGCACTCGCGGTGCTTAGCGAAACGCTTGGCAACGTCGTCACCGGCATGGAATCGATGACCAGCGGGGCGAACGAAATCCGCTCGGCCGCCGACGACCTTTCGCGGCGCACCGAAGAACAGGCCGCCAATCTTGAAGAAACCGCAGCCTCGATCAACTCGATCAATGCCAGCGTGCAGGAAAGCGCTGCCACTAGCTCGGGCGCGCGCCGCACCATTTCCGACACCACGACACGCGCGACCGACGGGGTGCAGATCGTTTCCGAAGCGGTCGGCGCGATGCAGCAGATCGAAAGCTCCTCGCAGGAGATCACTTCGATCATCGCGGTGATCGAAAGCATTTCGTTCCAGACCAACCTGCTGGCCCTGAACGCGGGCGTCGAAGCCGCACGTGCCGGAGAGGCGGGCAAGGGCTTCGCAGTGGTCGCCAACGAAGTGCGCGCGCTCGCCCAGCGTTGCGCCGAAGCCGCTGACGAGGTGAAGGCGCTGATCTCTGCGAGCTCAGTGCAGGTCAGCCGCGGCGTGGATCTTGTGGGCCGCAGCGGCGACGCCTTCTCGGCGATCAACGCGGACATTACCCAACTGTCGGGCGCGATCCAGTCGCTTGCCGACAGCGCCGCGCTTCAGGCCGAGAACCTCTCGCAAATCACCGCCGTGGTGGGCGAGCTTGACCGCTCGACCCAGCAGAACGCCGCGATGGCCGAGGAGTGCACCGCCGCAGCGACGTCACTAACGCGCGAGGCAGGGCTGCTCAACGGCGCATTGTCGCAGTTCGAGGTTGGCGCACGCAGCCGGTCGGGCAGCGGCCCGATCGATCTGCGCCTCGGCCGCGCGGCCTGAGCTACTTGCCCTGCATCATCGGCGGCGCGGCAGGAACCGGGCCGCCAGTGAGGATCGAGGTTGCCTCGCCCGCGAGAATGCCGACAACCTGAGTCCACACAGCGACGTTCTGGCGCAGCTGCACCGGATCAATCTTGTCGAGCGTATCGTCGGGCGTGTGGTGCAGGTCGAAATAGCGGGTGCCGTCCTGCTGGAGGTCAACGAGGGCGCCCTTCTGGTCGCGTACCACGTTGAGATCGGCCCCGCCGCCCGCAACGTCCGTGCCCGCCGAGACGCCGAAGCGCACCACTGCGGCAGCGATTTTCTTGTGCAGCGCAGGGTTGGTTTCGCGGAAGTTCGAATCAAAGCGCCATACCCGGTCTGCGCCGAAGTCGCTCTCCAGCCCGACCGCGAAGGGCTCGTTAACATGCGCCGCGCTGTAGGCCTTGCTGCCCCACAGTCCGGTTTCCTCGGCGCCCGCGAGCAGCACACGCACGGTGCGCAGCGGCTGGCCCGCCTTGGCGACATTGAGCGCAGCCGCCGCGACGATCGCGCAGCCTGCCCCATCGTCGATCGCGCCCGTGCCGAGCCACCAGCTGTCGAGGTGGCAGGCGAGCAGCACCGGCGGGAGCGAGGGATTGCGGCCGACGATCTCGCCAACGACGTTGCCGCTCTGCGTCTCGCCGAGGAAGCGCGGGGTCAGCACCAGCTTCATGGTGATCGGCTTGCCCCCGGCGCGCTTGAACATCCGTTCAAGGTTGGCCGCATCGGGATTGCTGAGCGCGCCTGCCGGGGTCGGCGCGACGCCCTCGGGAAAGTCGGTGCCGCCGGTGTGGGGGTTGCGGTGGAGATCGGTGCCGACCGACTTGATGACGGTCGCAACCGCTCCCTTGCTCGCTGCGATCCCCGAGGCGACCCAGCGCGTGGGACCGGCAAAGCTGTACTGGCTGCCGTCCTGCGTGGGCGTCATGGCGTTGCTGACATAGGCGATCTTGCCCGTAAGGCTGCCCGCAGGCGCGGCCTGAAGATCGGCGACCGTCTTGAACATGACCACTTCGGCGGTGATCCCTTCAGGACCGGTCGAAGCACTGTCACCCAGTGGCGCCACCGAGAGGCTCTGCGGAAAGGGGCTGACGATCTCGGCGCGGCCCGGCTCACCCGGGATCCAAGTGGGCATCATGTACGGCTCGTCCGCGACGTTCTGGAAGCCGTGCTTTTTCAGCCATTGGACAGCCCAGGCACGTCCGCGCGCTTCGGCCTCGGTGCCGGCCTGACGCGGGCCGACTTCGGTGGTGATCCCCTCGACAAAGTCCCAGGCGGTCACGTCGCGGTTGAGCGCATTGTCCGCCATCTGTTCCAGTGTCGGGATCGGGGGCGGTGGCAGAGGCGGAGCGGCGGGCGTCTTGGCGTGAGCGGGGACAGCGAGCGAAAGCGCGGCAAGCGCGGGGATGATGCGGTTCATGGCCCAGACTGCTATCCCTGCCCCGCCGCCAAGTCTAGCCGCTTGCCCTCGTCCCTCCCCTTCCCTATCTGCGCACCCAACCTCCCCAACCTGATTTCTTGATCCTCGAAGGACTGAACCGATGGCCGCGCAATACGCCTTTGTCATGAAGGACATGACCAAGACCTTCCCCGGCGCCCCGAAGCCGGTGCTGAGCAACATCAGCCTGCAATTCTATCAGGGCGCCAAGATCGGCATCGTCGGCCCCAATGGCGCGGGCAAATCGACGCTCATCAAGATCATGGCCGGGATCGACAAGGACTTCACGGGCGAGGCCTGGCCGGGCGAGAACATCACCGTTGGCTATCTGGAGCAGGAACCAGAACTCGACAACAGCAAGACCGTGCTCGAAAACGTCAAGGACGGCGCGCGCGGGGTCGCCGACATGGTCGACCGCTTCAACGAAATCAGCGCACTGATGTGCGAGCCGGACGCCGACTTTGAAACCCTCGGCGCCGAGATGGGCGAGCTTCAGGACAAGATCGACGCGATCGACGGCTGGACGCTCGATAACCAACTCGAAGTCGCGATGGAGGCACTGCGTTGCCCGCCGGGCGACCTCGGCGTCGAAAGCCTGTCCGGCGGCGAAAAGCGCCGCGTCGCGCTGACCCGCCTGCTGATCCAGAAGCCCTCGATCCTGCTGCTCGACGAGCCGACCAACCACTTGGACGCCGAAAGCGTCCAGTGGCTCGAAAACCACCTCAAGGACTATGCCGGCGCGGTGCTGATGATCACCCACGACCGCTACTTCCTCGACAACGTGGTGGAATGGATCCTCGAGCTCGATCGCGGCAGCTACTACCCCTACGAAGGCAACTACTCCACCTATCTGGAGAAGAAGGCCAAGCGGATGGACCAGGAAAACCGCGAGGATAGCGGCAAGCAGAAGGCGTTGCAGCGCGAGCTGGAATGGATCCGCCAGACCCCCGCCGCCCGCCAGACCAAGAGCAAGGCGCGTGTCCGCAAGTTTGAAGAATTGCAGAACGCACAGGATAACCGTTCGCTCGGCAAGGCGCAGATCGTCATTCAGGTGCCCGAGCGACTGGGCAGCAAGGTGATTGAGGCCAAGGGCCTGACAAAGTCCTTTGGCGACAAGCTGTTATTCGAAAACCTGTCGTTCATGCTGCCGCCGGGCGGTATCGTCGGGATCATCGGCCCCAACGGCGCGGGCAAGTCGACGTTGTTCAAGATTATCACCGGCAAGGAACAGCCCGACAGCGGCACGATCGAGATCGGCAGCACGGTCCACCTCGGCTTCGTTGACCAAAGCCGCGATGACCTCGACCCCAAGAACAACGTCTGGCAGGAAATCTCGGGCGGTCACGACTACATGACCGTCAACAAGCAGGAAACCTCGACCCGCGCTTACGTGGGCGCGTTCAACTTCAAGGGCGCGGACCAGCAGAAGAACGTCGGCAAGCTGTCGGGCGGTGAACGTAACCGCGTGCACATGGCCAAGATGCTCAAGCAAGGCGGCAACGTGCTGCTGCTGGACGAACCGACTAACGATCTCGACGTCGAGACGCTGGCGGCCTTGGAAGACGCGATTGAGAACTTCGCAGGCTGCGCGGTGGTCATCAGCCACGATCGCTTCTTCCTTGATCGCCTCGCCACGCACATCCTCGCCTTTGAAGGCAACAGCCATGTCGAATGGTTCGAAGGCAACTTCGAAGCCTACGAGGAAGACAAGCGCCGCCGTCTGGGCGATGCCGCCGACCGCCCGACGCGCCTCGCCTACAAGAAGCTGACCCGGTAACCTGCTCGCCGCACGCTGATTTAAGCCGGAAGACCCGGGAACCGCGATGGCAGACAGCCTTTGTCGCCATCGCGGTTCCCCGCGCTCGGAAAAGGTCAACTGACCGCCCGGCAGTCTGCTTTACGACTTCTTAATCACAGCTACGTCATCATCCTTAATGGCAAGGGGTCGGATAAGGATAAACGGGGCGTGACATCCGGAATCGAATTACCGCTGGAAGTGGCGGTTATGCTGTGCGGCCTGTTCGCGATGTTCGGGGCCTGGCTCGGCCAACGGCGCACCAACCGGCGGCTTGATCGGCGCCGAAACCCGCTCGGTGACATGCTCAAACCCGAAAACCTCGGCCCGGCAATCGATCTGGCACTCCATCGCAATGCGCGTCGCCACACTGCGCACGCGGTACTGCAAGGGCGCATCGACCAGTTCGAAGGCAGCCGAAACGGCTGGAGCTCTGACATTCATGAGCAGGTTCGCGAGCATATCGCGGCTGTGATGCGCGTCGGCCTGCGCCGCGATGACCGCGTCACGATGGGAGATGGGCAATGGCAGGGCGACGGCTTCACCATCCTGGTTCCCGGCGCAGATGAACGCGCCGCGGTGCACATCGCCGACCGGCTGCGCCGCAAGCTTGGCGGTCTGCACTTGCCGCAATTTGGCGACGAAGTCCGGCTCACCGCAAGCTTCGGGGTCGCTGCGGACCGCTTTGGTGAAGACCGCGAAGGGCTCGGCCGCCGCGCGCGCCGTGCGCTCGATGTGGCGATGGCGAAGGGCATGGACCACGTGGTGCCCGCCAGCGAGATTGAAGAGATCATGCTGCTGCCCGCCCCCACGCCCTCGCCGTCCGCCGGCTACGCCGCTGCCTGAACGTTTAGGGCGAAACCCAGTGCCCCTCCCACGCCGTCGTATCCCCGCCGCGCAAGAATTGCGCGCGGACATGGCCGGTATGGGCGAGATATAACCAATCCATCGACGTCAGCGTGATCCGCAACAGCGCAAAGTTTTCGCGCGCAGGGACAAGCTGCGCGTCGTCGGGCTCGGCCCCCTCAAACTCGGGCGGGAGACCAGAGGTGGGCGTATCGCTCGCCGCGCCCGGCCCCTCACCAAGATAGCAGCGCCGTGCAAAGTTGGTGCTCGCAGCCCACGCGGCGTCAACGTCGGCCCCTTGCGCGACAATTTCTGCTGTGCCGCGCACCCGGATCTGGACCTTGGAACCCTTGTCGTAGAACAGCAACGCGGCGCGCGGATCGGCGGCGATCACCTGCGCCTTGGGCGCGCGTGCATCGGTGTGGAAGCGCAGCCGCCACGCAGCGCTGTCGAAGGCCCGCAGCACCATTACCCGCGCATCGACATCGCCGGTTACGACCACCGGCGTGTGCATCGGCGAGCGCCGGTCGCGGGGTGCGCGGATCAGGCAATTGCGGCAATCGGTAAGGACATCGTCGAGCGTTTCGAACATGGCGC
Source organism: uncultured Alphaproteobacteria bacterium (assembly GCA_963765775.1). Classification (GTDB taxonomy): domain Bacteria; phylum Pseudomonadota; class Alphaproteobacteria; order Sphingomonadales; family Sphingomonadaceae; genus Erythrobacter. Next base: position 110,828 of record CAVXXQ010000003.1, read on the forward strand.
CCGCCTTTGAAGCCAATGCGGCGCGCGTCAAGCGCCAGGCGATTTATTCACGCAATGCGCATTTTTTCTGAACATCGGCCAGCCGGTTCATCCCTGCGACAGTCTGTGCGGATTAATCCGATGCATCTCAACAAGCCGTCTGTGGTGGGCGGGCGTTAACGGAGGCATACAAGACAATGACCCTCTTTGCCCAACTTGCACGCGGTGGCGGATCGCTGGCGGCTCTTGCCGTGGCGCTCGCGGTTGCCGTTCCCGCCGTACCTGCCGCAGCGCAGGAGATGGCCACCTTCGAGGCCAATGAATCTGCGCCGCAGCGTCCGACACGGGCGGAGCGGACTGGCGGACCGGCGCGTGCCGAGATATCCCGTCCCGAACCGGCTCCGCGATTCGAGCGTCCTGCGCCTGAGCGGCAGGCCCCGCGCTTCGAGCGTGCAGCCGCGCCTCAGGCAGCACCGCCGGCTCCCGTATTCGCCCGCCAAGCGCCCCCCATGCGTGTCGATCCCGATGTCGAAGCGCGCGCCGCCTTGGCGCAGCGTTCGGACGACCGTGGCGGTCGCCGCGGCCGGGGCGGCTTCGGCGGTGATGTGGTCTCCCGCGCCCAAACCGTGCAACGCGAACAGCGCGACGCCCGCCGGGTCGATCCGCGCCCACAACAAATTGATCGCCGCAGCGAACAACGGGCCGACCAGATCGACCGCCGCAGTGAACAGCGTGCCGGACAGATTGACCGCCGCAGCGAACGTCAGGCGGATCGTGTGGAACGGCGCGGCGACGTGCGGTCTGATCAGCTCGATCTGCGCGGCCGCGATGCTGCCGCAGACCGCGTTGACCGCCGCACGGACATCCGCAGCGACCGTATCGAGGATCGCGGCGATCGCCGGGCCGACAGGGTCGAGGATCGCGGTGATCGCCGGGCTGACCGGGTCGAAGATCGCGGGGACCGCCGGGTAGACCGGGTCGAAGGGCGCCGTGACCAAAGCTGGGGTGGCGGCATCCGCGACCTCGATCGTCAGACCCGACAGGGCGAATGGCGCGCGGACCGCGAGGGCCGCCGCGATGGCTGGCGCGGGGATCGCAGCAGCGGATGGCGCGGGGACCAGCGTGACTGGCGGCGCGACGACTGGCGCTGGGGCTGGAACGGCCGCCAGGGTTGGGACAACCGCGACTTCCGCCGCTGGGACAACCGGTGGCGCGATAACCGCAGCTACAACTGGAATAGCTACCGGCGCACCAACCGGGTGATTTACCAGCCCGGCCCCTACTTCGCGCCTTACCGGAGCCACCGCTACGACCGGCTGTCGATCGGGATTTTCCTCGACAGCCTGTTCTTCCAGCCGCGCTTCTTCATCAACGATACGAATGCATACCGCCTGCCTCCCGCCTACGGCCCGTATCAGTGGGTTAGGTATTATGACGATGTGCTGCTGGTCGATATCTACAGTGGAGAGGTTGTAGACGTCATCCACGACTTCTTCTGGTAGGTCTCCGCCCAAACAGAAGAGCCCCGCCGGAGCGATCCGGCGGGGTTTTCTTTGCCAGCGTGCCGGTTGCGGCGCGGTTGGCTCAGCCCTTGCAATGTCAGTTTTTAACAGTGCCGAACGGCAGCATCCGGAACAGCGTCCCGTCCTTGTCGAGCAGCGTGTGCTTCAACGCAGCGAGCGCGTGGAAGGCCGCCAGCACCAGCAAGGCAATCCCGGACGCGCCGTGAAGTTCAAAGATCTGCTCGCCCAGATCGGGGTTCTGCGGCACCGGCAGCGCGGGCAGCTGGAACAGCCCCCACACGCTGATCGGCTCGCCGAACGAGGACAGCGCTATCCAGCCCGCGATCGGCATCACCAGCAAAATGGCATAGAACGACAGGTGGACGATCCGCGACAGCGTGCGCTCCCACCCGGCATGGGAGGGGTTCTGCGGCGGCGGCGGGCTCACTTGCCGCCATACCAGCCTCACAGCGACGACCGCGAAGATCACGACGCCAAGCGCAAAGTGGTTCCCCATGATCGCGCTGCCTTCTGCGCGCGTCGGAGCGTCTTCGGCGGACATGCTGATCAGCCACTGCGTGATCACCAGCCCCGCGATCAGCCAGTGCAGCAGCATGGCAAACCCAGAATACTTGGTCTTGGCGTTGAGGCCCATCTGTCGTCCCTTCCCGTGATAACCTGCCAGCGCAAAGCCTAGCACTGCTGCCGGACGACGCAATGGCGCCACTTGCATGCGAGGGGCGGCTTGCTAACCCTTGCCGCTGACCATGACCTTCCCCTCGCCCGTTCCCTCCCGCGTTCCCGACAGAGAAGTCCTTGCCAGCGTAGGCGCCGAAGTGCGCGCGCGGCTGGAGGCGAATGCAGATGCCTACCGCGTGCCGGCTGAAGGGATCGAATTGTTCGCCCTCGGCGGGTTCCTGTCGGATGAGGAATGCGGGGCGCTGTGCGCCAAGATCGACGCTATCGCGCGCCCGTCCGGGCTGCACGAGCTTGATTATGCGAGCGGCTATCGCACATCCTATTCCGGCGACCTCGATCCGCGCGGGCCCTTGGTGGCGGGCATATCGCAGCGGATCGATGCGCTGCTGGGGATCGACCCCGCCTTCGGCGAGCCCGTGCAGGGCCAGCGTTATCGGCCCGGACAGCAGTTCAAGCCGCATAACGACTGGTTCTACACGTCGGAAGGCTACTGGCCGCAGGAAGACGCGCGCGGCGGGCAGAGGAGCTGGACGGCGATGGCCTATCTCAGCGACATCGAGGCGGGCGGCGCGACTGCCTTCATTGCCGCAGGCATCCAGATCGAGCCAAAGTGCGGCGTGCTCCTGCTCTGGAACAACGCCCTGCCCGACGGGTGCCCCAACGAAGGTACGCTGCACGCCGGTTTGCCGGTGGAGCGCGGGAGCAAATACATCATCACCAAGTGGTACCGCGCGCGCCCGTGGCGCTGAGCGGGCAGCTGCGGCGCGCCTAACTTTCGGGCGGCGCGGCCCCTGCCGCTGCCTTGCGCTCCAGATGTGCGGCTTCCGCCAGCTTCTCGACCCGGTGCGCGAGCCGCAGGATTTCCAGCTGTGTGCGCAGGTTTACCTCGTAATCGTGACGGGCGGTGATGCGATCTTTGCGCGCCTGCCGGTTCTGGCTCATCAGGATAATCGGCGCCTGCACCGCCGCCAGCATCGACAGGATGAGGTTGAGGAAGATGAAGGGATAGGCATCGAAAGGCCCAAGGCCCAGCAGCTTGAGGGCGCCGCCGTTAAGCGTGGTCCAGACCACCAGCACCACCCCGAACGCGATGATAAAGCCCCAGCTGCCGCCGATTTCAGCGACCCGGTCGGCCAGCCGGTCGCCCCACGTCGCGTGGGCCTGCGCCAGTTCATCGGCATCGCGGCCGGTGAAACTGCCCGACGCCACATGCTTGAGCACCCGCTGCTCGTCAGCCTCGAGATCGTTGTATTCGCGGCCCAAAAGGTCACGTGCGAGCTTGTGCGGATCGGCGTCGCGGTGGGTCATGCGAAAGGGACTACGCCTTCGCGAGTGCCTCGGCAATCAGCTGGCGGGTCGGCGCGATGCCGTAGAGCGCGATGAAGCTTCCCATGCGCGGGCCTTGCTCGCTGCCGAGCAAGGTTTCGTAGAGCGCCTTGAACCAGTCGCGAAGGGTTGCGAAGCCGAACGCCTCCACCTTGCCGATCTCGTAGACGAGGGTCTGCAGGTCTTCGGCCCCCGTTGCAGGGTCAGCGGCGGCGAGCGCGTCGTCCAGTGCCTGCAACGCGCCGATTTCACCGCCCGCAGGAGCGCGCTTTTCGAGCGTTGGGGCCACGAAGTCGCGGTTATAGGCGAGCGCCTTGCCGACCAGCGCGTCGAGCGCAGGGTGCGCGGAAGGCTCTGCATTCTCGACATAATTACCGAGGTACGACCACACCGCCTCGCGCGTCGCGCCCGGCCCGAGCACGCCCACCAGATTGAGCAGCAGGCTGTAGGGCACCGGCAAAGTTTCGCCCTGCCCCGGAGCGTCCGCCCCTTCATGGCGCTCGTTCGCGCGCAGCAGATGCCACACCGGATTGCCAAGCCGCTTGTCGATGTCCTGCCCCGGGATCGCGGCGCGGAACTGCCAGTAATCGTCGATCGCCTTGGGGATCACCCCGGCGTGCAATTGCTTGGCGCTCTTGGGATTGGCGAAGATGTAATGGCCCAGGCTCTCGGGGCTGCCATACTGCAGCCAGTCCTCGATCGAGAGGCCGTTGCCCTTGGATTTGCTGATCTTTTCGCCCTTACCGTCAAGGAACAGCTCGTAGATCAGGCCTTCGGGCTTGGTGCCGCCGAGCACGCGGGCGATCTTGCCGGACTGGATGCCGCTGTCGGTCAGGTCCTTGCCGTACATCTCGTAATCGACGCCGAGTGCTACCCAGCGCATCGCCCAGTCGACCTTCCACTGGCACTTGGCCATGCCGCCCAGCGCGGATTGCTCGACAACAGAGCCGTCCTCGTCGGTGAAGCGGATGATTCCATTAGCCGGATCAATGACTTCGATCGGCACCTGCAAAACCGCCCCGGTGGTGGGGCTGATCGGCATGACGGGCGAATAGGTGCGGCGGCGCTCCTCCCCGAGGGTGGGCAGCATGATGTCGAGGATCGCGCCGAAGTTTGCCAGCACGCCCTTCAAGGCCGCGTCGAACTTGCCATTATTGTAGCAGTCCGAGGAGCTGACAAATTCATACTCGAAGCCGAAGCGGTCGAGGAAATCGCGAAGCATCGCATTGTTATGCGCGGCAAAACTTTCAAACTTTTCAAACGGATCGGGGATGCGCGACAGGGGCTTGCCGAGGTGCTGGGTGAGCATTTCGCGGTTCGGCACGTTGTCGGGCACCTTGCGAAGGCCGTCCATGTCGTCCGAAAATGCCACCAGCCGAGTTGCCGCGCCGCCGGTCAGCGTTTCGTAGGCACGCCGCACCAAGGACGTGCGCAGAACCTCTTGAAAAGTCCCGATATGTGGCAGGCCCGAGGGGCCGTAGCCGGTCTCGAACAGCACGCCGCCGGGCTTGCCATCGGGCAGCCGCTTGGCGAGGCGCTGCGCCTCCTGAAACGGCCAGGCCTTGGAGGTGTTTGCAGCGGCGATGAGGGCGGTTTGGGTGATCGTCATAACGGGCTGGCTATTGGGCATGGCAAGCCGGCTTGCAAGCATCAATGGTTGCCCATGTTTCACGTGAAACAGTGCCGCAATGCCGTTCTGCATGGGGTCTAACAGGGGTCTAAACGCGTCTAAAGGGGGTCTGGAAGGGGTCTAACGGGGGTCTAGAACGATCTGCCGGGGGTCTGAAACGCCAAGCCTTTAACGACGCAGCCGTTCACGACTGCCTGCCGGTCGTTTACTTTAGCCGCCCCGCACCCCATCCTTGACCTGTGAATCCTCCCGCCACCCTGCCCGATCTCGTCCCGCTCCCCGCGCTCCATGCGAGCCACAGCGGGCATTGGTTGCGCGCCTCTAGCGGCACCACCAACGCCGTCTCCAAGGGCGACGCGATCATGGCCGCCGCCGATACGCCGGTGCTGATGATCAACGCCCCGCTGGTGGCGAGCCGCTTGGGCTATCCCGACCTGTCGGGCCTCGACTTGCTGGAGGCCTTCGCCTTCGTCCACCCCGCGCGCTTCTGCGTGCCGACCCCGCGCGGGCTGGCCGAGGCGCTCGGCCTGCCCATCCCCGAAAACGATGCCGCCGTGCCGGAATTGCTCCAGCGCGCGGCAGGCGCACTGATCGCCGCCTGCGAGGCCCCCGAATGGTTCGAGCGCGAGGGCGCGTGGTCTTCGCTGCAATCGCTGGAGCGCCTGCGCTGGCCCTGGGCGCAGGTGCTGCGCGCCCACATCGCCAAGCCCGAGAAAGCCGAACGCTGGCTGTTCGCGCGCCTGCCCGAATGGGAGGAGGCGGGCGAGCGCCCCGCCCCGCGCCAGATCGAACTCGCGCCCGATGACATCGCCGCGCAGCTGGCCCGCCTGACCGGAGAAGGCGCCGAACAGCGCGACGGCCAGCGCGCCTATGCGCAGGACGCCGCGCGCATCTTCGCGCCGCGCTCCGCTCCGGGCCGCCCGCATCTGGCGCTGGCGCAGGCGGGCACCGGCATCGGCAAGACGCTGGGCTACCTTGCGCCCGCGTCATTATGGGCATCGCAAGCGGGCGGCACTGTCTGGGTCTCGACCTTCACCAAGAACCTGCAACGCCAGCTTCGCGCCGAAAGCCGCCGCGCCTGGCCGGTGAGGCGCGCCGACGGCACGCCCGCGGTGGTGGTGCGCAAGGGCCGCGAGAATTACCTGTGCCTCCTCAACTTGGAGGACGCGCTGCAAGGCGGTTTTTCCGGGCGGCCCGCGATCCTTGCGCATCTGGTGGCGCGCTGGGGCGCCTTCACCCGCGACGGCGACATGGTGGGCGGCGATCTGCCCGGCTGGCTCGGCACATTGTTCCGCAAGCGCGGGATCGCCGCGCTGACCGACCAGCGCGGCGAGTGCATCTATGCCGGATGCCCGCATTACCGGAAGTGCTTCATCGAGCGCGCCGCGCGCGATTCCGCGCAGGCCGATCTGGTCATCGCCAATCACGCGCTGGTGATGGTCAACGCCGCGCGTTCTGGTTCAGGGGGGGCCCGCGACCCGAACCAGCGCCCGACGCGGCTGATCTTCGATGAAGGCCACCACGTCTTCGACGCCGCCGACAGCACCTTCGCCGCGACGCTATCCGGGCAGGAGACGATTGAACTGCGCCGCTGGATCATCGGCCCCGAACGCGAGGCGCGGGGGCGCAGGCGTGGTCTTGCCGCAAGACTCGCCGACATCGCCAGCTATGACGAGGCGGGCGCGGAGGCCATCGCGGCGGCGTGCAAGGCTGGGCAATTGCTCCCGTCGGACGGCTGGCTCCAGCGCATTGCCGAAAACGCGCCGTTCGGGCCATTGGAAGCGCTTCTCGGCGCGGTGCGCACCGCGACCTATGCGCGCGATGAAAGCGGCGGGATCGACGCAGGCTATGGCATCGAAACCGAAGCCGCGGGCCTGCCGGGCGAAGTCATCGAGGCGGCCAGCAACGCCGCAGAATCTCTCGCCAGCATCCGCGTGCCGCTGATCCGGCTGGGCGGCAGGCTCGAGGCTATTCTTGCCGAACCGCCCGACTGGCTCGACGCGCAGGGCCGCGCGCGGATCGAAGGCGCGCGCTTTGCGCTGGCATGGCGGATCGACCTGGTGGCGGCGTGGGAGGCGCTGCTTGTCCGGATGGGCGGGCCAGCCGACCCCGAATTCGTCGACTGGCTGGCGGTCGACCGCTCCGACGCGCGCGAGTTCGATGTGGCGATCCACCGCCGCTGGCTCGACCCGATGAAGCCCTTCGCCCGCGTGGTGCTGGAGCCTGCGCACGGCGTGATGCTGACCAGCGCGACGCTGACCGACCGCACGCAGGACGATGACAGGTGGGCCTCCGCCATTGCCCGGTCAGGCGCGGCGCATGTCGAGGTCACGCCCCTGCTCTCGGCCGCCGAAAGCCCCTTCGATTACGCAGGCCGCGCCGAGGTGCTGATCGTCACCGACATCGCCAAGGGCGATCTGCCCGCGCTGGCCGGGGCCTATGCGCGGATTATCGAGGCGTCGGGCGGCGGCGTGCTAGGGCTGTTCACCGCAATCCGGCGGCTGCGCGCGGTGCATGGCCGCATTGCCGACCGCCTCGCGCGGGCGGGGCTGCCGGTCTACGCGCAGCACGTCGACCCGATCGACACCGGCACGCTGGTGGACATTTTCCGCGACGATCCGCGCGCCAGCCTGATCGGAACCGATGCCCTGCGCGACGGGGTGGACGTTCCCGGCCACTCGCTCAGGTGCGTGGTGCTGGAGCAGGTGCCGTGGCCGCGCCCCGACATCCTCCACAAGGCGAGGCGGCTGGCGGGCGGCGGCTCGGCCTACGACGACCGCATCATCCGCGCCAAGCTGGCGCAGGCCTTCGGGCGGCTGATCCGCAGCAAGGACGATGCGGGGCATTTCATCGTGCTGTCGCCCGCCTTCCCCTCGCGATTGCTTGCGGCCTTTCCTCCGGGCACCCCGGTGATGCGGGTGACGCTCGATGAGGCTTTACAACGCGTCGCGGCTGGTGTTTCGCAGGAGCAAGCCGTTCCGTCACGAGGTGCCTTGCTGCCATGAAGATTCTCGGCCTCCTGCGCCACGCCAAGTCCGACTGGGACGACGCCAACCAGCGCGATTTCGATCGCGGGCTGAATGCGCGCGGGCGCAAGGGTGCGGCGGCGATCGGCCAGCATATCCGCGACCACGGGGTGAAGTGGGACAGGCTGATCGCCAGCCCTGCGGTGCGGGTGAAGCTGACGCTGGAAGGCGGGTTGCCTGACGTCACGCCGATCTACGACCAGCGGCTGTACCTCGCGAGCTTCGACACCATCGTCGAGACGATCGAGGCCCATGCCGGGAGTGGCGATGACGAGGCCAAGGCGATCCTCATTTCGGGCCACAATCCGGGGCTGCAGGACGTGCTGCTGGAGCTGGTCGCGCCGGGCAAGGAGAACGCGCTGTTCAAGGAAGCGGTCGCGAAGTTCCCGACCGCCGCCTACGCCGTGCTGGAATGCGACGTGGCCCATTGGAGCGAGCTGAAGCGCTACTGCGCGGAGCTGGTGCATTTTGCGAGGCCGCGCGATCTCGACCCGGAACTCGGGCCGGAGAGCTAGGCCATAAGCTTGCGCGGGCCGGAGCCATCTGCGGCGAGCTGATCCTGCGGATTCCAGATCGCACAATGGGTGAGGCTCAGGCAGCCGCAGCCGATGCAGCCGTCGAGACGGTCGCGGGTGCGGGTGAGCTCGGCGATCTGGGCATCCAGACGCGCGCGGATAGCGGCGCTGATCGCCTCCCAGTCGCCCGCGTTCGGGGTGCGGCCCTGCGGGAGTTTCGCCAGCTCCTCCTCGATCTCGCCCAGCGACAGGCCGAGCTTTTGCGCGATGAGGATGAAGCTCAAACGCCGGATATCCGAGCGCAGGAAGCGCCGCTGGTTGCCGCCGGTGCGCACCGGCTCGATCAGGCGCTTGTCCTCGTAAAAGCGGATCGCCGAGATACTCAGCCCGGTGCGGCGCGCGATTTCCCCGATGGTGAGCAGGTCGGACGGTTTGAGGCGGGGTGGCATGATGTGGCGCTCGCAAACAAAGCTTGACCTCAAGTTAGGTTGAGATTGCACGCTGGGCAAGTTCATTGATTCGCACCCCTTGCTCAGGAGATCATCCATGCCCGCAGGCCACCTCGAACACGTCAACATCACCGTCAGCGACATCGAGCGCAGCGCCGCCCTGCTGGAGCGCCTGTGCGGCTGGCACATCCGCTGGCGCGGCCCTTCGATGCTGGGCGGCGAGACGATCCATGTCGGCGGGGAGCAGGATTACATCGCGGTCTACACCCACGGCGCGCCGGTCGCGGGGCGCTTCGCCAAGGGGCAGCCGCTCAACCATGTCGGACTGGTGGTCGGCGATCTGGACGCTGCCGAAGCCGTGGTGGTCGCCGCGGGGCTCGAGCCCTTCAACCACGGCGATTACGAACCGGGGCGGCGGTTCTACTTCTTCGACTGGGACGGGATCGAGTTCGAGATCGTCAGCTACGCCTAGAACAGCCCCGGCTGCTGGGGAAGTGTCGCGCCCTTGGCCCAAGGTTCGGGCGTGCGGTCGATCACCAGCGGGCCTTGCCATGCGCGGCACAGGTCGAAGGCTTCCTGCGGGGAGCCACCCAGCCAGCGCGCCCGATCCTCACCCGCCAGCACCACGGGCATGCGGCTGTGCACCGCCTCAGCCGCGCAGCCCGCGCTGTCGGTCATCACCATCGCATAGGCCGCGCCCCACTCTGCCGTGGGCCGCCACAGGCCTGCGACCGCGAACAGGGTTTGGTCGGGGAGCGACAGCCACGTGCGGGTCATCTGCCCCTTCGCCCCATCGGCCTCGGCCCAGCCGGTCAGGGGGATCAGGCAGCGGCGGTTCGCAAAAGCATCGCGCCAGAAGGGTGTCGCCAGCTTGTCGGTGCGCGCGTTGTTGACCGGCTTGGGCTTGAGCGGCTGGCCCTTCGCGCCCTTCAGCACCAGCGGGAAGCCCCAAGTCATCGGCCTGACCGCGCCGTCTGCCACCACCAGACCAGTGTAGCCGGGATAGACCTCGGCGGCGAAGTTCGCGCCCCCTGCCCCCTCCACCGCCGCGAACCACGCCGCGACTTCGCTCGCGTTTTTGGTCATGCGGTAGAGGTTGCACACCTCAGGCGTTCCCCACCACGAAACACGCCGCCGCCATCAGCGCCCCGGCCCATCGGTTCGACCGGAAGCGTTCCAGCGGGTTTGCAGGGTCGCCTGCGTCGAGCGTCGCCACCTGCCACGCGAGATGCCCCGCCACCGGAACAAGCGCGAGCAGCGCCAGCGCATCAGCCCGGTAGAGCCAGAAGCCCAAGGCCCACAACCCGATCGCGGCCATATAGAACAACGCAATCCCCGCCCTAACCCGCGCTCCCATCGCCAGCGCCGAGGAGCGAATGCCGACCATCGCGTCGTCCTCGCGGTCCTGCAGGGCATAGATCGTGTCGTACCCGATCACCCAAGCGATGCACCCGGCATAGAGGCAGGCGAGCACCTCCCAATTGTCCCAGCGCAGCTCGGCCCAGCCGACCAGCAGCCCCCAGTTGAACACCATCCCCAGCCACGCCTGCGGCCACCAGGTGATGCGCTTCATGAAGGGATAGGCGGCCACGAGGGCTAGGCTGCCGAGCGCCACAAGCTGCGCCTCGATCCGCAGTTGCAGCAGCACCACGAGGCCTACGCAGCACAGCGCCACCAGCCAGATCCACGCCGCCTTCTTCGAAACCCGCCCGCTCGCCACCGGGCGCAGCGCGGTGCGCGCCACCCGCCGGTCGAGATCGGCATCGACGATGTCGTTGTAAACGCACCCCGCACCGCGCATCGCGATGCTGCCGAGCAGCAGCCAGCCGAGCAGCACGAATTGCACTCCAGCGCCCGCCAGCCACACCGCAAAGACGCAGGGCCAGAACAACAGCCACCAGCCGATCGGCCGGTCGAACCGCGCCAGCATCGCCAGATCGCGCGGGAGCTGTGGCAGGCTGGCGACGAGGCCGCGGTGCTCGGTATCGGGGACGATCTGTTCGGTCACGCTTGCTCCCTAGCGGCCCGAACGCCTAGTGCAAAGCCATGCCCGCCACCCCCGCATGGCCCCCCAAGAGCGCCCCGCGCCTGTTTGTCGCCGAGACTTTGGCGGCGGGCGTGGCTGTGCGGATAGAGGGCAATCCGGCACATTACCTCGCCCGCGTGATGCGCGTGGGCGCGGGTGACGCGGTGATCCTGTGCGACGATGTGTCGGGCGAATGGGCTGCGCGGGTCAGCGATGTCGGCAAGCGCGATGTGGTGCTCGAAGTCGCCGAACACCTTCGCCCGCGCGAGGCCGTTCCTGATCTGTGGCTCTGCCCTGCCCTCCTCAAGAAAGACCGCTTCGACCTGATCCTCGAAAAGGCGACCGAGCTTGGCGCTGCGCGCATACAGCCGATGCTCACCCGCCGCTGCGTCGCCGACAAGCTCAACCTCGAGCGCGCCCGGGCAATCACCGTCGAAGCCGCCGAACAATGCGCCCGCACCGCGCTGCCCGAGCTTGGCGAGCCAGTGAAATTGGGCGAGCTCCTCGCCAACTGGCCAGAAGGCCGCGCGCTGTTCTTCGCCGACGAGAATGGCGGCGAGCCAGCGGGACAAGCCTTCACCGCCCATTCCGGCGCGTCCGCAATCCTCACCGGGCCCGAGGGCGGCTTCGACGAGGCGGAACGCGCCGCGATCCGCGCCCACACAGCCGCGCGCCCCATCAGCCTCGGCCCGCGCATCCTGCGGGGCGAGACGGCCGCGATTGCTGCGCTCGCCGTATGGATCGCCTCGGCGGGCGACTGGTGACGCTGCTCGCGGTCACGAAGCGGCAAGACAATTCGGCTTGCGCTACCCAAACGCGAATTTGCCTTCCCACCGGCAAGTCGGTTTTCTAAGGCAACCGGTGAGAGAGGGGCTATCCAAGCCATGAGCACACGCGAAGAATCCGATGCCAACGACCCGCAGATCGCAAGCTTTGCCGATTTGATCGTGCCGATGGCGGGCGGGGAAAAGCCGCCCGCCGACTGGCGCATCGGCACCGAGCACGAGAAGCTGGTCTTCAAGACCAAGGACCACCGCGCCCCGTCCTATGACGAGCCTTGCGGCATCCGCGATCTGCTCGGCGGGCTGGAGCAGTTCGGCTGGACCCCTGTGGAAGAGGGCGGCAACGTCATCGCCCTCAAGGGCAGCGACGGCGCGGTCAGCCTCGAACCCGCGGGCCAGCTTGAACTGTCGGGCGCGCCGCTCGAAAACCTGCACCAGACCTGCGCCGAAACCGGCCGTCACCTCGTGCAGGTCAAGGACGTCGGCGAGAAGTGCGGTGTGGGTTACCTCGGCCTCGGCATGTGGCCTGACAAGACCCGCGAAGAGCTGCCGATCATGCCCAAGGGCCGCTACGACATCATGCTGCGGCATATGCCGCGGGTCGGCAGCATGGGCCTCGACATGATGCTGCGCACCTGCACGATCCAGGTGAACCTCGATTACCAGTCGGAAGCCGACATGGTGAAGAAGTTCCGCGTCGGCCTCGCGCTGCAACCGCTGGCGACCGCGCTGTTCGCCAACTCGCCGTTTACCGAAGGCAAGCCCAACGGGTTCCTGTCCTACCGCTCGCACATCTGGTCGGACACCGATCCGCACCGCACCGGCATGCTACCCTTCGTGTTCGAGGACGGCTTCGGATACGAACGCTGGGCGACATACATGCTCGACGTGCCGATGTATTTCGTCTTCCGCGACGGGAAATATATCGACGCCGCAGGGCTGAGCTTCCGCGATTTCCTCGATGGCAAGCTATCGGTTCTGCCGGGTGAACGCCCGACGCAGAGCGACTGGTGGGACCACCTTTCGACCGCCTTCCCCGAAGTGCGGCTCAAGAGCTTCCTCGAAATGCGCGGCGCGGATGGCGGCCCGTGGAGCCGGATCTGCGCACTGCCTGCCTTCTGGGTCGGGCTGCTTTACGACCAAGGCGCGCTCGATGCGGCGTGGGATCTGGTCAAGGGCTGGACGATGGAGGAGCGCGAACGGCTCCGTAACGAAGTCCCGCGCCTTGCGCTGGCGACCCGTTCGCCCGATGGCGGCACCTTGCAGGATCTGGGACGCGAAGCGCTCAAGATCGCGCATGCCGGGCTGAAGGCCCGCGCGCGGCTCAATGCCAGCGGCGACAACGAGACCGGCTACCTCGAAACGCTCGACGAGATCGTCGCCAGCGGCAAGGTGCCGGCCCAGCGCCTGCTGGATGCGTACCACGGCGAGTGGAACGGCGACATCAGCCGCGTCTACGAACAATCGTTCTGAGAGAGAGATAACAACATGCTGATCGTACTGGCGAAAGCCCAAGTTGGCGAAGACGCGATGGACGCGGCCAAGGCGGCGATTGCCGATATGGTGGCGGCCTCCAGCGCCGAGGCGGGATGCATCGCCTATGCCTTCACGCAGGACATTCTCCAGCCGGGCGTGATCCACATCGTCGAGAAGTGGACGGACGAAGCGGCGCTGGCTGAACACTTCGCCACGCCCCACATGGCGGCCTTCGGGGCGGCCATCGCGGACCTCGATTTCAATGTGATCGAGGCGATCAAGTTCCACACCGATGACGGCGCGCCGGTGATGTAATCCTACTCGGCCGGGAAGGCCTGCGCCTCGCCGGAGCGGGGCGCGGCGTCTCCGGTCATGCGGCGCTTCAGCCTTGCGAGCGGCGCGGTGATCAGGCCGTAGCTCTCCATCCACGCGTGATATTCGCGATATTTCGGATCTTCGGCGAGCAGGTGCGCCTCTTCTGTCCGTGCGCGCCAGTAGTAGATGCCGTTCACCACCAGCAGGAACACGCAATTTCGCAACCCGTCGAGCCACGTGCCGCTGGTCACGAGGAAGGGCAGGACCGACACCCACCAGAACAGGTTCTTGGCCAGATAGGCCGGGTGGCGGGTGAAGCGGTAGGGGCCATTCGTCAGCACGCCGCGATAGGTGAGGTTCGAAAAGCGGATCCCGAAGGCCACCGTCGCCCAGGCGTACATGCCGGTCAGCACGACCAGAAGCGCGCCCCACGCCCACAGCAACGCATTGTCGCCGGCCAGCCAGTGCGCCCAGCCCTGCGTGCCGAATTCATAGCTCAGCACCTGATTGTCGGGACCGATGATGCCCCACACGAAGGGCGGGTAGCACAGGAGCGCGGCGAGCCATCCGGCGAGGAAGGGATTGCCCGAGCGGATGTGCGAATCCAGCGGGCGCAAGGTGAGCAGGTAGCCGACCGTGCCGATCTGCACGTCGACAAGGAAAAGCAGCGTCACCAGCAGCATCACGAAATCGACAGGGTTGGCAATGAGCCCGGCAGGGCTCGCCTCCACCACCTGCGCAAAGCCGGGCGGCAGGATCGAGATCATGAACGCCCCGAAGAAGCCCTTGATCGCCCACGCGCGCCAGTGCTTGGCGATCGCGGCGCTGTCCCATTGCTCGCGGCCGATCACCCCGCCGCCGGTCACGAATGCGCCGAAGTGGAAGCACCCGTCGCGCGGCTCGACGAGATAGCGGTCGAGCCAGATTACGTAAGGAACTGAGAGCATTACCAGCGGCAGGACAGCGCCGGTCAGCACTTCCATCGCGAACAGGTAATTGCCGCTCCAGTACCAGCGCCCCAGTGCATAGAACGCGGCGAGCAGCGCCCATGTTGCCCACAGCCCGACCAGCTTGATGACCGCGACGGGCAGCACATCCGCCACCGGGCGCTTCAGGCTCCAGTCGATGCCGGTGGAAGAGCGCAGATGGACTTTATCGACCAGCAGCGACCACAGGGCCATCGGCACGGCAGTAAACAGCATCGCCGCCAGTGCCGCGTAAGGGCCTGACAAGACGCCTCTTTCGCCAGACAATCCGCCACCGAAGCCAAGCGCGCCTGCGATTTCGGGGTAGGAGCGGCAGAAGACGATCCACAGCGTCAGCCCCGCCAATCCGGCAAGGCCCACGCCTGCCGAGACGTCACTTGGCGGGAGTGCGAGACGCTGGTTTGGATCGGACAGATGCGGCGCAGTCATGACCGCTCTGCCCTACAGGACAACGGTTAACAGCTCGGCAAGAGGCCCCAAAACCCGGCTGGAAGGGATCTGGACGGGGTCTGGCAGGGGTCTAAACCGCGCCAGACCACCCTTGGACCAAATCCGCTGGTTGGAACTACTTCCAGGCGGTGATCGTGCCGCTGTCGTCCAACACGTACAGGTAGCCGTCCGCCACCACCGGAGCGAGGCTGACCGACTGGCCGATGTCAGCAAACAGCGAGGCGGAGCCTTCGCCCGCGCTGACCTTCCACATTTCGCCGCGCGAGCTTGCGACCCACAGGTGGCCGCCAGCCAGCACCGGGCCGGTCCAGAAGATCTGGCCTTCCTTGTCTTCCTCGTCCTGGTAGCGCTCGAGCTGCGTGATCCAGCGCACCCGGCCCGAAGAACGGGTGATGGCAAGCAAACGTGCGTCATCGGTGAGGGTGAAGATCCACTCACCCGCGATCGCCGGGGTGGAGATGCCGGCGAGGTTCAACTCCCAGATTCGCTGGCCGGTGACCAGTTCATAGGCGGCCATGCGTCCGCCCTGCCCCAGGGCATAGACGCGGCCTGAATCGATGATCGGATCGGCGTCGATATCGGTGATGGTGCCGACCGTGGTCGAGATGTTGGTGCGTGCCAGCGCGTCCGACCACAGCGTCCGGCCGTTTTCATAACGGTAGGCGGAAAGCTCGCCGCTGGAATAGCCTGCAACGATGGTGCCTTGGCCTGCCGCAGGGGCCGCGACGCCGAACACGCCCGACTGGGTGTTCGATCCGCTTTCGTCCCACACCAGTGAGCCGTCAGTCATGTTGAGCGAGATGAGTTGGTTGTCCTGCGTCATCACGAACAACTGGCCAAAGGCGATGGTCGGCGATCCGCGCAAGGGGCCTGCAGGCTTCACCTTCCACAGCAGCGTGCCGGTCGCGGCGTCCAGCGCCTTGACCTCGCCCACGCCGTTGGTGGCGTAAAGCTTGCCGGCTTCATAGCTGACCCCGCCGCCGAAGGCCGAGGGGCGCATGTCCTTGGTCATGTCCTCGGCCACGACGCTCCAGGCGCGCGCACCGGTTGTGCGGTCGTAGGCGTTGAGGACGCCTGCGGTGTCGATCACGAACAGCTTGTCGCCGCCAATCACCGGCGCTGCGGCCAGCCGCACGCGGTTGGTGGAACCGGCGATCTGCGCGCTCCACACCTTCGTGGGAGTCTCGGCCAGCGCGAGGTGGCCGTAGGACTTGCTCGCCGCGCCGCCGGCCTGCGCCCATTCGGGGTTGGCGCGCTGCGGGGGCAGAACCACCGAGACGGCTGCGAGCGCGGGATCGACCTCGGCCCCGCTCTCGATCCGCGAGAGGATCGGCATGCGGTTGCCGATGGTCGGCGTGGTCTTCTCGCCGCCGCCGCCGAACAAGCCGCCCTTGCAGCCGGTGAGGCTCGCCGCGATCAGGCCCGTCAGCAACGCCGCGCGCGCGATTTTCATATGTGTCGTCATAAGCGTCCGTTCCAATCCCTCGTCCTATTCGGCTTCAGCTGCGCTGGCGCCATCCCCTTCGGACGTGACCCCTTGATCCTTGAGCAATTTCTTGACGTCGACCACCGCGTCCACGCCCATCAGGCCAGCCATCTGCCGCGCGCGGCTGCGCAGGGTTTCGGGCTGGTCTTCATCCTTGGCGATAGCGGCAAAGATCTTGCCAGCCTCGGCGCGGTTGCCGCTTTCGACATGGGCCATCGCGACCAGCTCTCCGGCACTGCCGAAATAGGCGTTGCCCGGCTTGGCGAGCGGCCCGAGCTGGGCGATCACGTCGGCAGGCTTCATGCGGTCGTAATTGAGCGAGACATCGCGGATCCTGGCAAGGTCGCGCAGCGCCGCGGGGGTATCCGGATCAGCAACGATCGCGCGGTACAGGGTGCTGGCCTTGGCGGTGTCGCCCTGTTCAAGCGCGGCGCCAGCCTGCATGAAGCGGGCGGCGGCGCGCGCGCTGTCCGAACTGCCATCGGCAACCAGCGAACCGGCCTTGTCGGAGGCGCCCTTGAAATCGCGCGCGCCGGCAGCGTCAAACGAAGCGATCAGCGTCTCGGACTGCTGCTCAAGCTTTTGTTCGGCAAAGTGGTCCCAGATCAGATAACCGCCCAGCGCGGCAACGCCGAGGGTGATGACGCCCAGCACCTTTAGCCCGTGATCGCGCATGAACTGGTACAAGGCGTCTTCGCGCACCGCCTCGTCGATCTCGCGGATCAGGACGTCGTCTTCGTGCGACGGGGTGCCGGGTGCGGGCGTTGTGGTCGGAGTGCGCGCCATTTGGGGCCAGTGATCCTCGTATCTGTCATGCGCCGCCCGCCCGAAGGCCGGGGCGCCCGCGCGCTCTTTAGGCAGGTGCGGCCCTGCGCGCAATGGCACCGGGCTTGTCCGGCACATGGGGTCGGGGATTTGAACGGGGGATGAAGCGTGAACCGACTAAAACGTGCGGCCCATCGCGTCCGAATAGACCGCCTCGTAGCGGGAGAGCATGGCGGTGATGTCGAACTCGGCGCGGGCGCGGGTCTGGTTGGCGGCGCCGAGCGATGCGCGCAGATCGGGGTCGGCGGCGAGCGCCTGCAGCGCCGCGCCAAGCGCTTGGCGGTCGGCAGGCGGGGTAACGAAGACGCGGTTCGGCTCGGCGAGGATCGCGGCGATGTCGCCCACATCGGGCGCGGCGACCGGGAGGCCTGCCGCCATTGCCTCGACCACCGAGAGCGGGAACTGCTCTGACGCCGAGGACAGCGCGAAGATGTCGAACAGGCCGACCACCTTGGCGGGATCGACATTGCCGGGCAGGTGGACGCGCTCACTCAGGCCAAGCTGCGCGGCGGCGGCAAGGATAGCAGGCCGCTCCGGCCCTTCGCCGCAGATCACGAGGTGCCATTCGGGCGGCAGTCCCGCAAAGGCCTCGACCAGATCGGGGAGGCGCTTCACCGGACGCAGGCCCGCCAGCGTGCCGACCCAGAACGCGCCCTCGCCCTTGCGGATCGGCAGGGCGGCGGGATCAGGCGGGGCGGCGAAGGCGGCGGTGTCGATGCCGTTGGGGATGCGTGCGACGCGGCTCTTCGGCTGATGCCATGCCTCGTGCGCGATCCGTTCCAGCAGCGCCGAGGGAACGATCAGCCGCGCGGCTTTGCCCAGCGCGGCGCGGCGGTAGAGGTTGCGGGCGGGCTTCAACCGCTCCGCTTCGTCCTCGTTGAAGCCGTCTTCGTGGTGGACCAGCGGCGGCAGGCCATAGGCATCCGCAAACACGCGGTGCGCCATCACCCCATCCATCGCGCCCCAGTTGTAGGTGCACACGAGGTCGTAGCCCTGCATCGCGCGGGCGAGGCTGGCCAGCCGTCCGGGCGTGGGCCTGCCCTTCAGCGAGGGGAAATCCTGCGGGTAATCGACCAGCACCGCGCGGTCGATCAGCGCTGCGGCGGCCATCGCTTCAGGCTCGGCCGAGACGATGGCGTGCTCCAGCCGCGTCCCCCAGGCGTTCATCAACCGGACGCAGCGTACCTCCTTGCCTCCGGCGGAGAAGGTCGAGTGGCAATGCAGGACGCGTGGTACGATCTGGGGCACGGAACGCCCCGGCGCCTGCCTCACTCCGCGCCGTCCAGCAGCGCTGTGATCGCGGCGCGGACCTCGGGCTCGTCGAGCGTCGGGGCATGGCCGACACGCGGCACGGTGACGGTGCGCATCGCCGGATTGCGCGCGCCCATTTGCTTGACGGTGTCGGGCGAAATCAGGTCGGACAGCTCGCCCCGCACCAGCAGCATCGGCACCCCCGCCAGCGCCTCGTAGGCGAGCCACAGGTTGGGCGGCGCGGCGTTGCCGGGCTTTGCGAAGGGCTCGGCAATCGCCATGTCGTAGTCGAACACGATCCGCCCGTTCTGGCTCACCACCATCGTTTTCTTGGCAAGGTCGAGCCACTGGTCGAGATCGTAATCAGGGAACGACGTCCCATGCGCCTCGGCCAGCCCGCGCGCGGCGTGGACCCAGGTGGGATAGCTGCGCCCCTGCCCGACATAGCCCGAAATGCGCGCGACACCGCCCGCGTCGATCTCGGGGCCAATGTCGTTCATGACCACCGCCGCGATGCGCCCGGGCTTGGCGGCGGCCATCAGCATGGTCATCAACCCGCCCATCGAGGTGCCAACCGCGATGAAGCGTTCGATTTCCTGCTCGGCGAGCAGCTTTTCCACGTCGGCGACATAGGTGATCGGCGAATAGGTGTCGGAATTGGAGGCATAGCCGCTCTGCCCGCGCCCGCGCATGTCGGGCACGATTACGCGGCGGGTGGCCGACAATGCCTCGGCAAGTCCGCCAAAATCGCGCGCGTTGCGGGTCAGCCCGTGCAGGCACAGCACCGGCAGCTTCGCCGTGCCTTCAGGGCCGGGATAGTTGCGGTAATGCAGATTGAGGCGATCGCTGCTGGTCCAGAAGCGGTCTTCGTAAGATGCGGCCATTGGCGGCGGTGTTCCCTTGATCTGCCGTTCCGGCGGCTTGCGCCCGCCGAGCTTCCCGCCCACTATCGCGGGATGAGCGAGCCTGTGCAACACTCCACTGCGTCTGTCCCCTACCGCCCCGATCCTGCCATCGCGGCGCTCGCCCCGTGGCTGGGCGATCCGGTCGCGCCGGGCGACTTCCCCGAGACCGTGATCCGCTACCGCAATGATCGCGCGGCGGCGAGTGTGGGTCTCGATACCCTCTCCGACGAGCAATGGGCCGCGCATTTCGGGCGCTTCCAGCCGCTGGACGGAAACCTCCCCCAGCCGCTCGCGCTGCGGTATCACGGCCACCAGTTTCGCGTGTACAACCCCGACATCGGCGACGGGCGCGGGTTCCTTTATGCGCAGATGCGCGGGGGCGATGGCCGATTGATGGACCTCGGCACCAAGGGATCGGGCACCACCCCGTGGAGCCGCGCGGGCGACGGGCGGCTGACGCTGAAGGGCGGCGTGCGCGAGATTCTCGCGACGGAGATGCTCGAAGCACTCGGCGTCAACACCTCCAAGACCTTCTCCATCATCGAGACGGGCGAAAACCTGTGGCGCGGTGACGAGCCCTCGCCCACCCGTTCCGCCGTGATGGTGCGGCTCAGCCATTCGCACATCCGCATCGGCACCTTCCAGCGGCTTCTGGCGCTTGAGGCTGCGGACGAGATGGAGGAATTGATCGGCTACTGCCTCACCCAATTCCCCGGCCCGCCCCCGCCCGAAGATGCGCCCGGGCGCGACGAGCCTGCCATCCGCCTGATGCACAACGTGGTCGAGCGCATGGCCGATCTCGCCGCCAGCTACATGGTCGCAGGCTTCGTCCACGGCGTGCTCAACACCGACAACATGAATATCACCGGCGAAAGCTTCGACTATGGCCCGTGGCGCTGGCTGCCGACGTGGGATCCGGGCTTCACCGCCGCCTATTTCGATCACGCGGGCCTCTATGCCTTTGGCCGCCAGCCCGAGGCGCTGCACTGGAACTGCGGGCAGCTGGCCGTGGCGCTCAGGCTCCATGCCGAAACCGCGCCGCTGGTCGCCGCGCTCGAACGCTTTGCGCCGCTCTACATGGCCGCCGTCGCACGGCGCTGGTGCTGGCGGCTGGGGGTCGTCAGCCAGGGCGCCGAGGCGGATACGCAGCTTGTCGCTGCCTTTGAAGAGGCGATGCGCGACGAGGGCGCGCAGCCCGATGCGTTCTTCTTCCGGCACCGCGGCGGCCGGGGCGAAGCGCAAGGCGCGCTCGGCGCGGTGCTGGCAGGCTACCGGCCGGTCGCAGACACGCACGGCTACTGGTCGGACGCAGCGCCCCAGTCGATGCTGATCGAGGAGGTCGAGGCGATCTGGGACGCCATCGCGCAAGGCGACGACTGGGGGCCGCTCCGCGCCAAGGTCGAAGCCCTGCGCCGCATGGGCGCCGCCCACGGCCCTGCACCTGTTCCTGCGGGGCATTCCTGAGGTCCCCCTTGCCCCTATCTTTTCCGGCCCATCCGAGATAGGTCGCGCAACTGATTGCAGGGCAAGACGAAACGGCGGATAGCGGCCCGATGAATGGTGACGTGACCGACAATATCCTGATCTCCTATGAGCCCGCGAGCGGCGAGGAATTGTGGCGCGGGCCTCACGGCGATGTCGAGGCGGCGGTGTCGGCAGCGCGGCGCGCCTGGGCGGCGTGGGCCGCGCGCGCCCTCACCGACCGGATCGCGGTGCTGCGCACCTTTTCCAACCTTGTGCGCCGCGAAGGCGAGGAACTGGCCGAACTGATCGCGCGCGAGACGGGCAAGCCCCTGTGGGAAGCCCGCACCGAAGTCGACGCGGTGGTAAACAAGGTCGACATCGCGGTTCAGGCCTATGCCGAACGCACCGGCAAGAAGAAGCTCGACGCCGGGATCGGATCAAGCGCCGCGCTGCGCCACAAGCCGCACGGCGTGATGGCGGTGCTGGGTCCGTTCAACTTCCCCGCGCATCTGCCCAATGGCCACATCGTGCCCGCGCTGATCGCGGGCAATGCAGTGATCTTCAAGCCTTCGGAAAAGACCCCGGCGGTCGGCGAGGCGCTGGTCTCCGCGCTTCACCGCGCCGGCGTGCCCGAGGATGTAGTACAGCTGCTGATCGGCGGGCCGGACGAAGGCAAGGCGCTGGTTGCCCATCCGGGGATCGACGGGGTGCTGTTCACCGGCTCGGCGCAGGCGGGGCTGTCTATCAACCGCAAGCTGGGCGCCAATCCGGGCAAGATCGTCGCGCTGGAGATGGGCGGCAACAATCCGGTCGTGGTGATCGACACCCCGAAACTCGCCGATGCTGCGGCGCTGATCATCCAGAGCGCCTTCACCACCGCCGGTCAACGCTGCACCGCGGCGCGGCGGCTGATCGTGGTCGAGAGCATGTACGACGCGCTGATGGCCGAACTGGTCCCGTTGACGCGCAAGCTGATGGTCGGCGATCCGCTGGGGGAACCGCAGCCGTTCATGGGCCCGGTGATCGACAATGATACCGCCGATCGCCTCTCCGAAAGCTTCGTTGCGCTGATGACCGCGGGCGGCCGCCCGCTGCTGCACATGCGCCGCACCGTGCCCGACCTGCCCTTCCTCAGCCCAGGCATCATCGACGTGACCGACGTGCCCGAACGGCCCGATATGGAGCTGTTCGGCCCGATCCTGCAAGTGATCCGCGTCCCCGATCTCGACACCGCGATCACCGAGGCGAACAACACCCGCTTCGGCCTCTCGGCTTCGTTGATCGGCGGTTCGCCCGATGATTACGGACGGTTCTGGGCGAATGTGCGCGCCGGGATCGTCAACTGGAACGCGCCTACCAACGGCGCTTCGTCCAAGGCCCCGTTCGGCGGGGTGGGCCTGTCGGGCAACCACCGCCCGGCGGCCTATTACGCGGCCGATTACTGCGCCTATCCGGTCGCCAGCACCGAGAATGACCAGCCGCGCGCGACGATCATGGTCGGGCTTCGGCCGTAGATCTCAGCGCGCGCGGTAGATCAGGTCGACGCCGTTGAGGCCGCCTGCTGCGGGGCGGATGTGGACTGTCAGCCGCTCGCTTCCCTTGCCCTTGGCGGTGACGATGTCCTCGGGCGCGGTGTAGCGTTCGGCGCTCAGCCCGGCGCGGCTGGCGCGGGCGTAGTGATATTGCAGCAGGTCGATGATCGGCGCGGGGCTACGGTAGCGAATGATGCGAAGGCGGCACCCTTGCACATCGGCTCCGCCCGCCTGCACCACCATTGCGCCCGGCGGGATCGCGGCGACCGGCGGCAGCGTCGCGGCGAGCATGAAGTCCTCCTTCAGCGTCTTGGCGCAGCGGGCCGGGGCTCCGACGGCAGCGAGCAGGTCTTGAGGGCTCGCCATCGGGCCGAGCGGCTTGCCGCCCTCGCCCTCTTGCGCCTGGGGCAGCTCGGGAATGGCCCCTGCCATCAGCAGTTCGAGCCGCAATGCCTCGCGCGCCGCCTGCGACTCGCCGGAGCCAGCCGGCAGCACCGGCAATGCATGGCTGTCGGCAAAGCCCAATGCGGCGTTGGCCTCGTTACGGCTGGCAAGATCGGGGTCGCTCATCAGCGGATCGTGGAGCGCGCGGGCGATCACCGGGTCCTGCGCAATGGCCGCATAATCGTCAGCAGCGTCAGGCGCGGGCGCACCGCAGGCGGCAACGCCAAGGCACAGCA
Organism: uncultured Alphaproteobacteria bacterium; assembly: GCA_963765775.1. GTDB lineage: Bacteria > Pseudomonadota > Alphaproteobacteria > Sphingomonadales > Sphingomonadaceae > Erythrobacter. The sequence continues at coordinate 134,132 of CAVXXQ010000003.1, forward strand.
GGAGGGCGATCACGCGGCGCATCCTCCTGCCTTGGCACAGGATGGTTAAATTGCCCTTCACTGCGCGCCCAACGCACATGGAAACGCCCCCGGAACCCAAAGGCGCCGGAGGCGTGTCCCGCGAAGGCAAGGCCGCCCCCGCGCTGGCGGGCGTCTGGTGGGAAACGACCGCAAGTCCAAATTGTTGTTAATGTATGCCCGCGTCAGTCTGAACGAATCGGCATCGCGCCCGACAGCCGCCGTTCATTCGCCGACCCCTGATGGCGCTGCTTGCGCCGCGCCGCTGCGACCCCTAACGCCTCGCGCGATGACAGCCCCCGATCCCACACCCGCGCCGCAAGCCTCGGGCCTGCTCCCTGCACTGGGCGCTTATCTCATCTGGGGCTTCCTGCCGCTCTACCTGATCCTGGTGAAGACCGTTCCGGCCTTCGAGTTCGTCGGCTGGCGGATCATCTGGACCCTGCCGCTGTGCCTCGCCATCGTCGCGTTTCGCCGCCAGTTTCCCGAACTGCTCGCCGCGCTCAAGTCGCCCCGCAGCCTGCTCGCACTCTTGGCGAGTTCGGTGCTGATCGGCATCAACTGGTTCGTTTACATTTGGGCGATCATGGCGGGCGAGGTGTTTGCGACCTCGATCGGCTACTACCTAAACCCGCTGCTCAACGTGTTGCTCGGCACGCTGGTGCTCGGCGAAAAGCTGTCGAAGCGCCAGTGGCTAGCGGTCGCCATCGCCAGCGTGGCTGTGGCGCTGCTGGCGGCAGGCGCGGTGACGAGCTTGTGGATCAGCCTGTCACTCGGCTTCAGCTTTGCGCTCTATGGCCTTGTTCGCAAACAGGTTGCGGTCGGCTCGCTCCCCGGCCTCACCATCGAGAGCGCGATCCTGCTGCTCCCTGCCATCGGCATCGCGGCCTATTACGCGGCCAGCCCGCAAGGCTCGGCATTCGGGCAGGATGCGTGGATGAGCACGCTGATCGTCTTTTCGGGCGTGCTCACCGCTGTGCCGCTGCTGCTGTTCGCGATCGCCGCGCGGCGGATGGATTATTCGACGCTCGGTTTCATCCAGTACCTGTCGCCGACGATCGTGTTCTTCCTCGGCCTGTTCGTGTTCCACCAGCCGCTCGCACCCGCCAAGCTGGCGAGTTTCGTGCTGATCTGGGTGGCGGTGGCGATCTTCGTCTGGGATTTGTGGGCGAAGCGCCGGGCGGCGTCAGCCTAGGAACTTCCAGCCGATCGTCTGGCCCCCGTGCCACGGCACGATCTCCTCGCCGGTGACATGCAGACAGGCCGGCACCGCTACTTCGGCACGCTCCAGCGACACGCTTTCTTCGTTGACAGGCAGTTTGTAGAAAGCCGGCCCGTGGAGCGAGGCGAAGCCCTCGAACTTGTCCAGCGCCCCCTCTTCGTCGAACACCGTGATGTAGCTTTCCAGCGCATAGGGCGCGCCGAAGATGCCGGCGCAGCCGCAGGCGCTTTCCTTGGCGCTGCGCAGATGCGGCGCGCTATCGGTGCCGAGGAAGAACTTCGCGCTCCCGCCGGTCGCCGCCGCCCGCAGCGCCAGCCGGTGCGTCTCGCGCTTGGCGACGGGGAGACAGTAATTGTGCGGCTGGATACCGCCGACCAGCATCGCATTGCGGTTGATGTGGAGGTGCTGGGGCGTGATAGTCGCGGCGACCTGCGGCCCGCATTCCATCACGAAGTCCACCGCGTCCGAGGTGGTGATATGCTCGAACACTACGCGCAGCTTCGGAAAGGCTGCAACAATCGCGCGCAAGTGCCTGTCGATGAATTCCTTTTCGCGGTCGAACACGTCGACATTATGATCCGTCACCTCGCCGTGGATGCACAGCACGATGTCCTCGGCCTCCATCCGGGCGAGGACGGGGTAGAGGTTCTCGATGTTCGAAACCCCCGCCGCCGAATTGGTGGTGGCGTTGGCGGGGTACATCTTGGCGGCTGTGAACACCCCCTCGGCAGCACCGCGCGCGAGGTCATCGGCGTCGGTGTTATCGGTGAGGTAGCAGGTCATCAACGGGGTGAAATCGACCCCCGCAGGCACCGCGGCAAGGATGCGGTCGCGGTAGGCTGCGCCAAGCTCGGTCGTCGTCACCGGCGGGGTGAGGTTCGGCATCACGATCGCGCGGGCAAACTGGCGCGCGGTATAGGGCACCACCTCGCGCATGATCGCGCCGTCGCGGAAATGCAGGTGCCAGTCATCGGGGCGGCGGATCGTGAGGCGGTCGGTCATGGCTTCCCCTTAGCCATGTGCGATCCTATCTGTCACCAATGACTGCAACCCACCTGACATCCCGCGCCATCCTCCGCCTCTCACCGCTGGACGAGGGTGAGAACGTCGCCGCCTTCCTCCAAGGCCTCGTCACCAACGACGTGCAGGGACCGCTGCCCTGTTATGCCGCGCTGCTGTCAGCGCAGGGCAAGCACCTGTTCGATTTTCTGGTGTGGGAAGACGGCGCGGATCTGCTGCTCGATTGCGAGGCGGCGCATGTGGACGAGCTCGCAAAGCGCCTCTCCATGTACCGCCTGCGCCGCAAGATCGCGATTGCCCGCGACGATAGCCTCGGTGTCCACTGGAGCCCCCTGCCCCACGAAGCCCTCGCCCATGATCCGCGCCTGCCGGCACTCGGCCACCGCTGGCTCGGCTCTTCCGGAGGCGAGAGCGCGGATGCGGCATGGCTCGCCCATCGCCTGTCGCTCGGCGTGCCCGAGGGTCGCGGCGAGATGGGCGATATCCTGTGGCTTGAGACCAACGCGGTCGAGCTGAACGGCGTCAGCTTCACCAAGGGCTGCTATGTCGGTCAGGAGAACACCGCGCGGATGAACTGGCGGCAGAAGGTCAATCGCCGGTTGGTGGTGGTGCCGCTCTCAGCCTCGGACGAAGCGCGGCGGGTGGCCGAATATCCCGAACTCGGCCTCGCAGTCGATCATCTGCGGGTGGAAAGCCTCGATCCCGCGACCCTGCCCGCATGGCAACGCGCAGGCGTACTCGCCCCCGAAGCCTAGGCGGCGGTGTGCTCGGCAAGGCTCGCTTCGAGCATTGCCGCCGCCCGCTCGCGCGCCGCATCGCGCGGCAGGCCCAGCGAATTGGCCAGCGGCCCGCCGATCAGCGCATCACCCAGCGCCATCAGCACCAGCGACAGCGTATCGCGGTGGATAGTCTGGGCTCCGGCGACGTGCTCCATGTCATCCGATGCCAGCTCGTCCACAAGCTCGTGGATCATCGAGATGATCGGGTCGAGCGCGTCCTCGTTGCCGGTCAGCAGCATCCAGCTGGTAAGCGCGCCCGCACCTTCACGGTCGAAGGCGTCAAAGGCGAGATCGACCACTTCGCGCGCCGAACCCAATCCAGCGCGACTGGCGTGAACGGCGTCGAGGATGGTCTCGCACACGGTGCGGGCCAGATGCTCGGCAAGCGCCTTCTGCAAGCCCGAGGCCGATCCGAAGTGATGCAACAGGTTGGCATGGGTGCGGCCGATGCGCGCCGACACGGCCTTCAAGGTCACCGCCTGCGGCCCCGTCTCGATCAGCAGCGCGCGGGCTGCCGCAAGCGCAGAACTGCGCAATTCCTCGGGGGTTAACCTCTTGCGACTGACCATAGGCGCATCGCATTAATCGGTTTTGCAAATGCGAACAAGCGGCCCCGGCCTACGCTGCGCGTGCGACCGGGGCCGGGTCCATCTGCACGTCGCAGTCCAGCGCATATTCGACCGAATCCACCCACGCATCGCGCCCGCGGCTGTGGCGCTTGGTTATGTGTCCGGTGGGGAGAAAGCCGATCTTGCGCAGCACTTTGCCGGACGCAGGATTGTCCACGAAGTGCCCTGCGACGATCCGCCGGTGGCCGAGCGTGTGCGCAATCCGCAGCAGCGCGCGCGCCGCTTCGGTAGCGTAGCCGCGGCCCCAGTGTTCGCGCGCGATCCAGTAGCCGACCTCGGGCTCTGCTCCAAGGTCGGTAACATGCTCGCCCATCCCTGCAGCGCCGATCACGCCTGTGCCGGGCAGCGTGACGAGAAAGTGCGGCAGACGCGGGTCCTGCGGCATCGCGGCAAAGCTGCGCGCGTCGTCGATGGTGTAGGGCCAGGGCGCGCGGGCGAGGTTGCGCACGATGCTTTCATCACCGATGCCGGCGAGAATTGCGCCGCAATCCTCGGGGAAAGCGGGCCTCAGGAACAGTCTTTCACTGCGGTGGAACACACCAGTTCTCCCAAACTTGCCCCGCGCCGCCGCTAGGGCAAGCGCATGACAATTTCATGGCCGCGAAACCTTGTGATTCCGCAGATATGTTTGAGGGAGAACGCAAAAAGGGAGACGGACCCCCTCGTAATCGAGGACGGTCCTGTCTCCCTCATGTGGCGGGTTTGCCTTCTGCCCTATCGCGTTGCTGCTTGAGGGCTTGGCACCTGCCGGGACCGTCCTTGCGAACGATCCCTTTATCGAATCGTCCGCTTATTCTGCGGCTTCAGCCATCGCGGCGTCTACGGAGACGTATTTGCGGCCGAGCTTGCCCGAGTGGAATCGCACTACGCCGTGGGCGAGCGAATAGAGGGTGTGATCGCGGCCAATGCCGACGTTCACGCCCGGGTACACGCGGGTGCCGCGCTGACGGATGATGATGTTGCCGCCGATCACTTCCTGACCGCCGAACTTCTTCACGCCCAAGCGACGACCGGCCGAATCACGACCGTTGCGCGACGAACCGCCTGCTTTCTTATGTGCCATGGTTCAGTCGCTCCTTATTCGGCCGATGCGGCGGCTTCGGCCGGCGCTTCGGTCTTGGTCTTCTTGGCGGCAGCCTTCTTGGCCGGAGCCTTGGCTTCCGCAGCGCCGACGGACATGATGCGCAGCAGGGTCATCTGCTGGCGGTGGCCGGCCTTGCGGCGATAATTGTGCCGGCGACGCTTCTTGAAGACGATCACCTTCTCGCTCTTGGCCTGGGCGATGATCTCGGCCGAGACCGTCACCGACGCGACGTCAGCGAGCGAATCGCCTTCACCGGCCAGCAGGATGTCACCCAGCGTGATCGTATCGCCGGCTTCGCCTGCGAGCTTCTCAACGGCAATCTTGTCTCCGGCGGCAACCCGATACTGCTTGCCACCAGTGCGCACTACAGCGAACATGGCTCTAAACTCTCTTGTCTGTGCAATGTCCGAGTGACTAGGCGATGCCATGCCAACCGAACGGCGATACGAGGCTTGCGAAGTTGCAGCCCCGGAAAGAGGCACGCCGTTAAGTGAAAGGCGCTGCCAAGTCAACAAGCGCGGCATCCACTCACGACCAAAAACTTCAACGCGGCGGACTGTCAGGTGGCATTGCCATCGCCGGGGGTCATGATAACAGGACAGGGGATCAAAAAGGCGTGTAAACGGAATGAAACTGCTGGGCCTCTTGATGCTTGCGGCAACGCTGCCGGCCTGCGTGGCGGGGCAGGACACTTACCCTTCGCTGGCGCTGCGCCCGTTCGAGACCGGCGCCGCGCCGGCTCTCGCTCCTGACCCCCCACTGCCGATTCGCCCCGCGACCCCTGTCGCCCGCCTCGCCGAACTGCGCGCTGCCGCAGCGTCCGCCAACAGCGCCTTTGCCGCGCGGGAAGCCGAGGCTGCACGGCTCGCCCGCGCCGCCGCCGGACAGCCGTTCGAGAGCGATGCGCGTGCTGCTGCGATCGTGGCGATGGCCGACCTCGATTCGAAGCGCGCCGCCACCGCCGGCACGCTCGCCACGCTTGACGGGCTCGCCGCCGAGGCAGCGGGCGCGCTCAGCCCTGATCCCGCAGTTGTCGCCGCGCAAGGCGAGGTCGCCGCGCTGCTTGCCCGGCAGGATGCGCAGATCGCGCGGCTGTGGGAGGCGATGGGGTCATGAACCTTGCGTGCAGCACCTGCCCTGTCAGGGAAACCGCTGCCTGCGCTGTGCTGACCCCCGAAGAGCGCCATGCGATGGCCGCCGCCGGCCGCACCCGCATGCTGAAGCGCGGCGAGATGCTGTTTGCCGCCGGTGACGAAGACGCGGCCTGTGCCACGCTGCTGTCAGGCGCGCTCAAGGTTTCGGCCATCGACCAAGACGGTAACGAGCAGATCCTTGCGCTGGTCCACCCGGCCGGGTTCATTGGCGAGCTGTTCGCACCTTTTGCGCATCACGATGTGGTCGCCCTGACCGATAGTCGCCTCTGCACCTTCGCGCGGCGCGATGTCGAGCGGGCGATCGAGGCTTACCCGGCGCTGGCCGTTGCGCTGCTGCGCCGCAGTCAGGCGGATCTGCTGGCGACGCGCAGCCTGCTGGAACTTACGGCCCACGCCAGCGCCGAGGCGCGGCTTGCTGCGCTGCTACACGACTTCGCCGCCGCTGCCAGCGATAGCTCGTGCCACCTCGCCCAGCATTTCGAGCTGCCGCTGACCCGCGGCGAGATCGGCAACATGCTCGGCCTGACCATCGAGACGGTCAGCCGCAAACTGGGCGAGCTGGAGGACATGGGCGCGATCCAGCGTGAGGGCAAACGCGGCATCGCTCTGCGCAATCCGCAGCTGCTGCACGCAATTTCGGGTCGGTAGGGGCGAGCCGTTAGCGGACCACCGCAGCGATCACCGCGACTGCCAGACCCCAGACCACCAGCAGCACCGGCAGGATCAACATCTGGATCGTCGCGTCGCGCGGTGCCAGCCGCCCGGTGTGGGTCATGATCCCCTTGAGCGCGAACTCGCCCATCGTCTGCGGCGCAGAGGCATTGCCTGCAAGCCGCGTCCAGATCGCCGGAACACCGAAGCCTGCAACGATGAACACGACGAAGATCGCCATCGGGATCGCGAGCATCGGACTGGCGAAGGCCGTGCCGACGACCAGCAGAAAGCCGAGATAGCAGGCCACGGTGGCGGCATAAAGCGCCTTGGGCAGGCCGAAATGGCGGTCGGTTTCGACCTGAAGACGCACGCGCGCTTCTGCCTCGGGCTGCGCGACAACGCGTGCGTCGCCGCGGGCAATGAGATCGTGGACGATGTGGCTCATGGGTGATCCTCCTTGCTGTTGAAAGGCGGACTATCCGATGCCGGGAGCCTCTGCTTTGACGGGAATCAAATCAGCCTTGCCAGCGGGCAAGGTCGCTTTGGTCTTGTTCGCGCGGTTCGATCCAGTGCCAGCCGTCGCTTCGCTTCTCGCGCTTCCAGAACCACGCGGCGCTTTTCAGGTGATCCATGCAGAAATCGACCGCGTCGATCGCATCGCGGCGGTGCAGCGCCGCAGCCGAGACGCAGACGATCGGCTGGCCCGGCAGCATCATCCCGACGCGGTGGACCATCAGCAGGCCCATCAGCGCGAAACGCTCGAAAGCGCGGTCCGCCAGCGCGTGCATGCCGGGCAGAGTGAGCGGCTCGTAGTGCGTCAGTTCCAGCGCCTCGACGCCTCCCTGCTCCTTGGCATCGTAACGCACTTCGCCGACGAAGGTGCAAACCCCGCCAAGACCGGGATTGGCCTGCGTGAAAGGGCCGATCAGCAGTCCGGGAAGGAACGGCTGGTCCAGCAGGCGGATGTCGCGCATCGGCACGGCTCAGCCGCCCGAGACGGGGGGGAGTAGCGCGATCTCGTCGCCCTCACCCGCATTGAGCGCCGCCTTGTCCGGCAGCAGCGCGCCGTTGAGCGCCACGCGGTTGCGCGGATCGTCGAGCGCACCAGACAATGCCTCGGGCAGCGCGGCCTTGAGCCCCGCCCAATCGAGCGGCGCGACAAGGCTGAGCGTCGGCGCGCCGCCGAGGTCGGCGAGCTTGCCGAGCAGCATCACCGTAATCACGCGGCTAGCCCCCCGTCATCGACATATGCCGCGCCAGCGCCGGATCGGCCCCGCGGGCGTCCATGCGGAAATGGTGCTTTTCTGGCTTGATCCGCAGCGCCTCGGCCAGCGCGGCGGCGAGGTTCGCTTCGGGCGCATCGGATCGCAGCGCGGCGCGCAAGTCGACCTGCTCGCCCCCGCCAAGGCAGGGGTAGAGCTGGCCCGTCGCCGTCACCCGCAAGCGGTTGCAGCCTGCGCAGAAGTTGTTGGTGTGCGGGGTGATGAAGCCCAGCCGCCCGCCGGTCTCGGCCACGTCGACATAGGTCGAAGGCCCGCCGGTCTTGTAGGGGCTGTCGGTCAGCGTCCAGCGCGCCGCAAGGCCGCTGCGCACCGTGTCGAGCGGGAGATACTGGTCGAGCCGCTCCTCCTCGACATCGCCCAAGGGCATCACCTCGATCAGCGTCACATCGTGGCCGTGCCCGTGGCCCCATGCGATAAGATCAGGCAGCTCGTCCTCGTTGACGCCCTTCAGCGCCACCGCGTTCAATTTCACCTTGAGGCCTGCCGCCTTGGCCGCCGCGATCCCCTCCAGCACCTGCGGCAGCGCGTCGCGCCGCGTCAGCTCGGCGAACCGGACGCGATCAAGCGTGTCGAGCGAGACGTTGACCCGCCGCACCCCGGCCTTTGCCAGCGCGTCTGCGTGTTCGGCCAGCTGGGTGCCGTTGGTGGTCAGCGTCAATTCGGCAAGGTCATGGCCCAGCCTGCGGCCCAGCGCGGTGAACAGGTCGATGATGTCGCGCCGCACCAGCGGCTCGCCGCCGGTAATGCGGATCTTGGTCACACCGCGCGCGATGAAGCCGGTGGCGAGGTCGTAAAGCTCCTCAAGGCTGAGCACGTCTTTCTTGGGCAGGAAGGTCATGCGCTCGGGCATGCAGTAGGAGCACCTGAGGTCGCAGCGGTCGGTGACCGAGAGGCGCAGATAGGTGATGCGGCGCATGAAGGTGTCGACCAGCGGCCGGGCTTCGGCCGGGTCCTTCAGTACGATCAGATCGGGCTTGCGGGGCGCTTTTGGGGACACATCATCAGTCATCGCACGACAGATACTGCCCTGTCACCCCTTGTGCATCTGCCAAAAAGCGTAAGGTTGCCGTGCGCGCCTCGCCAAGGTGACCAGCGACAATATTGACGCGGCTAGGCGCCGCCTCGCGCGCCAAGTCGCGGGCCAGCGCCAGACGCCAGTCGCGGTGGTCGTGCGGGGCGGGCGGCAGGATGATGGTGAGTGCGCTGACCTCGGGATCGGCAAGGATCGCCCGCGCCGCTTCGAGATGGAACGCCATGACCGCGCCCGCCGCGTCCAGCGCGCCGTCCGGCAGTAACCCCACCTCCAGTGTGCGCATCACCGGATCAGCCCCCGTGCTCCGGGCGGCGATTGCGGTGAAGGGTGATGCCGATCTGCTCGTTCGCCTCGGCGATGGCGAGCTTGACGATCTTCACCGTTACCGCCTCGACACGCCGGTCCTGCACGAACAGCGTCTCGCAGATGTGGTCGGCCACCGCCTCGATCAGCTTGAAGTGCACGCCCGCAGGCAGCCCCCCTGAGGCGGCGAATTTGAGGTCCATGTAGTTCTTGCTGGCATCAAGCGGCGTGTCGGGATCATAGCGATCCGCGATCTGGTAGCGCGCCGCGATGGAGATGCGCAGCGGCTGGGGCTTGCCGGTCTCCTCGGAATAGATGCCGGTGAGGACATCGACGACGAGATCATTGACTTCGAGGGTGAGCGAATCGGTCATGGCCGCGGCCCTTAGCGCGGATTGGACCAGCGCGCGAAGATTGCGGTCGGCAGCAGCCGTCCGCCCTCCCCTTCCTCGCGCACCGCAAGGTCGCCGTGCTCGATGGTGCCCGGCAGAGCGCCGAGCGCCTCTTCCAGCAGTCCGGCGATGGCAAGGCTGCTCATGCGCACTGCGTAGACGGTGAGGAACAGAAAGCGGCTGTCAGCATCGAGCAGGCGCGCGCAATCGGTGACGAGGCCGGGGAGATGCTCCTCCAGCCGCCACACTTCGCCATCCGGCCCGCGGCCGAACTTCGGGGGATCGAGGATGATCCCGTCATAGCGCCGCTCCCGCCGCACCTCGCGCGCGGTGAACTTGGCCGCATCGTCGGTGAGCCAGCGGATCGGGCGGTCTTCCATGCCCGACAGCGCGGCGTTCTCACGCGCCTGCGCCACCGACTTCTTCGACGCGTCGACATGCGTCACCTTGCCGTGCCGCGACAAGGCCAGCGAACCGAGGCCGGTGTAGCCGAACAGGTTGAGCGTTTCCGCTTCGGTCATGTCGCCCAGCTGGCCGCGCATCCAGTCCCATACCGGGGCCATGTCGGGGAAGAATTGCAGGTGCCGGAAGGGTGTCGGGCGTGCGGTGAAGCGCACCTCGTTCCATGCGAGCTCCCAGCCCTCGTCAGGCAGGCGTCCGGCGAATTGCCAGCGCCCGCCGCCGTCTTCGTCCGATCCCGGGATGAACTCGCCGTCAGCTTGCCAATTGTCGATGCGCGGCTGCCACAGCGCCTGCGGTTCGGGACGGATGAAGGAGTGCGGGCCGAACGCCTCCCACTTGCGCCCTGCCCCGCTGTCGAGCAGGAGATACGCGCTGTCTTCATTTGGCCACCCGGTGCATTCCATCACCAGCGGCTGCTGGACGAGGGTTGCCATCAATCGGCGCCGGAGGCCGCCGCGTGGCCGAGCACGTGGTCGCGGGTGGTGGCATAATCGCCCGCCAGCTCGATGAAGCTTTCCTCGCGCCCGAACAGGTCGCCGACCCTTGCGGGGAGCGAGGGGCGCACGCCGATGGCGCGCTCGACGGCGTCGGGGAACTTGGCGGGGTGCGCGGTGGCGAGGGTGACGATCGGCACGCCGGCAGGCACGCTGGCGGCCACGGCCTGCGCACAGTGCAGCCCCACGCCGGTATGCGGGTCGATGACCTGCCCTGCCGCGCGATAGGCCCATTGCAGCGCGCGGGCGGTCTCGGTCTGATCGGCGCGCGCGCTGGTGAACAGGGCTGCGGCGCCTTGCGTCTGCGCATTGGTGAGCTGCATCGCCTTGGTCGCTTCGAAGGCGTGCATCTGGGCTGCCATCGCGGTCCCGTCACGCCCGCCTGCATCGAACAGCAGGCGTTCGAAATTGGAGCTGACCTGAATGTCCATCGAAGGGGTGATGGTGGCGGTGACGCCGCCTGCCGAATAGTCGCCGCTCGACAGCGCGCGGTGGAGGATGTCGTTGATGTTGGTGGCAACGATCAGCCGCTCGATGGGCAGGCCCATTTTCGCTGCGACATAGCCTGCGAACACATCGCCGAAATTGCCGGTGGGCACGGAGTACGCCACCGTCCGGTCCGGCGCGCCGAGCTGCAACGCGGAGGCAAAGTAGTACACCACCTGCGCCATCAGCCGCGCCCAGTTGATCGAGTTCACCGCGCCAAGGTTCAGCGTCGTCGTCACATCGGCGTCGTTGAACATCCGCTTCACATGCGCCTGCGCGTCATCAAAGCTGCCTTCGATGGCGAGGTTGTGGACATTGGGGCTGAGTACCGTGGTCATCTGGCGGCGCTGCACGTCGCTCACCCGGCCCTTCGGGTGGAGCATGAAGATTTCCACGCGCTCCAATCCTGCCACCGCCTGAATTGCGGCAGAGCCCGTGTCCCCGCTGGTCGCGCCGACGATGGTGAGGCGTTCACCGCGCCGGTCGAGGAAGGTCTCGAACAGGCGGCCGAGCAATTGCAGCGCAACGTCCTTGAAGGCCAGCGTCGGGCCGTGGAACAGTTCGAGCAGCCAGTGCTGCTGATCCAGCTGCACCAGCGGGGCCACCGCAGCGTGGCCGAAATCGCCATAGACCGTGTGGCAGAGGCTGAGCAGTTCATCCTCGGTCAGGCTGGGCGTGACGAACGGCGCCATGATCCGTGCGGCAAGATCGGGATAGGCCAGGTCGCGCATGGCGCGGATCTCGTCCAAGCTGAAGCGCGGCCATTCGGCGGGGAGATACAGCCCCCCGTCGCTGGCGAGGCCGGCCAGCGTCACCCCTTCAAAATCGAGCGCCGGTGCGCTGCCGCGTGTCGAGACGTATTGCATGGGGGCGCGAACTAGCGCCCTCGCCGCCGCAATGCCAGCACGTAGATGACGAGCGCGGTCAGGGCGAAGAAGAACCACTGCCCGGCATAGGCAAGGTGGTTGTTCGGCAAGTCGCCCGGATCGGGCTTGGCGAGCGGCTGGAGGCCGGCCACCGGAGGATCGGCGACAAGCCTTGGCCCCGAGGCGATCACGCCGGTGAGTTTTCCGCCAGCGAAGGCGGGCTTGGCGAGATCGCGGCTGAACCCGAGATCGACCGGCACGGCGTTTCCTTCCCTCACCTTGCAAGTGGCCCGGTGTGCCCAGCCCTTTGCTCCTGTCGCGGCCGTACCGGCGACCGGTTCCACATCGTGCACTGCGAGGCAGTCAATCCGGCTGCGGCGGAACAGCACGTCGTCGCCCTTGTCGCTCAGGGGGAAGGCAACAGGCGTGCTATCGCTCGCTGCCGCCACATACTGCGCGATCAGCGCCTCCTTCTCCCGCAACCGCCCGAGCTGCCAGATGCCGAGCGCGATCATGGTGGCGACTGCCGCCAGCACGATGATCGTCGAGAATATCAGAATGCGGCGGGTCATGGTTGCTGGCGTTCCTCAAACTCGTGATAGACCCACATGGTCTTATAGAACCTAAGTGCGAAGACGACACCGCCCACCGTCACCGGCGCCCAGAACAGGAACGAGGCCCACAGCGGCGGCCTCAGCCATTCATCCACGCCGAGCGCAGCGAGGATCAGCGCCAGCGCCAGCAGCATCGTCACCACACCCACGAACCGCCCGCCCCGCTCCAACGCGTGAATATCGAGCCCGCAAGCGCTGCACTCCTGCGCCAGCGCAGCAGGCGCGGCGAACAGGGTCTTGGCGCCGCAGCGGGGGCACAAACCGGAAAGGGCAGCCGAGACCAATCCCGGCTGCCCCTTCTGTTCACTCGGACCTGCGGGGTCCGCGTTCATCAGTGGTATTCAGCGCCCCAACCGCCCCAGACGTAGATCGAGACGAACAGGAACAGCCACACCACGTCGACGAAGTGCCAGTACCACGCCGCCGCTTCGAAGCCGAAGTGCTGGCGCGGGGTGAAGTGGCCGAGATAGGTGCGATAGAGGCAGACCGCGAGGAAGATCGTTCCGATGATCACGTGGAAGCCGTGGAACCCGGTCGCCATGTAGAAGGCGCTCGAATAGGTGTTGCCGCCAAAGCCGAAGGGCGCGGCCGCGTATTCGTAGGCCTGGATCGAGCTGAACAGAAGGCCGAGCAGGATCGTCGCCCAAAGACCCTGCTTGAGGCCCTGCCGGTCGCCGTGGATCAGCGAGTGGTGCGCCCAAGTCACCGTGGTGCCCGAGCACAGCAGGATCAGCGTATTGAGCAGCGGGAGCGCGAAGGGATCGAGCACATCCATGCCCTTGGGCACGAACTGCGCGATGGCGCCAGCTTCGCCGAACAGGCTGGTCGTCGCGCCCGTCGCCTCGTCAAAGGTCAGCGGCGCAGGGAACAGCGCGAAGTCGAAGAAGCTCCAGAACCAGCCGACGAAGAACATCACTTCCGAAGCGATGAACAGGATCATCCCGTAGCGCAGGTGAAGTTGCACCACCGGAGTGTGATCGCCGCGCTCGGCTTCGACCACGATGTTTTTGAACCACATGAAGAAGGTGGCGATCAGGCCGGCGAGGCCCGCCCACATGACGATGCCAGCCGCCTTACCGAACACGTCGGGATGCAAGTTCAGCACCAGCCCGCTGGTGAAGGTCAGCGCCGAAATCGAGCCGATCAGCGGCCAGACATCGGGTTCGAGGATGTGGTATTCGTGGTTTACCTTGCCAGCCATGTGGAAGTTCCCGTCCCTGGGTTTAGCGGATCAATTCGTGCCCTCAGGTGCCGCTGCTAGCGGCTCCTGCGAGCGGTGGAAAGTGTAGCTGAGCGTGATCTGCTCGACGCCCTTCATGTTCGGATCCTTGAGCATCGCAGGATCGACGAAGTAGAGCACCGGCATCACCACTTCCTGCCCCGGCTGGAGCGTTTGTTCGGTGAAGCAGAAGCACTGGATCTTGTTGAAATACTTGCCCGCCTGCTCCGGCGTGACATTGAAGGTCGCCATGCCGGTGATCGGCTGGTTGCTATCGTTGCGCACCACGTAGGTGGCAATGTCACGCTCGCCGATGGTGACTTTGTCGGTCGGCTGCGAGGGACGGAAGCTCCACGGCATCCCCGATTCGGTCGAAGCGTCGAAACGGACCGAGATCGTCTGGCCCGTTACCGCGGCAGCGGCGCGCGCGGCCTGGCTTTCGCTGGCGACCATCGTCGTCCCACCGAAGCCGGTGACCTGGCAAAACAGGCGGTAAAGCGGCACCGAAGCATAGCCCAGCCCGAGCATCGCCAGCGCGCCCGCAAACGCCATCAGCCCAACGCGCAGATTGCGGCGAGCCATGTCGTTGTTGGAAGGCGCGAGGCTGGCCATCAATGCACCTGCCCGCCGATCCGCACGATGGTGATCGCGTAGAACAGCACCACGAAGAAGATGAGCGTGCCGAGCACCACCCAGTTGCGCGCCTTGCGGCGGCGCAGGAACTCGCGTTCTTCGTCGGGGGTCATGCGATCCAGCCTTGGTAGAAGGCCACACGGTCAGCAACGAGCGCGGCGAAGAGCACGAACAGATAGACGATCGAGAACTTGAAGAGCGCCTTCTCTGGCGTCATGGCGTCAACCTCAGCGCGCATCCGGGTGAAGACCGGCAGGGCGAGCACCACGAACAGCGCCGAGAGCACCACCGCGACCGAGCCGTAAATCCAGCTCGTGCCGCCGATATACCACGGCGCGATCGCGACAGGCGCGAGCAGCAGGGTGTAAAACATGATCTGGCGGCGCGTCACCTTCTCGCCTGCGACCACCGGCAGCATCGGGATACCGACCTTGGCATAATCCGACTGCACGAACAGCGCGAGCGCCCAGAAGTGCGGCGGGGTCCAGAAGAAGATGATCGCGAACAGCAGGATCGGCATGGCGGTAATGTCGCCAGTGACCGCGACCCAGCCGATCAGCGGCGGGAAGGCGCCCGCGCCGCCGCCAATGACGATGTTCTGCGGGGTGCGCGGCTTCAGCCACATGGTGTAGATCACGGCGTAGTAGATGATCGCGCCCAGCAGCAGCGAGGCCGCGAGCCAGCCGATCGCAAGGCCCATCAGGCCTACCGACACCGCCGACAGGAAAATCCCGAAATCGCGCGCATCCTCGCGGCGCATCCGCCCGCCGGGAAGCGGACGGTTCATGGTGCGCTTCATCCCGGCGTCGATGTCGGCTTCCCACCAGTGGTTCAAGGCCGCAGACCCGCCCGCGCCCATCGAAATGGCGAGGATCGCAGTAAAGCCCAGCACCGGGTGGATCGCGCCGGGCGCAGCCAGCACGCCGCAGATCGCGGTGAAGATCACCAGCGTCATCACCCGCGGCTTGGTCAGCGTCAGGAAGTCGCGCCACTCCGTCGGGAGAGTCTGCGTCGTCGTTTGCGGTGCGGTGCTTGCCATACTCTTGGGGTTTCCATCGGCAAGGAGCGCGACTGTCTCAGCCGCGCTCCCCCCGTTTGCTTATGCTCCGGCGAGGGAGCCGATCAGGCCGTCGCCGGACGGTGATCGTGGTAGTCGTTCGCGTCGGTGATCACCGGCAGCGTTTCGAACTGGTGGTAAGGCGGCGGGCTGGGCAGGGTCCACTCAAGCGTAGTCGCGCCTTCGCCCCACGGATTGGCTGGAGCCTTCTTCCCGGCGAACAGCGCGTAGGCGATGTTCACGAAGAAGAACACCATCGAGCCGGCCATGATGAAATACCCGTAGGTGCTGATCTGGTGCCAGAAGGTGAAGGCTTCCGCGTAGTCCGGATAGCGGCGCGGCATGCCCTGCATCCCGAGGAAGTGCTGCGGGAAGAAGATCACGTTCACGCCGATGAAGAACGTCCAGAAGTGGATGTGGCTCAGCAGCTCGCTGTGCATCCGCCCGCTCATCTTCGGGAACCAGTAGTAGAACCCGGCGAACAGCGAGAACACCGCGCCCATCGACAGCACGTAGTGGAAATGCGCCACCACGTAGTAGGTGTCATGCAGGTTGTCGTCGATGCCGCCATTGGCAAGAACCACGCCGGTCACGCCGCCCACGGTGAACAGGAAGATGAAGCCCATCGACCAGACCATCGGCGACTTGAAGCTGAGGCTGCCGCCCCACATCGTGGCGATCCAGCTGAAGATCTTCACGCCGGTCGGCACCGCGATAACCATCGTCGCTGCGGTGAAGTACATCTTCGTGTTCACGTCGAGGCCGGTGGTGTACATGTGGTGCGCCCAAACGATGAACCCGACGACACCGATCGCGACCATGGCGTAAGCCATGCCGAGGTAGCCGAACACCGGCTTCTTCGAGAAGGTCGCCACGATCTGCGAGATCATGCCGAAGCCCGGCAGGATCATGATGTAGACTTCCGGGTGACCGAAGAACCAGAACAGGTGCTGATAAAGCACCGGATCACCGCCGCCAGCCGCGTTGAAGAAGGTCGTGCCGAAGTTGCGGTCAGTCAGCAGCATGGTGATGGCAGCAGCCAGCACCGGCAGCGCCAGCAGCAGCAGGAAGGCGGTGACGAGCACCGACCACACGAACAGCGGCATCTTGTGCAGGGTCATCCCCGGCGCACGCATGTTCAAGATGGTGGTGATGAAGTTGGTCGCGCCCAGGATCGAGCCAGCACCAGCAAGGTGCAGGGAGAAGATCGCGAAGTCCACAGCCGGTCCGACCGAGCCGCTCGTCGAGAGCGGGGCGTAAACGGTCCAGCCGGTGCCCGCACCGGGGCCCGTGCCGCCGGGAACGAACAGCGAGAACAGCAGGCTGAAGAAGCCCGCGACCGTCAGCCAGAAGCTGACATTGTTCATACGCGGGAAGGCCATGTCCGGCGCGCCGATCATCAGCGGCACGAACCAGTTGCCGAAGCCGCCGATCATCGCCGGCATCACCATGAAGAACACCATGATGAGACCGTGCGCGGTGATGAACACGTTCCACATGTGGAGCGCGGTGTTGATATCATTCGCACCGCCCATGAACTGGGCCCACCATTGTAGGTACTGGATGCCCGGCTCGGCCAGCTCGACACGCATGATGCCCGAGATCGCACCGCCCACGATCCCCGCGATGATCGCGAAGATCAGGTACATCGTGCCGATGTCCTTGTGGTTGGTCGACATGAACCAGCGGGCGAAAAACGCCGGCTTGTGGTCGGCGTGGTCATGGGCGTCATGCCCGTGGCCATGCGCCGTCCCGTGAGCGTCGAAACCGTCTGCGGTGGTTGCCATGATCAGCTACTCTTCTGCTTCAATGTCTATGTCAGGCGGCGGGAGCCGGAGCGGCGGCTTCGTCGGTTGCCGGAGCGGCTGCGGCAGCCGGAGCTGCCGGGGTTGCGCCCGGCATGGCGCCGCCCTGCGCCGCGATCCATACAGCGAACTCGGCGGGCGGCAGCGCCTCGACCACGATCGGCATGTAGGCATGGCGCGCGCCGCACAGCTCGGAGCACTGGCCGTAATAGACGCCCGGCTCCTTGATGGTCAGCATCTTCTCGTTGAGACGGCCGGGCACCGCGTCCATCTTGAACCACAGCGACGGCACGGCAAAAGCGTGGATAACGTCGGACGCGGTGGTCTGGATGCGCAGCGGCACGCCGGCGGGCACAACCATGCGGTTATCGACCGCCATCTGCGCCGGCTCGCCGCGCTTGATCGCTTCGGCATCGTCGAGCATGTTCGATATGACTTCGAAGCCGCCGTGATCGGGATAGGTATAGCCCCAGTTCCACTGGTAGCCGGTCGCCTTGATGGTCACGGCATTGGCCGGCGCAGTCTCGTACTGGCGCGCAAGCAGCGTGATCGAAGGCACGGCGATGATCACCAGGATGATCACCGGCACGATCGTCCAGACGACCTCGATCAGCGTGTTGTGGGTGGTCTTGGAGGCGACCGGATTGCGGCGGCGGTTGAAGCGCACCACGACATAGAGCAGCAGGCCGAGCACCAGCAGGCTGATCACGGTGATCACAGGCATGAGGATCACGTCATGCATCCACAGCGCATATTCGCCGTTGTCGGAATACTGGTCCTGGAAGGTCAGGCTCTTGAGCGGATCGTCCTCGTAGGAGGTCGGCATGCCCTTGCCCTTGGTGGGCTTCATCGGAACGTAGGTGCTTGCTGCAGCAGCCGGCGCGGCGTCAGCAGCCGCGTCAACAGCAGGAGCGGCCGCCACGGTCGGTGCAGCTACCTCGGCAACAGGAGCAGCGGGAGCCGCAGCTTGCGCCACGACGCTCATCGGCGCGAACGCCGCAAGCCCGGCCGCCAGTGCTGCCAGAATAGCTTTTTTCATACGGGGGTGCCTTTGACCCATGAGCATGTGTCCAAGTGGTTCGAATCTGATCCCATACCGCCCGGCGCTCGGCCTATTTGAGACCCGCATCAGACGGCGTTTATCCAGCCCTAGAGCCAGCTTCCCCTCGCCCTTAGCGGTGCTTGCCGAGGGCCTCAAGCGCTTCTAGGGAGAAAATTATGCAAGGCGCCATGTCTGGGGCGCAAGACGGGGTCATTCCCTATTCTTCTTAAGGAGTTCGCTGATGAATCAGGACGCGGTGCTCGCGGAATTCCGCAGTTCGGGCGCCTTACTGGAGGGTCACTTCAAGCTCTCCTCGGGCCGCCATAGTGGACACTACCTGCAATGTGCCCGGGTATTGATGAGCCCCGCACGCGCCGCGCGCCTCGCCGAGGCTGTGGTCGCCGGCATTCCGGCCGAGGTGCGCGCGGCTGTTGACGTGGTGGTGTCGCCGGCAATGGGCGGGATCATCATCGGCCACGAGGTCGGCCGCGCTCTGGGCAAGGACGCGCTGTTCCTTGAGCGGCCCGACGGCACCTTCCACCTGCGCCGCGGCTTCGCGCTGGCGCCGGGCGCCAAGGTGCTGATGGTCGAGGATGTGGTGACCACCGGCCTCTCCAGCCGCGAGGCGATCGCCGCCGTGGCGCGCGAAGGGGCCGAAGTGATCGCCGAATGTGCGATCATCGACCGTTCCTGCGGGTCGGTCGATCTGGGCGTGCCGTTCTACCCGCTGCTCGCCATCGATTTTCCGACTTATGATGAAACCGACATCCCCGAGGCTCTGGCGCGCGTAGCGGTAACGAAACCCGGCAGTCGGAAGGAATAGACAGATGATGAGGCTCCTTGGATGCGCAGTATTGCTGATACTCGGAGCCATGCCGGCAAGCGCGCAGAAAGCCGCGCCGCCGCCGCTGGACGATGCCGCCGTTAAGGCCGCCCTCAACCCCGACACAGCGCCCGGCACGATCCTGATCGCGCGCGGCGACAAGATCCTCTTCGAAAGCACGGTCGGCACGATCGCGCCGGGCGGCGATACCCCGCACAAGCTGGGCGCAGTGTGGCGCTGGGCTTCGGTCAGCAAGCAGGTCACCGCCACCATCGCGATGCAGGAAGTCGCGGCCGGCCGCCTCGATCTCGACGCGCCGATCTTCCGCTACCTGCCCGACAGCAAGGCGCCCTATGCTGGCCGCATTACTTCGCGGATGCTGATGCAGCACGTCTCGGGCCTGCCGCGCCAGGAGGAAGGTCCGATCGGCAGGGACGAGTGGCCGACGTTCTATAGCGTCGACCTAACCAGCCCCGAAACCGGGCGGACATGGTGCGAAGGGCCGACCAAGCGCGAACCCCTATCCGAGTTCCACTACGGCGACTGCGATTTCATCATGATGACCGCGGTGATCGAGGCGACCAGTGGCAAGCCCTACGCCGCGCTGATCGAAGAACGCATCGCCAAGCCGCTCGGCCTCGCCAGCGTCGGTATCTTCCCCCGCGCCGAGGCGACGGTCGCGGGCTTTGCCGAAGGCAAGCCGGAATCGACAGCCTTCCGGCTCGAGAATTTCGGCGGCGCGGGCGCGCTCTATGGCACCACCCGCGACCTCTTCGCCTTCGACCGCGCGCTGATGACCGGCAAGCTGATCCCCGATGCGCAGCGCGCGCAGATGTGGGACGGCAAGCCCGAATATGGCATGGCCGCGCTCGGCCAATGGTCGTTCAGCGTGCCGCTCAAGGATTGCGGCGATACGCCTGTTCGGATCGTCGAGCGGCGCGGCTTCATCGGCGGCGTGGTGCTGCGCAACATCATCCTGCCCGACCTCGACATGGTGATCATCATGACCGCAAACCGCGCCGAGGCCGAAGCCGCCTTTGGCGAAATCTGGCAGCAGGCAGGCATCACCCATGATGTGATGCGCGCGGCCGTCTGCACGACAGGAACCCCGCTTTGACCGACACCCGCCCCTTGCGTCTCGGCGTCAACATCGATCACGTCGCGACCATCCGCAACGCGCGCGGCGGGGATCATCCCGATCCGGTGCGCGCCGCCGAGATCGTCGCGGCCGTGGGCGGTGACGGCATTACCGCGCACCTGCGCGAAGACCGCCGCCACATCCGCGACGAGGACCTGGCGCGCATTCAGGCTGCGACCAATCTGCCCCTGAACCTCGAAATGGCGGCGACCGCCGAGATGCTCGCCATCGCCCTGCGCCATAAGCCCCACGCCGCCTGCATCGTCCCCGAAAAGCGCGAGGAGCGCACCACCGAAGGCGGGCTCGATGCGGCAGGGATGCACAACACCCTCGCCCCGATTGCCGAGGAGTTGCGCGCGGCGGGCATCCGCGTCTCGCTGTTCATCGAGGCGGACGAACGCCAGCTCGACGCCGCATTGCGTCTCGGCGCGCCGGTCGTGGAATTCCACACCGGCGAATACGCCCACGCCTTCCTCGATGGCGACGCTGCCAAGGTGGAACGCGAACTGCGCCGCATATCCGACATGGCCGCGCTCGCCGCCAAGAACGGGATCGAGGCCCATGCAGGCCACGGCCTCACCTTCGAAAACGTCCAGCCGATTGCCGCCATCCCGCAGATCGCCGAGCTCAACATCGGCCACTACCTGATCGGCGAAGCGGTGTTCGTCGGGCTGGAGAACGCGATCCGCCGGATGCGCGATCTGATGGATGCGGCGCGGTGAGCGAAGCGGAACTTCCCGCCCTGACCGGCCAGCAGAAGCTGTGGGCCTTGGCCGCCGCCGGGCTGTTCCTGCTCGCGATCGGCTTTCTCGGCTTTGCGCTGAACAGCGGGGTGATGGTGGTCTTCGCGGTGGGCTGGGTCGCCTTGCAGATCTTCGGCTTCGTCGGCGCGCTCAAGATGGGCAAGGGCGACTTCGCGCACCCGCTGTTCAAGTCGCAGGTGATGCTGCACGTCACGGCGTTGGCGCTGCTCGTGGCGGTTTTCATGCGAGCGTTCCAATGATCATCGGCACCGGCTCCGACCTCTGCAATATCGAACGGATCGCCCATTCACTCGAGCGCTTTGGCGAGCGGTTCGAGAACCGCGTCTTCACCGCAACCGAAATCGCCAAGGCCCGCCGCCGGCCCTTCACCATCGCCGGAACCTACGCCAAGCGTTTTGCCGCCAAGGAGGCGTTCTCCAAGGCGGTCGGCACCGGCTTCAAGCGCGGCGTGTTCATGAAGGACATCGGCGTCGTCAACGCCGCCTCGGGCGCGCCGACGCTGGCGCTGACCGGCGGGGCGGCTTTGCGGCTTGAAGAAATCACGCCGAAAGGCCATGAGGCGCGCATCCACCTGACCCTCACCGACGATCACCCCTGGGCACAGGCCTTTGTGATCATCGAAGCCATCCCTCTCTAAGGCGGTCCACCCTCTTCATGGCATCCACCGAAACCACGCACGCGGCCGACACATCCGAGAAGGTCAACTGGCTCGCTGAAATCCGCGGTCTGGCGCTGATGCTGCTGGCGGTGCTCGCCTTCCACAGCCTGATTGCCAAGCCCTTCTACATCCCCTCGACATCGATGATGCCGACCTTGTGGGTGGGCGACCGTCTGGTGGTGAGCAAGTATCCCTACGGCTGGTCGTGGGCCTCGGCGAGCTTCCATCTGCTAAAGCGCGGCGAGTGGCGGGTGCTCCCGAACACCCCCGAATATGGCGACATCGTCATCCCCGTGCACCCGGTCCGCGACGAAGATTACATCAAGCGCGTCGTGGCGCTTGCCGGCGACACCATCGAAGTGCGCGGCGGGCAGATCATCCTCAACGGCAAAGCCATCAAGCGCGAGGTCGTGCCAGAGGTGCGCTTGCCCTTCGAGCCCGAGCTGCTGTGCAAGGGCAGCCCGTGCCTCACCGCTTTCGAGGACTTCCGCGAGACCGGACCGGACGGGAAGGACTTCTTCGCCCCGCCGACCTACCGCGAAACCCTGCCCAACGGCGCGACCTATCTGACCATCGACTACATGGAGCAGAGCCTCGACAACTACGGCCCCTACACCGTGCCGGCAGAAAGCGTGTTCGTGATGGGCGACAACCGCGACCAGAGCGCCGATAGCCGGGCAGCGGCGATTGAAAACGGCCTTGGCGGCGGCGTGCCGCTCGCCAATATCGGCGGGCGCGCGGAGTTTCTGACCTTCAGCCTCGACGGATCGACCACCTGGAACCCGGCGAGCTGGTTCTCGTCCATGCGCGGCGACCGCGCGTGGACGACATTGCGCCCGCCGCTCGCCGAGGGTGCGGCGGCCAAGTAAATGGTCAAGAAGTTCCTCTATCTCGTCGCGATCCTGATCGCCCTCGTTGTCGGAGGCCGCATCGCCTTCGAGCTGTTCCAGAAGGAATTCGCCGAGATCGCGCTGGTGCCCTCGGCGGAGTTTGCGCCGGTCAAACCGCTCGACGCCAACGCCTACGAGGATTCGGCGCTGTGGTATTCGCGCCCCGGCATCGGCGCAAGCGACCCGGCGCGCTGGCAGCCGAGCTATGCCGAAACCGGCGGCACCGCAGTCCCCGGCTCCCCCGCCGCGCCCACCCAGCGCTTCGCGGTGTTTTTTGTCCATCCCACGAGCTACCTCAACCGTTCCCGCTGGAACGCGCCGCTGGAAAGCGGCGGAGACCCCGAAGCCGAGCGTGTCGCCCGCATTTACCTGCGCGGCATGGCCAGCCCCTTCAACGCCGCGACCGAGATCTGGGCGCCGCGCTACCGGCAGGCGACGATGGGCGCGTTCCTTACCGCCGCGCCCGAGGGCAAGCAGGCGATCGGCGCCGCCTATGCCGACGTGCGCGAAGCGTTCCGCTATTTCCTCTCGTCAGTCGATCCCAAGACGCCGATCGTGCTGGTCGGTCACTCGCAAGGCGCGCTGCACCTGAAGCGCCTGCTCGCCGAGGAGGTCAAAGGCACCCCTGCCGCAAGCCGGCTGGTGGCAGCCTATGTGATCGGCTGGCCGGTCTCGACCCTGCACGACCTTCCGGTGATGGGCCTGCCCGCCTGCGCCGCGCCCGACCAGACGGCCTGCGTGATCAGCTGGTCGAGCTTCGCCGAACCGGCCGATCCGGCGCTGGTGCTCGAGGCCTATGGCCGCACCCCCGCGCTCGACGGCAAGGCGCTGGGGGACGACCCCATGCTGTGCAGCAATCCGCTGACCGGCCTGATCGGCGGCGCGGCACCGGCGAG
Organism: uncultured Alphaproteobacteria bacterium; assembly: GCA_963765775.1. Lineage (GTDB taxonomy): Bacteria > Pseudomonadota > Alphaproteobacteria > Sphingomonadales > Sphingomonadaceae > Erythrobacter. The sequence goes on from CAVXXQ010000003.1 coordinate 157,550, forward strand.
CGCCAATCTCGGCACGCTGGTGCCCGACGACAGCATGGCGAAGGGCGAACTCGTGCCCGGCCTTGTGCCCGCGCGCTGCGACAAGCGAGGGCTGCTCCTGATCGGCCCGCCGCCCGAGATGGGCTCCTATGTGCTGCCGGGGAACAACTACCACGTCTATGACCTGCCGCTGTTCTGGGCGAACACCAAGGCCGACGTGAACCGCCGGGCAGACGCGTGGAAGCCCCGGTAAATCAAGCGCCTGCGCTGATCTTCGAGGACGCGCGCGGCTTTGCCGATGCGCTGGGTGAAGGCGGCGTGCTGCTCGGGCTCGACCTTGGCACCAAGACGCTGGGCACGGCGCTGTGCGACGCCGGATGGCGCTTTGCCACCAACAACACCACGATCGAGCGCGGCAAGTGGGGCCGCGACCGCGAGACCCTCGCCGCGCTGATCCGCAGCCGCAGCGTGAAGGGCATCGTACTGGGCCTGCCGCGCAACATGGACGGCTCCGAAGGCCCGCGCGCGCAGGCCAGCCGCGCCTATGCCCGCAACTGCGCCGAAGCTTTGGCCCTCCCCATCCTGCTGTGGGACGAGCGCTGGTCGACGCAGGCCGCCGAAGCCGCGATGATCGGCCAGGACATGAGCCGCGCACGCCGCGCCGCCGCGATCGATGCCCACGCCGCAGCGGTGATCCTGCAAGGCGCGATCGACCGGCTTGCAGGCGGCGTGCTTTAGGTGATCGAGGATGCGGTCGGCGGCGCGGTCGAGGTGGCGATCGAGACGCTTGCTACCATCTCGCCTGAAGACGCGCCAAAGCGCTATCGCAAAGGCTGCTGGTGGCTGACAGGTATCGTGGCGGCTATCGGCATCGCGCTGATCGTCATCTCCTGGCGCTAGATACGGCCCCTCAAATAAACGATTGTGCGCCCTGCACCCTCGCCCCTATGCACCCCGCCATGAACACCCCCCCTGCCCGGTTCGACGCGCGCGAAGCGTCCAAGTGGTTCTTCCGCCACGGCCACACCGGCTGGCTGGGCCTGCGCTTCACCGATCAGGGCGACAACTGGGTGGAGCTTGAACTGCCGTGGCGCGAGGATCTGCTGGGCGACCGCAGCCGCCCGGTGCTCGCTTCTGGCCCAATCATTAGCCTGATGGACATGGCGAGCGGGATGGCGATCTGGCAGACGCGCGGCACCTTCCAGCCGGTCGCCACGCTCGACCTGCGGGTCGATTACCAGCGCCCCGCGCGCGAACGGGCGAGCGTCAAGGGCCGGGTCGAATGCTACCGCATCACGCGCTCCGCCGCCTTCGTGCGCGGCGTGGCCTATGACGACGATCTTGATGATCCCATCGCCCATGTCGCGGGCTGCTTCATGACCATCGGCGCTGACCCCCGGCAGGATAACCCGGCGCTGAAGGAAGCGCTCGGCAATGACTGAGGGGCTGGAGCTTCCCGCCTATGCCCGCTCGCTCGGCATCGTGCTGACGGGCGAGGTCGATGGCGATATGCCGGTACTGACGGTCGATTTCGGACCGATGGTCGAAGGCCGCCCGCAGCACTTCCACGGCGGGGCGACCGCAGGCCTGCTCGAGAACGCGGGCTATGCCGCGCTGCGCACCGCGCTGATCGCGGCAGGGCGCGATCCGCTGCTGAAGCCGATCAACATCACCGTGCAATACTTGGCTGCGGGCAAGTCGCAGGCGAGCTTTGCGGTGGGGCGCATCACCCGGCTCGGGCGGCGCAATGCCAACGTGACGGTCGAAGCGTGGCAGAGCGACCGCACGCGCCCGATCGCGACCGCGGTGATGAATATCCTGATGGTTTAGCCAGATTTTCCGTTCGCCCTGAGCTTGTCGAAGGGCTGCATTTCTCGTCTGGAGCTTGGCGCGGTCGGACAGAAGGACGGTCCTTCGACAAGCTCAGGACGAACGGGAAGTGAATTACAGCGGCGGCGGACTTGGCGCGGTCGGGGGCACCGGCTGCACCACCATCCCGCCCTCATCAAGGCGCACTTCGCCCGCGCCGGGCTGGCTAAGCGTGACCCCGCCCTCGTCGATCCGAAGCGTCGCACCGTCCTGACCGATGGGGATTTCCTGCCCTTCCAGCACGTCGAGCGGCTGGACCGGGCCTTCGGGATCGGGCGAGGTGTCGACCTCGGGCTCAGGCGCGGCTTCAAGGCTGAGCGCGCCGCGCATGAAGTCACGCCAGATCTTCGCCGGGACGCTGCCGCCGGTGACGCCGTTCAGCGGCGAGTTGTCGTCGTTGCCGATCCACACGCCGACCACAAGGTCGCCCGCATAGCCGACGAACAGCGCGTCGCGGTAATCCTGCGTGGTGCCGGTCTTGCCGAAGTTCGCCACCGGCAGTGCCGCATTGCGCCCGGTGCCACGATTGATCGTCGCGCGCAGCATCGCTTCAAGGTCCGAATGGATGCCACTCCCCATCGAATTCTTGCGGGTCGTCAGCCATTCCCACCACCCCTGCTCGCTGCGCGCGAAGGCGTGGGGCTCGACCGGGTATTCGTTGGCCGCGATCCCCGCATAGGCGGCGGTCAGTTCCATCAGCGTCATCGACGTGGTGCCCAGCGCAAGGCTGGGATCGCCCTCGGCCATCGGCGCGGTGATGCCGAGGCGGCGCGCGGTGCGGATCACCTTCTCGCTCCCCACCGCCTGGAACAGTCGCACCGCTGCGACATTGCTCGACTGCGCGAAGGCGTCTTCGAGCGTGATTGTCTCGGAATAGGCCTCGCGCGCGTTCTTGGGGCGGTAGCTACCTTGCGTGATCGGGGTGTTGGGGATGGTGTCGTCGCGGTCCCATCCGTTTTCGAGCGCGGTCAGGTAGACGATGGTCTTGAAGGTCGATCCGGGCTGGCGGCGCGCCTGCGTGGCGCGGTTGAAGGGCGACTTGGCGTAGTTGCGCCCGCCGACCAGCGCCACGACCTCGCCATTGCGGCGCATCGCCACCAGCGCGACCTGCGCCTTCCCGAGCGGTGCGCGGGCGACGATCCGGCTTGCGAGCGCCTGCAGCTTCGAGTCCAGCGTCGTGGTGAGAGCCGCGCGCGAATAGCCCGCCTCCATCCCCTCGCGCGCCAGCGGCAGCGCCCAGTCGGCAAAGTAGGTGCCGGTCGGCAGGTTATCGTCGCGGGTGCGCACGTCGATGCGCGGATCGGGCAGCCGCGCGGCCTCCGCAGCGGTGAGGTAGCCTTCGTCGACCATCGACTGCACGACGAGCTCCATGCGCGTCTTGGCCTTGTCGTAATGCTTGGTCGGCGCAAAGCGCGAGGGGGCCTGCAAAAGCCCCGCGAGCATCGCCGCCTGTTCGGGGCGCAGCTTTTCGGGCTGGCGGTAGAAGTAATGGAGGCTCGCGGCGCGCAACCCATACTGGTTGTCGCCGAAATAGGCGTTCGACAGATACCGCTCGAGGATCTCGTCCTTGGTCAGCCAGCTTTCCAGCCACACCGCGATCAGCGCCTCGCGCGCCTTGCGGGTGATGCTCTGTTCAGGCGTGAGGAAGGTAAACTTGGCGAGCTGCTGGGTAATCGTCGATCCGCCGCCGTATCCGGTCCACGCGGCCCGGGCGATGCCGCGCGGGTCGATGCCCCAGTGCGAATAGAAGCGCCGGTCCTCGATGGCGAGAAAGGCTTGCACCACATGCGGCGGCAGGGCGGCGACCTTCACCGGCGCCTCGACCACCGCGCCTTGGCGGGCGATCGGCGTGCCGTCGCTGGCGAGCAGCGTCACTTGCGGCGGGGCGATCGGTTCGAGGCTTTTGGAGAGCGGCGCGGTGACTGTCAGCCAGGCGACCAGCGTGACGAACAGCGCGAGGCTCGCAAGTATGCCCCGCCCCGTCCACCACAGCTTGGAGCGGGAACGCCAGTAATCGCGCTGCCACCACCGGCGGCGGCGCTTTTCCTCGACGACCAGCGCCTCGTCGATGCCGGCGAGCTTGGCGTCCCATGCGTCATAATCGGGCGCACCCGATGCGCGCGGGCGAGGTTCGTCATCATCGTCATCGTCTAGCGGACGGGTGGATTCGTAGAGCGGAAAGAACTCCGCAGGCGCACCCGCCCCATCCGGAGCACCGGAGCGTGAGCCTTTCCAGAATCGGTCGAACAGCGCCATTACAAGGGCTGTGTTATCAGCCTAGGACACTGGGGGGCAAGCGGTCAGAACGAATTGACCAGATTGGCATAGGCTTGCCGATGATCGACCTCGTCCAGCATCAGCTTTTCGGGTGTCTTGCGGCAGCGCTTGATCAGCGCCGCCCACATTGCTTCGCGCGCCTTGCGCGAGGACAGCCGTTGCTCGGCGCTCGGCATCACACCATCTTGCATGGCCATCATCGAGGCGAGCGAGGTGTAGGCGTTGTGCGGCCAGAACAGCTTGCGCCGCGCGGCGTTGGCAGCGGTGAACCAATCCCATTCGCGCACCAGATCGCCGCAGGTGTAGCTCTCGATCCCGCCGCCGGGGCTGTCCTTGTCGTGGCGGGCATAGCTCATGCGCACTTGGGCCGTGCCTGTGATCTTGGTGCCGGCCTTATCGCGTGACGGCAAATACCACAGGCCCTCCGCCCGCGCCTTGACCGCCGCGTCGATCGCAGGCGACATGCTGCTTTCCTTGAGGACGAGCGCGATCAGCTTGCCGTCGGCACCGACGGTCGCGACATAGGTCGCCGTGCCGTTGTGGCCTGCATCCTTGGCGGCTTGCGGAATGTCGACCGTCTTGACCCGCTCGGCCTGCACCGGCTCGGGCAGGTTCGGGGGCAGCATCGCCACGCCCCGCGTCACAGGCGCAGGCGGCGGCGCGGGCACGGCCTGCTGCGCAGCGGAAGGGGCGGCGATGGCCAGAGCCAGCAGCAGCGCCCCCCGCATCATCCTACCGCTTTTTCGCCGCGCCTTCCGGCAGGTCCTGCCCGAACACGCGCTGGTAGTATTCCGCGACCAGCGAGCGTTCCGCCTCGTCGCACTTGTTGAGGAAGCTCAGGCGGAACGAGAAGCCGACCGATCCGAAGATCGCCGCGTTCTGCGCCCAGGTGATGACCGTGCGCGGGCTCATCACGGTCGAGATGTCGCCGTTGATGAAGCCCTGACGGGTCAGCTCGGCGACCTTGACCATGTCGGCGATCAGCTTGTCGTCGGCCTCGGGCGTCTTGGACTTTACGATCTGCTGCTCGACCTCGGGGGCGAGGTAGTTCAATGCCACGACCACGTTCCAGCGGTCCATCTGCGCCTGGTTGATCGCCTGCGTGCCGTGATAGAGGCCCGAGGTATCGCCGAGGCCAACCGTGTTGGTGGTCGCGAACAGGCGGAACCACGGGTTGGGCGTGATCACGCGGTTCTGGTCGAGCAGGGTCAGGCGGCCATCGAATTCCAAAATGCGCTGGATCACGAACATCACGTCCGGGCGGCCCGCATCATATTCGTCGAAGGTCAGCGCGACCGGGTGTTGGAGCGCCCAGGGAAGGATACCCTCCTTGAACTCGGTGACCTGCAAGCCGTCCTTCAGCACAATCGCATCGCGCCCGATCAGGTCGATCCGGCTGATATGCGCATCAAGGTTGACGCGGATGCTGGGCCAGCCGAGCCGGGCTGCGACCTGTTCGATGTGGGTCGATTTGCCCGTGCCGTGATAACCCTGCACCATCACGCGGCGATTGTGCGCAAAGCCTGCGAGGATCGCCAAGGTGGTGTCCGGATCGAACACGTAGGCGCCGTCGATCTCGGGCACATGCTCGTCGATTTGCGAGAACGCGGGCACCTGCCAATCGACATCGATGCCGAACATCTCGCGGACGTCGACGACGGTGTCGGGCTGGTTGGGCATGGCGCTGGCGCCGGCGACAGTGGAGCGGTTGGATGAAGTCATTGCTGGGTTCGGTTAAACATCATGGGCGCAGCCTGCAAGCACAGGTTTGACCGCTTGGCCTCGCATTTTGGCGAGTTCGTTTCCCACCCGCCCGGATCGTCCCTATATGCACAGGCATGGCCGATCCCGTCGAATCGCTGCGCCTCAAGCTGGTTTCTCAGGTGCGCGGCGTGTTTCACGATGCGAGCAAGGGCCAGCAGCCCACTCCGCCGTCCGACGAGGCGCTGTTCGCGCGCGATACGCCGATCCGGCTGGTCCATGCCGATCTGGTGGGGATGATGACCGGCGGGGTGCGCGCGCTGCTGCTGCAGATGCTCCACCCCCATGCGTTGCAAGGCGTGCTCGACCATTCGAACTTCCGCGAGGACATGCATGGGCGGCTGCAGCGCACCGCGCGGTTCATTGCCGTCACCACCTTTGGCCACCGCGACGAGGCGATGAAGGCGATCGAGCGGGTCAACCGCATCCACGCCCGCGTCGGTGGCACCCTGCCGGGCGGCGCGCGCTACGAGGCGACCAATCCGCGCACCCTTGCTTGGGTCCACGTCACCGAAGCGCAGAGCTTCCTGGCAGGCTATATCCGCCACGTGCGCCCTTCGATGCCGGTCGCCGAGCAGGATGAATACTACCGCCAATTCGCCGTCATCGCCCGCGCGCTGGGCGCTGATCCGGTGCCAGAAACGCGCGCCGAGGCCGAGGCGATTTTCCGCGACCTGCGCCGCGACCTTGCGACCTCTCCCGAAGCGCGCGAGGTGGCGCAATTGGTGCTCAGCCAGCGCCCGCAGGCCGCACCGCAAGCGGTGCAGAAGATGATCACCGCCGATGCCGTCGCAATGCTGCCCGATTGGGCGCGGCAAATGCTGCGGCTGCAACGCCCGATGCTGAGCGCGTTCCCGGCACGCGCTGCCACGTGGGGCATGGGCCGCACCTTGCGCTGGGCGTTCCGGCAGACGTAGAACACCGCGGGCCGTCTTCAGGGAGAGAGAAATGGCCGAATTCACCTTCTACACCGTCGCGATGAGCCGCGGGCAGATCGCGCGCTGGGCGCTGCACGAGGCGGGCGCGGATTACGAGCATGTGGTGTTCGACTGGGCGAGCCGGCCCGGCACCTTCGAGGCCATCAACCCGATGAACAAGGTGCCCGCGCTGGTGCACCATCATGGCGGCCACGATCACGTCATCACCGAATGTGCGGCGATCAACCACTACCTTGCCGAGACGCACCCCGACAAAGGCTTGTTGCCAGACGCGCACGAGAAAGCCGCCTATTTCCGCTGGCTGTTCTTCGCCGCAGGGCCGCTGGAGCAGGCGATCATCGCGCGCTCGTTCGGATGGGACGTGCCTGAGGGCAAGCAGGGGCAGGCAGGCTTCGGCAGCTTTGATCTGACCATCGACGCGCTCGACGGCTGGCTTGCGCAGAACGACTTTATCGCCGGTGCGAGGTTCACGATGGCCGACACCTATGTCGGCAGCCAGTTCGTCTGGGGCCTGCGCTTCGGTTCGATCCCCGAACGCCCGGCGTTCCGCGCCTATGTCGACCGCATCACCCAGCGCCCGGCCTATATCGCAGCCAACGAAATCGACGCGAAGATCATCAAGGGGGCCGCACAATGAACACCCCAATGACCGCGAAAGCCACCATCTGCGTGTGGTACGACCGCGATGCCGAGGAAGCGGCGCGGTTCTATGCGACCGTCTTTCCTGACAGCCACGTAGGCGAAGTGCAGTATGCGCCGATGGACAGCCCCGGGAACTCGGCGGGGAACGTGATGGTGGTGCCCTTCACGGTCTGCGGCGTGGAATGCATCGGATTGAACGGCGGGCCGATCTTCCCGCATTCCGAAGCATTCTCGTTCCAGATCGCGACCGACACACAGGAGGAAACCGACCGCTACTGGAATGCGATCGTCGGCAATGGCGGAGCAGAAAGCCAATGCGGGTGGTGCAAGGACAAGTGGGGCGTAAACTGGCAGATCACTCCGCGTGTTCTGACCGATGCCATTGCACGCGGCGGTGACATCGCCGAGCGGGCATTCGGCGCGATGGCGGCTATGACGAAGATCGACCACGCTGCCATCGAGGCGGCCGTCGCGGGCTGATCAGGCCAGCGCCGCGCTCTTCTTGAGCAACTGATAGGCGTCGACCACCTCGGTCAGCCGCGCTTCGTGGCGGCGGTCCCCGCCGTTGCGGTCGGGGTGGTAGCGGCGCACCAGTTCCGAATAGCGGCGGCGCAGCTTCGTGCGGTCGGTGTCGGTGCCCAACCCCAGCGCCTCTAGCGCGCGGTTCTCGTCGGGCGAGAAGCGCACCTCGAACGTCGCGGTCCGCGCACGCCCCTCGGCACGCTCCCGCACACCCCGCGCGCGGGCGGAGATCGCCTCGAGAGGGTCGGCGAAATCGGCCCAGCGCGGCGCATCGTGGATGCCCGCGGTAGGGCGGAACACGCGGCTTTCGGTCTGCCATCCCGCAATCGGTGACTGGGCGCGCAGGATCTCGTCGGCGCTCATGCCATCAAACCAGTCATAGCCCGCGTTGAATTCGCGCACGTGCTGAAGGCAGAACCACTGCCACTCGCCCGGCCCGTCAAAGCCGTGCGGGCGGCGTCCGGGCGCGCGGAATTCGCCGTCCTCGCGGCAGCCGGGCCGCTCGCAGGCCCGCCCGCCGCTCTCGACGCGGCCGTGAAATCGTGGTGAAGGCATAGGGGAGTTAGAATGGCGATTGCGGCTTCGAGTTCCAAGTCCGTTTCGCCGCAAACGACATGCAAAGAAGGAAAGACCCGATGTCCGTCGCCGAGGAAATGCACGCGCTCCTGACCGAGGCCTTTGCGCCGACGCGGCTCGATATCATCAACGACAGCGCCAAGCATTCGGGCCACATGGGCGACGACGGATCGGGCGAATCGCATTTCACGATTGCAATCGACGCGGCGGCGTTCGCCCCGATGAACCGCCTCGCCCGCCAGCGCGCAGTGATCGCGGTTTTGGGCGATATCGTCGGCCAGCGCGTCCATGCCGTCGCGATCAAGGCAAGCGTTCCGGAGGCTTGAACGTGGCACTCAATCCCAACCTGCGCCTGCGCCGCGCAGCGAGGCTGATCGTGCTCGACCCCGAGGGCCGCGCGCTGATGTTCCGCTATGACGTGCCGGGCCGCGATCCGTTCTGGGTGACGGCGGGCGGCGAGTGCGAGCCGGGCGAGAGCTTCCGCAAAGCTGCACGGCGCGAGCTGTTCGAGGAAACAGGCATCGTCGTCACCGATCTGGGCCGCGAAGTCGCGCGGATGATGCCCGAATTCGTCACGGTCGAAGGCGAGCTGGTGCAGGCCTACGAGCGGTTCTTTCTGGTCCGCGTCGCCGATACGCAGGTCAGCACCGCAGGGCACACGGCGCTCGAACAGCAGCTGATGACGCAGCACCGCTGGTTCACCTTGAAAGAGCTGGAAGGTTGGCCCGAAGCGGTGTTTCCGGCGGAGCTTGCCGCGATCATCAGATCGCAAACCGCAACCTGATTGCCCTCGCTTGCCCGTCCCGCTAACTCTCGGACAAACGGGAGAGAGACATGGATTATACGGGCAAGGTGGCATGGATCACCGGCGCATCCTCGGGCATCGGCGCGGCGCTGGCGCGGGAATTGGCGGCACGCGGGGCGCATGTGGTGCTGTCGGGCCGCGATGAAGCGCGGCTTGCCGAAGTTGCTGCGGATTGCGGCGAAACGCTGATCCTCGCCTTCGATGTGCGCGATGACGCCGCGCTGGCAGACGCCACCGCCAAGGCTTGTCGCTGGAAGGGCGGCTTGGATATCGCCTTTGCCAATGCCGGCATCTCGCAGCGCAGCCGCGCGCTGAACACCGATATGCAGGTGTACCGCGACATCATCGCGGTCGATCTCCTCGCCCAGATCGCCTTCACGCAAGGGCTGATCCACCACATGAGCGAGCGCGGATCAGGCGCGCTCGGGTTCATCTCCTCGATCGCGGGCAAGGTCGGCGTGCCGCTGCGCACCGCCTATTGCGCCGCCAAGTTCGGGCTCGCAGGCTATGCCGATGCGCTGCGGGCCGAGCTGTCGCAATCGGGGGTAAGCGTCCACACCATCTACCCCGGCTCGGTCGCCACCAACGTCTCGCGCAATGCGTTGACCGGCGCGGGCGCCGCGCGCAACCGCTCGGACAAGGCGATCGACAACGGCATTCCGGCCGATGACGCCGCGCGCACGATGCTCGACGGCATCGCCGCAGGGGAGCGGGAGATCATCGTCGCGCAAGGGATGGAGGCGGGAATGGGCGAACTGCGCCGCACCCCGGATTCGCTGTTCGATTCGGTCGCGGCGATGGTCGCCAATGGCTACATGGACAAGCTGGAGCACGAATGATGAGCTTCGAACAAAAGCGGGTGCATCTGCCCAACGGCATCCACCTCGACATTGTCGATGAAGGCCCGACAGATGCTCCAGTACTGATCTTCCTCCACGGCTTTCCCGAGAGCCACCGCACCTGGCGACACCAGATCGCGCATTTCTCCGACAGGTTCCGCTGCATCGCGCCCGACCAGCGCGGCTATCGCGGATCGTCGAAGCCGCAGGCGGTGGAGGCCTACACCCCCGACAAGCTGATCGGTGACGTGTTCCTGCTCGCCGATACGCTGGGGATCGCGCATTTCACCATCGTCGGCCACGATTGGGGCGGCGCGCTCGCCTGGGGCGTGGCGCTGGGCGGCCAGCATGCGCGCGTCACCCGCGCCGTGATCGCCAACGCGCCGCATCCGGTGACCTTCCAGAAGCTGCTCTACACCCACCCCGGCCAGCGCGAGGCGAGCCAGTATATCCGCGGCTTCCGCGACACGGCGAACGATGCGCTGGTGAAGGACCACGGCCTCACCGGCCTGCTGCTGAAAGAGGTCAAGTGGGACCGCCCCACCGCGATGGAGCCGGACGAGCGCGATGCGCTGCTGCTCGACTGGCAGAACCGCGACGCGGCGTTCGGAATGCTCAACTACTACCGCGCCAGCCCCATCGACGTGCCGACGATGGATGCGCCTTTCGAAATCCCCGCAGGCTGGACGCCGCCTGCCCTGCCCAAGCTGACAATCCCGACGCTGGTGATCTGGGGGCTGGACGATCTCGCCCTTCCCCCTGAGAACCTCGACGGGCTTGAGGACATCATCGACCCGCTCACCATCGTGCGCGTGCCGGACTGCGGGCATTTCGTGCCGTGGGAAGCGCCCGAGGCAGTGAATGCGGCGATGGAGGACTTCCTCGCGGGCTAAACGGGCCGCTCCCCGCCTCCGGCAGATTCCTGCGCTGGACGCGCCGCATTCCCTTGGCCCGAATTGCCCATTCCCATTGCCCTTTCGCCGTCCCAGCCTTAAGTGCGCGGCCAATCATGACCTTGCTCGGCCAACACGACAATCCCGGACAGCTGACCTTCGCTGTCCCCAAGGGGCGCATCCTCGACGAGGCGCTGCCGGTGATGGCGCGCGCCGGTGTGGAGCCCGAGGCCGAGTTCCACGATCCCAAGAGCCGCGCGCTCGCCTTCGCCACCAACCGCGCCGACATGCGCCTGATCCGGGTGCGCGCCTTCGATGTCGCGACCTTCGTGGCCCACGGCGCAGCGCAGGTCGGGATCGTCGGATCGGACGTGATCGAGGAATTCGACTACGCCGATCTCTACGCCCCGGTCGATCTGGGCATCGGGCTGTGCCGCCTGTCCGTGGCGCGCCTCGCGGCGGACACCGAGGAAGCGGGCGCCGTCAGCCACCTGCGCGTCGCAACCAAGTATCCCAGCCTCACCCGCCGCCATTTCGAAGCCGCCGGTGTGCAGGCCGAGTGCGTGAAGCTCAACGGCGCGATGGAGTTGGCGCCGTCCCTGGGCCTTGCGCGCCAGATCGTCGACCTCGTGTCGACCGGCAAGACGCTGAAGGAAAACGGCCTCGTGGAGACCGACGTGATTATCGAGATTTCCGCGCGGCTGATCGTCAACCGCACCGCCCTGAAGACCGATCGCCGCGTTGCCGCGCTGGTCGATGCCTTCCGCCGCGATGCGCAGGAACGGTGCGCCGCATGACCGTGTCCTTGCTCTCCACCCTCGATCCCGATTTCGAAGCGCGGTTCGCCCGGATCGTCGATGCGCGGCGCGAATCCGATAGCGATGTTGCCGGGCAGGTCGCGGACATCCTCAACGAAGTGAAGCAGCGCGGCGATGCGGCGCTGGTGGACTACACCCAGCGTTTCGATGGCTATGCGCTCGCCGACGAAAGCGACTGGCGGATCACCCGCGAACGTTGCGAACAGGCCTACCGCGATCTCGATCCCGCCTTGCGCGATGCGCTGGAACTCGCCGCTGCGCGCATCCGCGCCTATCACGAAGCGCAGCTCCCCGCCGACCGCGACTATGTCGACGCGGCGGGCGTGCGGCTTGGCGCGATCTGGCGGCCTGTGGATGCCGCCGGGCTCTATGTGCCGGGAGGCCGCGCGGCCTATCCCTCCTCGCTGCTGATGAACGCCATTCCGGCGCGCGTCGCGGGGGTTGAGCGGCTGGTGGTCGTCACCCCGACGCCCAAGGGCACGGCGAACCCGATGGTGCTCGCCGCCGCGCATATCGCGGGCGTGGACGAGATCTGGCGCGTCGGCGGGGCGCATGCGGTCGGCGCGCTCGCCTATGGCACGCAGCGCATCAAGCCTGTCGATGTCATCACCGGCCCCGGCAATGCCTGGGTGGCCGAGGCCAAGCGCCAGCTGTTCGGTGTCGTGGGCATCGATATGGTCGCAGGCCCATCCGAGATTCTGGTGATTGCCGACGGCAAGAACGATCCCGACTGGATCGCCGCCGATCTGCTCTCTCAGGCCGAGCATGACCCGACCTCGCAGTCGATCCTGATCACCGACGATGCGGGCTTTGCGCGGCAGGTCGAAGACTGCATCGACTTGCAGATCAACACGCTTTCGACCGGCAAGACCGCGCGGGCAAGCTGGGACGCGCACGGGGTGATGATCGTCGTCAATGATCTGCTCGCCGAAGCGCCTGCGCTGGCCAACCGTCTGGCGGCAGAGCACGTCGAGATCGCGGTCGACGATCCCGAGCCTTATCTCAAAAGCATCCGCCACGCGGGCAGTATCTTCCTTGGCCGCATGACGCCCGAGGCGGTGGGCGATTATGTCGCTGGCCCCAACCACGTGCTGCCGACGGGCCGCCGCGCGCGCTTTTCGAGCGGGCTGTCGGTGCTCGATTTCATGAAGCGCACCAGCTTCCTCAGCCTCGATGAGGCGTCTTTCAACGCGATCGGCCCTGCCGCCGCCACCCTCGCCCATGCCGAGGGGCTACCCGCCCACGCCAAGTCCGTGGAACTGAGGATCACATGAACTCTCCTGCCCGCTCCAAAGCCCGTTCGGCTGCCCGGCTTGCCGCCGTTCAGGCGCTTTACCAGCAGCACATGGAGGGTACGGCCCTCAACAAGCTACTCGACGAGTTCCACCAGCACCGGCTGGGCCGCACCATCGACGAAGACGATTTCGACGATGCCGAATATGCCGATGCCGAAATGCCGTTCTTCGATGACGTGGTGCGCGGCGTGGATGCGCGCCGCGACGAGATCGATGTGCTGTTGTCGGGCAAGCTGGCCGCCGGATGGACCATCACGCGGCTCGACAAGGCGATGCTGCAGGTGCTGCGCGCCGGAACCTACGAAATCATCGCCCGCGCCGATGTGCCTGCCGCGGTGGCGATCAACGAATATGTCGAGGTCGCCAAGGCGTTCTTCGATGACGGGCAGGCCAAGTTCGTCAACGGCATCCTCGATGCGGTGGCGAAAGAGGAGCGGCGCTGAGGTTGGACTTTTCAGGCACCCGCCAGAGCCGTTTTGAACGGCTTTAGACCCCTGTTAGACCCCCTTTAGACCGGTTTAGACCCCCTCCAGACCCCTTTTAGAACGGCTCTGTTGCGGTGTTTCACGTGAAACATCGCTTCGACAGGCCGATCGCGAGGGGTTAAGGCTGGGCCGCCCATGAACGAGCCTGATTTCATCGCCGCATTGCGCCACCTCCCCCTCCATCCCGGAGCGCGGGGATTGATGGACGATTGCGCGGTGCTCACCCTCGGCAGCGAAACGCTGGTCATCACCCACGACATGATGACCGAGGGCACCCACTTCCGCGCACAAGCCGACATGGCCGACGTGGCGTGGAAGCTGGTCGCGTCCAACATTTCGGACCTCGCCGCCAAGGGCGCGGAGCCGGTGGGGGTCTTGCTGGGGCATATGCTGGGCCGCGAAGATACGCGGTTTCTCAAGGGGTTGCACGAGGCGTTAGCGGCTTTCGCCGCGCCCCTGCTGGGCGGCGATACGGTCGCAGGCGAAGGACTTCGCAGCTTCGGCCTCACCGCAATCGGGCGGGCGACCCATACGCCGGTGCCCTCCCGATCGGGCGCGAAACCGGGCGATCAGGTGTTCATAACAGGCCCGGTCGGCCGCGCCATGCTCGGCTTCGAGGGCGTGACAGACCATCGCGCCGCCTTCGACCGCCCCGCGCCGCGCCTCGCCGAGGGTATTGCGCTTGCTCCCCAAGTCACTGCAATGATGGACGTTTCCGACGGGCTTCTGCTCGACGCCTTCCGCCTTGCCGATGCCAGCGGGGTTACCCTTGCCCTCGACCCGCTGGCCATCCCCGTCGCCGACGCTGCACGGGCGGACGAGTGTATGAGGTGGGGCGACGATTACGAGCTGCTCTTCACCGCCCCGCCTACAGCGCAACTGCCCGTCACAGCGTACCGGATCGGCCTCGTCACCGCCCCTGCCGCGGCACCGGTCCTCCTCGGTAGCGAGGCGCTGAGCGACCCCGCCAGCCTCGGCTACCGCCACGGCTGAGCGCCTGCGCGCGCGGGCAATCCTCTCAAAACTGCTGAGACCTTCGCAAATCCGCGCTTCTCGCCAGGCGAGAGGCTTGTCAGCATGATCCGAACCCGTATGACTGTGTCCCCTGCGCCCATGACGAGGCGCCTGCACTTCTGCTGGGGGTGCAACATAAAGACGGGAGGGGATTGCTCGTGAATCTATTGCTCATTTCGATTGGGCTGGGGGTGCTGGCCATTGTCTATGGCTTCGTCACCAGCCGTCAGGTGCTCGGCGCGGATGCCGGTAACGCCAAGATGCAGGAAATCGCCGCCGCCATTCAGGAAGGCGCGCAAGCCTACCTCAAGCGCCAGTACACCGCGATCGCCATCGTCGGGGTGATCGTCGCGGTGATCGTTGCCGTCACGCTGGGCGCGATCCCGGCGGTTGGCTTCGTGATTGGCGCAGTGCTATCAGGCGTCGCCGGGTTTATCGGCATGAACGTGTCGGTGCGCTCCAACGTGCGCACCGCCGCCGCTGCGATGAAGGGCCTGCAGGAGGGCCTGACGCTCGCCTTCCGCGCCGGTGCCATCACCGGAATGCTGGTGGCCGGCCTCGCGCTCCTCGCGATCGCCTGCTTCTTCTGGTACCTGACCGGCCCGGCGGGCTTGGCTCCCGATAGCCGTCCGGTGGTCATAGGCCTCACCTCGCTGGCGCTGGGCGCCTCGCTGGTTTCGATCTTCGCGCGCCTCGGCGGCGGGATCTTCACCAAGGCGGCTGACGTCGGCGCGGATCTGGTGGGCAAGGTCGAGGCCGGAATTCCCGAGGATGACCCCCGCAACCCCGCCGTGATCGCCGACAACGTGGGCGACAATGTCGGCGACTGCGCCGGGATGGCCGCCGACCTGTTCGAGACTTACGTCGTCACTGTCGGCGCCACGATGGTGCTGACCGCGCTGCTGCTGAAGGGCGCGGACAACCTCTTTGCTCTGATGGTCTTGCCGCTGCTGATCGGCGGCGTGTGCATCGTCACCTCGATCATCGGTACCTATTTCGTGCGCCTTGGCGGCGGGAAGAACATCATGGGCGCGATGTACAAGGGTTTCCTTGTCACCGCTGTGCTGTCGGTTCCGGCGATCTGGTTCGCGATAAGCGCCACGCTGGGCGACATGGAAACCGCCATCGCAGGCCAGGCCTATAATGGCCGCACCCTGTTCTACTGCGGGTTCCTCGGGCTGGTGATCACCGGCCTGATTATCTGGATCACCGAGTATTACACCGGCACCAATTACCGCCCGGTACGTTCGATCGCCAAGGCTTCGGAGACGGGTCACGGCACCAACGTGATCCAGGGTCTGGCCATCAGCATGGAAGCCACCGCGCTCCCCACGCTGGTGATCTGCGCCGGGATCATCATCGCCTTCCAGCTCGCCGGTCTCATGGGCATCGCCTATGCGGCCACCGCAATGCTGGCGCTGGCGGGCATGGTCGTCGCTCTCGACGCCTATGGCCCGGTCACCGACAACGCCGGCGGTATCGCCGAAATGGCGGGGCTGGACGACTCCGTGCGCGAGAAGACCGATGCTCTCGACGCGGTCGGCAACACCACCAAGGCCGTGACCAAGGGCTATGCCATCGGTTCGGCGGGCCTTGCAGCGCTGGTGCTGTTTGCCACCTACACCGCTGATTTGCGCGAGCTGTTCAGCGGCATCACCGTCGATTTCAGCCTCGAGAACCCCTACGTCATCGTCGGGCTGCTGCTCGGTGCATTGCTGCCATACCTGTTCGGCGCGATGGGCATGACGGCGGTGGGCCGCGCGGCGGGCGAAGTGGTGAAGGACGTGCGTGACCAGTTCGCCCAGAACCCGGGCATCATGACCTACGAGGTCAAGCCCGATTATGCCCGTACCGTCGATCTGGTCACCAAGGCAGCGATCAGGGAGATGATCCTCCCCTCGCTGCTGCCGGTGCTGGCGCCGATTGCGGTCTACTTCGTGATCACGCTGGTGGCAGGCCAGGCCAACGGCTTCGCCGCGCTTGGCGCGTTGCTGCTGGGTGTGATCGTCGGCGGGCTGTTCGTGGCGCTCTCGATGACCTCGGGCGGCGGCGCGTGGGACAACGCCAAGAAGTACATCGAGGACGGCCACCACGGCGGCAAGGGCAGCGAAGCCCACAAGGCCGCGGTGACCGGTGACACAGTTGGCGATCCGTACAAGGACACTGCTGGCCCTGCCGTGAACCCGATGATCAAGATCACTAACATCGTCGCGCTGCTGCTGCTCGCGGCGCTGGCGGCGGGCTGAACGCAACACTGTTGCCGCACTAAAATCCTCAGCCCCGCCGGGAGCAATTCCGGCGGGGTTTATCTTTGCCAAGGCCCCTGTCCCTGCTTCGGACAGCGCCTTGCGGTGCTGAGGCTTTCTTAATCGGCCCGTGCCATCACCCTAGCGAGCGTGTGGATTAGCGCGGCAGAGCAGGGTTAACGGCGATGGACACGGAAAGCGGGGGCAATTTTCGCATTGGCGGCGCTCCGCTCTCTTCGGTGGTGCTGGCCCCAAGCGAAATGCGGCTGCTGACTGCCGAGGATGTCGCTGACCCCGGCTTCATCGCCGACTGGGAGCGCCTGACCCCGAACGCCGGCGAACCCAACCCCTTCTTTGAACCTTGGTATATGCTCCCCGCGCTCCGCCATCTCGGCGAAGGCGGCGCGGTGCGAGTGATAGCGTGGTTCAGGCAAGGCAAACTGGCAGGGCTTCTGCCGATGCTCCGCAGCGCCGCCTATTACGGGCGCCGCGTACCCCACGCACGCGGCTGGCTCCACCCCAACGCCTTTTGCGGCGTGCCCCTGATCACGGCGGGCAAGGAAGAAGCTTTCTGGCGAGACCTCCTCGCCCACCTCGACCGTCGCCCGCAGAAAGCCTTGCTCCTGCACCTGCCGCTGCTGCCGGAGGATGGCCGGGCCCATGCCGCGCTGGATCGCGTGCTCGCAGACACTGGCCGCGCCCATTACGCCGCCGCGCAGGAGAGCCGTGCGCTGCTGATCGGCGAAACCAGCGCCGAGGCCTATCTTAACGTCGCGATGAGCGCCAAGAAGCGCAAGGAATTGCGCCGCCAGCACAATCGCCTTGCTGAGGAGGGCGCGCTCGCCTTTGAACGGCTGGAGGGTGACGAGGGCCTCGCCGCGTGGACGGCCGAATTCCTCGCTCTCGAAGCTGCCGGGTGGAAGGGCGAGGCTGGCTCCGCCCTTGCCAGCGTGCCCGATACGCGGGCACTATTCATCGAGGCACTGGCCGGAGCGGCGAAAGCAGGGCGTCTCGAACGGCTGGCGCTGCGGCTGGATGGCCGCGCCATCGCCATGCTCGTCAACTTCATCACCGCGCCCGGCGCCTTCAGCTTCAAGACCGCCTTCGACGAGGATTATGCGCGCTTCTCTCCGGGGATGCTACTGCAGCTGGAGAACCTCGCGCTGCTCGAGCGGCCCGACGTCGAATGGGCGGATAGCTGCGCCGCCGAAGGCCACCCGATGATCGAACGTCTGTGGCGCGACAAGCGCCGCATGGTCAGCCGCAACATCGCCATCGGCGGCCCGGCGCGGCGCGCGCTGTTCCGCCTGCTGATGGCTTGGGAAACCCGCAAGAGGAGCACATCATGAACGCCCCTGCCCATTTCACCGACGCGCTTGATGCGCCTGTGTTCGCCCCCCCCGCGCGAGCGAAGTTCGCCGCGCATTATCCGGAGCGGCCACATGTCCTTGGCCACGCGCTGACCGACCACCCGCTGCTCGAGATCGAGGCCTTAGCCCAGCTTGCCGAGCGGCTGCCGATCAAGAGCGTCGAATACAACCGCGGCGACCTGCCGATCGGGGTCGACGGCAAGCCGGGCTCGAACGGGCTGACCGTCGCCGAGACGATCCGCAAGGTCGCCGAGGCCGAAAGCTGGGCGGTGCTCAAGAATATCGAGCAGGTGCCTGCTTACAACGACCTGCTGCTCGGCCTGCTCGAGGAGATCCGCCCCGAGATCGAGGCGGCGACCGGCGCGATGCTGACCCCGCAGGGCTACATCTTCGTATCGAGCCCCAATTCGGTCACGCCCTATCATTTCGATCCTGAGCACAACATCCTGCTCCAGATCCGCGGTACCAAGGTGATGACGCAGTTCCCGTCGGGCGACACCCGCTTCGTGCCTGACGCGGCGCACGAGACATACCACTCGGGCGGCCCGCGCGAATTGAAGTGGGACGACGGGATGCTTGCCCACGGCACAGAGTTTCCGCTCAGCCCCAGCGAGGCGCTGTTCGTGCCGGTCATGGCGCCGCATTTCGTCAAGAACGGCCCCTCCCCTTCCGTCTCGCTCTCGATCACTTGGCGCAGCGAGTGGAGCTACCGCGAGAGCGATGCGCGCATTTTCAACGCGATCCTGCGCGAGCGCGGGTTTGCGCCCAAGGCTCCTGGTCGCTTCCCCGTTCAGAACTACGCCAAGGCCTACGCCTTCCGCGCCTTGCGCAAGCTGGGATTGACGGGAAACTGACTGCGCCGCATGGCCCTTCGCCATGACTGACACGCCCTCCAATGAAGAACTGGTCGCAGGCCTGATCCGCCTGCTCACTGTCGAAAAGCGCGCCGCCGACGTTTATGCTGGCCCGCCGCAAACAGACGGCATCGGGCGCGTGTTCGGCGGGCAGGTACTCGCGCAAGCGCTTCAGGCCGCGCAAGGCACCGTCAGCGACGGCAAGCGCGCGCACTCGCTGCACGCCTACTTCCTGCGCGGTGGGCGCGAGGGGGCTCCGATCGAGTACCGGATCGAGCGCGACTTTGATGGGCGCAGCTTCGCCAACCGCCGGGTGGTCGCGAGCCAGGAGGGCGAGGACGGCACGGCGGTCCCGATCCTCAACCTCACCGCCAGCTTCCAGCAGCCGGAAGAGGGCCTCGAACACCTCGATTCGCCGATGCCCGATGTTGCTCGGCCAGAGGACCTTCGCACAGACATGGACCAGCGCCGGGAGATCGCGGAGCAATGGGGCGACCGCCTCAGCGATCAGCAGCGCCGCATGATGCTTCGCCCGCGCCCGATCGAGATGCGCACCACCGACCGGCTGCACTGGATGAGCAGCGAGCCGCGCGAACCGCGCGCGCATAGCTGGTTCCGGGTCGCAGCGCTCATCACCGGCGACGACGACACGCCGGCGCTCCACCGCGCGATCATTACCTACGCCAGCGACTACACCTTGCTCGGCACCAGCGCGCTGCCGCATGGCCTCAGCTGGATGAGGAACGAGCTGGTCGGCGCGAGCCTCGATCACGCGATCTGGTTCCACCGTGATGCGCGGGCCGACGAGTGGCTGCTCTACGCCACCGACGCACCGTGGTCGGGCGGCGGGCGCGGCTTCAACCGCGGGCGGATCTTCAACCTAGCCGGCGAGCTCGTGGCGAGCGTGGCGCAAGAGGGGATGATGCGGCGGCGCGTGAAAGGCTGACCCCCACGATCAGTGCGCCAGCAGGATCGGCATCTTCGGATCGCTCAACATCTGCCGCGTCACCCCGCCGAGCAGCAACTCGGCAAGCCTTGAGCGGCCATACGCGCCCATCACCATCAGCGAGCATTCGCGCGCCCGCGCCGCAGCGAATAGCGTGTCCGACATAGGCGCCTCATCACGCGGAAGCTCGACTATCTCGCACGCGATCCCGTGGCGGCTGAGGTATTTTGCGCCTTCTGTGGAGGGTATATCAAAGCCACTGCGCTCGCCATGCTCAATCACACTCGCCAGCGTCACCCGGCACGAGCAGGCGAGCAGCGGCAGTGCGGCGCGCAGGGCGTGGGCGCTTTCGGCAGAGCCGTTCCAGGCAACCAGCATCGGCGCGCTGATGTCGAAGCTGCGGGCATCGGAAGGCACCACCAGGACCGGAACCGTCGCGTTCAGCGCCACGGTGCCGACCAGCGACGAGGGCCTGCGTTCGTCCGTGCCGTTCTCGGCGGGTCCGAGGATCACGATATCGGCGAGCGGCGAGGCTTCCAGCAGGCGCTGCGCCGCTATCCCGTATTCGAAGCGCCAGTCCCACGGCACGCCCTCACGCTCGAGCTCCTTCTCGATCTGGGCGCGCAAGTTCTCGGCATTCTCCCTGATCAACGGCATCACTGCCGCCATCGCCGAGCCGTAGATGTCCCCCGGCGCGACGATATCGTAGCTGACCGCCTGCAGACAGGTAATGTGGCCGTTGGTCGAGCGGGCAATGTCGAGCGCTACCCGCAGGCGCGCCGTCATCGCGGGTCCGTGCTCGATATGCAGCAGAATCGATTTCATCGCCTGTCTCCCAGTGTCGAGACGATGTGTCGGCCTCATCAGCGGCAGCGGCCTTGATATGGATCAAGATACGATGCCTGTTCGGGACCCTTGCCAGCCCGCCCGCGCTCGCGCATCTTCCCGCCGAGGGAGAGAACTATGCAGATCATGCGCCACCCGCCGGTCAAGACCAGCCTCGAGCCGTCGAACCACCCCTATCTGACGGGGCCGTGGACGCCGCTCCACGAGGAGGTCGAGGTCGCCGAGCTGCAGGTTATCGAAGGCGCGATCCCTGCAGACATCGACGGCATTTATCTGCGCAACACCGAAAATCAGGTGCATCAGCCGCTCGGGCGTCATCACCCCTTCGATGGCGACGCGATGATCCACCAGGTCAACATCAGCGGCGGCAAGGCGAGCTATCGCAACCGTTTCGTGCGCACCCATTGCTTCGAGGCAGAACAGATTGCGGGCCAATCGCTTTGGGGCGGGCTGATGGACCCGTGGGGCACCAGCAAACGCCCGGGCTTCGGCGCGCATGGCGGCCTGAAGGACACCGGATCGACCGACATCATCGTTCACGCCGGGACGGCCTACGCGACCCTCTACCAGTGCGGCGAGGCGTGGATGCTCGATCCGGTGACGCTCGGCAGCCGCGGGAAGGCGCCGTGGGTGCCGCTGGACGGCATATCGGCCCACCCCAAGGTCGACGAGGACACGGGCGAGCTGATGTTCTTCAACTATTCCAAGCATGCGCCGTTCATGCATTACGGTGTTGTCGATCGCGAAGGGCAGCTGATGCACTACGTCCCTGTCCCCCTGCCCGGCCCGCGCCTGCCGCATGACATGGCGATCACCAAGAACTGGTCGATCCTCAATGATATGCCGCTCTTCTGGGACGAGGAGCTGCTGACCCGCGACATTCACGCCGCGCGCATCCACGAGGGCATCCCCACCCGCTTCGCTCTGATCCCGCGCCATGGCCAGCCGGAGGACATCCGCTGGTTCGTGGCCGCGCCGACCTATGTGCTCCACTGGACCAACGCCTATGAAGAGGGCGACGAGGTCATCCTCGAAGGCTATCATCAGGCCAAGCCCATGCCCGATCCGCTCGAGGAGATGGGCCGCTACAGCCACATGATGGCTTACGTGGATGAGCACTCCTTCCAGAGCCGCCTCCACCGCTGGCGCTTCAACTTGAATACCGGCGAAACGCGCGAGGAGCGCCTGACCGACCGCATCGTTGAATTCGGGATGATCAATCCGCGCTATGCGATGAAAATGAGCCGCTACGTCTGGTCGACCACCACCCGCCCCGGCTGGTTCCTGTTCAACGGCTATGTACGCCACGACACCGAGACGGGCGAGGAACAGGTCTATCGCCTGCCCGAGGGCGTCTTTGCCAGCGAGAGCCCGATGATCCCCAAGAAGGGCGCTAAATCGGAGGACGATGGCTATTTGGTCACCTTCCTGATCGATGAGAACACCGGCACCTCCGAATGCGCGATCCTCGATGCCGCAGACATCGCCAAGGGTCCCATCTGCCGCCTCGCGCTGCCGCACAAGCTGTGCTCCGGCACGCACTCGGTATGGGTCGAGCACGACCAGCTGCGCGCCGACGCGGCGTTTCATGCGCGGCGCTTCGCCGCCGCCTGACGACGCCCCTGCTCGACACCCGTCGAGGCTCCGGCGTCGCTCGTCGCCGTCGGAGTTGTGCGCACCGAAGGTGGGACGTAGTCCGCCACATTGACCAATATTGCATCCTGGAACCGCTGACATGACCCTGCGCCTTGCCCTTGCCGCCTCGACGGCGCTGCTGCTTTCATCGCTTCCCGCGCTCGCTCAGACGGCGCCTGCCGCTGCCACCGCGCAGCCCGCACAATCGGAACACGATAAGCTTTTCGCGCTGTTCGACGATGCCGACGCGCGCGATCTCGAGCTCAACCCGCTCAGCCGGCTGTTCCGCGGTGACGAGGAAAACGCCGGACGGCTCGGCGACCTGCTGACGGATTCAAGCTTCCTTGCCAGCCGCACCGACATCAAGCTCAACCTCGCCCTGCTCGCGCAGGTCGACCGGTCGAAGCTCGATGAGACGGATCAGCTCGCCTACGATGTTTTCAAGTACACGCAGGAGCGCAATCTCGACGGCTACAGCGACGAAATCCGCGCACTCACCGATGTGCGCCCGCTCAACCACTTCTTCGGGCTGCATACGTTCTACCCGACCTTCGCCAGCGGCACCGGGGTCGCGCCATTCAAGACGCTTCAGAACTACGAGGACAACCTCACCCGCCACGACGATTACATCGCCTTCGTCGACCGAGCGATCGCCAAGTTCCGCGAAGGCATGAAAAGCGGCGTGCTGGAGACCAATCTGACGGTCGGGATCATGGTCACCCAGCTCGACACGCAGCTGGACGTCACGCTGGCGGAATCGCAGTATATGGCGCCGCTCAAGTCCATTCCCGACACCATTACAGAGGCCGACCGGGGCCGGCTCGCCGCCGCTTACAAAGCCAAGACCGGCGCGATCTACGCCGCCAACACCCGCCTGCGCGATTTCCTGCGCGACGAATACCTGCCGGCTTCGCGCGACAGCATCGGCCTCAGCCAGATGAAGGGCGGGGACAAGCTTTATGCCCGGCTGATCGAGGAATCGACCACGCTGCCTCTCGATGCCGAGACGATTCACCAGCTCGGCCTTTCGGAGGTCGCGCGGATCAAGGCCGAGCTCGAGAAGCTCAAGAAGCAGGCCAAGTTCAAGGGTACGCTCACCCAATTCTTTGACTATGTCCGCACCGATCCCAAGTTCCAGCCCAAGACCCGCGAGGGGCTCACGCAGAACTTTTACGACATCGGCAAGCAGGTCGACGCGAAGATCGGAGGCTATTTCTCACTGATCCCGAAGTCGCCGCTGGAAATCCGCCCCTACGACCCGACGACCGAGAAGTTCGAGGCCGGCGGCTCCTATCAGTCGGGCTCGCCCGACGGGAAGCGGCCGGGGGTGTTCTATTTCAACGCCTATGATCTGCCCAGCCGCCTCACCCCCGGCAACGTGACGCTGTACCTCCACGAAGGCGCGCCGGGGCACCACTTCCAGATCAGCCTCGCGCAGGAGAACGAGGTGCTGCCCGCCTTCATGCGGTATGGCGGCACGACCGCCTATGTCGAAGGCTGGGCGCTCTATGCCGAGACGCTCGGCAACGAGATGGGCTTCTACAATGACCCGTGGAACCGTTACGGCACGCTGCAGGACGAGCAGCTGCGCGCGATGCGGCTGGTGGTCGATACCGGCATCCATGCCAAGGGCTGGACCCGCGACCAGGCGATCGATTTCATGATGCAGAACTCCGGCATGACCCGCACCGAAGTGGTGGCCGAAGTGGATCGTTACATCGCAATTCCCAGTCAGGCGCTCGCTTACAAGATCGGCGCGCTCAAGATCCAGGAGCTGCGCAAGCGCGCGGAAACGAAGCTTGGGCCGAAGTTCGACATCAAGACTTTCCACGAGCAAGTGCTGAACACTGGCGGCCTGCCGCTGGCAGTGCTGGAAGCCAAGATCGACCGCTGGATCGCAGCGCAAGCCGCTCGGTAAACCGCAGCCTGGCATCCGCCGACTGCACAGCCTGCCGCATTCCATGCCCCGGTGACCCGTTCATGCGGGCCCCGGGACCATGTCGTTCATCGGACAGAAAGGCGCTGTTCAACACCCACGCTCTCGCGCATTCCCCCTTATCACGGGCCGATGACGACATCGCGGCCCGCAGCGCAGGAGCAAAAACTGTGAAAACGACCATGCATATATCGCGAAAGATCGCCATTGCGGCCCTTCTTGGTGCCGCTACTGCCACCGGCCTTGCGGCTCAGACAATGCCTGACTCCAATGGCGAGGGCGAGGTCCTGACCACCGTCTACGGCTCGCTGCCGCCGCTTGCCGAGATGCAGGATGGCCCGAAAGTGACCGGCATGATCACTGCCCGCAAGGGGGGCCGTCTGCAGATCACCGCCGACGACGGCACCGCCACGATGGTCACGCTGCATCCCGAGACCGAGATCCGCAGCCGCGGCGGTTTCCTTGGGATCGGCAACAAGACCTTTGATCAGAACGCGCTGGCCAACGGCATGCCGGTGACGGTCAAGACGTCGCAATATGGCGAAGGCCTGGTGGCAAACGAGGTTCGCTTCACCGCAGATGATCGCCGGATCGCCACGATGATCCGCGGCGGCACCTCGCAGAAGTTCGGCGAACAGGGCGCGGCGATCGAGCAGAACGCTGCCGCCACCGAAGCGCTGCGCGGACGGCTTGGCGACATCGACAAGTATAACCTGCTCAACACCACCAATGTCTACTTCGACACCGGCAAAGCCACGCTGACCCCGCAGTACAAGGCGCAATTATGTTCTGCCGCGCAAGCTGCCGACGCCAGTGAGAACTCGCTGATGCTGGTGCTCGGTTATGCCGACACCACCGGTTCGCAGGAGCTTAACCAGACCCTCTCGGAAAAGCGCGCTGCTGCGGTGGTCAATCACCTCCAGCAGGTCTGCAAGTGGAAGCCCTACCGGATGCTGACGCCGACCGGGATGGCGACCGCTGATCCTGCCGCTGACAACGCCACTGCGGCAGGACGCGCGCAAAATCGCCGCGTGTCGGTCAACGTGCTGGTGAGCAAGGCGCTCGACGGCGGCTGACAAATGAGACGGGGCGGGCCTGAAATGGCCTGCCCCGGTTTCACATGTCAGCTCCCATGCAGAAACATGTTGATGGTAAGCCGACCTGCGGACGGGTCATGCGAAAGGTTCTTGGGATCCGGAATGACCCCTGAGTGCAATTGCCGCCCGCGATAAAGCGCCATTCTGTCCGCCTTCGCCTCAACGACACCGATCTGCTCGAATGCCGCGCTATCGCCGGTCGGATAGCCGGGCGGCGGCGGGCCGAACTCGCTCTCATCCTCGGCCAGCGCCAAGGCATAAGCGGCCTCGCGCCCCGGCGTGATCGCCTCGAACCCGGTGCGGCGATGGCGATAGAACGCCGTGCCTCCACTGTCCGGGCCAGCCAGATAATGCATGATCGCGATCCGCCCCGGATCCGAATGATCGTGATGCGGGATGCGCTGCCGCGATGACAGCTGCTCCGGGGCAAATGTAACCATCGAGAAGGCGGCGATCTCGCAATGGATCGAGCGGCTGAGCCCGAATACCCGTGCCATGATCTCGATCATAAGGTTGCGCCGCATATCAAGGTATGACGGATCAGCGAGAGCGCGCACTCCCGGATAGTCTACGCTGGCCTCCCGGTACCGTGCCTCTACACCCATTGCACGCAGGCGCGCGGGCTGACCGGTGAAATTGTCGATGATGACAAGCGGCTCTCCCTCGCGGCCGAGGCGTTCCACAGTTACGATCGGGTCTGGCAGTTTCATCGCGCCCCTCACCCCCCCGCATGGTAGAAATCATAGACCTTGCGCGCCACCGTCGCGCTCACCCCCGGTGCCCGCTGCAAATCTTCGAGCGAGGCAGCCCGCACCTTTGACGCCGTGCCGAAATGCAGCAGCAACGCGCGCTTTCGCGCTGGGCCAATGCCCTGGATCTCGTCCAGCGGCGAGGCCGTGATCGCCTTCGACCGTTTCGCCCGGTGCGCGCCGATCACGAAGCGGTGCACCTCGTCGCGCAGGTTCTGGAGATGGAAAAGCAGCGGCGACCCCGGCGGCAACATCTTCTCGCGCCCGTCGGGGAAGTGGAACACCTCGCGCCCCTCGCGCCCGTGGTTCGGCCCCTTGGCGACGCCGACCACCGCGATCTCGTCGGTGATCCCGTACTCCGCGAGCACGCGCATCACGCTCGACAGCTGGCCCTTGCCGCCGTCGATCAGCATCAGATCCGGCAGAATTGCCTCGTGCCCGCCTGGCTTGGCATCCGCCGCGGGCTCGCCCTCTCCGTCGGCGAAACTTCGGAACCGGCGCGCCATCACTTCGCGCATCATCGCAAAGTCATCGTTCGATTGGGCTTCGCGGATGTTGAACTTGCGATATTGCGATTTCTCGAAGCCTTCCGGCCCCGCAACCACCATCGCGCCGACCGCCTTGGTGCCCTGGATATGGCTGTTGTCGTAGACCTCGATCCGCTGCGGCGGGGCATCGAGCTCGAGGAACTCGGCAAGCTCGCGGTTGAGCCGCGCCTTGGTGCCGGTCTCCGCCAGCCGTCGTTCGAGCGCCTCGACCGCGTTGCGCTGCGCCTGCGCCATCAGCTTGCGCCGGTCGCCGCGTTCGGGGATCGAGATGCCGACCTTGCGGCCCGCAAGCTCGCTCAGCGCGGCTTCGATCAGCTCGCGCTCGGGCAGCTCGCGGTCGACGAGGATGGTCGGCGGCGGCGGCACTTCCTCGTAGAATTGCAGCATCACATCGGCGAGCACCTGCGCCTCGTCGACATCGGCGGTATGGCGCGGGAACAGCGCGCGGTGGCCCCAGTTCTGCCCGCCGCGGATGAAGAAGGACTGCACGCTCATCTGGCCCTTGCTGGCGGCCAGCGCAAAGACATCGGCATCGCCGAGCCCGGCGGCGTTTATCGCCTGCGAGCCCTGAATGAAGGTTGCGGCACGCAAACGGTCGCGCAGCATCGCCGCGGTCTCGAACTCCATGTTCGCCGCAGCCTCGGCCATCTGGCGCTCAAGATCGGCCTGCACCGCGCCCGATTTGCCCGAAAGAAAGTCCTTCGCCTGCCGCACCAGCACGTCGTATTCGGGCGCCGTGACGCGCCCCACGCAAGGCGCCGAGCAGCGTTTGATCTGGTAGAGCAGGCAGGGCCGGTCGCGATTGTTGAAGAAGCTGTCGGTGCAGGACCGCAAGAGGAACAGCTTTTGCAGCGCGTTCAATGTGGAGTTGACGCTGCCTGCGCTGGCGAACGGCCCATAATAATTGCCCTTGGCCCGCCGTGCGCCGCGGTGCTTCTGGATGCGCGGAAAAGCGTGGTCGGCGCGCAGCAGGATGAAGGGGAAGCTCTTGTCATCGCGCAGCAGCACGTTGAACGGCGGGCGGAACCGCTTGATGAGCTGCGCTTCGAGCAACAGCGCCTCGGCTTCGGAATTGGTGGTGATGATCTCCATGCTGCGGGTCTGGCTTACCATGCGCTGGAGGCGGCCCGAAAGCTGGGTAATCTGGGTGTAGTTGGCGACGCGGGCTTTCAGCGAGCGCGCCTTACCGACATACAGCACGTCGCCCCGCACATCGAGCATGCGGTAGACGCCCGGGCTGGGCTTCAGCACCTTCACCACATTGCGGATCGCCTCGACCCCGCCCTCCAGATCGGGCTGGGCGCTGGACACAGTATAAGTGGCGCGCTCCTCGTTGAAGCGATCGCCTCCTCCGGGGGAATGGGGGGTGCCTGCGGGGGTGCCTGCAACGGTTTTGGCCATCGGCAGCCAATAGGGACTGCGGGGGGTGATTGGCAATTCCCCCGCAGCCACTTACGTGCAGGTAAGCCATCAGGCGGTTGTGATGGCCTGCATGATATCGCCGGTCGGCTGGTTGGCCACGGCCTTGCCGACTTCGCCCACCAGACGCTTTTCAAGCTCCATGTGGTAGTGAGGCCGCAATTCGCCCAGCGAGCGTTTGTCGGCGACCACGATCACGTGCTCGAACTTGTTGGTCTTGGCCTGATGGTTCAGCCATTCCGCTACTGCAGCGCTGTGCGCAGCCTCGTCCAGATCGGGATCGGTGTGGTGCTGGGTAGCACCGGAATCGCGCATCATGCCCGCGCTGCGGGCGGCCGGATCAAGATCGGGCGAGCCGAGGTTTTCGAGCTGCGGGTTGGCGGCATCGCCGGTGTTGCGCAGCCACACAAACTTCTCGCCGTCGATAACGGCCACGTAGGCGCCGTCGGGGATTTCCATGCGGGGGACTCCAATCTGATGAGCCGCGGGTGGCGGCCTGATGCGAGGTTTACCCGGGGCTGGCACATCAAGTTCCGTGTCGTCGGGCAAACGGGGTGGGCCGACCGGTAAGGAAGGACAAGTTGCCGACACAGCGACGACAGCATTGGCAATCAGCGGCTCCGCCCCTAACGCCGCCTGCGTGAGCGAACATGACGTCATCATCCTCGGCGCGGGTGCGGCCGGGCTTTACTGTGCTGGACAGGCTGGGCAGCGGGGTCTGCGGGTCGCGCTGCTCGAGAAATCGGACGCGCCGGGCAAGAAGATCCTGATTTCGGGCGGGGGGCGGTGCAACTTCACCAACCTTGGCGCGGGGCCGGGCAATTACCTCTCCGCCAATCCCCATTTCGCCAAGAGCGCGCTGGCCCGCTACACCCCCGCCGATTTCATCGCGCTGATCGAGAAGCACGGGATCGCGTGGCACGAAAAGACGCTGGGGCAATTGTTCTGCGATGGGTCGGCCAAGCAGATCGTGGTGATGCTGCTGGATGAGTGCCCGGCGGACATGGTGAAGCTGAGCTGCGATGTGAATGTGGAGGCGGTCGCGCGCTCGCCTGCGGGCCAATTCACCGTCACCGCCGCGGACGGGCGCACTTGGCAGGCGCCCGCTCTGGTGATCGCCACCGGTGGGCCGTCGATCCCCAAGATGGGCGCGAGCGACTTTGCCTATGCCCTCGCCCGCCAGTTCGGCCTCAAGGTAGTGGAGCCGCGCCCTGCCCTCGTCCCGCTGACGCTGGGGGGCGAGGATGTGCTGTTCCGCGAGCTGTCGGGTGTCGCTGCCCCGGTACGGGCGCGGGCCGGGAAGACCGAGTTCGCCGAAGCCGCGCTGTTGACCCACAAGGGGCTGTCGGGCCCGGCGATCCTGCAAGTCTCCAGCTATTGGCGGCGCGGCGAGGAGGTGGGGATCACCTTCCTCCCCGAAGCGGCGAGCGACTGGCTGATCGAAGCCAAGCGCGACCGACCGCGTGTCCATGTGAAGACGCTGCTGCGCGAGGCCCTGCCCGCCCGGCTCGCCGATGCGCTGGCCGACCGGCTTGGGATCGACCGCGAACTCGGCAACGTGGCCGACAAGGAGCTTCGTTCGGCGCAGGCGCAGCTTGCCGACTGGCGCTTCGTGCCCAACGGGACCGAAGGCTATGCCAAGGCCGAGGTGACCGCTGGCGGCATCGCCACAGCGGAGCTGTCCTCGCGCACCATGGAGGCGAGCAAGGTGCCCGGCCTCTACGCCATCGGCGAGGCAGTCGACGTCACCGGCTGGCTCGGCGGCTACAACTTCCAGTGGGCCTGGGCGAGCGGCCATGCCTGCGCCGAGGCGCTCGCCCAGGCGCGATCCTAGAACAGCTTCCGTAGGTCGAGGCCGACGTAGAGCCCCAGCGGGTCGATCACGAAGGGCTGGTAATTGATCGGCGTCCCCCCGTTCGAATCCCGCACCTTGCGCTGGGCGTCGAACAAGTTGTCCGCAACCAGGCTGACCCGGAAGTCCTTGAGGAACCCTTCGTTTTTGCCCGTGACCTCGCCCATGTTGGCGAACAGCCGCAGATTGAAGGTCACGATGTCGTCGAAAGCGATGTCGGTGCTGCCCGGCAGTCCCGAACCGTCAAGCCGCGTTTCGCCGGTGTAGATGCCCGACAGGCGCAGGCCCATGCCCTTACCGAAGATACCTGCCTCGATCCGGCTCGACTGGCGCGGCTGGCCGAAGGCGCTGGTCGCCTGCCCGTCGAGCTGGTCGAGGGGCTGGAGACCGGGCGCGATCAGGATCTCGTTGGCGAGCTCGATCGTGTGGGTGAGGTTGAAGAAGTAACGCCACCCCTGGAAGCTGCGCTGGGCGAGCGGGTTGAAGGCAGGCCCACCCGCAGGCGCGCCGCCTCCCGCGGCTGCAGGAGTGCCGCCGGGTGCCGCTGCTTGCGGAGACGCAGCGCAGAAACGCTGCTTGAACTGCTCAAGCGCCTCGGGCGGGATGTTGCCATTGGCATCACGCGACCGGTCGAGCGCCATCTTGATGAAGGCGGGATCGACACCGGGAAGCTCGGCCGAGACATCCTCGCCGCGGTCGATCTTGCCGACCAGCGCTGCGATGGCTGCGGTGCCGTCGGGGCCGCAGGCGCGCTCGCGGAAGGCCGCGATCTGCGGGGGCATAGTGCCCGGAACGCCAGGCGCAGGAGCGATGGGAACAACCATCATGCGCGGTGCACCGGGAGCGCCACCCGGAGCGCCGCCCATCAGCGCCGGATCAATGCTGCAAATGCGGGTGCGGAACTGCTCGAGCCGCGCGGGGTCGACCTTGCCGTCCGCACCGCGCAGGCGCGCCAGCAGCGGGGTAAGCTGCGCCGCATCGACGCCGGGGTATTCGGCAGAGATGTCCGCACCGCTATCTGCGGCCGCCGCGAACTTTTCGAGGAAGGCAAGGCCGTCATCGGCGCACAGGCGCGTACGGAAGGCCATGAACTGCTCGCGCTGCGCAGCGCTGGGAGCAGCGCCGCCCCCGAAACCGCCAGCGGGAGGTCCACCAGCACCAGCCAGCGGAGCCTGAGGCTGAGCAGGGGTTGGGCCAGTCGTCGGCGGAGCTGTCTGCGGAGCCGCCGCTGCCGGCGAGCCTCCCCTGCCGCCGCCACCACCGCCGCCCGGACCGCCCCCTGGACCACCAAAGCCACCGCCGCCTGCGGGCGCGCCGATGCTGCCGTTGGTCGAGAGCGTGAACTGCAGGCGGTCCGACTTGGTCTCGGCAAAGCTCACCGAGCGACGGTCGACCAGAACTAAGCGGCCAATCTCGCCGGGGTTCTCGGGCGCATCACGGATGATCCGTCCCGGGAAGGCCGCCTCGATGTCAGAGGTGACCTGCGGGAAGGCGCTGACCACATTGTCCGAACGATTGCGGATGTATTCGACCGTCAGGCGCGTGTCCTTGACGAAGGGCAGCTCCCAATTGGCCGCGAACTTCCAGTCGCGCTGTGTTTCGGCGGGGAGGTCGGGATTGCCTCCGGTTCTGACCGTCGCCAGCACGGTCTCGCCGCGCACGAAGTCGAACACCGGCACGTTGAGGTTGTCGATTCGCGGATTGCCCAGCGCGGCCAGCGTCGGTGCCACTTCGCGCCAGATATAGGTCGCCGACAGGTCGAGCCCGTCGATCGGCTTCCACGTCAGCCCGGCATTCCAGTCGCCCAGCACGCCGAAATCGCTGTAGTCGTCGACGCCGGCCTGAAGATTGAGCGTGAAGTCGCCCAGCGCGTCGGCAAATTCGTCGCGGCGGCTGGTGAGCGGCACCACGAGGTTGACGCCGGTCGACAGGTTGCGGCGCGTGAGGTTCGCGCCAAATGCCGAGCGGGTGTCGGCGCTCTCGATCTTCTGCCAGTCGAGCCGCACATCGAAGGTCGCCAGAACGTCGCCTGCCGGAAGCGTGCCGAGCGCGCCTTGCAGCGTATTGAGCGTCGAGGCGTTGATCACTCTGCTGCTCGCCACGTCGAAGCCGTTGTCGGTGTCGGTCGGCAGCGCGCCGGTCACGCCCAGCGTTCCTGCCAGCGCGGCGTCTTGGAACACTTTGAGTTGGTCGGGTCGCAGACGCCGGTCGATCTCGGTCTCGGTCTCGGCAAGCGAGGCGTCAAAGGTGCTGGTCAGGCGGAAATTGTTGACCGGCTTGTTGAGCGAGCCCGCCGTGGAGATCGTGTCGGTCGAGGAGCGCCGTGCCAGCGGGGATTCGCCGCCGAACGTCCGCAGCGCAGCGGTGCCAGTGGGCCCGGTCAGCACCACGGTGTTGAGCCCGTCGAGGCTGCGGCTCTCGTCGCGCTTGTAGTTCAGGTTGGCGCTCAGCGAGGTGCCGCTGTCGATGATCGCCTTGGCCCACGACACATTGCCCTCGATGCCGAAGGTATCTGCCAGCAGGCTGCGGGCGCTGGCCTGCGCCGGATCGCCGGGGACGGCCGAAACCGAACCCGGGGTCTGGATGATGTCACGCTCGGCTTCGGTGAGCAGCGTGGTGTTATTGACCTCGATATTGGCGTTGATCCGCGCGCCATCGGCGATCTTGAGGATGCCGAGCTGCTGCTCGGTGCTGGTGTTACCACCGCGCGTGGGCATCTGGTATTCCAGATCGACCTGCCGGTTCGAATACTTGTCCTTGAGAATCAGGTTGATGACGCGGCGATCGGGCGGAAAGCCAAAGCGCTGGGCGGTTTCCTCGGGAAACACCTCGACCCGCGCGAGGGCTTCGGGCGGGTAATTGGCAAACTCGCGGAAGGAGCCGATGCGGATGCCGTTGACGAGGATCACTGGCTGCCCGCCGCCGCCGCGTCCGCGTGCCGAACCTGTGCGGGCGCTGATCTGCGCGATGAGATCGGTGATCGAGGTCACGCCCTCGGCAGCGATCTGGGTCTCGTCAAGCTGGAGGAGCGGCGCCTGATCGACGAACAGCTGGCCCCTGATGCGACCGGAGCGGACCACGATCTCGTTGCCATCCGTAGGCTCGTCCACTTCGCCTTCGCTTACCTCGGCAGCGCCGCTAGCGCTTTCGGGATCGTCGTTGCCTGCCGGGACTACGGCGGGCTGCGGCTGCGCCAACATATCATTTGCGACCAACGGCATGGCGATCGCCAGACTGACGGCACAGGTACCAGCGCGCAATGCAGCGCGCGAAAGCGGGGAGAGGTTCATGGAGTCCCTTACAGTTCAATTCGGTCAGCGGGGCGGCTTGTTACCGCTCCCAGACGGGCCATCATGTTACGGCCTTCGCCGCAACGCAGATGCGAAGCTCTGACGGACCAGAACCTGCACGATTATCCGAGGATTGCGCCCCTAACGCACGAGCCTTCCCTTTTGGTTCCCGCATCGCTAAAGCGCAGCCCCGTATCGACGGGCGTATTGTGCGCCGCACCAGACACTAAGGAATTACATGGCCAAGGAAGAACTCCTCGAAATGCGCGGGCGCGTGGTTGAGCTGCTGCCCAATGCGATGTTCCGGGTGGAGCTTGAAAACGGCCATGAGGTGCTCGGCCACACCGCAGGCAAGATGCGCAAGAACCGCATCCGCGTGCTGGTCGGCGATGAAGTGCTGTGCGAGCTGACGCCCTATGACCTCACCAAGGCGCGCATCACCTACCGTTTCATGCCGGGTCGCGGCGGCCCCGGCCCGCAGTAATATGCGGCGGCCCTGATGGGCGCCCCCCACCTCACCTTGGCTTCGGCCTCACCGCGGCGGCGCGAGCTTCTGGCGCGGCTCGGCCTTGCGCCCGATGCCGTGGTGCCTGCCGATATCGACGAGACGCCGCTGAAGGGCGAGCTACCCCGCGACTATGCGCTGCGCATGGGCCGCGAAAAGGCGCTCGCTTTGGACGCGCCAGGCTTCGTGTTGGCGGGCGACACAGTGGTGGCCGTCGGACGTCGCATTCTCCCCAAGACCGAGACCGAGGCCGAAGCGCGCGCCTGTCTCGAACTAATGAGCGGGCGCCGCCATCAGGTGCTCTCCAGCGTCGTGCTGCGCGCGCCGGATGGATCCTTCCGCGAACGGCTCGACGAGACGGTGGTGTGCTTCAAACGCCTCTCGGCCGAAGAGATCGCCGCCTATCTTGCTGGCGGCGAATGGCAGGGCAAGGCGGGCGGCTATGCCATTCAGGGCGCGGCCGAGGGCCTCATCGCGTGGATCAGGGGCAGCCATTCGGGCGTGATGGGCCTGCCGCTCTACCACACCCGCGCGCTGCTCAAGGCGGCAGGCTTCCCAATTGGCTGAGTGGCTGATCGAACAGGGCATCGCCGAAACGCGCGCCCTGCTGGTCGAAGGCGAGCAGGTGCTGGCGGCGAAGGTGATGTGGCCGGGCGAACTTGCCGCAGGCGCAAGCATGACCGGCAAGCTCACCGCCAAGCTCAAGGGCACGCGGCGCGGGATCGCGCTGCTCGAGGGCGGGACCGAGGCGCTGGTCGATCACTTGCCCCCGGCTGCGACCGAGGGCCAGACGCTCGACCTCGTCGTCACCCGCGCAGCGCTTGCCGAGCGTGGAAGGCTCAAGCGCGCGCAGGTCCGGGTGGCGGGGCCGGATGCGCCCTCCCCCGCCGCCTCATGGCCTGACGGGCGGACCGTTCGGCGTTTTCCCGCCGGGCTGTGGGAGGACGTGTGGCACGCTGCCTCGTCCGCCAGCCTCGACTTTTCCGGCGGCGAGGTGCTGGTGAGCGTCACCCCCGCCATGACCGTGATCGACGTCGACGGCATCGGCGCGCCGCGCGAGGTCGCGCTGGCGGCAGTGCCGGCCATCGCCCGGGCGCTCGCGTGGTTCGACCTTGGCGGGAACATCGGCATCGACTTTCCGACCTTGGCCGCAAAGGACGATCGCCGCGCGGTCGACGAAGCGCTCGGCGCGGTGCTGGCGAGCTGGCCGCACGAACGCACGGCGATGAACGGCTTCGGCTTCGTCCAGCTTGTCGCGCGGCTTGAGGTCCCCTCGTTGCTGCACCGATTCGCGACGGCTCGCCTCGGCATGTCGGCGCGCATGGCGCTGCGCCGCGCGGAACTGGCGGCGGACGGCACCGGACGCCTGGTACTGCTGACGGTGCATCCCGCGCTGAAGGCCAAGCTCAAGGACGATTGGCTGGCTGACCTGGCCCGCCGGACGGGCCGCGAAGTGCGGATCGCGGCTGACCCCGGGCTTGCCATCGAGGCAGCTCATGCCCAGTTGCTGGACGCATGACCTTCTCCGCATCCAAGCCCTGCCCGATTTGCCGCAAACCGCGCGACCACGCGCTCACGCAGCGAAGCGGTAGCGCACAAGATAACCCTTTTCATCCGTTCTGCTCGCAGCGCTGCAAGGACCGCGATCTGGCGCGCTGGTTCACAGATTCCTACGCCGTTCCCGGCCCGCCTGCCGACCCCGACCAACTGGCCCCTGAAGACTGGCAAGAGCAGGATTGAACGCGGGCGTCGCGAGGGGTGAGAAAACCCTCTTGCCAACCCTACCGGCCTTCGCCATAGGGCCGCTCTCATTTGCTCGCCGGGGCCGCCGCATGGCTTTTCCCCGTCGCTTGCAGCGAATGCCCGGGTAGCTCAGGGGTAGAGCAGCGGATTGAAAATCCGCGTGTCGGTGGTTCAAATCCGCCCCCGGGCACCATTCGCCTTGGCCGCTTTGGCCGCTGGGAGTGCCGTCCTGATGTCCCGCCGTACCAAGATTTACGAAGGCAAGGCCAAGATCCTCTACGAGGGTCCCGAACCGGGCACCCTAATCCAGTATTTCAAGGATGATGCGACCGCCTTCAACGCGGAAAAGAAGGGCACGATCAACGGCAAGGGCGTGATCAACAATCGCATCAGCGAACACGTCTTCACCCGCCTGGCCCATATCGGTATACCGACCCACTTCATTCGCCGCCTCAACATGCGCGAGCAGCTGATCCGGCAGGTCGAGATCATCCCGCTTGAAGTGGTGCTGCGCAATGTCGCAGCCGGATCGATCAGCAAGCGCCTCGGCATCGAGGAAGGCGAACCCCTGCCGCACACGCTGATCGAATATTACTACAAGGATGACGCGCTCGGCGATCCGCTGGTTTCCGAAGAGCACATCGCCTGTTTCAACTGGGCCTCGAACGAGGAGATGCACGACATCTCGTCGATGGCGATCCGCATCAACGACTTCCTGTGCGGGATGTTCGCTGCGATCGACATCCGGCTGGTCGACTTCAAGCTTGAATTCGGGCGTCTTTACGATGGCGACTACAGCCGCGTGATCCTTGCCGACGAAATCAGCCCCGACGGCTGCCGTCTGTGGGACATGAACACCGGCGAGAAGCTCGATAAGGACCGCTTCCGCCGCGATCTGGGCGGTGAGGAAGAGGCGTACCGCGAAGTCGCCCGCCGCCTCGGCCTGCTCAACGGCGAGGACAACAGCCCGGGCGAAGTCTTCGACCTGTCGCACGCACGCTCGCGCCTACGCGGGCCGCCGCCGCTCAAGAAGTAGGCTGACAGGCGCAATTCAGGGCCTAGAGTCGATGGGGTAATCCCATGCGACTGAAAGATGCCCTGTCTGTGATCCGACTTCGTCCGCTGGCCGCCAGCATTGTGCTGGTGCTTGCCCCGTTTGCGCTGCCCACGTTCCTCACCGCGCAGGAGGCCCCTGCTGCGCAGGCACAGGCCGAAGCCACGGCGCCGGTCTGGCCGTTCGAGACCAGCGACGTGCCGGTCGACACCGGCTACACCTTCGGGCGGCTGGACAACGGGCTGCGATACATCATCCGCCGCAACGCCACCCCAGCGGGCACGGCGCTGGTGCGGATGCGGATCGGTTCGGGCGCGCTCGAGGAGAACGACAACGAACGCGGCCTTTCGCACTATCTTGAACATATGGCCTTCAACGGATCGAAGGGCATCCCCGAGGGCGAAATGGTCAAGCTGCTCGAGCGCGAGGGGCTGGCCTTTGGTGCAGACACCAACGCCTCGACCGGCTTTGATGCGATCACCTACATGCTCAACCTGCCGCGTAACGACGAGGCCCTGCTGGGCACCGCGCTGAAGCTGATGCGCGAGACCGCGAGCGAACTTACCATTTCCGAAGAAGCCGTGGCGCGCGAACGCGGCGTGGTGCTGGCCGAACGGCGCGACCGCGCGGGTTACCAGCAGCGCAATTTCGAGGACAACGTCGCCTTCCTCGCTCCCGGCGCTCGCTATGGCAGTCGTATCCCGATCGGCACGCTCGAAGTGCTGGAGGGTGCAAAGGCGGAGCAGATCCGCGCGCTCTACAGCCGCGCCTACGTCCCAGCGAACACGGTGCTGGTGGTGGTCGGCGATTATCCGGTCGAGGTTGTCGAGGCGGCGATCAGGGCGCGCTTTGCCGATTGGCCCGCAGGCCCCGTCCCGACGGAGCCGCAGTCCGGCCCCATCGATGTCGAGCGCACGGGCCTGACCGACATCCACCTAGACCCCGCCCTGCCCGAAAGCGTCACGATCAGCCGCCTCGCACCGTGGCGCGACGAGCCTGACACCATCGCGAACCGCCGCGCGGCTAGGCTACGGGGGATCGGCTACGCTATCGTCAACCGCCGCCTTGCGCGCCTCGCCCGCGGTGCCGATGCGCCGTTCAAGTCGGCGGGCTTTAGTTCGGGCGACATCTTCGAGGATGCGCGGATCACCAGCCTCTCCGTCGACACCACCGATGGTGCATGGCGACTGGGCGTGCTTGCGGCGGTGCGCGAAGTGAACCAGGCGCTGACATATGGCTTCACCAAAGCCGAGCTTGACGAACAGCTCGCTAATCTTCGCACTGGCCTCGAAAACGGGGTGAAGGCGGCGGACACGCGCAGCAACGCTGTCTTCGTGGGTTCTGCGCTCGCGGTGGTGAGTGACGATCGGGTGCCGACCACGCCCGAATGGCAGCTCGCCGAGTTCGAGCGGTTGGCGCCCGAATTCACGCCCGATGCGGTCTGGCAAGCGATGCGCGCCGACGCCACACCCCTCGCCGAGCCGCTGATCCGCTTTGAAGGCCGCAATGCGCCCGAAGGCGGCGAGGCGGCGCTGCGCGAGGCCGTCATGCAAGGCATGGCGCTCCCCATCGCTGCGCCTGTCGACACCGGCCCGCTCGCCTTCGGCTACAGCGACTTCGGCCCGGCGGGCACCATCGTGTCCGACACGCGCGAAGAGCGCCTCGGCCTGCGGCTCATCCGCTTTTCCAACGGCGTGCGGCTGACACTTGGGCGCACCGATGTGCGCAAGGACCGCGTCGCCTTTGCCCTCGCGGTCGATGGCGGCAATCTGATGAACACGCGCGAGGCGCCGCTTTCCACCTATCTCGCCGATTCGCTGGTGGCAGGCGGCCTCGGCAAGCATAGCCAG
Source organism: uncultured Alphaproteobacteria bacterium (assembly GCA_963765775.1). Taxonomy (GTDB): domain Bacteria; phylum Pseudomonadota; class Alphaproteobacteria; order Sphingomonadales; family Sphingomonadaceae; genus Erythrobacter. The sequence continues at coordinate 196,203 of CAVXXQ010000003.1, forward strand.
GACGACCTCGCCAGCGTGCTTGCCGGGCGCAGCGTCAGCTTCGAGCTGTCGAACAGCACCGACGCCTTCACCGCCTCGGCCGTCACCACACCGCGCGATCTGCAGTTGCAGATGCAGGTGCTCGCCGCGACCTTGAGCGACCCGGGGTACAGGCCCGAAGGGGTCGAGCGCTTCCAGAAGGGCATCGAGAACTTCTTCAACACCCTCGACGCCACCCCTGGTCGGGCTCTGGGAGCCACCAGCGGCGCGGTGCTTTCCGACGGCGACCCGCGCTTCAGTCTCCAGCCGCAGGAGAGCTTCATGGCGCTCGACTATGCCGGGCTTCGGGCCACGATTGCCAACCGCCTTGCGAAGGGCGCCATCGAAGTCGCGTTGGTCGGCGATCTGGACGAGGACGCCGCAATCGTAGCCGTCGCCGCCACGCTCGGCGCGTTGCCGGTGCGCGAGGCCGTGTTCAACCTGCGCGCCGAGAACCGCAACCGCAGCTTTACTGGGCAGCGCGGTGAGCGCGTCGTCATCCATAAGGGCGAGCCGGATCAGGCGCTGCTCAACTGGATCTGGCCAACCACCGACGACCGCGACCTTGCCGAGGCCCAGCGGCTTGATCTGCTGGGGCGGATCGTGCGGCTCGAACTCACCGACCGGCTGCGCGAGAAATTGGGGCAGGCCTATTCGCCCTACGCCGGATCGAGCCTTAGCCACTATTACCCCGGCTACGGCACCTTCGCGATCAGCACCGCGGTCGCCGCCGACAAAGTGGATGCCACGCGCGCCGCGATTGAAGAACTGGTTGCCGATCTGCGGCAAGGCCCGCTCGACGCTGACGTGATCGAACGCGCGCGCAAACCCTATCTCGAGGAATACAACAACACCCTCAAAGACCTTGGCGGGTGGCTGGCGCTCGCCGCGCGCGCGCAGAGCGAGCCCGAGCGGCTCGATCGCTACTTCGCCGCCGACGACGTTATGGCTGCGATCACGCCCGAGGACGTCCACCAGACGGCGCTACGCTACCTTGTGCCCGGCGGCGCAGTCGCTTTCGTGGTCGTGCCCGCAAAGCCCGCCGAGGCTCCTGCGAAAGCCCCATGAAAAAAAGGGACCGGCAGGTCGCCCCTGCCGGTCCCCGTATTTTGGCAGCACCCCGCCAAGGGGGCGCTGCGCTGTCTTAGTACTTTGCGCCGAACGAGATGCCGAACACGCGCGGTTCGTTCACGAAGGCGGTATTGTTGTTGAAATCCACTACACCGAGCACATTATCCTCGTTGGTGATATTGCGCGCAAAGGCTGCGACTTCCCACTGGCCTTCGTTCGCGGTGTAGCCGATCTTCAGACCACCCTCGAAGCGGCTCTTGGCGTTGAACTCGCGGCTTTCGTACAGCAGGAAGTTCGTATCACCGAGGTAGACCCAGTCGGTGAAGATGAAGAACTCACCCGAATTGCCCACCGGGATGCCGTAGCGGGCGGTGAGGTCGCCGCTCCACTCAGGCGCGTTGGGGAAGGGGTTGCCATTGATCAGGGCGCGGGTGGTGCCGCTGATCACGCGGGTCGGATCGCCGCGGTGCAGAAGCACCACAACCGCGATTGCGTGTGCGTCGCGGGACGCTATAGCGGCTGCGCGGCGCCGGGCGGCGCCTCCCTGCAGAAATGGAGCATCAGCCATGCAAGTGCGCGTCCTTGTCCGATTGAAGCCCGGCGTGCTCGATCCTCAGGGCCGTGCGGTGCACCACGCGCTTGAAGGCATGGGCTTTGCAGGGGTGGCCGATGTGCGGGTCGGCCGGTTGATCGAACTCGACGTCGCCGACGGCACCGATCAAGCGACAATCCAGCAGATGTGCGAAAAGCTCCTCACCAACACCGTGATCGAGAGCTTCACCATCGAAGGCGTTCAGTAATGGCGTTCCGGGCGGCGGTCATCACCTTCCCCGGCTCCAACTGCGACCGGGATATGGCAACCGGGATTGAAGCGGTCTCGGGCACGGCGGCGTTGCGGGTCTGGCACGGCGATGCGCAGCTGCCTGATCGGCTGGACCTGATCGCGCTACCGGGCGGCTTTTCTTACGGCGATTACCTACGGTCAGGCGCGATGGCGGCGACCAGCCCGGTCATGCGCGCGGTCGTCGCGGCGGCGGAGCGCGGGGTGCCGGTGCTCGGCGTGTGCAATGGTTTCCAGGTTCTGACCGAGGCACGAATGCTGCCGGGCGCGTTGCTGCGCAATGCCGGCCAGCGCTTCGTGTGCCGCACCGTCGATCTCACAGTCGCAAACACCGCCTCGCCCTTCACCAATGGCTTTGCTACGGACGAGACGATCCGCATTCCGGTCGCGCACCATGACGGCAATTACTACGCTGATGCCGAGACGCTCGACATGCTCGAGGGCGAGGGACGTGTGGCGTTTCGTTACGCCGAATGCCCGAATGGCTCGGCCCGAAGCATCGCCGGAGTATTGAGCGCCAATGGCCGCGTGCTCGGTATGATGCCGCATCCCGAACGCGCGATCGAACCGGCGGCGGTGCCCGCTCTCGGCGGATCGGACGGACGGCGGTTGTTCGAGAGCATCGTGGCGAGCTTCGCTACCGCCTGACGCGGCGTGCGGCGCAGCCTAGGCGCGCTGCTCGCGCATCTTGGGAAACAGCGAACGCGCATCGGTGGCCGTCATCGGGCGACCGAAATAATAGCCCTGGATCTTGTCGCAGCCGAGGTTGCGGATTAGTTCTGCTTCCTCGCTGGTCTCGACCCCTTCTGCGGTTGTCGTCATCTTCAGGCTCTTGGCCATCGCGACCACCGCATTGATGATCGCAAGGCTCTCCGCACTGCCCTGCGCTGCGCCTTGCACGAAAGTGCGATCGACCTTGATGGTCGAGAACCTGAGCTTGCGCAGATAGCCGAGCGAGGAATAGCCAGTCCCGAAATCGTCGAGCGCGACCGAGCAGCCCAGCGCCATGACCTGTTCCAGCGCACTGCGCGCGACACTGGCGTCACGCAGGAAGATACTCTCCGTCACTTCGATCTCGAGCCGCTCGGGTTTGAGCCCGGTCACGGTGAGCGCCCGCACAACTTCAGTATGGAAATCCGGTTCGAGCAGCTGTTCGGGCGAGACGTTGACGTTGACCTTGATGTCGTCGGGCCAGCGCAGCGCCTCTTCGCAGGCCTTGCGCATCACCCATTGGCCGATCGGCACTATCAGGCGCGTGTCCTCAGCCAGCGGGATGAACTTGGCGGGGCTGACGAAGCCATACTCTGCACTGTTCCAACGCGCCAGCGCCTCGAAGCTGACGACTTTCTCGCTGCGGGCATCGACGACCGGCTGGTAGTGCAGCTCCATCTCGTCGCGGCCCAGCGCCATTCTGAGCGCCACCTCCAGCTGTCTGCGCTCCTCCGCTGAAGCGTGAAGGATCGGCTCGAACCTGCAATGCTCGCCGCCGCCGTTGTCCTTGGCGCGGTACAGCGCGAGGTCGGCGTTCCGCATCATCTCCTCGACGGTGCTGCCGTCGCGCGGGCCTTCCGCTGAGCCGACGCTGGCACCGACATAAAGCGTGTGGGAATCGACCTGATAGGGCTCTGACAGGCGCTCGATCACCCGCTCGGCGAGTTCGCGGATCACGCCAGCCGTGCTCGCGTCACGGATCACGATCGCGAATTCATCACCGCCCAGTCGGCCGCACAGCTGGTTCTCGCCCATCAGCGATTGCAGCCGCGCCGATACCTGCGCGAGCATCTTGTCGCCGGTCATGTGGCCGAGCGAATCGTTGACCGCCTTGAAGCGGTCGAGGTCCACCATCAGCAATGCGCAACGCGTGCGCCACTGCGAGGCGTAGCGCAGTGCCTCACCCAGCGCTTCGGTCAGATGCAGGCGGTTGGGTAGCTGGGTGAGGGTGTCGAAGCGCGCGAGGTAGGCGATCTTCTCAGAGGACTTGCGCTGCTCGGTCACGTCCGAGCCAACGCCGCGAAAACCCGTGAAACGGCCCTGCTCGTCGCGCATCGGGGTGCCCGAAAGCTCCCACCAGCGCTCCTCCCCGAGGATCGAGACCTGCACCAGCATGTTCGAGAAATTCTCGCGGTTCTTGAGCCGCTCGGCGAGATCGTGGAGGCTCGGGGGGAACTGCCCGCTCGCCCAATTGCGCCCTGCGATCATCTCAAGCAGCGGCGTGCCCTCGACATCGGGCTGCGAGCGGCCGAGCGCGAAAGCGAAGCGCGGAGATACCGAGCGCAGGCGCCGTGCCGGATCGACCTCCCACAGCCAGTCGGCCTCGTTCTCCTCGAACTCACGCAGCAACAGCGAGACCACCGCATCCTTTTCGATCACCGCCGCCTCGGCGAGCCGGGCCTTGACGAAAGTGGTGCGCACCTCGACCGTCGCGACAAGGCTGGCGATGGTGAAGAGGATCGCCCCGCCCGCTGCCTGCCCCTCGCCCATCAGGCCAAGGCTGAGCGCCGCGCCGAGGCCGAGGACGGTGTTGTAGATCAGCACACTAAGCGGCGATGTCGAGAAGACGAAGGTCGACGACATCATCATCACCAGCACGATGAGCAGCAAGGTGATCTGCTGCGCGCCGCCCGACAGCCAGGGGAACAACAGCAGGGCACCGACCCAGCACGCTGCCGCGGCGGTGGCATTGAGGTTCTGCCATCGCTCGAGCGTAGCCGGCCCAGCCCGCAGGGTCGCATCGACCAGCATCAAGTCTGTCTGGCGCGATCGGTAAAGGACGAAAGACAGCAGGGCCGCCCAAGGGCCGACCACTACCAGCCCGATCAGCGGCGCGAAGACCGCGGCGACAAAAGCGACCACCAACGCGTTGGCGAGCATCCGGTGGCGGCTTGCCTGGGCGAGCTCGGCGAATTCATCGCCTCTCAGTCGTGTCGGCTCGAACGCCGGATTGCGCGACAGTCCGAGCACGTCGGACATCGCCAAGGCAGCAGAAAGCGTCGAAGGCTGAGAGGCGGGTTTATCGACCACGCCTGTCTCGTAACAACGAATGGTTAGGCTGCGGTAAAGCTTGACGCCGATTCACCCGGCATTTCAGCCAAGTGTGCGGTTGGAATCCGCGCTATTCAACAGTCACCGACTTGGCGAGATTGCGCGGCTGGTCGACGTCGGTGCCCTTAAGCAGAGCGACGTGATAGGCGAGCAACTGCACCGGCACGGCATAGACCAGCGGCGCGATCAGCGGGTGGACGACCGGCATTTCGATCGTGGCGATGCAGCCTTCGCCCGCCGCGGCGATGCCCGCCGCGTCCGAGATCAGCACCACCTGTCCGCCGCGCGCGCGCACCTCCTCCATGTTGGAGACGGTCTTCTCGAACAGCGGGCCGGACGGCGCGATCACCACCACCGGCACGGAATCGTCGATCAGTGCAATCGGCCCGTGCTTCATTTCGCCCGCCGCATAACCCTCGGCATGAATGTAGCTGATTTCCTTAAGCTTTAACGCCCCTTCGAGCGCCAGCGGATAGTCCTGCCCGCGCCCCAGATACAGCACGTCACGCGCCGGGGCGACGAGGTGCGCCATCGCTGCGATATCATCATCATGCGCAAGCGCGGCGTTGAGCGCGGCAGGGGCCTCGAGCAGATGGCGCACGATCTCGGCCTCTTCCTCGCGGCTCAGACGGCCCTTCGCGACTGCCATGTGCGCCGCCAGTGCAGCGAGCACGGCGAGCTGGCAGGTGAACGCCTTGGTCGATGCGACGCCGATTTCGGGGCCTGCATGGGTCGGCAGCAGCAGATCGGCCTCGCGCGCCATCGTGCTGGTCGGCACGTTGACGACCACGCCGATGGTCTGCCCGTTGGCCTTGCAGTGGCGCAGCGCGGCGAGCGTGTCGGCAGTCTCGCCGCTCTGCGAGATGAACAGCGCGAGGCCACCATCCTCCAGTACCGGTTGGCGGTAGCGAAATTCCGAGGCGACATCTATGTCGACCGGCACGCGCGCGAACTGTTCGAACCAGTACTTGGCCACCATCCCTGCGTAGAACGAGGTACCGCAGGCAACGATCGTCAGGCGGCGCACCGCCGAAAGATCGAAGTCGATCTGCGGCAGGGCCACCGAATTGTCCGAGCGGCGAAGATAGGAGGCGAGCGTCTGCGCCACGACAGTGGGCTGCTCGTAGATCTCCTTCTGCATGAAGTGGCGGTAATTGCCCTTCTCGACCGCCGCCGCCGAAGCGCCCGAGGCGCGGATCTCGCGGGTAACGGCGTTGTTCTGAGCGTCGTAGACCTGCGCGCTGTCCCGGCGCACCACCACCCAGTCGCCTTCTTCAAGATATGCGATGCGCTGGGTGAGCGGGGCAAGCGCCAGTGCGTCCGAACCAAGATACATCTCGGCGTCCTCACCTTCAGGCCCGTAACCCAGCACCAGCGGCGAGCCGAGGCGCGCGCCGATCAGCAGTTCGGGATGCTTTCGGAACGCGATGGCGAGCGCGAAGGCCCCGCGCAGGCGCGGCAGCACGGTGCGGACGGCGGCAACGGGATCGGCCCCGTTCTCGACCTGCTCCGAGATGAGATGTGCGACGACCTCGCTGTCGGTTTCGCTCTCGAAAACCCGGCCCTTGGCGGCAAGTTCGGCGCGCAGTTCCTTGAAGTTTTCGATGATGCCGTTGTGGACGATCGCCACTTCGCCGGTCGCATGAGGGTGGGCATTGCTGGAGGTCGGCGCGCCATGCGTCGCCCAGCGGGTGTGCGCGATGCCCACATTCCCTTGGGCCGGATTGCCAGCGAGCACAGTCACGAGATTGGCGAGCCGCCCTTCCGCACGGCGGCGCACCAGCGCGCCATCGTGGAGTGTGCAGATCCCGGCGCTGTCATAGCCGCGATATTCCATCCGCTTGAGGCCGTCGACCAGCCGGTCGGCCACACTGGAATGACCCACGATCCCGATGATGCCGCACATAGGCGTTGGTTCCCTTGTTCTTTCGCCTTCCCTCTAGCCGCACCGGGCCGGACGGCAAGCCCCTGTGTCAGCCGGCGGCGAAGCGAGCAATTATCCGCCGTCACAACCCCGACCCTGAGGGGCTTAGGAAAAAAACAACCTTTCCCGTTTATTCACCATTCTTCGAGACGCACCCTTTGCTTCCATCAGGCGAAGTGCGCTGGTTTATTGATGATTATCAAAGCCTCGGGGGCTTGGAATGAGCGCATTCGGCAAGAAGGGCAATGCAGGCGACATGAAGCCGGGTTCGCGGCCCGCCTTTGGTGTTGCGCGTCCCATGAAGGGTTCCGGCGGACCCCCGCGCGGCGGCGACCAGTTCCCGCCAATCCCGGGCGAGGGCTCCGCACAGCGGCCCTCCCCTGCGCCGACGCCCGCTGCTTCGCACCGCCCTGCCACAACATCCGAGGCGATCGACCGCCTCAACGAGCGCATGACCGCGGTCAACACGGGCGATTCCGAAGTCGGCGGGTTTGAAGCCAGCGTCCACAAGATCAAGGAACAGGTGCTCCCGCGCCTGCTCGAACGTGTCGATCCCGAAGCGGCAGCCACCCTTTCCAAGGAGGAGCTGTCCGAGGAATTCCGGCCAATCATTCTAGAAGTGCTGGCCGAACTCAAGGTCACGCTGAACCGCCGCGAGCAATTCGCACTGGAAAAGGTGCTGATCGACGAGCTGCTTGGCTTCGGCCCTCTCGAAGAATTGCTCAACGATCCTGACATTACCGACATCATGGTCAACGGCCCGGATCAGACCTACATCGAAAAGAAGGGCAAGCTTATCCTAGCCCCGATCCGGTTCCGCGATGAACAGCATCTGTTCCAGATCGCGCAGCGGATCGTGAACCAGGTCGGCCGCCGCGTCGACCAGACCACACCGCTGGCTGACGCCCGTCTCAAGGACGGCAGCCGCGTCAACGTTATCGTGCCGCCGCTGTCCTTGCGCGGCACCGCGATCTCGATTCGTAAGTTTTCCGAAAAGCCGATCACGCTCGACATGCTGCGCGATTTCGGTTCGATGTCGGACAAGATGTGCACCGCGCTGAAAATCGCGGGCGCGTGCCGGATGAACATCGTTATCTCGGGCGGTACGGGTTCGGGTAAAACCACCATGCTCAACGCTCTGTCGAAGATGATCGACCCGGGTGAGCGCGTGCTGACCATCGAAGACGCGGCCGAACTTCGCCTGCAACAGCCGCACTGGCTGCCGCTCGAAACCCGTCCGCCAAACCTTGAAGGCCAGGGCGCGATCACCATCGGCGATCTTGTGAAGAACGCCCTGCGTATGCGTCCTGACCGCATCATCCTGGGCGAAATTCGCGGTGCGGAATGTTTCGATCTGCTCGCCGCGATGAACACCGGCCACGATGGCTCGATGTGTACGCTCCACGCCAACAGCCCGCGCGAATGCCTTGGCCGTATGGAAAACATGATCCTGATGGGCGACATCAAGATCCCCAAGGAAGCCATCAGCCGTCAGATCGCCGAATCCGTCGATCTGGTCGTGCAGGTCAAGCGTCTGCGCGACGGTTCGCGCCGCACCACCAACATCACCGAGGTGATCGGGATGGAAGGCGACGTGATCGTGACGCAGGAGCTGTTCAAGTTCGAGTATCTCGACGAGAGCGAAGACGGGAAGATCCTCGGCGAATTCCGTGCCTCAGGCCTGCGGCCCTACACGCTGGAAAAGGCGCGCCAGTTCGGTTTCGATCAGGCTTATCTGGAGGCCTGCCTCTAACTACGCAAGCGATCCGGGCCCTCCGGCCCGCATCGCTCGGCCTGACCGGCCGGCGCGCGGTCGCGCTTGCGAACCCTGCGGGTTCGTGGTGCTTGGCGCAATCTCGCTACTCGCATACAATTCGGCCAGCACCGCTGGCCGCAAGGCCGACGGGCCGCCCGCAGCGATGCGACCGTCAGGTCGCGTGAGCGAGGATGCCGCACGCCGGAGGGCGTGCGAAATCAAAGACTCCCCAGCACCACAGGTAGGCTCATCGCAAGGCACCCGCCGCCCGCCATCGCGGCGAGCATGAACAGACCCGTCCACGGCACCCAGCCGACCTGCTCCAGCCGCGCCAGATCACGCGCCTTGTTGCGGCGGCGTTCCATGAGTGCGCAGAGCCCCGCCAGCAGCCAGAACAGCCCGCCGACCACCGCAAGCTGGGCAGCGTCGCTGAGCAAGGCGAATTGGGCGATGGGGTCCATGCGGCGCCATGTAGGCGCGCAGGCGGCTTGCGCAATCCCTGCCGCTCAGCCAATCGGGACAGCGATGGATGGCTCGATCGCCCGACCCCGGCCCCTGCTCGCGCTGTTCGTGCGGCTGGTCGCAGCCTTCGCTCTGGCGACGATGGGCATGCTGGTGAAGCTCGTCGGAGAGCGGGGCGCGCACCTGATCGAGCTGATCTTCTGGCGTCAGCTGCTCACCATGATCCTGCTCGGTGCAGGGCTCGCGCTGACTGGCAAGCTCGCGCTGCTCAAGACGCAGCGCCTTCCCGCCCATGCCCGCCGCGCGGCCAGCGGATTGTTCGGTATGGTTTTCACCTACGGCGCAGTGCTGCTGCTGCCGCTCGCCGAGGCGACCACGCTGGGATTTATGGCGCCGGTGTTTGCGGTGCTGATCGCGATCGCCTTATTCCGCGAGCGGATCGGCCCTTACCGTGGGGGCGCGGTCGCGATGGGGTTTGCCGGCGTGATCGTGGTGATGCAGCCCTTTTCCGGGCTGCACGAAGGCGTGACGCTGCTCGGCGTCGCCGTCGGCCTCGTCGCGCCTTTGATGGTGGCGGTCATCAGTTTCCAGCTTCAGGATCTCAACACCACCGAAAACCCGTGGAGCATCGTGTTCTGGTTTGCCACGCTGAGCCTCCCCGTGGCCGCCATCGCCCTGCCCTTCGTCATCGCCGCGCATGATCCGCTGACCTGGGGGCTGATCCTCGCGATGGGCCTCGTCGGCGCGGCAGCGCAGATGTTGCTGACAACGTCGCTGCGGTTCGGATCGGCCGCGGTGATCCTGCTAATGGATTACACCGCTCTGCTGTGGGCGAGCTACTATGGCTACGCCATTTTCGACCGGATGGCGCCCGCCAGCCTGTGGGTTGGCGCGCCGCTTATCATCGGCGCGGGCCTTCTGATCGTGTGGCGCGAACGGCAACTCGCCCTGTCCCGGGTGCATTCCAGCGAATAGCATGGACCTTATTGGGCCAAAGTCGGGTTCGCCCTGCAGGGATTTTCCCGAAGGAGCACCTTTTCATGACCACTCGTAACCTGCTTGCCGCAATCGCCCTTTCCGCTGCTGCGCTGACCACCGGTGCGTGCAACACCATCGACGGCGCCGGCGACGACCTCAAGTCGGCTTCGCGCGAAGTGAAGAAGGAAATCTGATTTCTCGGGGCGAGGGCGAAGGCGCTTCACGCAATAGTCAGGAATAATTATGCAGGGTCCTGCGTTGAATACGCAAACCGCACTTTAAAGGACCCTGCCCGATGCTTCGCAATGTCGTGACCGCCGCCGCCCTCGCTGCCCTCGCGCTGTCTTCCTCTGCCTGCAATACGGTTGATGGGCTTGGTGATGACATCAAGTCGGTCGGACAGGCGGGCAAGCGCGCTATCGACTAGACGTGTCTGAACACCAGCATGATGTTGTTGGCCGGCAACGCGTAACGCGCGCTACGGGCCATACTGTGTGTCGCCGCAAGCTCGTCGAGCACGTCAGCCCGGCGCAGGCCCCAGCGCGGATTGCGGGCCTTCAGGCTCGCGTCAAAGTCGAGGTTTGAAGGAGCGGTTTCCACGCCATCCTCAAGATAAGGCCCGTAGAGGATCAGCGGGCCGCCAGCCTTTGCGAGCAGCCGGGCCGCGCCACCGAATAGCCCGAGCGTCGCCTCCCACGGGCTGATGTGCACCATGTTGATGCACAGGACTGCGGCAGCCTCTGTGACAGCCCAGCTATCGGGGCCAGCCGCATCGAGCAGCAGCGGCGCGGCGAGGTTGGCACTCGGACATTCCGCGCGATAGGCCGCGATCGATGCGAGCGCTTCGGCTGACGGATCGGTTGGCTGCCACTTCAGCGCAGAGAAGGCTCCTGCGAAAAACATCGCGTGCTCACCCGTGCCGCTGGCGATTTCCAGCACAGTACCGCTTGCGGGGAGTTCCCGCGCAAGGACTTGGGCGATCGGCTCGCGGTTGCGCAGGGCTGCGGGCGCGTGCTGCTTCACCTTACGAGACCTGCCTTTCCTGTCCTTCCCAATAGGGCGCGCGCAGCTCGCGGCGCAGGATCTTGCCGCTGGCATTGCGCGGCATCAGCGGGATGACGTCGACGCTCTTGGGCGCCTTGAAGGCCGCGATCCGCTCGCGCGCCCAGGCGATCACGTCGGCCTCGACAATCTCGCAGCCCGGCTTGGCGACGACGCAGGCCTTGACCTCCTCGCCCCACTTGGCGCTCGGCACGCCGATCACCGCGACCTCGGCGATCGCGGGGTGACCGTAGATCGCGCTCTCCACTTCCGCCGGATAGACGTTTTCGCCGCCCGAGATGATCATGTCCTTGATGCGGTCCTGAATGTAGACGTAGCCGTCGGCGTCCATAATCCCGGCGTCACCGGTGTGGAGCCAGCCGTCGGGGTCGATGGTCTTCGCGGTCGCATCGGGCAGCCGCCAATAACCTGCCGTATTCGAGGGCGAGCGGATGCACACCTCGCCGATGTCGCCGCGCGGCATTTCGACATTGTCGGGCCCGCGCACCTCGATCTCCACCCCGGCGCTGGCCTTCCCCGCCGAGCGCATCCGCTCGTTGCCTTCAAGGCTGTGGTCCTCGGGCGGCAGGACCGAAATCGTGCCGCTCGTCTCGGTCATGCCGTAGGCTTGCAGGAACTTGGTGGTGGGCATGGTGCGCACCGCTTCCTTGAGCAGCTCGAGCGGCATGGGTGCAGCGCCGTACATCAGGTATTTGAGATTGCTGAAATCGGTGCTGGCGGCGCGCGGGTGCTGCACCACCATCTGCAAGGCGGCCGGCACAATGAACATGTGCGTCGCGCCTGCCTCGATTGCCTCAAGCACGCCTACGGGCGAGAATTCGGCCTGCACGAGGCTGCGCACCCCGCTCGCCACCGCAATGTTGACGAGGCCCGTGCCGCCGATATGCGCGCAGGGCATAGCGACGAGCATGCAGTCGCCCGGCTCATAGAAATGCCAATCTGCGCCCGCCGCGACGCCCGGATTGCGCAGGCCGAGGAGGTTGTTGTTCGACAGCATCGCCCCCTTGGGATTGCCGGTCGTCCCCGAGGTATAGAGCTGGAGCACCGGATCATGCGGCCCCGGCGGTGTGTAATCCGCAGGCTCAAAGCCCGCCGCAGCGGTGCGCGCCGCCTCGGCCTCGATAACCTCGGGGTGCGCCGGAACTTCGTCCGCGACCTTGTGCGCCACCTCGATGAAGTCAGCGTCGGCGAACAGCAGCTTCGCCTCGGTGTCGATGAGGATGTAAGCGATCTCGCGCGGGGCGAGGCGCCAGCCGATCGGCACCGTCACCGCCCCCATCCGTGCCGCCGCGATGTAGATCAGGAAGTAGGTGTCGCGGTTCTTGCCGAGCCACGCGATCCGGTCGCCCTTGGCGATCCCCCGCCCTTGCAGCAGCGCGATCAGCTGACGGGTCAGCACGTCGGCCTCGGCAAAGGATGTGACCCGCCCGTCCTGATCGAAAGCCGGACCGCCGGGACGCTCCTTCGCCCAGAAGTTCAGGATGTCATCGAAGGTCGACAGATCGTGATAGGCGTTATGCGCCATAGCCGTGCTCTCTCCCAAAAGCCGTGTGGGAGAAGGTTAGGCGGAAACGCGCCGAAGCGTCCAGCGGCGTTTTAGCGGAACCGTCCGCCGCGCCGCGCCGCAGGCTCGCGCAGCAGCAGCCAGATGCCGAGGCCCAGCGGCCCCGCCATCAGCGTCGCGAACAGGATCGGGGCCTGAATGAACCGCGAGATGTTCTTGGCATCGCCATCCCGCGCGATCCACAGGCCAACGAACAGGTCGAAGGCGAGGTAATGCGTCCAGCCGATTGTCACCCCGGCATCGCTGGCGAAGATCGCGCGCACCCCGGCGATGGTCGAGAAGTCCGCCCCGCCGCCTTGCGGATTGGGGATCAGGCCGCTCACCACGCCGATGAGGCCGGTGGCGTAGGCAACGCAAAGCAACCCCACGCCCAAGTAGAGCACCGCCGAAAGCAGCGCCGGCCAGCGCGGCAGGGAGATGAGCGCGACCCATCCCACAAGCGCCAGCATGTTCACTGCGTTGAAGACGAAGGCCCATCCCATCACACGGTCTCCCCGGTTTCGCCTACGCGCCGCCATTCGCGGGCGGCGCGGCGCATCGCCTCGTTATCGTGCGTAAAGCGCCCACCAGCACGGCGCAGCGCGAGGCCGAGCGCGGCCTCGGCGACCAACCCTGCGTCGGTCGAGCGATAGCGTTCCCACGAGCCGGACAGCAGCGGGTCGATCAACGGCGCGGCCACCAGCGCGGCGCGTTCGGCAAAGCGCAGATCGCCAACGCGCTCACCGCGCAGCAAGCCGGGGTGCAGAATATCAAGACGCTTGAAACCGATCCGCGACAGCGCGTCCTCAGTTTCGCCCTTCACCCGCATATAGAAGCTCTTCGAACGGGCGTCCGCCCCCGCCGCGCTGACCAGCACCATATTCGGCACGCCCGCGCGCTTGGCCGCCTCTGCTGTAGCGAGCACGAGGCGCTGGTCGACCGCGCGGAACGCCTCTTCGTCACGGCCCGCTTTCTTCCACGTTGTGCCGAGCGCGCAGATCAACGCACGCGGGCGCACCGCGTCGAGCACTTCGCCCCACTTCTCGGGCTCGGAGACGAACATCTCCATCCGCGCACCGGGCGGCAGCGGGGCCTCGCGCCGAGCGATGCCGAGGATGCGCACGTCGTCGCCCGCGCTGGCGATCTCGATCACGCGGCGCCCGATCAGGCCCGTCGCCCCGACCAGCGCGACGCGCAACGGCCCGCTTGATTTCGGCTCATACATTGATGAGCCCCATCGGCCGCTCGCCATAGATGGCGCTCACTGCCTGCATGGCGAAGCGATCGCTCATCCCGGCGATGAAGTCGGCGATCACGCGGGACCGCTGCGGCTCCTGCGCAGGCAAGCGCGCCTGCCAGTCTTCGGGCATCAGCCGCGCGTCCTGCGCATAAGCGGCGAACAACCGCGCGACGACATCGCGGGCGCGCTCGGCAGCGGAAACCTGCTCGGGGTGGTAATAAAGCCGCTCGTACATGAAGGATTTGAGCCGCCGCTCACGCATCGCCATAGCGGGCGAGAACCCGGCGAGCTGCCGCCCGGCCTCGCGTACATCGTCCACCCCCTGCAGGCCTTTCACCTGCGCCGCAGTGTGGTCGATCACGTCATTCACCATCATCCCGATCTGGTCGCGTATCATCTCGCGCAGCAGACGCTCACGCGGGGCGTGGGGAAAGCGTTTTTCGACCGCCCGCCACTGGTCTGCGAGGAAATCCAGCGTCAGCAGGTCGTCGAGCGCAAGGAACCCCGCGCGCAGGCCATCGTCGATGTCGTGATTGTCGTAGGCAATGTCATCCGCCACCGCCGCGACCTGCGCCTCAAGCGAGGGCCACGTGCCAAGCTTCAGCGGGTAGGCCGCGTCGAGTTCGGCGAGCGCCCAGTTCGGCGCGATGACCGGCCCGTTGTGCTTCGCTAGGCCCTCGAGCAGATCCCACGTCAGGTTCAATCCGTCATGCGCGGGATAGGGGCACTCGATCCGCATCACCGTGCGCAGCGCCTGCGCGTTGTGATCGAAACCGCCGTGGCGCACCATCGCATCCGACAGCGCCGCCTCGCCCGCATGGCCGAAGGGCGGATGGCCCAGATCATGCGCCAGGCACAGTGCCTCGGTCAGATCCTCGTCGAGCCCTAGCGCACGGGCGATTACCCGTCCGATCTGGGCGACTTCAAGGCTGTGGGTCAGGCGGGTGCGGTAGTGGTCACCATCGGGAGCGATGAACACCTGCGTTTTGGACTTCAGCCGCCGGAAGCTCATCGAATGGATGATACGGTCACGGTCGCGCTGGAAGGCGCTGCGCGGGCCCCGCCGCTCGCCGCCGGAAGGGGCACCGAATTCCCGCGGCCCGTGGGCGTCGGGATCAGCAGCAAAGGGAGCGCGGGACATCACGGTTCGAGCGATTAGGGGAGCGCGGCTTGCGGCTCAACCGGAACAGGTCGGGAACCTTGTGCCGTTGCTCGCATAAATCGGGCGCATGAGAAAATTATGGGGCCGCTCTCCGGTCGTTGGGGGGGAAGGAAAGCGGCCCCAAGGGTCTGTCGGTGCGACCCGAAGACCCGGAGCCTGTCTTGTGACTAGGTCCGCAGCGCACATAGGCGGCAGGTTAATTTGTTGCACCCCATGCAATCGGGCAAAGCGACAGGACGCCCGCCATAACGGACGAAAGGCGATCTAGGATTCGCGCTCCTGCTCGAGAATCCAGTCAGCCGCAGCCTCGCAATGGATGCGGGTGCTGTCGAAGATCGGCAGGATGTTGGCATCGATGTCGACCACCAGGTCAAGCTCAGTGCAGGCCAGTACCACCGCCTGCGCGCCTTCCTGCGCGGTGTTGGTGATGATCGTTTTCATCCGCCGCTCAGCCTCGCGGGTGACCTTGCCGACCATCAGCTCGTCATAGATGATCCGGTCGAGCATTTCGACATAGGCCATGTTGGGCGGCAGCAGGTCGATGCCGTGGGCGACAAGGCGCTTGCGATAGAAGCTCTCGGTCATGACGTTGCGGGTGCCGAGCAGGGCCGCATTGGTCTTGCCGGCGCGCTTCATCGCCAGGCCGACATATTCAGCGATGTGCAGGATCGGGATGTCCACTGCCGCTGCGACATCGTCGTAGAGCCGGTGCATCGAATTGGCGCCGATGATCAGGCCTTGCGCGCCTGCACCTTCGAGCCGCTTGGCGCTGTCGATCAGCACGCCCGCTGCCCGCTGCCAGTCGCGCTCCTCGACGAGGGCGTAGAGCTGGCAGAAGTCGAGGCTCTCGATCAGCAGCGGGGCGCTCGCCATCGGCGCCGCGCGGCGCTGCACGATGCGGTTGATGTGGTCGTAATAGGTAGCGGTCGAAGCCCAGCTCATGCCGCCGATAATCCCGAGTTTCCGCAAAGGCCGGCCCCTTCAATTCCGTGTGCAGGTGCGAACGGATGTAGGGCGCAAGCATCCGCTGCGTCCAGAGGGCTTGAGCGCGGGCGAAAACTTACTCAGGTTTAGGCGACGATGCGTGCTCGGCGAGCCACGGCTCGAGGTCGCCGAGCGTCGCTGCCACCGCTTCTTCGTGCGGCAAGTGCCCGACCTTGGGATAGGTAACGAGCGTGTTATCGGGCATGGTCTTGCCCAACCACTGCCCCGCCGCGAGCGGGATCAGCCGGTCCTCCTCGCCCCACAGGATCAGCGTCGGCGCGGTGACACCCGCAATCTCGGCTTCGGTCAGCGGATCATAGGGCAGGCTAAACCGCTTGAGGGTCGCGCGGCGATTGCCGGGATAGCGCAGCAGTTCCCAGTAACGGTCGACGGCCTGCTCGGTGACGATCGATTTGACCGAGACCGACTGCTCGAGGCTCTGCGCAATCAGGGAGCGAGGCGTGATCTGCTCGACCAGAAGGTTCACCCCCGGCATCTGTGCGATCTTGAAGCCGATATTGCCGCTGTCGCTATCGTCCTCATTCGTGCGCGCTATCTTGAGCATCGGGCCTCCGGCAGCATCGACAAGCACGAGGCCGGTGAGCCGCTCGGGGTGCTTGACCGCGAAGGCAAGTGCGTGCTTACCGCCCATCGAATTGCCGCCGAGCACGAAGGTCTTGATCGCCAGCTTGTCGGCCACCGCGAGGATGTCGGCGGCGTAGTTGTCGCGACTGTAATCGTCCTTGGGGTCGGGGCCAGTTAGGCCGTGACCGACCTGATCGAAGCGGATCACCCGATACTTGGCCTTCAGCGCGTCCGCCCAAGGATCCCAGGTGTGCAGATCGGCGTTGGAGCCGTGCAGCAGGATGATCGCGGGCGCATCTTTCGGCCCCTCGTCGCGAAGGTGAACCGTCACCCCGCTGCCGATTGCGACGAATTGCGAGGGCGCCCCGCCATACTTGGCGCGCATTTCGGCCTCGTCGGTATCGGGGGTGCGGAACAGCAGAAAGGCGATCATCAGCACCGCCAGAAGCGCAAGCAATCCGCGCCAGACCCATTTCATTGTGTTTTCATCTCCGCAATCCAGCGCCGCACCACCGCGACGCCGTCCTTGTCCACGCTCGATTTGCCGAGTTCGGGCATGGCAATGCCGGGCTCGGCGCTGTCCGTCCGGTAGAGGAGGATCGACTGGCCGGGGTGGCCCGGAAGGATCGCAAAGTCATACCCCCCCGACCCGCGTCCGGCAGCGACCGGTCGCTTCATGATACCGTAGGCGTTCGGATCGGCCTGCTCCCAGCGTAGGTCGAGCCCCGAATTGGACGCCCCGCCGCCGGGCTGGTGGCAGTGGGCGCAGTTCACGTCGAGATAGGCGCGGGCGAGCGGCGCAGCGGGGTCGGAGGCCATGCGTGCGGTCCACAGGGGCAGCGTGCCCCCGCCATCAGGTACCCGGTCGAGCGCGCCGGAGGAGGCCATATCCCCCAGCCATTCAGCCGAAAGGTTGCGCGCCTTGGGGCCGATGGGGATCACTTGCCCGTCCTTGCTGTGGCAGGACTTGCACTGGTTCTTGTTCGGGATCGCGTAGGAGATCGCCTCGCCCGCAGGCGTGGTGAGATCAACCCGCCCGCCCGTCAGCGCGAGGCTAGCCTCGGTCTGCTCGGCATTCCAGCGGTAGGGAAGCGCCACCCAGCCATCGGTGCGGTGGAGGAGCACGCGGGTCTCGATCAGCCGGCGATCGGCTCCCTCGCCAAAGGCAAAGGTCTTGATGATCGCCGCGCCGACCGGGAACTTCAGCAGGCCCACCCCGTCGGCGGCAAGCTGCGTGCCTTGAGGAAGGTAGATGAAGCGGAGCTTTGTGGCACCGTCCGACCACAGCGGGGTGTTGAGGGCATAGGGCGTCACGTCGGCGTTGGGCGACTGCCGCGCGCCATCGGCGAAGAATCGGAAGTCGCTCAGCTTCTGCGGGAAGGCTGCGCCGGTTACCGCCTCATCATTGACTGCAGGTTCGTCCATCACCGTCGCATGGCCAAGCGCCGCACCGAAGGTGGCGCAAGCGAGCGTAAGCAGGCCCAGCCCCCGCCTCACTTCAGCCGCGCCTCCAGTGCCGCAGGCGCGCCGACTACGGGGAACATCCAGAGGTCAGTCGGGGTCAAGGTGAGCGGTCCGGGCTTGGCCTCATTGATGCTCTGCCCGACTTTAGTCAGATTGAGTGACCATCCGGTCACGCCCGGGGCGATCTTCAAACCATTGTCTTTGGTCTCGGCGATCCCGTCCCACAGCACCGGTGGTAACGCCCCGCCAAAGGCCGCGAGCAGCATTGCCTTGCCGTCAAGCTGCGGATCGTCTCCGCCGCGCCCGAAGGCATTGCGGCCGACGATCACATTGCGGGCATGCGGGTTGTAGCGCGCGTCCTCGAAAGGCTGGGTGTAGGCGATCACCATGACATGGGCGGTGGGGTTATTCTCGAAGGCGTTTCCCTCGATAAGCACGCCATCATTTGCCATCACCAGCACTCCCGTGCCGCGCCGCACGCTGGCAACAATATTGCCCGGCGGCGCGAAGTTGGGCGTGTCGTTGTCCTTTATGACATTGTCGCGCAGGATGACATTGCCGCCGCCCATGACCGGCAGGCCGGGCAGATCGAACACCAGCAGGCCGCCGGTGTTGCGGGTGGCGATATTGTTTTCGACCAGCGCATTGCGGCTGTTCTCGATCTCAATCCCCGCCACATTGAATTCGACAAGGTTGCCGCGCACCGTGATGTCGCGGCTCTGGCCGACATAGATGCCCGCGTCCGATGCGCCCACCACCTTCGATCGCACCACCAAAACGCCGGTGCTTTCCACCGGATAGAGGCCGTAAGCACCGTTGGTTGCCTTGGGGCCGCCGGTCCATTCGACCCGCAGCGAATTGTAGATGATGTTATCCGCGCCCTTGGACTTGATCCCGTCGCCTTTGGGGTTTTCGATCCCGAAGCCCTCCAACGTGACGTTGTCGGAGGTAACGAGCAGCCCCTCGCCCGCCCCTTGCTGGCCCGTGAAGTCGAGCACGGTCGCATCCATCCCCGCGCCGCGCAGCGTCACGCCGTCGACGTCGAGGCTGAGCCCGTCGGTAAGCGTAAAGCGCCCCGCACCCAGCTCGATCACGTCGCCGGGAGCGGCAAGGATCAGCGCCTCCTGCAGACGCTCTGCTCCGCCTTCGCCGGGTTCGACGCGGTGTGTCTCGGCGGCGAGCGGCGCTGCTGATGCGAGCAGCACGGCAGCAAGAGCCAGCTTGTTCATGAAATTCTCCCTCTCCGACACGCATTGTGGCGCAAGCGGGGGAAGGATTGCAAGCGGCCTGTCAGCCGATCCCGAGTGCGCAAAGTCCGGCGCTGCTGGTCAGCACCGCGACCGCCTCGCCATCCTCGACACGGCGCAGGCGCTTCATGAGCTCTCCGAGGCCGTAGCCTTCCTCGGGCTCGCCCGCCTGCGCGGACATACCTTGCCGCAGCGACCACAACTGGCCGATCGTCAGGCGATCGACCATGCGCTCCGCCATGCAGCCGGCGCGCTCTTCGCCAATCCCGGATTGGGTCAGCGTGCCTTTGACCTGCATTTCGACCAGCGGATTGGCGAGGCCCGTGTAGACTGCTCCGCCCGTCAGCAGCAGGATCAACAGAACGCCGATAATCAGCTTACGCATAAGTATACCGTTTCCCTTGTCCGGACCTGACCCGATGCTGCCCGCTCAACCCCGGCAGGCGTTGCTATGAGTTCGCCAATAGCCACAGACGTCCTCGAGGCAAGCTTCCGGTGCACCGCAGTCAGCCTTATCGTCCTTTACTTGACCGATAGGTGAACCTAACGCTCGTAGCCCGTGGGGGCATTCGGGACATTCTTCGCTGGTGAGCTCAGCAGGCTCGAACGTTGCTGCCTGCGTTCGTTCGTTCGGCATGGCCATTCCATCACGCTCTACGCTTTCGAGCCGGTCGGCGCGGTTCCGAACGGGGTCGAGGTCCGCGATGCCGCAACGATTGTCCCGCGCGAACGCTTCTTCCAGGCCGGTGACGGCCCGCACAAGGGAACGGCCGCAGCCTTCGCCAACCTGTTCCGCTATACGATGATCCTCGAGACCGGGCTGATCTGGGCGGACACCGATGTCGTGTGTCTCAAGCCCGATTGGCCCGATTGGCCCTTCGTTGCCGGGTTTCAGGACGAGGTGATGGTCAACAACGCGGTGCTGGGCGGCAGCGCCGCCGGGCCCCTGCTCGAGCGGGCGGTAGCGATCGCCGCCCATGTCGGGACAATCGGGCCTTGGGCCTATACCGGCCCGCATCTGCTGACCGCGCTGGTGCACGACATGGGATACACCCGGGACGTGCTCCCGCAGGACACGTTCTATCCCTTGAGCTACCGGGTTGCCGCGTCAGCCCTGCTTTCGCCCTATCCACACGCCGAACGAATTGCGTGGCCCGATCAGACCCTCGCCGTGCATCTGTGGAACGAGACGCTCCGCCTCGCCGGCCATGATCGACACAGGCCCCCGCCCGAGAACAGCCTGCTGAAGCTGATCCTCGCCGATCTCGGCGACTGAGCTCGGCTTTTCGGCCTCAGTCCAGCGCCTTGACGATTTCCTCGACCATCTTCTTGGCGTCGGCCAGCAGCATGACGGTCTGGTTCATGTAGAACACATCGTTGTCGACCCCGGCATAGCCGACGCCTCCCATCGAGCGCTTGATGAAGAACACCTGCTTGGCCTTGTCGACGTCGAACACCGGCATGCCATAGATCGGCGAGGACTTGTCGGTCTTGGCCGCCGGGTTCACCACGTCGTTCGCGCCGATGATGAAGGCGACATCGGCCTGCGCGAACTCGGAGTTGATGTCCTCAAGCTCGAACACGTCGTCGTAGGGCACGCTGGCTTCGGCGAGCAGCACGTTCATGTGCCCCGGCATCCGGCCTGCGACGGGGTGGATCGCGTACTTCACCTCCACGCCCTTTTCGCGGAGCTTGTCGCCCATTTCGCGCAGCGCGTGCTGGGCCTGCGCCACCGCCATCCCGTAGCCGGGGATGATGATGACCTTTTCGGCCTGCTCGAGCATGTAGGCAGCGTCTTCCGCGCTGCCCTGCTTGTAGGGGCGCTGTTCGCGCGCTCCGGCGGCGCCAGCCGCTTCGGGCGCTGCGCCGAACCCGCCCGCGATCACCGAGATGAAGCTGCGGTTCATCGCGCGGCACATGATGTAGCTGAGGATCGCGCCGGAGGAGCCGACGAGTGCGCCGGTGATGATCATCGCCGAGTTGCCGAGCGTGAAGCCCATCGCCGCTGCCGCCCAGCCGGAATAGCTGTTCAGCATCGAGACGACGACCGGCATGTCCGCGCCGCCGATCGGAATGATCAGCAGGAAGCCAATGATGAAGGCGAGCACCGCGACTGCGATGATCATCCAGCCTTCACCCGCCCCGCCCTGCGGCGAGACGGTGTAAAGGCCGATCAACCCGATGATCGCCACCAGCGTGCCGAGGTTGATGACATGGCGCCCCGGCAGCATGATCGGCGAACCGCCCATCCGGCCCGAAAGCTTGAGGAAGGCGATGATCGAGCCCGAGAAGGTGATCGCACCGATGGCGATGCCAAGGCCGAGTTCCACCCGGCTGACCGCCATGATCTGGCCCGCGCCGTCGACAATGCCAAATGACTGCGGATCGAGCCATGCGCCGAAGCCCACCACCACGGCGGCGAGGCCGACAAGGCTGTGGAAGCCGGCGACCAGTTCCGGCATCGCGGTCATGGCGATGCGGCGGGCGATGATCACGCCGATTGCGCCGCCGATTCCGACCGCGATCAGGATCTCGACGATGTTGGCGATGTCATGGGTGACGAGCGTCGTCCCCACAGCCAGCGCCATGCCGATCATGCCGTTACGGTTGCCCGTTTGACTGGTGGCCGGGCTGGAAAGCCCGCGCAGCGCGAGGATGAAGAACACGCCTGAAACGAGATAGGCGAGCATCGCCCAGCCAGGCGTTCCGCCCCCGTGGGCCGCGCCCGCGGCAAGAATGGAGAAGCTCATCTCTTACTTGCCCTTCTTCTTGTACATGGCGAGCATGCGCTGCGTCACGGCGAACCCGCCGAAGATGTTGATGCTGGCGAGCACCACGCCGAACAGGCCGAGGTACTTGGCGATCGGGCTGTTCGCCTCAGCCGAAGCGATCAGTGCGCCGACGATGATCACCGAGGAGATCGCGTTGGTCACCGCCATTAGCGGGGTGTGAAGCGCCGGGGTGACCGACCAGACGACGTAATAGCCCACAAAGCAGGCCAGCACGAAGATCGAAAGAATCGAGATAAAGTCCATGAGTCGCCCCTATTTCCCCGGCGCAAGATATTCGGTGAGCAGCGTTACCAGTCCCGGCACATCCGCGCCGCGGCTAACATTGAACGCTATCGGCGCGCTGCCCGAAACTGTCAGCGTGAGTTCGGTATCAAGATCGAAGTGGCCCGCGCTTTCCAGCGTGAAGGTGGTGATGGCGCGATAGGGGATCGTCAGGAACCGCTTCTTCGATCCCGTCAGCCCCTGAATGTCGATCATCAGGACCCGGCGATCCGTAAAAATGATCGAATCCCGCACCAGCTTGAACGCGAACCGCACAACCTCACCATGCGCCAGTGCATAGGCGAGGTCGTCAGCGGCGTCTTCGACGTCCCAGACAGTGGCGTTGATGAGGCCCATCGGGTTAACCAAGCAACCGCTCGTTGACGACCTTGCCGCCCTGCGTGAGCCGGATCGCATTGCCGATTTCCTCGTCGAGCACGGGCTTACCCGCCTCCTTGTCCCAGAAGGCGCTGAGGAAATTGTAGTGGTTGCGCGCAAACAGCGCCGAAGCGTCGGCGGGCAGGTGCGCGGGCGTGTTCGAGAAACCGATGATGTTGACGCCGTGGCGGACCACAACCTCGTCCGGCACCGAGCCTTCGACGTTGCCGCCCTGCGCCACCGCGAGATCGAAGATCACGCTGCCCGGCTTCATCGTCGCGATCTGCGCATCGGTGATGAGGCGCGGCGCGGCGCGGCCCGGGATTAGCGCCGTCGTGATGACGATATCCTGCTTGGCGATATGGCTGGAGACCAGTTCGGCCTGCGCCTTCTGGTATTCCGGGCTCATTTCGGTCGCATAGCCGCCCGAGCCTTCGCCTTCGATCCCGGCGACGTTCTCGACGAAGATCGGCTTGGCGCCCAGCGACTGGATCTGTTCCTTCGTGGCCGAACGCACGTCGGTCGCCGAGACCTGCGCGCCCAGACGCCGCGCGGTGGCGATCGCCTGAAGGCCCGCCACGCCCACGCCCATGATGAAGGCGCGCGCGGCCTGCACGGTGCCGGCAGCGGTCATCATCATCGGGAAGGCCCGGCCATAGACATCCGCCGCCGCCAGAACCGCCTTGTAACCGGCAAGGTTCGACTGCGAGGACAACACGTCCATCGACTGCGCGCGGGTGATGCGCGGCATGAATTCCATGCTCAGCGCCTCAAAGCCACCCGCAGCATAGGCATCGACCACACTGCGATTGGCGAAGGGGTCGAACAGCGCAGCCACCCATGCACCGGGCTTGGCACCCTGCAGGAGCGCCGCATCGGGCGCCTGAATGCCGAGCACGATGTCGGCGTCCTTCACGGTCGCAGACGCATTGCCGAGGGTTGCCCCCGCCTCCTCGTATGCAGCGTCGGTGATCGAGGCGATAACGCCCGCGCCCGCTTCAACCGAAACCGCAAGGCCCAGCGCAGCGAACTTCTTGACCGTTTCCGGCGTGGCGGCGACGCGCGTCTCGCCAGAGGCGCGCTCCTTCAGGATGGCGATTTTCACTGGGTGCCGGCTTAGTTTGCGATCAACGCGACGACGATGAACGCGATCACCGCAATCACCGGGACAGCCCATTTGAGCGTGGCCATGAAACCGCCATAGGTGGCTTCAGCCTTTTCCATGTCGTGAACAGTCATCTTGCAAGTTTCCCCTTGGGCACCCGAACGCACCGCTGTGCGATTGGTTGCCGAGTGGTTGTCGAAAGTTCAGGCCGCACGGCCCCTGACGCTCCCGTATCGGAGCCGTCCGCCTATCTCAAGTCACCTTTAGTGAGAGGAAGGCGCGAATGCACAGCGCTCCGTTGCTCCGCACAACTGTCCCGCCGCGGCACAGCCTTAATCACGTCTTTACCTGCCCGCTCTATCCCCATGCCGGTAATCGACGGAAAAAAGAGGGCCGAGGCCCGCCGGACGAGGGAAAGCGAGCAGCAGGACTGATGATCGAGCCGGATTGCCTCCCCACTGCGCAGGAAGACGCGCGAATCGTGATGCTCATCGATGACGAGCCCGCACAGTCGCGGCTCATCACGGCGATTGCCGCGCGCGATGGCTGGCGCACGATCGTCGCCCCCGATGCCGAAACCGCCATCGCCATGCTCGGCACGCGCGAGGGAATGCAACTTTCCGCGATCCTGCTCGACCAGTGGGTGCCGGGCGATGATGCCTGCGGGCTCATTGCCGAACTCAAGTCGCGCCGCCCTGCCCTGCCGATCCTGATGCTGACCACCAGCGCCTCCCCGCTGCTCGCGGTCGAGGCGATGCGCGCAGGTGCCAGCGACTATCTGGTGAAGCCCGTCTCGCCTGACCGGCTGATGGAGGCACTGCGCTCCGTCACCACCCGCGAAACCCCGCGCGACGAGCTTGCCCCGCTGACCGAAAAGATGTCGGCCACGCTCGATTTCGATGCGATGATCGGCACCGCCCCCAAGTTCCGCGCCGCGCTGGCGCAGGCCGCCAAGGCCGCGCGCGGCCACGGCCACGTGTTGATCGAGGGCGAAACCGGCACCGGCAAGGAAATGCTGATGCGCGCGATGCACGGCGCATCCCCGCGTTCCAAGGACTCGCTGCGGATCGTCAATCTTGCGAGCGTTCCCCCCGGATCGATCGATTCGGTATTGTTCGGGCACGAGCCCGGTTCATTCCCCGGCGCCTTTGATCGCCAGATCGGTGCCTTCCAGCATTGCGACGGCGGCACACTGATCCTCGACGAGATCGACCGGCTTAACCCGGCGCTGCAACAACGCCTCGCCGAAGCGCTCGACAGCGGTATCATCCGCCCCGTCGGCGCCAGTTACGGCTTCCGCGTCGATGTGCGCCTGTTGGTGACAAGCAATGTCGGGCTCGACCTGATGGTCGCCGCCGGCCAGTTCGACGCAGGCCTTGCCGCAAAACTCGGCGCGACCCGCATCGTGCTGCCGCCCTTGCGCGACCGCACCGGCGACATCCCTTCGCTGACCCGCCAGTTCCTCGCCCGCATCGGCGATCAGCCGGGTCTCAACCACCTTTCGATCTCGGAAAGCGCGCTGGCGCTGCTCGCCGCCTATGACTGGCCGGGCAATGTCCGCCAGCTGCAATCGGTATTGTTCCGCGCGGCGGTTTATTGCGACAGCAATTCGCTGACCGCCGACAGCTTCCCGCAGCTTTCCGAAATGCTCGGCGTGCAGGACCCCAGCGCGGGAAGCTCGCACGAGGGCGTGGGGGTCATGCTCTACACCGCCGACGGCAACCTGCGCCCGCTCGAAGAGATCGAGGCCGACGTAATCCGCCTTGCCATCGGCCATTATCGCGGGCGGATGACGGAAGTCGCGCGCCGCCTCGGGATCGGGCGTTCGACGCTGTATCGCAAGCTCTCGGATCTCGGGATTGATAACGCCGCCTGATCGTCCTAGCCACCATGGCATGACGATCATTCAGGATTTTGCGGGGCGCATCGCGCTCGTCACCGGGGCGGCATCGGGCATCGGCGCGGCTTGCGCCAAGGCGTTTGCGGCGCGCGGTGCGACCAAGCTGTTTCTGGTCGATGTCGACGCGGCGGGGCTGGACGCGCTCGATTTACCTAAAGATTCCGCGTGCGAGGTCCACCGCATCACCGGCAGCGTCGCTGACGAGGCGCTTTGGCAGGCTCTAGAGCCTCGCTTGACCGGTTTAGACCATGCTGTGGTCAACGCAGGCATAGGTTCGGGTGGCCCTATCTCGGCCATTTCGCTCGCTGAATGGCGCAAGGTGATGGCCGTGAACCTCGACGGGGCGTTCATGACCCTGGCCTCGTCGCTGCGGGCGATGAAGGGCAAAAGCGGCAGCGTGGTGGTGGTCGCATCGGTCACCGGATTGAAGCCGGTGCCGGGCATCGGCCCTTACGGGGTCTCCAAGGCCGCGGTCGCACACATGGCGCGGATCGCGGCTGCTGAAAACGCCAAAAACGGCATCCGCGTCAATGCCATAGCGCCCGGCGGCGTGGATACGGCGATCTGGGAAGGCGGCGATGATTTCAACGCCTCGGTGGCCGCGATCGGCCGCGAGGCGACGTTGAAGGCGATGGCCAAAACGACGCCGCTGGGCCGCTTTGCCACCTCCGAGGAGATGGCCGGCAGCATCCTCTACCTGCTGAGCGACGCCGCGGTGAACATCACGGGGCACGTTATGGTCTCGGACGGCGGCTTTACGCTGTAGGACTGCCTGAGAGACATTCCTACATGATATCAATGCAATGTTTCACGTGAAACATTTGCAGAGCATCACCAGCTAAACGTCTGCGCTGTCAGCGTGCCGCTATCATTGCCCTTGAGCGTCATTGTCAGCGCCTTGGTCTTCCAATCGATATCGATCAGGCCGTAATTCTCGATCCCGTAGAACTTGCCGACCCGCGACGGATCGGGTTCGCGTGCGGTGCTCTTGTCGACATCGTCCGAGAACGCGAGGTTGAGCGAGGAACTGGTCAGCTCCCACATCGTCTCGCCCTTGTGCACCGCCTTGTAGACCGCGCCCGCATGGCGATCGCCCGAAAGGATCGCCAGCCCGCTCGCCTCGCGGCGGACCAGCAGGTCGAGCAGCCGGTTGCGCTCGACCGGGAAGTTGGTCCAGCCTTCGAACTGGTGTGCCTGAGTGATCACCTGGGTCGATGACACCACGATCCGCACATCGGCGGGCTTGGCCAGCTCCTGTTCGAGCCAGGCCCATTGCGTCTCGCCCAGCACGGTCTTGTCGAGGCTTTCGTCCGGCGGATAGTTGCCGAGCGGCGGGCGGTCTTTCGACCATGCTGCGCGCTTCAGGTCCGAACGGAAATAGCGCGTATCGAGCAGGATCAACTGCACCCGCTTGCCCTCCGGCCCGGTAATGGTGCTTTCATAGATGCCGGGACGCGCACGGACGGCATCGGACGAGCCCCAGAAGGTTTCGAACAGGTCCTCGGACCAGCGTCGCATCGGGAAGTTCGCGCCCGCATCGTTGAGGCCGTAATCATGGTCGTCCCAGGTCGCCATCATCGGGTATTTCGCCCGGAAGCCGGTGAATTCAGGGTGCGAGGCCTGGAGCGCATAGGATGCGCGCAAGCTCTCGAGCCCTGCGTCACCATCCCAGCCATTGTCGCCGTAAACATTGTCGCCGATCATCAGGAACAGCTGCGGGTTCTGCGCGGCAATCTGCGCCCACATGTGCTGCGGCGCGGACTGGTGGTTGCAGCTGCCGAACGCGATTCTGGTCAGCGTGGTCGCAGGCGCAAGCGCGGGGTTCGGCCCGGCCTGAGGCATGGCGACGCTCATGCGCAGCTGTTCGTAATAGGGGGCGAGCAGCTGATCGGGCGTGATGCCGACCGCGACCGGTGCGGCGCGCTTCGGGGCATCGTCATGCGCAAGCAGCGGAGCGGCCGCAAGACCGACAGCGGCAAGAGTGGTGGCGGCAAGCAGCGACAGGCGCATGGAAGTATTCCTTCAAACAATCGGCATTGGCAGCGTTCTGGCGCCACTCCATGACAGAACAATGTCGCGCGGCATAGACCGCGTCAGAGCGGTGGAAGCTGGCTGAAATCGGTCAGCGCGGCATCCCTCAGGCCCCGCCACACATTGCGCGCCTGCACCGTCTCGGCGACATCATGGACGCGTAGCAGGTGGACGCCCGCCTCCATCCCCTTGAGAGCGAGCGTGACCGAGCCCGCAAGGCGCTGGTCAGCCTCCTCCTCGTTCGACAGCGCCCCGATCATCCGCTTCCGGCTCGCCCCGAGCATAAGCGGGCTGCCGAGCGCGTGGAACAGCGGCAGGCCGTTGATGAGCGCGAGATTGTCGGCCAGCGACTTGCCGAAGCCGATGCCGGGATCGAGGATGATGCGGTCCTCAGGCACACCGGCCGCAATGGCGCGTTCGCGGGCGGATTTGAGGAAGTCGAAGACTTCGCTCACCACGTCGCCGTAGTCGCTGCCTTTGTGCAAGTCTTCGCCGCTTCCGGGGGCGTGCATCAGCACGACCGGACTGCCGCGCGCTGCCACCACCTCGACCGTGCGCGGGTCGTAGCGCAGCGCCGAGACGTCGTTCGCCATGTGCGCGCCTGCGGCAAGGCCTGCGTCGAGCACGCCTGCCCGCCGCGTATCGACACTGATCGCGGCGCCCATGCTGGCGCAATACTCGACCGCCGGGACGACGCGGCGGATTTCCTCGTCCTCGAAGGTCGCCGAAGCGCCGGGGCGTGTGCTTTCCCCCCCGATATCGATGATCGCCGCACCGGCCTCGAGCATCGCGGCGGCATGGACGCGGCCTGCCTCGATGGCATCGTGCTGACCCCCGTCGGAGAAGCTGTCGGGGGTCACGTTAAGGATGCCCATCACCTGCGGCTGGTCGAGCCGGACGGTGCGGCTGCCCAGCTGTAACGGGGCGTGGACCTTCGCCAGGTTAGCCCATTGGCGCGCGGCGTTTTCTGCCAGTTCGGTGGGAAGCCGAGCGATTGCCGCCGCGATTTCCGCGCGCGTTCCTACGGTCCGGGCCGAAACAGCGTTGTCCTCGCGCACCACCAGCGCAAATTCGCGCGCATAGGTCATCGACCCGCCGAGCCGCACAGCCTCGCCCTCTACAGCCTGCGGGCCGGGGACGAGCGTGAGCGGGTGGAGATAGACGCGCGCAGTCATGGTTGGCCCATCGGCAGCTTCAATCCTCGGCGGCCAGCAGGTAGAGCTGGCGCGCGGCATCGATCGGCTGGACGTCGCCAGCATTTTCGTAGTGCCAGAAGGTCCAGCCATTGCAGCTCGGAGCGCCCTGAAGGTCCTTGCCGAGCCCGTGGATCGAACCCGTCTTGCCGTCGCACTCCAGCGACCCGTCGGTGCGCACCGTGGCGATCCAGCGGCGCTTGCGATCGAAGATTTTGCTGCCCGGCGGGATCAAGCCGCCCTCGACCACCGCGCCGAATGCCACTTTGGGGGCGGAACGGGCGCTCTGCATGGAGGTAAGCGCGCTCTCGTCCAGGGGTAGTTCCTTGGCGATGCGCTTTTCGGCGACACCGCGGTAGAAATCCTCGCGCTCGCAACCGATCCATTCGCGGCCCAGGCGCTTGGCGACCGCACCTGTGGTGCCGGTGCCGAAGAACGGATCGAGAACCACGTCGCCTTTCTCGGTCGTCGCCAGCAGGACGCGGTAGAGCAGCGCTTCGGGTTTCTGCGTCGGGTGCGCCTTCTTGCCATCTTCCTTGAGCCGCTCACCGCCCGAACAGATCGGCAGCACCCAGTCCGAACGCATCTGCAGCTCGTCGTTGAGTGTCTTCATCGCGCGGTAGTTGAACTGGTAGCGCGACTTTTCGCCCATGCTCGCCCAGATCAGCGTTTCATGCGCGTTGGTGAAGCGCGTGCCCTTGAAGTTGGGCATCGGATTGGTCTTGCGCCAGACGATGTCGTTGAGGATCCAGAAGCCGAGGTCCTGCAAAATCGAGCCGACGCGGAAGATGTTGTGGTAGCTGCCAATCACCCACAGCGCGCCGTCGGGCTTCAACACGCGACGCGCCTCGGTCAGCCACTCGCGGGTGAACTTGTCATACACCGCCATGCTGTCGAACTGGTCCCAGTGGTCGGTCACAGCATCGACATGGCTGCCATCAGGGCGATTGAGATCGCCGCCAAGCTGGAGGTTGTACGGCGGATCGGCGAAGACGAGATCGACACTGGCGGTCGGGAGCGAGCGCATCGCTTCGATGCAGTCGCCCGGCAGGATACGGCCCAAGGGCAAATCGGCGGCGTGCGCGATTTCCCGCGTCTTCACAACGCTTTTCGCGCGTGACTTCACCTTTTCTATCACACTCAACGCGCTGCCCTCGTCTGTCATGCATGGAACTTATCCACAGGCATGAGTTTTTGAGGAGTCCGCGTCAAGCACCTAATTTTACGCAGGCTTTGGCTGGTGATCGGTCCGGCAAGCGGAACGAAGCGGGACCGGCACAAGATGTTGAGTCCATCAGGTCTGATGGGACTCGATATGCAGCGGTGTGGCGCAAAGGACTCAAGCCTCGCGTCTTCAGTTTGAGCGGCTTCAGTTCGTACCCGGCCAACCGAGCGTCGGACCAAACTTGCGCTTGTGCCGCGCAAAGGCGTCATCGCCGAGACACATCTGGCCCACATAATGCGACATCGCGATAATCTTCGGGATCATCGCCTGGCGCTTTGCCTCCCACGCTTCGACCGCATCGAAAGTCAGCGTCGGCGAAGCCTCAGCCCGCGCCATCTCGGCATCCATGCCTTCACGCAATTCCTCCAGCAGCCGTTCGAGATCGGGGATCAGGTTTGCAGGATAGGCGCCCGGATGCTCGGGCAGATCGAGCACGAAGCTTGAACGCTCGTCTTCTGCCAGCAGCATCGTGTTCCATGTCTGCGTCGGCCAAAGCCCGCAGGTGACCGAAAGCATCTCGCCGAACGGCCCGTTCCAAAGATCCCAAGGCAACATCGCATAGGCGACCACGGATGTGCCGGAAGGCAGTTGCGAATTAACCTTGGCGAGAAAGCCGCGCTGCCATTCGATCTCTTCGCGCTGGCGGGCGTCGGCATCGGCCTGCGTCATGCGGTGATTGGCGGGGGAATCCGGCTCCAGCCCGGCCTTGCGCAGCGTGTCACCGGCCGGGCCGTCCCACAATTCTTCGGGGAGAATGCGCTTGGCCGGCGCATCATTGGCGACGGCATGCGGCACGACGCGCGGGGCAACGCTGCTTGGCTTGCGGCCGAAAACGGGGCGGTGGATGGTCATGTCAAGGGTTCCCTTTGCAAGTAAGCATAGGGATCAATGCTGAAGTTTTGGTTGATCGCGGCGTTTTGTCGGATCTGATTCAGATCAGCTGCAATCGCGCTACCGGCGCGAAGCTGCGGCGGTGGAGCGGGCTCGCGCCGTGGCGGCGCAGCGCCTCGAGATGTTCGGCGGTGCCGTAGCCCTTGTTGCGCTCCCAGCCGTAATGCGGGTGCGCGGCGGCGGCCTGGCACATCATCCGGTCGCGCCATTCCTTCGCGATGATCGAGGCGGCGGAGATGCACGGTTCGAGAGCGTCGCCGCCGACAATCGCGCGAGCGGGCCAGCACCATTCCTCACAGCGGCCTTGGGGGGTGAGATTGCCGTCGATCAGCACCTCGTGCGCTTCGCAGCCAAGCGCGCTCGTCAGGCGGCCGACAGCGCGGGTCATTGCCAGCATCGTCGCCATGAAGATGTTGACCCGGTCGATCTCGTCCGGATCAACCACCGCGACAGCCCAGTTGCAGCTTGCGCGGATCGCTTCGTCGAGCTTTGCGCGGCGGGCGGGCGAAAGGCGCTTGGAATCGTCCACCCCTGCAGGTATCGCCGGGCACAGCACAACCGCCGCGGCCACCACCGGCCCGGCCAACGGCCCGCGGCCTGCCTCGTCAACTCCGATGACGATCCGTTCGCCTCGCGTCGTGAAACCCGGAGTGACCCCTAACATGTTCCGTTCTGCCCGATTGCTCGCCGCTCTTTCGACGCCCGCACTGCTGCTGGCAAGCTGCGCCAAAGCCGAAACAGGGGAAAGCGCCGCGTCCGCAGAAGCCACCACGGGTGCGCCGTTCAAGGTCAGCGAGGTCGCCACCTATCAGGAGCCTTGGGCGATCGCCTTCGCACCGGGCACGGGCGTGCTGTTCGTCACCGAGAAATCGGGCACCTTGAAGTTCATCGACACTGCCACCGGCACGCAAGGCACCGTCAGCGGCGCGCCCAAGGTCGATTACGGCGGCCAGGGCGGGCTTGGCGACGTTGCCTTCCTTCCCGCCGAAACGTCCGGGACGCTGGGCAGCCGCACGATCTATCTGAGCTGGGCCGAAGCGGGCGAAGGCGACACGCGCGGCGCGGTCGTCGGTCGCGGCAAGCTGGTCTGTGCCGAGGCGACCACCTGCACCATCGAAGGTCTCAGCGTAATTTGGCGCCAGACGCCCAAGGTGTCCGGACGCGGGCATTATTCGCACCGCCTCGCGATCTCGCCCGACGGCAAGTATCTGTTCGTCGCCAGCGGTGAGCGGCAGAAGATGCAGCCGGCGCAGGACACCGCAGTGACGCTCGGCAAGATCGTCCGCCTTAATCTCGACGGCACGCCTGCTGCGGGCAATCCCTTGGCGGACAAGGGCGGGGTCTCGGCCGACATCTGGTCGACGGGCCACCGCAACATTCTTGGCCTGGACTGGGACGCGCAGGGGCGGCTCTGGGAAGTCGAGCACGGCCCGGCGGGCGGCGACGAGCTGAACCTCGTCAAGGCAGGGGCCAATTACGGCTGGCCGCTCCGCTCGAACGGTGATCACTACAACGGCGATCCGATCCCCGACCACGCCCCGGGTGACGGCTTCGCTCAGCCCGCAGCAAGCTGGAACCCGGTGATCGCGCCGGGCGACATGCTGATCTACTCCGGCACAATGTTCCCCGCCTGGAAAGGTCATGCACTGATGACGGGCCTTGCCACGCAGGCGGTTATCGATGTCGCGATCGAGGGCGAGAGCGCCCGCGAGGTCGCGCGTCACGAATTCGACAATCGCCTGCGCGCCGTCGCGCAGGGTCCCGACGGGTCGGTATGGATCGCCGAGGACGGCAAGGGCGCGCGGCTCTTCAAGCTTACCTCCCCTTGATGGGTGACGCGACTGCGACCCTGATCCCGCTCGAGGCGGTCGATCCCGCGATGGTCGAGGAAGTGCTCGACCGCGCCTTCGGGCCGGAGCGCCATGCGCGCACCGCCTACCGGATCCGCGCCGGCATGGACTGGCTGCCGGGCCTTAGCCTTGCCGCGCTCGATGCCAACGACATGCTGGTCGGCACGATCCAGTGCTGGCCGATCGGGCTACAGACCAAGCAGGGACAGGTGCCGCTCGTCATGGTCGGGCCCGTCGCGGTCTTGCCAGAGCGGCAGGGCGAAGGCTTCGGCATTGGCCTGATGACCGCAATGATCGCCGAGGACGCGCGGCTCGCAGCGATAGGACAGACAGGGCTCCCGCAGGTGCTGATCGGCGATGCGGAATACTACGGCCGCTGGGGCTTTTCGGCGGCGATGACCGGTGGGTGGCGCTGCCCCGGACCCTTCGAACAGCACCGCCTGCTGGCGCGCGGCCACGGGCTTGCGGCGATGCCGATCGACGGGATGCTCGGCCCGTGGGGTATGTTGGAAGCGTAACCCCTTCACCTCGGCCTGCGCTTCTGCCATCCCTGCGATCATGCCTTACGAACCGCCCCCATACCTTGCCGGCCTGACCCTTGCGGAAATCGCGGAGCTGGTTGCGCAGCGCAAGCTGCCCCCGGTGGAAGGCTGGGCGCCGCAGACGTCGGGCGACAGCCACATGCGGATCGCCGCCGACGGGACATGGTTCCACGAGGGCGGGCCAATCCGGCGCGAGGCGATGGTGCGCGCCTTCGCCGGTCTCCTGAGGCGAGACAAAGACGGCCAGTACTGGCTCGTCACCCCCTTCGAGAAGCTGAGGATCGCAGTCGAGGATGCCGCCTTCATCGCGGTCGATTGCGTGCGGGCGGATGACGCACTTGCCTTCCGGCTGAACACCGACGACCTCGTGATCGCGGGGCCGGAGCATCGCTTGCGCACCGAGGGCGATCCCGAGAACCCTGCTGTTTATCTCGACGTGCGGCAGGGCTGCGAGGCGCGGCTCAATCGCTCGACTTGGGCACAGCTCGTCGAGATCGCGCTCGCGGAGGGGGCCGAGAGCAATGGCTGGCTGGTTACCAGCCAGGGCGAGAGTTTCCGTCTTCTCTCATGACACCTCCGCTTCCCAGCATCCACGACACCCTCGCCCGCGCTTTTGCGGAGGGGCACTCGCGCGAGATCGAGGGCCTGATGAGCGACGCGCACTTCGCGACAGAAGGCCGCGCCACGCCCGCCGCAGTGCTGGTCGCGATCACCGATGTGCCGCATGATCCGCAAGTGATCCTCACCCAGCGACCCCGTGCAATGCGCGACCATCCGGGGCAGGTCGCCTTTCCTGGTGGCAAGATCGATCCGGGGGAGGATGCCGTCACCGCCGCCTTGCGCGAAGCCGAGGAGGAGCTGGCCCTCCCCCGCGAAGCCGTTCGGGTCATCGGCACCAGCGACATTTATCATACGGGCACCGGCTTTTTGGTCACTCCCGTCGTCGGCATCGTCCCTTCGGGGCTCACGCTCACGCCGAACCCCTCCGAAGTCGAGGCATGGTTCGAAGCGCCGCTGTCGATGCTGCTCGACCGCGCAAGCTGGACCACCAACGAGGTCTTCTGGCGGGGGGCCAACCGCCGCTATCTCGAGCTCGAATGGCAGGGCTTCCTCATCTGGGGCGTGACCGCGGCGATCATCGCCAACCTGTCCCGGCGGATCGCATGGGAGGGGCTGACCGATGCTGCGTGACCTTGCCGAGGCCGAATGGACGCGGCGCGCCGGGCTTGCTGCCCTGACAGCTGCGCTCGGCCCGGAGAACATCCGCTGGGTGGGCGGTGCGGTGCGCGACGGCCTTCTGGGCGTTGCCGCCCGCGACGTCGATTGTGCAACGCTGCTGCTGCCCCCCGATGTGATCGCAGGGTGCGCGCGCGCCGGCATCCGCACCGTCCCGACCGGCATCGAACACGGCACGATCACCGCGATCCTCAAGGACGGGCCAGTCGAAGTGACCACCCTGCGCCGCGATGTTGCCACCGATGGCCGGCGCGCCACCATCGCCTTTGCCACCGAGTGGCGCGAGGATGCGGCGCGGCGCGACTTCACCATCAACGCGCTCTACGCCCACCCCGAGACCCTCGCCATCGAGGACTTCTTCGGCGGGCGCGAAGACCTCGCCGCAGGTCACGTGCGTTTCATCGGCGATGCCCGGCATCGCATTGCCGAGGATCACCTGCGCATTCTGCGCTACTTCCGCTTCCAGACCCGCTTCGGCGCGGACCTCGACCCTGAAGCCGAGGATGCCTGCTCGGAGCTAGCGCATACCCTCAAAGGCCTGAGCCGCGAGCGCATCGCTGCCGAGCTGCTGGCGCTACTATCCCTTCCCGATCCGCACCCCACCATCGAGCGGATGCGCGCGCGCGGGGTACTCGGCGTGATCCTGCCCGAAGCCTGCCCGCCGCAGGTGGCCGCGCTCGGCCGGGTGGTTGCGGCGGAAGCCGCGCAGGGCTTCGCACCTGATCCGGTGCGGCGGCTTGCGGCGCTGCTGCCGCCCTCACCCGAGGTTGCCGAGACGGTCGCAGCCCGCCTGCGGCTCTCGAAAGTGCAGCGCGGACGGCTCGTGGGCGCTGCTGAGCGCACGGGCGAAGACACCGCCGATCCCAAGGCTCTCGCCTATCGCCTTACGCCGCTCGTGGCGATCGACCGGCTGCTGCTGGGCGGCGCCGATGCCCGCGCACTTGACAGCTGGAGCGTACCGCTCTTCCCGCTCAAAGGCGGCGCGGTGGTTGCCCGCGGAGTGACCGCGGGGCCGGACGTCGCGCGGCTTCTGCGGGTGATTGAGGGGCGCTGGGTAGCCGAGGGCTTCCCAAGCGTCGACCGGGTCAATCAGATGCTGGCCGAGGAGCTGGGGACCAGCGCCTTCGACTTCGGCTGAAGCGCCGTCAGCCGAAGCGGCCCGACTTGGGGAAGCCCTGCGGCGGCATCCGTCCAGCCGCGCCGCGCGCGACCTTCCACATGCGGATCTCGGTCTCGGTGCGGGTGCGTTCGCCCGAACCGCCCATCTGCCAGCTCAGCCCATCGGCGAGCACGAAGGTCGTCGCATCCGACATTCCGCCGTCACGGTAACGCTGGAGCTGCACGCCCTGCCCTCGTGACATGACGGGCAGTTCCTCGAGGTTGAAGACGACGAGCTTGCGGTTGTCGCCGACCACCGCGACGTGATCGTGGCCTTCCGCGATCGGGCGGATCACCACGAGCCGTGCGCCGTCCTTGAGGTTAACAACCTGGCGCCCCTTGCGGGTCTCGGCGAGCAGTTCGTCGAGCTCGGCAACGAAACCCTTGCCGTGGCTCGATGCGAGCAGCAGGCGGCCACCGGGTTTGTGGACCATCATCGTGCAGACATTGGCCTCGCTCTCCAGCTCGATCATGTTGCGCACCGGTTCGCCGAAGCCGCGCGCGCCTGGCAGCTTGTCGCAGCCCAGCGTGAAAAACCGCCCGTCGGATGCGGCAAGCAGCAGCTTGTCGGTGGTCTGGGCGTGGAGGATAAAAGCGAGCGCGTCGCCTTCTTTATACTTGAACTCCTGATCCAATGGTACGTGACCGCTCGCAGCCCTGATCCAGCCCTTCTGGCTGAGGATCACGGTCACCGGCGCCTTCTCGATCATCGCGTCCATGCTGAACGCGACGGTCGGCGCAGCCTCGGCGATCAGCGTGCGGCGGCGGCCGAGCGCGGTGTCCTCAGCGTAGTTCTTGCGGAGCGTGCGCAGATCCTTCTTAAGCCGGTTGCGCTGCTTGACGGGGCTTTCGAGCAGGGCATTGAGATCGGCCTCCTCGGCCAGCAGCGCATCCTGCTCCTTCTTCAGCTGCATTTCCTCGAGCTTGCGCAAGGAACGCAGGCGCATATTGAGGATCGCTTCGGCCTGCCGGTCGGTCAGCTCGAACTCGGCGATCATCACCGGCTTGGGCTCGTCCTCGGTGCGGATGATTGCGATCACCCGGTCGAGGTTCAGGTAGGCGATGATGTAGCCGCGCACCAGCTCCAGCCGGTTGGCGATCTGGTCGAGCCGGTGCTTCGCGCGGCGCTGGAGAATGTCGATCTGCGCGAAGGTCCAGCTTTCGAGCAGCTCTTTCAGCCCCATAACCATCGGCGTGCGCCCGAAGCCAGGCCGCGTGTCGAGCACATTGAGGTTGAGGCTGAAGCGCGTTTCCAGATCGGTGAGCTTGAACAGGCTCTCCTTCAGAAGCTCGGGATCGACATTGCGGCTCTTGGGCACAAGCACGATGCGGATCGCGGTGTCGCTCTCGTCGCGCACGTCCTCCAGGATCGGCAGCTTGCGATCGGCGATGGCCTGCGCAATCTGCTCGATCAGCTTGCCCTTGGGAACTTGGTAGGGGATCTCCGAGATGACGAGCTGCCACTGGCCGCTTCCGAGCCGCTCGATCCCGGCGGCGATGTCGGCCTCGTCCTTGGCCTCGGGTGCATGGAACCGCCCGCGCAGGCGGAACGCGCCGCGCCCGGTGCGATAGGCCTCGGTGATCGCGGCAGGGCTATCGATGACGTGGCCGCCGGTCGCGAAATCGGGCCCGTGGAACAGTACCATCAACTGTTCGTGGGTCACGGAGGGGATGTCGATCAGTGCCAGCGTCGCGTCGATGATCTCGGCGACGTTATGGCTAGGGATCGAGGTCGCCATGCCGACCGCGATGCCGCTCGACCCGTTCGCGAGGAGGTTGGGGAACAGGCCTGGGAAGATCTCGGGCTCGATCTCCTCACCGTTGTAGGTGGGGAGGAACTCGACCGTGCCTTCGTCGAGGCCGGACATCAGCTCGAGCGCGGTGCGCGTCAGGCGGGCTTCGGTGTAGCGGTAGGCGGCGGCGTTGTCTCCGTCGACATTGCCGAAGTTCCCCTGCCCCTCGACCAGCGGATAGCGCAGGCTGAAATCCTGAGCGAGACGGACCATCGCGTCATAGACCGACTGGTCGCCATGCGGGTGGTACTTACCGATCACGTCGCCGACCACGCGCGCCGACTTCTTGAAGGCGTCGTTGGGGCTGAGCTTCAACTGCCGCATCGCCCACAGCAGGCGGCGGTGCACCGGCTTCAACCCGTCGCGCAGGTCCGGCAGCGAACGCGCGGTGATCGTCGATAGCGCATAGACCAGATAACGCTCGGACAGCGCAGCATCGAAGGGCGCGTCGACGATCGCGTCGAAGCCATCATCGGGCGCTTCGGTGGTGGGAGGCGAGGACATTTCCCCCGTCTAGCAACCCGCGCCCGTGCGAGGGAGAGGGGTTTCCACAGGGTTGAAATCGGGCAGCGAAAATGCGGCAGCAAGTCCCCTACGCCACAATGTGGCAAAATTGCGGTTTAAATATGGCGAAACTAAGGCATCATTGCGGCGAAGCTGACGAATACCTGCGTGAGTCGCGGCCTTCCGATCGGCTTCATGAGGAGAGAAAGCATGCGTAGACACGTTATTCTTACCGCCACCGCCACCCTCGCACTGACCGCTTGCAGCAACGCCGGAAGCGACCGAGCTGCCAGCGAAGCCGCCGACATCACCGTTAATGAAGCAGCCGAGCCCGCCGCCACCGCTCGCACCGCCGAGACTGGCAAGTCCCTCCCCGCGCTCGACAAAATTCCCGCAAGCGTGCCTCAGCTCGCCTATGTCTACGATTTTCGCTGGCGCCTCCCTGCCACCGACATCGGCCCGCTCCAGCGACGTCACGCGAGCCTTTGCGAGCAGCAGGGCCCGGCAATCTGCCAGATCATCGGCATGACCAAGACTGGAGAGACTGAGGACGAGGTTGCGGGCAGGCTCGAAATGGCAGTCGCGACGCGACAGGCGCGGGCGTTCGGCGCGCTGCTCGAGGATGAGGCCGAGGACGCCGGAGCCAAGCAGATTGCGGCCGAGATCACTTCCGAGGAACTGTCCAAGCAGCTGGTCGATACCGAGGCGCGGCTCAAATCCCGCGCCCAATTGCGTGACCGGCTGCAGGAGGTGCTACGCACCCGCAAAGGCACAGTCGAGCAACTGGTCGAGGCCGAACGCAGTGTCGCCGCCGTCAATGAAGAGATTGATCAGGCGCGCAGCTGGATGCGCGAGATGGAAGGCCGCGTTGCATATAGCCGCGTGACCGTTGACTACGAGACCGGCACCCCGGTGACGCGCGACTTTCTGGCGCCCGTTACCGGCGCGCTTGGATCGCTGGGGTCGATCTTCGGCTATCTTGTCGCGCTGCTGATCCTCGCAGGCGCTGTCATCCTGCCGCTGGGCGGTGTGTTGTGGGGAAGCCGCATCCTGCGCCGCCACCTCGCTGCCATCGCCCCTGTTACCCCCGAAACGCCCTAGCCACCGCACGGCCCGCCGCGCGCTGCTCCCGCTCTGCCCTGCTGGGTGGAACAGGACGGCGCACGGGAGGCTAATCCTGTGACAACCCCCACAGGAGACACACCATGCAGCGAGTCCTCATCATCGCCACTGACGGTTTCGAGCAGTCCGAACTTATGGAGCCCTTGCGCATTCTGAAGGAAGCTGGCGCGCAGGTTACCATCGCCAGTCTCAAGCCCGGCGAAATCCGCGGCTGGGACCAGAAGGACTGGGGCAAAAGCGTCCCTGTCGACATTGTCGTCAACGATATTGTCGAAGCGGATTACGACGCCCTGCTGCTCCCCGGCGGGCAGATGAACCCCGATATCCTGCGCATGGAGCACAAGGTTATCGAGGTGATCCGCGAATTCGATGCGGCCCGCAAACCTATCGCCGCGATCTGCCATGCCCCCTGGTTGCTGGCCGAGGCGAAGCTGCTTGAAGGTCGCACCGTCACCGCCTGGCCTTCGATCCGCACCGACCTTGCCAATGCCGGCGCGGCGGTTGTGGACGAGGAAGTGGTGGTCGATGGCAACCTCATCACCAGCCGCAAACCGGACGATATCCCCGCCTTCACCGAGGCGCTGATGGCGGCGCTCAATATGGAACCCGCTGAAACACCAGCGTAAATTCCCTCACATCTTGCGCAGGTCGTTGCTTTCGGTGGGCACGCTGACGGTCAACCCGTCCATGTCCGCGGTCAGCTCGATCTGGCACGAGAGGCGGCTGGTGCGGCGGGCTCCGGCGGCGAAGTCGAGCATGTCCTCCTCCTCTTCGGAGGCGGAGGGCAGGCGCTCGAACCATTCTGCGGCGACGATCACGTGACAGGTCGAACAGGCCATCTGCCCCTCGCAGGTTCCCTCCAAGGGAAGGCCCGCCGCTTGGCCGACACGCAGCAGGCTGTCGCCGGGTTCCGCCTTAGTTTCAACGGCTTTACCGCGCGGATCGACGAAGGTGATGGTGATGCTCACAGGCCTTGGCTCCCGGCGGCGGCATTGATTATGGCGGCGGCGGACTCGATGTCCTGCACCGTCGTATAGCGTCCGAAACCGAGGCGGATAGAGGACTTTGCCTCGGCGTTTCCAAGCCCGATGGCGCGCAGCACATGGCTTGGCCGGCCCGATCCGCTGGCGCAAGCGCTCCCGGCGGAGAACATGACGGAGCGGCAATCGCTCATCAGTCGCCCCACATCCAGACCGTCTCGTCGGATGTTGAGGTTGCCGTGCCAGCGATGCTCCGCGCTGCCGTTCAGCTCCCAATCGCCAAAGGCCTCCCGCGCGATGTTCCACAAATGTTTCACGTGAAACATTTGCCCCTCCATGTCCCCTGACGCCTCGCAAGCCGCCCCGAACCCGGCACAAAGGGCGGGCGAGAGGGTGCCTGACCGCAGGCTAGCCTCCTGTCCGCCGCCATGCATCAGCAGCTGCGGCAGACTGGCATCCGGCCCGATCCACAAGGCCCCGATTCCCTTGGGACCGTGGATCTTGTGCGCTGAAACGGCGATGTAGTCGGGGTCTAAAGGGGGTCTAGAGGGGGTCAAAACCAGTCTACCGAGGGCCTGAACCGCATCTACGAGCACCCTGGCGCCCGCTGAACGCGCGATGGGAATCGCCTCGGCGAGCGGATGGACCACCCCGATCTCGTTATTGACCGCCATGATCGCGACAAGCCCGGTCTGCGGCGTGATCGCGGCCCGCAGCGCGTCGAGATCGGCGCGGCCATCGGGTAGCACCGGCAGCACGGTAAAGCGCCGCCCCTGCGCCTCGACCGCGCGGGCGCAATCGAGCACCGCGGCGTGCTCGGTGGCAAAAGTGATGACATCGCCGGGGGTGCCGAGCAGCACCATGTTGAGCGCTTCCGTCGCGCCGGAGGTGAACACCACCCGCCCGCCTTCGGGCAGAAGCGCTGCGACCTTGTCGCGCGCGGCCTCGACCGCAGCGGCGGCCATGCGGCCCATGCGGTGCGGGG
Organism: uncultured Alphaproteobacteria bacterium; assembly: GCA_963765775.1. Lineage (GTDB taxonomy): Bacteria > Pseudomonadota > Alphaproteobacteria > Sphingomonadales > Sphingomonadaceae > Erythrobacter. The sequence continues at coordinate 237,528 of CAVXXQ010000003.1, forward strand.
AATGGGGGTTGCCGAAAGTGTCGCTCTCCGGCCCGCCCAGCCAGCGCAACATGGCGTCGCGCGCTTCGGGCGCGAGCGGGGTTGTGGCCTGGTAGTCGAGGTAGATCATTCGGGACCCAATACCCGTTCGCCCTGAGCCTGTCGAAGGGCCGCACTGCCTTTCGAAGGAAAGAACGGTGCTTCGACAAGCTCAGCACGAACGGGTTTGTTCAGCATAACGAAGCCCAAACTTCCGCAAACCGCTCCAACTCCTCGGGCGTGGTGTTCCACCCGAGGCTCACCCGGATCGTGCGCGCCGCGACATCGTCGGGCACGCCGAAGGCGTCGAGCACCCGGCTTTTCTTGAGCGTGCCGGAAGAACACGCGCTCCCTGCCGAGACGGCAAAGCCCATCGCGTCGAGGCGGATGAGGAGGGCTTGTGCGCTCATGGTGGGGTGGGCAATCGAGATGATGTAGGGACAGGCAGTAAATGTCATCGCATCCACAAAAGCGGTCGAATGATCGCCATTTGCGACCGCTGTGAAGAGCGCTTGGGAGAATTGAACCTGCTGATCAAGTGACGTCTGCCAGCTTTCAAGGCCGCCACATTCGAGCGCTGCTGCCATCCCTAGCGCAGCAGGCAGGTTTTCCGTCCCGGCACGGTAACCGCGCTCGTGCCCGCCGACGGGTTCGAGAAGGTTGAAGTCCCTGACCAGCAGCGCACCAATTCCAATCGGCCCGCCAAACTTGTGCGCTGAAACGACAACCATGTCCGACTTCGCATCGATCGGCCACTTTCCCGCCGACTGCGAACAATCGTTAAGCACGACAGCGCCCGCGTCATTGATTATCCACTCGATCGGCTCGTTAGGCGGCCACATGTAAGCACCAGTCTCGGAGTTTACCGACTGCACCGCGCACAAAGTCTTGCCGCCCTTGCCAATCTCACTTTCGAGCCACTCGGCGTCGACGGAATGAGCGAAAGGAACCTTATAGACAGGTGCGACAATCGCATCCGGCGCCGCCCGAAAAACCGCATCATGCTCGACTGCGCTGACAATCCGGCGCGTCACCTTCGCGCGGTTGAGCGCAATCCACAAAGCCTCGCTCGCGCCGCTCGTAAAAATCAGCTCCCCGTCCCACCCCAACGCTGCCTTGATCCGCTCGCGCGCATCCTCCAGCGCGGCCTTCGCCTTGCGGCCTTCCGCATGGGGACTGGACGGGTTGGCCCATAGGCGGAAGCCCTCCTCCATTGCCGCCTTCGCCTCGGGGCGCAGCGGGCTGGTCGCGGCGTGATCGAGATAGACGCGGGGCGGAATGGCTCATGTCCTCATAAAAATTGCGATTTTCGCGCACGTTCCTATATAGGCCCCGCATAGCCGAGCGCCACCCGGTGCGGCCACCACATCTTGTCAGGGTTCTCCGATGCCGTCCGTCATCTTTCCCGGCCCCGAAGGCCGTCTCGAAGGCCGTTTCTCCCCGCCCCCCCGCCCGCGCGCGCCGGTGGCGATGATCCTCCATCCGCACCCCGAAGGCGGGGGCACGATGAACGACCGGATCGTGCAGCGGATGTACAAGACGTTTGCGGATCGCGGCTTTGCCACGTTGCGCTTCAACTTCCGCGGCGTGGGCCGCAGCCAAGGCAGCTTTGACAGCGGCATCGGCGAGCTTTCCGACGCGGCGAGCGCGCTCGACTGGGTGCAGTCGATTCACCCCGAAGCACAGAGCACGTGGATCGCGGGCTACAGCTTCGGCGCGCTGATCGGCATGCAATTGCTGATGCGCCGCCCCGAAGTGCGCGGCTTCATCTCGGTCGCGCCGCCGGCGAACATGTATGATTTCAGCTTCCTCGCCCCCTGCCCCGCCAGCGGCATATTCCTGCAGGGCGCGGCGGATACCGTGGTGCAGCCCAACGCGGTGCAGAAGCTGGTCGACAAGCTGCGCACCCAGAAGCACATCACCATCCACCACGAGGAAATCCCCCGCGCGAACCACTTCTTCGAGAACGAACTCGACGAATTGATGCGAGCGATGGACAACTATCTGGATTTCCGGCTCTCGCCCGATTGCCCGATCAAGTGATCAAGTAACGTCACCCCGCCCCGGGCTTGACCCGGGGCCTCGCTGCCTTTTCCCCTAATCGCGAAAAAAGCTGGGCCCCGGATCACGTCCGGGGCGGGGGAAGTCTATTGCTTATGATGCAGCCCCGGACGCCGGTCCGCGCCATCCCCTGCACTTTCTCTACTGATTTGGTTGCAAAAAATACGGTATTGATTTGCAACGCGAAAGTTCTTCGCGCCTAACAAAAAGCATAGTACCTTTGCAGGCGAGCGGGGCCGGAGTGCCGTGCTTGCGATAAGGTGCTCCGGCCACCGCTCCCACGATGATGGAGAGAGGAGCCCCTGCAATGACCTATGCTTCTGCCAACAGACGTCCCAACCCCGCCGCGCTCACTGCTGCGCTCGGCATTCCCGGTGCCATCGGCGCGTTGCTGGTGGTTGGCCTTGCGGTGACGGTGACAACCGTGCCCAGCAAGCCCAACCCCGAGGCCCGGGAAATCCCCCGGATCCCGCTGCCCCCTCCCCCGCCCACACCGGACGAGCCGCAGACCAAGACCGCCACAACCACCACGACCGCGCCCATCCCGGCGCCGCGACCCGCGGATCGCCCGTTGGTCGAACTCCCCATCGGTGACCCGATCCCTCTACCTGGCCCCTTCATGACGGACGGCACCGGCACCGGCACCGGCACGGTCGATCTCGGCATTCCGGGGCCAACAGCCAGCGCTTCGCCCTTCGACCCCGTTGGCGCGCGCGCGAAGGGCAATCCTTCGCGGTGGGTGACCAATGACGATTACCGGACGCGCTGGATCCTTGAGGAGATGGCGGGCACCGCGCGCTTCAAGCTCGCCATCGATGCACGCGGCAAGGTGACGGACTGCACCATCACCCGCTCGACCGGTCACGCTCCGCTCGACGCGGCGACCTGCGATCTTGTCACCAAACGCGCTCGCTTCGACGCCGCGCGCGACGGTTCCGGCAAGCCTGTTGCGGGCAACTATAGCGGCGTGATTACCTGGCAGATACCGAAGTAACGCTCTGCCGCCGGGGGAGGCTCTAGCCTTCTGCGGCGGCCTTGATCTGCTCGATGGGGGCCTGCCCGCCGGCCTGTGGCAGCGTCCAGATCAGCACGTTGAGCACCGCGATTACCGCCAGCAGCACCATCAGCGCCGGGTTCTTGACCTCGCCCGTGCGCCGCCACAACACGACGGCCCCCGCCACCAGCGCGAGCGCGGCGAGCATCACAATCGAAAGCACGATGTCTGTCATGCGGTGCGGCGCTCCTTTTAGGCGATGGACGGCGGCCGGGAGCCTTGGGTTTGGAACGTCCCGGCCCTAGCGTCCCGCCAACGGCATAGTGCCGCATAAGGGAGGCTATGATGGGTATTTTCAGCTCGATCAAGAATGCGATCTGGGGTTCGGACGAGGACGAGAAGAAGATCGCCGCGCCTGCCGCTGCTCCTGCGCCCGCCGCACCCGCCGCTCCAGCAACGCCCGCCGCGCCCGACCCGATCAGCGAAGCCGAAATGGCCGGTCGCATCGGCAAGCTGCCCGATGCCGACAAGTTCAACTGGCAGACCTCGATCGTCGACCTCATGAAGATGGTCGGCGTCGATCCGAGCTTCGAAAACCGCAAGGAACTCGCGGGCGAACTGGGCCTCGAGGACTACACCGGGACCGCCGAGCAGAACATGGCGCTCCACCATGCGGTGCTCAACATGCTCGCGGCTGAAGGCGGACAGATGCCCGGAATGCTGCGGGACTGATCGCTCGCCTGCGGTGCGATTGACTCGGCGTCAGCGCCCCGTCACATCGGACTCCATGAGAGAGACCAGCACCCCAATCACGCGCCGCCAGGCCCTTGCCGGGCTTGGCGGCGTGTCCGCCCTTGCCCTGCTGCCCGCCTGCGCCGCGACGACACCCTCGCCCGCAAGTACAGGCCCCATCGCAGGGCTCGCCCCCGACGCGGCGCTTGACCGGATCGCCTATCGGATGCTCGCGCACGAGCCGGGCCGCGCGACCGGGCTCGGCGTCGACACCGGCGACTATGCCGCGTGGCGATCGACCTTTGGCACCGTCGGCGAACAGGGCCGCAGCGAATATGCCGCGACCTTGAAGCAGCTCGTCGCTGAAATTCGCGCCTATCCCAAGGATGGCGTCACCAGCGACCAGCAGATCGGCTTCGAGGTCGCCGAGACCGCCTTCACCCGGGCGCTTGAAGGCATGGCCCTGCCCTATGGCGAGGTCGCGGTCGGCAGCTGGAAAAACGCGCCCTATGCGGTGATCCAGAACGCCGGCAGCTATATCGACATGCCGAACTTCTTCGCCGCGACCCAGCCCATGAAGGCCCCCGAAGATATCGGCCCCTACATGGACCGCCTCGCCGAGGTTCCGGCGATTCTCGATGCCGAACTGGCGCGCATCCGCGACGCGCGCGGGAAAGGCGTGGTGCCGCCCGCCTTCCTGCTCGACAAGGCGATCGCCCAGATGGAGGCGAGCATCAAGGGCGCGACGGAGAGCTATGCCGGGCCGCTGACCGCCGCCAAGGTCGATGGCGCACAGGTCGCCGCCGCGCAGGCGGAGCGGCTCACCGCCAGCGGGATCGTTCCCGCTCTCGAACGCCAGCTTGCCGAATTGAAGACCGAGCGCGCCGCCGCCAAGGACTTCGCCGGCATTTGGTCGCAGCCGCGCGGCGACGAGTATTACGACTGGGCGATCCGCGCCTCGACCACCACCAACCTGACCCCCGACGAAATCCACGAACAGGGCCGCGAGGAGCTGAAGGAGCTCCACAGCCGGATGGACCCGATCCTGCGCGAGATCGGCTACACCAATGGCACCGTCGGCGATCGGATGCGGGGCCTTGCTCAGGACCCGCGCTACAAGTTTGCAGACGGTGATCCGGGACGCGCGGAAATCCTCGCCTTCATCAACGAGCGCCTCGCGTGGATCAGATCGCAGATGCCGCGCGCCTTCAACACCTTGGTCAATCCGAACATGGAAGTGCGCCGGATCGCGCTGGCCGAGGAGCCCGGCGCACCGGGCGCCTATGGCGGCGCGGGCAGCAAGGATGGCAGCATCCCGGGGCGCTTCTGGATCAACCTCAGAACCACCGATCTGCACCGCAAATACGACCTCGCGGACCTCACCTTCCACGAAGCGATCCCCGGTCACGTGTGGGAGGGCGAATTCTCCAACCGCCTGCCGCTGATCCGCTCGATTCTCGCCTTCAATTCCTTTTCCGAAGGCTGGGCGCTCTATGGCGAACAGCTCGCCGACGAGCTGGGCGCCTATGACGACTTCAAGGTCGGGCGGCTGGGTTACCTGCAAAGCCTCGCCTTCCGCGCCTGCCGCTTGGTGGTCGACACGGGGCTGCACTCCAAGCGCTGGACGCGCGAGCAAGGTCGCATGTTCTTCGTCGCGGAGAACGGCTCCAAGTTTGAGGAAGTGGCCTCCGAGGTTGATCGCTATTGCAGCTGGCCGGGTCAGGCCTGCGGCTACAAGATCGGCCACTCGGAAATCGTCCGCCAACGTGCCCGCGCGCAGACCGAGCTGGGCAGCACCTACGACCTCAAGGCCTTCAACACCGCCGTGGTGCTGGGCGGCAATGCGCCGCTTTCGGTCATGGCCAACACGGTCGGCCGCTATATCGCCGGGGCGAAGGGGTGATTAAGGCCCACCCCCAGCCCATCCCGCAGGCGGGAGGGGTCGGGGGTGGGCACTTTGCAGCCTGACCCTTTGCATTCCCCCGCCGCTGCCCCCATCTTGCAATCCTCGCGCAGCAGGAGGGCGGCATGGAAACGCTGGGACAAGACCTTGAAACCATGCGCCGGGTGCCGCTCGCGCCCGAGCATGTCGACGCGATCTGCGCGATCGGCGGGGAGAAGTTCTACGCCGCCGGCACCATCGTCATGGATATCGGCGAGCGGATGGACCGCTTCATCTACGTGGTCGAAGGCGAAATCGAGGTGGCCGATCCCCATACCGGCGAACGGATGCTGCCCTCCACGCTCGGCCCGACGCAGTTCCTCGGGGAAATTGGGTTTCTCAGCAACGGTACCAACATCATGCGGATGCGCGCGGCGGTCGATACCCGCGTGATCGAGGCCCCGCGTGAGGCGATGCTCGAGCTGATGGGCCGCGTTCCGGAGTTGTCCGACCACCTCATTACCGTCTTCGCCGCGCGGCGGCGGCGGCAATTCGAAGCGCGCAACGACACGATCAAGATCATCGGCGCGGACCGCGATCCCAAGGTGCAGGCGGTCGAACGCTTCTTGTCGCGCAACCGCATCCCGTTCCAGTCCTACGACCTCGACGGGGCCGATCCCGAAACCGTCGAGGTCTGCACCCTGACCAAGCACGAACCTTCGGTGATCCTCGGGGTCGACACGAAGCTGGATGACCCGACGCCGCGCAAGGTCGCGCAATACCTCGGGATGGATCTCAGCATCTGCGCGCAGCGGACCTACGACCTCGTGATCGTCGGCGGCGGGCCGGCGGGCGTTGCTGCGGCCGTCTATGCCGGGAGCGAGGGGATCGAGGCGCTGGTGGTCGAGGACACCGCGGTCGGCGGGCAGGCCGGCACGTCGAGCCGGATCGAAAACTACATGGGCTTTCCCACCGGCATCAGCGGCGCCGACCTTACCTGGCGCGGTCAGGTTCAGGCGATGAAGTTCGGCACGCGCTTTGTGATGCCGCGCCGGGTCGAGGGCGTCACGCGGCGCGAGGACGGGGCCTATTGCCTCACCCTCGACGACGGCGAGGACGAGCTGTGCGCCCGCGCGGTGCTGGTCGCGACCGGCGTGCAATACCGCCGCCTGCCGATTGCGCATCTCGAAGAGCTCGAGGGCGCGGGCATATTCTATTCGGCGACCGACATGGAAGCGCGCTTCTGTGCCAAGACCGAGGCGGTGGTGATCGGCGGCGGCAATTCGGCGGGGCAAGCGGCGATGTATCTGAGCCGCGCGGCCAGCCACGTGCATCTGGTGGTGCGATCGGGCAGCCTTGCCGCCTCGATGTCGAGCTACCTGTCGCAGCGGCTGGAGGCCGATCCGCGCGTTACCATCCATTACCATTCCGAAGTCACCGCGCTGCACGGCGACACGTGGCTGGAGGGGATCACCCTCAAGACGCAGGATACCGAGCAGCGGATCGACACCCGCGCGCTGTTCATCATGATTGGCGCAGCGCCCAATACAGGGTGGCTCTCGGGCCTTGCCGCAACCGATGCCAAGGGCTTTGTCCTCACCGGCGCAGGCGCGTGTCAGGCCGACGACTACGCCACCACAGCGCCCGGCATCTTCGCGGTCGGCGACGTGCGCGCAGGATCGGTCAAGCGCGTGGCGAGCGCGGTCGGCGAAGGCTCGGTCGTGGTCAGCCGGATCTGGCAATATCTCGAGGACAATCCTGCCGTCCCGGATTGAGGCCGCCCACACAATTCGTCGCAAGCCTCTGGCATGTCAGCCCGAAATGCATATTCTGACGCCCATCGCACGGCAGTCGCAAGCTTGGCGAAGGGGATCACGCGCATGAAATCGGTACTTGTCCGCATCGTGGTGGCGGGCCTTTTGTCCGCCTCGCTTGTCCAGCCTGCCCGGGCAGAATGGTACGAGGCGTCGACCGACCACTTCGTCATCTATGCCGACGACAGGGACGCCGACATCCGGCGCTTCTCCGAAAACCTCGAGCGCTATCACAGCGCGATGGTGTTCGTGACCGGGCGCAAGGCCGACGCGCCCAGTCCTTCCAACCGCGTCGTCATCTATGTTGTGGGCGGCGAGAAGGCGATGCGCTCGCTGTCGGGCGATAAGAAAATCGGCGGCTTCTACATCCCGCGCGCGGGCGGCAGCCGCGCCTTCGTGCAGGACATCCGCAACCAGCAGAACGGCTATCCCGATTTCTCGACCATCATCCTCCTCCACGAATATGCCCACCACTTCCTCCTGTCCTCCTCGCGCTTTGCCAAGCCGCGCTGGTATGACGAGGGGGCGGCGGAGTTCTTCGCCTCGGCCAGTTTCGAGACTGACGGCAGCGTATGGGTCGGCCGCCCGGCCCAGCACCGCGCGGGTGATCTGGCTTTTGCCGATCCGGTGCATGTGCGCGAATTGATCGACCCTGCGCTCTATGAGGAGAATAAGGTCAAGGGCTACGACACCTTCTACGCCAAAAGCTGGCTGCTTTATCACTACCTGTTCTTCACCGAAGCGCGCCGCAGCCAGGTCAACACTTACCTGATGAGCCTTGCCAATGGGATGGAGCAGAAGGCGGCCGGCGAAGCGGCGTTCGGCGATCTCGACATGCTGGAACGCGAGCTGAAAGCCTATCTGCGCAAGTCGCGCTCGCCCGCGCTCAAGCTGTCGCCCGACAAGCTCTCAACCGGCACGATCACCTTGCGCAAGCTAACCGCAGGCGAGGCGGCGATCATGCCCCTGCAAATCCGCTCGCAGCGGGGGGTGGGCAAGGAAGAGGCCGCCACGATCCTCACCGAGGCACGCGCGGTCGCGGCGCGCTTCCCCGAGGATCCGGGCGTGCTCGCCGCGCTGGCCGAGGCTGAGTACGACGCGGGCAATGACAGCGAGGCGATCGCCGCAGCAGACGCGGCCATCGCCCGCGATCCTGCGCGCACCAACCCCTACGTGCAAAAGGGCTATGCGCTGTTCCGTCAGGCCGCCGAGGCCGAGAACCGCACGGTTGCCTATGCGGCGGCGGTGAAGCCATTCATCGCGCTCAACAAGATCGAGAACGACCACCCGCTGCCGCTGATCTACGTCTTCCGCGCTCAGGTTCAGCGCGGCTTGGAACCCAACGAAAACGCGCGCGCAGCGCTGGAGCGGGCGGCGACGCTCGCGCCCTTTGACCAAGGTTTGCAGATCAATGCCGGGACCATGCTGATCGACGAGGGCAGCCACAGCATTGCGCGCGGCTTCCTCGCTCCGGTTGCCGCGAACCCGCACGGCGGCGGAGCATCTGCGCAGGCCAAGCGGCTGCTCGCGCTGATCGCCAATGTGGCTGACGGGGAGGCGGTCGATATCCGCAACCTCCCCGAGCTGGCCGAGACGCCCGAGGTCACCGCCTCGGGCGACTGACGCTATCAATCCTTGCCGAACAGGCCCTTGGCCATGCCGAGGATGTCGTTGATCGGATTGCCGTCACCGTCCTGGTCAATCATCGAAGCAAATTGGGTCAGCGAACCCTCGCCGCCGATCGCGGTCACGACCTGGTTCAGCACATCGGGGCTGAGGCCGGTTTTCTCGGCCGCCAGAGTCACCGTGTCGCCGTCCATCTGATGGGTCTTGCCCAGCGCCGCAATCGCCTGCTCGGCGATCGCCGGATCGATGCCGATCTGCTTGGCAAGGTTCACCACATCGTCAGGCGCACCGCCGATGTTCTTCAGAATTCCGTCGAGAATGCTCATGCTGTAATCCCTTGGCTGGTGGAGCATCATACTCCACCAGCCATGTTACGCCGCAATGGCAGGGATGGCCAGCAAGTCAGGCAGCGACGGGCGCAGGTGCAGCCTGACGCACGCCTTCGTCGACATGGGCTTCGAACTGCGCGAAGTTGTCGATGAACAGCTGCACCAGTTTCGTGGCGGTTGCATCATATTCGGCGCCGTCAGCCCAGGTGCTGCGCGGGTCGAGGATCGTCTGGTCGAGACCCGCTTCGGCCAGCGCGGGCACGAACACCGGCACGTCGAAGCCGAAGTTGGGATCCTTGCGAAACTCGACGTCATCCATCTTGCCGTCGAGCACCGCGTTCAGCAGCGCGCGGGTCGCCTTGATCGGCATGCGCCTACCGGTGCCGTACTTCCCGCCGGTCCAGCCGGTGTTGACCAGCCAGCATTCCGCTCCGCCCTTGGCAATGCGCTCCTTGAGGAGATTGCCATAGACGCTGGGGTGACGCGGCATGAAGGCCGCGCCGAAGCAGGTCGAGAAGGTGGCTTCCGGCTCGGTCACGCCGATCTCGGTGCCGGCGACCTTGGCGGTGTAGCCCGAGAGGAAGTAATACATCGCCTGATCCGCGGTCAGCCGCGCGATCGGGGGCAGCACGCCGAACGCATCGGCGGTCAGCATGATCACGTTCGACGGCGCGGGGCCGAGGTTCTTCTCGCTCGTGTTCGGGATGAACTCGATTGGATAGGCACCGCGGGTGTTCTCGGTCTTGCTCGAATCCGTGAAGTCGAGCTCGCGGGTTTCCTCGTCCATCGCCACGTTTTCGAGAACCGTGCCGAACATCTTGGTCGTGGCGTAGATTTCCGGCTCGCCTTCGGCCGAAAGGTTGATCATCTTGGCGTAGCAGCCGCCTTCGAAGTTGAAGACCGCAGTATCCGACCAGCCATGCTCGTCGTCGCCGATCAGCGTGCGGCTCGCATCGGCCGAAAGGGTGGTCTTGCCGGTGCCCGACAGGCCGAAGAAGATCGCGCTCTTGCCGTCCGCGCCGATGTTGGCCGAACAGTGCATCGGCATGACGCCCTGCGCAGGCAGGAGGAAGTTAAGGAGGCCGAACACGCCCTTCTTCATCTCGCCCGAATATTCGGTGTTGCCGATCAGGATCAGCTTCTCGGTGAAGCTCACCGCGATCACCGTGTCGCTGCGGCAACCGTGGCGTTCCGGGTTCGCCTTGAAGCTGGGCAGATTGATGATCGTGTATTCGGGCGCGAAGCTGGCCAGTTCATCTTCGGTCGGGCGCACCAGCAGGGTGCGGATGAAGAGGTTGTGCCACGCCATCTGGGTGATGACGCGCACGTTGACGCGGTATTCGGGCTGCGAGCCGCCGAGCAGGTCGGCAACGTAAAGCTCGTCCTGCCCTTCGAGTTCCTTGAGGAAATCAGCCTTGAGGTTGGCAAAGTGCGCCTCGCTCATCGCCTGATTGACTGTGCCCCAGTTGATCGTGTCGTCGGTGGCAGCATCGCGGACGATGTACTTGTCCTTCACGCTGCGGCCGGTGAACTTGCCGGTCTCAACCAGCAACGCGCCATGCTTGGTCAGCTTGCCTTCGCCCTTGGCGAGCGCGTGCTCGACGAGCGCGGCAGTGCCGAGATTGGCGTGCAGGCGCGCGCGGGTGGTAAGGTTCTGGGCGGCCAGCGGGGTTGCGAGCGAGGTCAACGTAGCGTCTCCTGGGCGAGGCGGCGGGGCAATGGTTCGAGAAGGAAGATATGTCAGCTGGTGCCGCCGAATCCCTGTGCCTTCGATCACATCCCGTAGCAGGTGCGCATACGTATGCAATATCAGGCGCAAGCCCCTTCAACCGACTGTCCGATCCTTCGGCTGCGCCCCTTAATTGGCCTCTCTCACGGCGTCAAACGGGCTCCACCCTGACCAATTTGACGAGCGCCCGGCTGGCCGGTGCCCGCGTCGATCTGCTGGCGTTGCGAGCGGCCCGCGATCACGCTACCCAAGGGCTATGCGATGGCGAATGCAAAAAGGATGACGACCGTGCCTGACAGCACCACCGATGCCGTGCCCGGCAACGGCGCGCCGGACAGCGCATCCCCAGAGGTGCGCAAGCTCCAGATCGCGCTGGTCGATGACGACCGGAACATCCTCACCACCGTCTCGATCGCGCTCCAGGCCGAGGGCTTTGCTACCCGCCTCTATTCCGACGGCGAAACGGCGCTGAAGGCCCTGCTCGACAATCCGCCCGACCTTGCCGTCTTCGACATCAAGATGCCCAAGATGGACGGGATGGAACTGCTCCGCCGCCTGCGCGCGCAATCGCCGTTGCCGGTGATTTTCCTCACCAGCAAAGATGACGAGAACGACGAAGAAGCCGGCCTGCAGCTCGGCGCGGACGACTACATCGCCAAGCCCTTCTCCCTGCGCCTCCTGATCGCCCGCATCCGCGCGATCCTGCGCCGCGCCGAGCCGCTGGTCGCAGGCGCCGTGCCTTCCGCCGCGACCTCCGAGATGCAACCGGCCAGCCTGAACCGCGGACGGCTGTTCATGGACCCGGCACGTCATCAGGTGATGTGGGACGACCAGACCGTCAGCCTCACCGTCACCGAGTTCCTGATACTCGAGGCCCTCGCGATCCGCCCCGGCGTGATCAAGAGCCGAAACCAGCTGATGGACGCGGCATACCCGGACGACGTGTTCGTCGACGACCGCACGGTCGACAGCCACATCAAGCGGATGCGGCGCAAGTTCCGGCTGGTCGACCCAACCTTCGACGCCATCGATACGCTGTATGGCGCGGGCTACAGCTTCACCGATGGCTGACGGCAAGCGCGGGGCGGCAGCGGGCAGCGAACAGCTGAGCGCAACCGGGCGCTTTGCGCTCACCGGCCGGATCCTCGCGGTCAACATCCTGCCCCTATTGTTCCTCGGCGGCGGACTGTTCTATCTCGACAGCTACCGCACGCAGCTCGTGAACGAGCGCTTCAAGCTGGCCCGCATCGAGGCGCAGATCACCGCCGAGGCGCTCGCCGGGGCGACCCGCGCGCGGCAGGAGGCGCTGCTGGTGCAGATCGGCAAGGAACAGCGCATGCGGCTGCGCACGTTTGACGTGCGCGGCAAGCTTACCGCTGACAGCTTCGCGCTCGCCGATCCGTCGTTCCGCTTCAACGACACCAGCGACGACGACTGGGACCAGCGCTTTTCGGGCTGGCTGGACCGCACGGTCGATACCATCGTCAGCGCGCAAGCCGTGCAGGACTATGTCGAGCCTGAAGCGCAGCAAGCGGACGCCTGGCCTGAGCTCGCCCGCGCGCGCGAACTCGGCCTCTCGCAGGTTCGCCTCTACGATTGGGTCGATGGCACCCCGGTTATCACCGCCGCCGTGCCGGTGGGTTTGCAAGGCGCGACCCTGCTGACCGTGCGCAACGCGGTCGACATCACCGAGAGCGTGCGATCGGCGCGATCGACCCTGGGCGTCGCGGTGTTGCTGGTGATGACCGCTTCGGCGCTGCTCTCGCTGTTCCTCGCCAGAACGATCGTCACGCCGCTGCGGCTGCTCGCGCGCGCTGCCGTCCGCGTAAAACAGGGGCGCGACCGCGAAGTCGAGGTGCCGCGCCTGCCGCAGCGCAGCGACGAGATCGGCCTTCTCGCCCGCGCGGTCTCGGACATGACCGGGGCGCTGCGCCAGCGAATCGACGCGGTCGACACCTTCGCGGCCGACGTCGCCCACGAGATCAAGAACCCGCTCGCCAGTTTGCGCAGCGCGGTCGACACGCTGACACGGGTCGAGGACCCTGCCTTACGCACCGAGCTGATCCAGATCGCCGCCCATGACGTGCGCCGGATCGACCGCCTCGTCACCGAGATCGCGGCCGCGAGCCGCGTCGATGCCGAAATCAGCCGCGCCACGCTCGAGATCGTCGACCTCGCCGACCTCTTTGCCAATCTTATCCAGAGCCGCGAGAACCGGGGCATGAACGGCGGGCGGCGGCTGGAGCTGCACGCCGGGGCTGGCCGCCAACGGGTTATGGGCGTGCCGACACAGCTTGAGCGCGTGGCCGAGAACCTCATCGACAACGCCGTGTCCTTCTCGCCGCCCGAAGGCGTGGTCAGTGTCATCATGCGCCGGACGGGCGGGAAGATCGTCACCGAGGTGTGCGACGAGGGCCCCGGCATCGAACCCGCACGCCGCGAGGACGTGTTCCGCCGGTTCCATTCCGACCGGCCCGAGGGTGAGAGCTTCGGCAATCACTCCGGGCTCGGGCTCGCCATCGGCCGTGCGATCGCCGAGGCGCATGACGGCACGCTGACCGCCGACGGGCGCCCGGATGGTGCCGCCGGTGCCTGCCTGCGGCTCTCGCTGCCGGCCGCACCGTGAGCAAGCACGCACCTTTGGTGATGCAGGCAAGCGCCGTCGCCGTTAATGGCCGCGCGCTGCTGATCGAAGGGCTTCCGGGATGCGGCAAATCGAGCCTTGCGCTGGCCTTGATCGACCGCGGCGCCGGTCTGATCGGCGATGATGCGGTGACACTCTGGCCTGAAGGAAGCCGCCTGATCGCCTCGCCCCCGCCGAATATTGCGGGGCTTGTCGAAGTGCGCGGCGTTGGTCTCGCCAGACTGCCCCTCGCCCCGCCCGCTCCAGTGGCGCTGATCCTCGTCCTCGGCGGTTCAGTGCCCGTGCGACTGCCCGACACGCCGCTCCCCGCCCGCGTGATCGCCGGTATTGCGGTGCCGGCGCTCGCTTTTGATCCGGGAACCATCGCCCCCGGCCCACGCGCCGAATGGGCGCTGCGCCTCCACGGGCTCGTATGCGAACCGGCTTCCCTTCATCCCGGCAAAGCGTCAGTATAGGCCCCATGAGCGCGACCGATCCAGACCCGGCACAATACCAGCAGCTCCTGCTCGTTACCGGGCTCGCCGGAGCGGGCAAGTCGACCACGCTCGACGTGCTCGAGGATCTCGGCTGGGAGACGATCGACAATTTCCCGGTGCGCATGCTCGAACGCCTCGTCGCTGCGCCCGACGAGGCGCGCGGGCCGCTTGCGATCGGCTTCGATTCGCGCACCCGGGGCTTCGTTCCCGCCGACATCATCGCGCTGGTGAAAAAGCTCGGCCAGCGCCCCGACATCGCGCTTACCTTCCTGTTCCTCGATTGCGCAGGCGGAGAGCTTGAACGCCGCTTCAACGAAACCCGCCGCCGCCATCCACTGGCCGCCGGGCGCCCTGTGCTGGAGGGAATTGCGGCCGAGCGCGAGCTGCTCGAACCGCTGCGCCGCTGGGCCGAGGTGATGATCGACACCACCTCGCTTACCAGCAACGACCTCCAGGCCCGCGTCCGCGAACTCTTCGCCCCGGCCGAAAGCGCAGCGGCGCTTACCCTCACGCTGTCGAGCTTCGGCTTTGCGCGCGGGATGCCGCCGCTCGCCGACCTCGTCTTCGACATGCGCTTCCTCGACAATCCGCATTGGGTGCCGGGCTTGCGCGAACAGACCGGACAGGACGCGGCCGTCGGCGAACATATCGAAGGCGACCCCGCTTTTGCCGATGCTTTTGCGCGGATACGCGACCTGCTGTTGGTGTTGCTCCCCCGCTATGCCGCGCAGGGCAAGCCCTACGTCCATGTCGCCTTCGGCTGCACCGGCGGACGACATCGCTCGGTCTACACCGCAGAGCTTATGGCTCAGGCCTTGCGCGGGGCAGGATTTTCACCCACTGTCCGACACCGCAATCTGGGCTCACGCGCGGCCGATGCCATCGAACGGGATCGCCGCTAAAGGCCCGTTGCAGCAAACCCGGCGCCTCGCGAAGGCACATTGCCGGTTAAGGTAGAAACGCGTAAGGCCTGCCGCGCACGGGCATATAACGGACCCTTTTTCACGCATGATCGGTTTGATCCTGGTAACTCATGGCCGCCTCGCGGACCAGTTTGTCGAGGCGATGGAGCACGTGGTCGGCCCGCAAGAGGCGATCGTCACGGTCTGCATCGGCCCGCATGACGATATGGAACAGCGTCGCGCCGACATCGCCGATGCGATTGCCACGGTCGACGCTGGCAAGGGCGTCATCATCCTCACCGACCTGTTCGGCGGCACGCCTTCAAACCTTGCGATCTCGCTGCTCGACGCGGGCCATGTCGAGGTGATTGCAGGCATCAACCTGCCAATGCTGATCCGCCTGGCCGGCGCGCGCAAGTCGATGGACGTGACCGCGGCCGTGCTCGCCGCGCAGACCGCAGGGCGCAACTACATCACCATTGCCAGCGAATTGCTCGGGCAGGAAACTTCGCCCGCACGAGCCAAGGCCTAGGGAGCAAGCGCCGTGGGGGAGGCAAGCCAGAGCATCACCATCGTAAACCAACGCGGCCTGCACGCCCGGGCGAGCGCGAAGTTCGTTGGCGCGGTTGCCGGCCTGCCTGATGGCGTGAAGGTGACCGTCACCAAGGTCCCGCACAGCGCAGCGGGCGGCTCGATCCTCGGATTGATGATGCTCGGCGCGGCCAAGGGCGATACGGTCGAGGTTGCGGTCGAAGGCGAGAATGCCGAAGCCGTGCTCGCCGATCTCATCGCGCTGGTCGCCGACGGCTTCGGCGAGAACTGACGCGAGTGTTGACGGGGGCGGCCCGAGCCGTCAGCGGTGATCCCATGCGCAAGCACATAACCGGTTTTTCCAATCCGACAGTCAAATACCTGCGCTCGCTGCGGGACAAGAAGCATCGCAAGCGCGCGGGCCAGTTCCTCGTCGAGGGGCTTCGGCTGCTCGAAGATGCGCGCGCAAGCGGGCGGGTGCCAACAACGCTCGTGATGGCTGAGGGGCGCGATCCTCACGAACTGTTGGCCCGGCTCGAAGCCGAGGTGCTGGCGGCGGGCGGCGAGGTGATCGCCACCAGCCCCGACATTCTCTCCAAGATCACCGGGAAGGAAAATGCACAGAGCGTGGCGGGTGTGTTCGACGAGTGGGACACGTCACTGCAGACGCTAGACCGCAGTGCTGCGCCGATCTGGCTGGCGGCACAGGCTGTGCGCGATCCGGGCAATCTCGGCACAATGCTGCGTACCTGCGACGCCGTGGGCGCGGGCGGGCTGATCCTGATTGACGACTGCGCTGATCCCTTCAGCGTCGAGGCCGTCCGCGCGAGCATGGGGGCGGTGTTCACCGTGGGCGTCGCTCAGGCGCGGTGGGAGGAATTCGTGCCGTGGTTGCGTAACGGCGCGGGGCAACTCGTGGCCGCGAGCTTGCGCGACGCTGTGCCCTATCGCGGCGCGGATTATGCGGAGCCGTGCTTCATCCTAGTGGGTAACGAATCGCAAGGCCTGCCGGAGGCTTACGAGGCAGAGTGCGACCTGCGCGTGACGATGCCGATGATGGGCCGCGCAGATTCGCTGAACGCGGCTGTCGCGGGCGCAGTGCTTGCCTACGAGGTGCTGGCAGGGCTGGAGCGCTAGTTACTCGGCCGCGTCCTTGCGCGGCTCTAGGGCTGGAAACTCGTCCTCCACGCCAGCCGCATCGACTGCATTATAACGCGGGGCGCTTTCTACCAGCGGGACGTCCTCGATCTCGCGCTTGCCGGTCTCGATGCCCTTTTCCGCAAGCCTGCGGCCTGAGGACAGCACATTGCGCTCGAAGCTGCCGACAAACTTGTTGTAATTGTTGACCGCGGTCTCGAGCCCGCCGCCGACCCGCTTAAGGTGCTGCGCCGCCACTTCGAGCCGGCCGTAAAGCTCCGCGCCCATCCGGCCGATTTCGGCGGCTTCGTTGGCCATCTTGTCCTGGCGCCACACCTGCGCAACGGTGCGGGCGATGGCGACGAGGTTGGTAGGGGTTGCGAGCAGCACCTTGTTGCGGAAGGCGAAGTCCCACAATTCGGGGTCATGTTCCAGCGCGGCAGCAACGAAGTGCTCTCCCGGCACGAACATCACCACATAATCGGGCGCGTCATCGAACTGGCTCTGGTAGCTTTTCGAGCCCAGCGTCTGCACGTGGTTGCGCATCGATTTGGCGTGGAGATCCAAGTGCCGCTTGCGCTCGCCCTCGTCATCCGCCTCGAAGGCGGCCTGATAGGCGTTCAAGGACACCTTTGAGTCGATGACCAGCTTCTTCTGCCCCGGCACATTGACGATCGCATCGGGTCGCAGCCGGCCCTCGGCTGTGTCCATCGACTGTTCGAGATGGAAATCGGTGTGCTCGGCAAGGCCGCATTGTTCGAGCACGTTCTGCAAGGCCCGTTCCCCCCACCGCCCGCGCGCCTTGGGGGCATTGGTCAGCGAATTGCCCAGCCGCTGCGCCTCGCGCCGGACCTCGTCCTGACCTTTCCGCATTTCGTCGATCACGCCGGCCAGTTGGCCGAAGGCATCGACCCGCTTTTCCTCGAGCGCCTTGACCTGATCCTCGTAGCTCTTGAGTCTGTCACCGACAGGCGCGAGCAACGCTTTCAGCTTCTCCTCGCTCGCCTTTTCCGAATGGCCGAGACGTTCTTCCGCGCGTTTGAGGAATGCTTCCTGCGCCTTGCCCAGCACGGCGGCGCCGGTGTTTTCGAATTCCTTGAGCAGATTGGTGCGCGAATCTTCGAGCAGGCGCTTCTGTTCGGCAAAACCGGCGCGTTCGGCCCGGAACTGGGCGTTTTCGGCGCGCGCGGCATCCAGTTGCTCGGCCAGCGCATCGGCCCGCGCAGCGCGCTCCCCCAGCGCGGCAACCTCGATCCGAGCCGCGCCCAATTCGCTGACAGCGCGTTTGAACTCGGCATCGCGCTCCACCGCCGCCGCCTCGGCAGCCGCGAACCGTGCGCGTAGGTCAGCGAGTGGCCGCGACGCGATAAACCAGCCGATCGCGGCACCGATTACGAGAGCGAGAATCGCAAGAATTGCAGGGTCCATCATGCGAGTTTACATGGAACGTAAAGGGAACGCCAGCCCCTGCGCCGGTCTTTCCAACAAGAAAGCGGGGCCCCGGGTCAAGCCCGGGGAGACGAGGGAAATCATTGCGTGGTTTCGGCGCAAAGCGCCGCAAGGGCGGCCGCCCGCCCGCAGCGACCTGTAGAGAAGCGGAAGAACAGCCCCGAGGACGAGCGCGCGGAGGTGCGCTCGCAAAACAATCACGCCACCCGGCGGATTTTTTCCAGCTTCTTCAGCACCATCGCCCGCTTCAACCGGCTAAGGTGGTCGATGAACAGGATGCCCTCAAGATGATCCATCTCGTGCTGAAGGCAGGTCGCCATCAGCCCTTCGAGCGCTTCCTCGTGGGTGTTGCCCTCAAGATCCTGATAGCGCACCCGGCAGGTCGCCGGGCGATCGACGTCAGCATAGATTTCGGGGACCGAGAGGCAGCCTTCCTGATAGGTCTTCAGCTCGTCGGCCGGATCGAGGATCACGGGGTTGATGAACACCCGCGGTTCGTTTTTGGTGGCGGCGTGGGTGTGCGAATGTCCGTGGTCGTGGCCGTGATCATGGCCGCACTCGACCGGCTCAGCGTCCGGATCGTCGGGCTGGAGATCGATCACCAACACCCGCTTGGGCACGCCGACCTGAATCGCGGCGAGGCCGATGCCAGGGGCATCGTACATCGTCTCGAACATGTCTTCGACGAGCTGGTTCAGCTCGCGGCCGAACTCGTGCGGTTCGACCGGAGTCGAGATGGTCTTCAGCCGGGAGTCCGGCACTTCAAGGATTTCACGGATAGCCATTTGCGCGAAATAGGGAGCGCGCGGGCTTGGCGCAAGCGCGTTGCGCCGATCAGGGTGATCGGGTCAACCGACCGGCCGCCTTGCCCTGAGCGCTTGCGCCAGCGTGCCCTCGTCAAGATAGTCGAGCTCGCCGCCCACCGGCAGCCCGTGGGCGAGCTGGGTAACGCGCAGCGGGAAAGCTTCGAGCCGCTCGGCGATGTAGTGCGCGGTGGTCTGGCCCTCGAGTGTCGCGTTCATGGCGAGCACGACCTCTTCGACCTCGCCCCCCTCGACTCGGGCCAGCAGGCTGGCGATGTTGAGCTCCTCGGGGCCTACGCCGTCCAAGGCCGAGAGCCTGCCACCGAGCACGTGGTAGCGCCCGGGGAACAGCCGTGAGCGGTCCAAGGCCCAGACGTCGGAGACTTCCTCAACCACGCATAGAGCGCGCGCGTCGCGGCGCGGGTCGGCGCAGATCGCGCAGGGATCTCGGGTGTCGACGTTGCCGCAGGTCTGGCACTCGACCAGCGTCTCGGCAACTCCCGCCAGCGCCTCAAGCAGCGCCGGCAGCGCCGATTCCCAATTCTTGACGAGCCACAACACGGCACGGCGCGCGGAACGCGGCCCCAGGCCCGGCAGGCGGGCGAGCGCAGAACTCAGAGCCTCGATCTCTTGCGATGCCATGGGGGGAGAGATAGGGGCTGCGCTTCGCTTCACAAAGGCTGCGGGCAAAGCTTATGCGCATCATCTTCATGGGAACGCCCGATTTCGCGGTGCCGGCACTGGCGGCGCTGCATGAGGCGGGCCACCGGATTGTCTGCGTCTATACCCAGCCGCCGCGCCCGGCGGGCCGGGGCAAGCAGCTTCGTCCATCGCCCGTGGCGCATGAGGCAGAGCGGCTGGGCTTGGATGTGCGCTGGCCGGTGTCGCTCAGGAATGCGGAAGCGCAGGCCGAGTTCGCCGCTTTGGAGGCCGATGTGGCGGTGGTCGCGGCCTATGGGTTGATCCTGCCGCAGGCGGTGCTCGATGCGCCCGTGCATGGCTGCCTCAACATCCACGCATCGCTGCTGCCGCGCTGGCGCGGGGCGGCGCCGATCCACCGTGCGGTGATGGCAGGGGATGCGGAAACGGGCGTTACCATCATGCAGATGGAGGCGGGGCTCGATACCGGCCCGATGCTGCACAAGGTCGTGGTGCCGGTCGGGCGCAAGACCACGGGCGAGCTGTTTGACGAGCTGGGCGCAGTGGGCGCTGCGGCGATGGTAGCGGTGCTCGCAGATCTTCCCGCGTATCCGCCTGAGACGCAGGACGATGCGGCGGCGATCTACGCTCCGAAGATCGACAAGGCCGAAGCGAAGATCGATTGGGCCGAGAGCGCCGACGTGATCGAGCGCAAGGTGCGCGGGCTGGCCCCCTTCCCCGGTGCGTGGTTCGAGCTAGCCGATGAGCGCGTGAAGTTGCTGCTCGCAGAAGTGGTCGATGCCAGCGGTGCGCCCGGCACGGTGCTGGACGACGACCTAACCATCGCTTGCGGCGCGGGCGCGATCCGGCCCTCCCGGCTCCAGCGCGCAGGCAAGCCCGTGCTGGAGCGCGCAGAATTCTTGCGCGGGCGATCGGTGGCGGCGGGGACAGTGCTCACTTGACTCGCTTCGCCCTCACCCTGGAATTCGACGGCACGCCCTTCTTCGGGCTGCAACGCCAGTCTCATGGGCCGAGCGTGCAGCAGAGCATCGAGGATGCGCTCGGCCGCATTACCGGCGAGACGGTCACGCTGCACAGCGCGGGGCGCACCGATGCAGGCGTGCATGCGCTGGCGATGCGCAGCCATGTCGAGATCGAAAAGGCGTTCGATCCCTTCCGGCTAATGGCGGCGCTCAATGCGCAGCTTCGCCCCGACCCGATCGCGGTCACGGCTTGTGTGGTGGTGCCGGACGATTGGCACGCGCGGTTCTCCTGCACCGGGCGGCGCTACCTGTACCATATCGCCAACCGCCGCGCGCCGCTGGCTCTGATGCGCGGGCTTGCATGGCACGTTCCCCAACCGCTTGACGCCGAGGCAATGCACCGCGCTGCACAGGCCTTGGTCGGGCTGCACGACTTCACCACCTTCCGTTCGGTCCATTGTCAGGCTGCCGATCCGCTGAAGTCGCTCGATCAGCTCGATGTCGAAAGGGTTGGCGACGAGATCCATATCCACGCCGCCGCGCGCTCTTTCCTGCATCATCAAGTCCGCTCGATGGTGGGCTGCCTCAAGCTGGTCGGCGCGGGCACCTGGCCCGAGGCGCGCATGGCCGAGGCCCTCGCCGCGCGCGACCGCAACGCTTTGGGGCTTAACGCGCCCCCCCACGGCCTCTACTTCGTCGAGGCAACTTACCCGGATTCGCGAGAGGAACCCGTTACATGACCACCACCGGAAAGCAGCTCTTCACCACCCTCACCGCCGATGGCAAACTGACGCTCGAGGTGGCCGAAAGCCAGTTTCCCGCGCCCACCGGCAATCAGGTGCTGGTCAAGATGGAGGCCGCGCCGATCAACCCGTCCGACCTCGCGATCCTCACCAGCGCGGCCGATTTCGAGACTGCCGAATACACCCTCGGCAAGGTCGTCGCGACCATGCCCGAGCCGTTTCTGACCGGGAACAAGGCACGCCACGGCCAGCGCCTTCCCGCCGGCAACGAGGGCGCAGGCACGGTCATCGCCACCGGTGAGAGCGACTTCGCCAAGAGCCTCATGGGCCAGCGCGTCGCCTGCGTTCCCGGCCACGCCTTCAGCCAGTATGCCATCGCCGATGCAATGATGTGCATTCCGCTGGGCGATCACTCTTCCGAGACCGGCGCCTCGAGCTTCGTCAATCCGATGACCGCGCTGGGCTTTGTCGAGACCGCTAAGATGGAAGGTCATTCGGCGATCATCCACCTCGCCGCCGCTTCGAACCTTGGCCAGATGCTGAACCGGATCTGCATCGAGGACGGGATGAAGCTGGTCAACATCGTGCGCAAGCCCGAGCATGTCGAAATGCTCAAGGCACAGGGCGCGACATATGTGGTCGATAGCTCCGCGCCTACCTATATGGCCGACTTGCGCGCGGCGATTGCCGAGACCGGTGCCTTCCTCGGCTTCGATCCCATCGGCGGCGGACAGGCCTCAGACGGCGTGCTCAAGGCGATGGAACAGGTCGCGGTGACCCAGATGAGCGAGTTTTCGCGCTACGGTTCGAACCAGCAGAAGAAGATGTACATCTACGGCCGCCTCGACCTTGCGCCGACGATCCTGACGCCGTCCTACGGGCTCCAGTGGAGCATGGCCGGCTGGCTGCTCACGCCCTTCCTCGCCCGCGCCGGGATGGAGACCGTGGTGCGGATGCGCACCCGCGTACAGGCGAACCTCACCACCACATTCGCCTCGCATTACAAGGCCAAGGTTACGCTGGAGGGGATGCTGGAGAAGGACGCGATCTGCGACTACCGCCAGATGAAGACCGGCGAAAAGTATCTGGTTACGCCCTGGGGGTAAGCTTCACCCGGCGTCAAACGCTGCCTGAATGCGAACGGGGTCAGTGATCCCGTTCGCGATCAGCACCATCAGCAGCATCCGCGCCTTGGCCGGGCCGAGCGCGCGGGCGGCAACCAGCCCGAGCGCATCGTCCTCGATCTCGACATTGCGGTCGACCAGCCCCTCGTCGGCGCGGGTGGCGCGGACCACCGGCACGCCGCTCGCCGCAGCGCGGGCGAGCGCATCGATCACCACGCGCGGCGCATTGCCCTGCCCCATCCCGGCCAGCACGATGCCGCGCGCACCGATACCGAGCAGCGCCTCGACAGGCTTTTCGTCCATGCCTGCGCCTGCGGTTAGGATCGCGACACGCGGCAAGTCCGGCGGGAATGCGTAGCGTGCGGCTGCGCCCATCCGGTGCTGCGGGCCGTACCAGTCAATGCTGGCGGGGGTGACCCTCGCCAGCGGCCCCCTCGGAAAGCTGCGGAAGGCATCGATGCTGCTTGTCGCGGCCTTCCTCGCATCGCGCGCAGCGAGGATCGCGTCCCCCATCACCAGCATCACCCCGCGCCCGGCCGCCTGCGGATCGCTCGCCACCTTCACCGCATTGGCGAAATTCCGCATCCCGTCAGCCCCCACCGCGTCGGCCGCGCGCATCGCGCCGACCAGCACGATCGGCTTGTCAGTCGGCAGGGTGAGATCGAGGAGGAAGCCCGTTTCTTCCGCCGTGTCGGTGCCGTGGGTGATGATAACGCCGCCCACCGCCGGATCGCCGATCGCGCGCAGGCACGCGGCGTGGAGCGCCTGCCACTCGGCCCAGCCGATGTCTTGCGAGCCGATCCGCGCGATTTCCTGAGGCACAAGCTCGGCATCGAGCCCGAGCGCGACAAGATGCGCGACAAGGATGTCCAGTGCGAGCCCGCCGGGGCGATAGGCCGCGCCCGTCGCACTGCTCCCTGCACCTGCGATGGTGCCGCCGGTGCCAAGAACGAGGATGCGCTGTCTGCTCATGGGCCGCCTCTAACCGTCGCCGACCCCTGCGCCTAGGGGCTCTTCGCCGAAGTGGTCGAACACCGCTGCCAGCCCCGGCACCTCGTCCTCGGCCCGCAAGGCATCAAGCGCGTCGGCTATATCGATATCGAGCACCGAGACACCGGCCTCATACCCCAACCCTTCGGCCCCCAGCGAGCGGGCCAGTGACAGCGCGGGGCGGTTCTCGGGAAGGATGTGGACGGTGAAGTGGGTGAGGCCTTCGCGTGCGCAATCGAGCAGCAGCACGGCGGTCAGCAGCCGCGCGAGGCCGCGCCCGTGGTAATCGTCGACCACAGCGACCGAGTACTCGGCAGTGTCGGGGTCTTCCTTCTCACGGAACGCATGGACCACGCCCAGGGCCGGCGTATCGGGCAGGTCAGATCGCAGCGCGCCCCAGGCAAGGTGGTCATGCCCGTCGGCGCTCGCCAGCGTGCGGAGCACCTGCGGCGGAGCCTCGCGCATCCCCGAAAAGAACCGCAGGTAGCGCGACTGCGGCGACAGGCGCGCGATCCCCTCCCTGAGGCGCGCCTCGTCTTCGCGCCGCACCCGGCGGATGCACACCGGCGTTCCGTCATTGAGCTGAGTGTGGATGATCATGATGCCATTCTAGCAGCTTGACCGCGGCGCCGACATGGCTAAACCGCCCGCACGCCTGCGCCGTGGGGCGGTTAGCTCAGTTGGTAGAGCATCTCGTTTACACCGAGAGGGTCGGCGGTTCGAGCCCGTCACCGCCCACGGCAGCGCTCTTTGCGCGCGATAGCCGAGGGGACCACGATCATGGATCTGCAACTCAAGGGCAAAACGGCGCTGGTGCTCGGTGCGAGCAAAGGGCTGGGGCACGCGATTGCCGCAGCGCTTGAAGCCGAGGGCGCCGAGGTCGTCACCGTGGCCCGCTCGGCCAGCGACATTGGCGGCATCCAGCACATCATCGCCGATCTCGACGATCCCGCAGCGCCGCAAGCGATCATCACTTCTGTACGCGAAGCAGGCAGGTCGCCCGATATTCTCGTGCTCAATAGCGGCGGGCCGCCGACAGGTGCGGCCGCGTCCACGACACCGGATGATTTTGCGGCAGTCTTCCACCGGATGTTCAACGCGCAGCTGACGCTTGCGCAGGCCTTCCTCCCGGACATGCGCGCCCGCGGCTTCGGGCGGATCCTTGCGGTCGCTTCGACCAGTCTCGTCACCCCGATCCCCGGCCTTGTGCTTTCCAATGCGGTGCGGGCAATGCTCGCCTCGTGGTGCAAGACGCTCGCCGCCGAGGTCGCCGCGGACGGCGTGACGGTGAACCTGCTGCTGCCCGGCCAGATCGCGACCGACCGCCTCACCAGCCTCCACGCCGCAATGGCCGCAGGGAGCGGCATGGCGAGCGAGCAGATCACCGCTCGCTCGATCGCGGCGATCCCGGCCGGACGCCTCGGCCGGCCCGAGGAGTTCGGCGACATCGCCGCATTCCTCGCCTCCCCGCGCGCCGGGTTCATCACCGGCTCCGCGATCAAGGTGGACGGCGGCCAGACTGTCACTCTGTAGCCGGCCAGGCTTTAACCCGCCGCAGCTTGCGCAGGGGCCCGCCTGCCACTAGCGCGTGTCAATGTCCGCAGCCTTCATCGCGCTTCAGCACCTCCTGCCCCAACACGCCCTCTCGCGTCTTGCCGGGAGCCTCGCCGCCAGCGAAAGCCCGTGGCTGCGCGACCGCCTGATCCGCCGCTTCGTCGCGGCTTACGGCGTGGACCTGTCCGAAGCGGAGCGCGGCATCGGGCAGTTCACCAGCTTCAACGACTTCTTCACCCGCGAGCTAAAACCGGGCGCTCGCCCGCTCGCCGATGCGCTCGAATTCATCCTCTCGCCCGCCGACGGAGCGATCAGCCAGCTGGGGCCGGTTACCGATGGGCGGATCATTCAGGCCAAAGGGCGCGATTACAGTGTGACCGAGCTGCTCGGCTGCGGCGAAGACGAGGCCTCCCGGTTCGAAGGCGGACGGTTCATGACCGTCTACCTCAGCCCCAAGGACTATCACCGCGTCCACATGCCCGCCGCCGGCACACTCGCGGCGACAAGCTACATCCCGGGCGATCTCTACTCGGTCAATGTCGCGACCGCAGGCGGCGTCGACCGGTTGTTCGCCCGCAACGAGCGGCTTTCCTGCCGCTTCGACGGGCCGGACGGGCATTTTGCGAGCGTCATGGTGGGCGCGATGATCGTTGCCGGGATCGACACGGTGTGGCCGAACACGTTCCGCACCCATGCTCCTGCCCCGGTGCACGAGGACTTCGCGGGCGCGGGTCATGACTTTGCCGCCGGTGACGAAATGGGGCGCTTCTACCTCGGCTCAACGGTGGTGCTGCTGTTCGAACCCGGCCGGGTCGATTGGCTCGAGGGCTTCAAGGCGGGCGACCCGCTTCGCGTGGGTCAGGCCATCGCGCGGCGGCTCGGCAGCTAAACTTACTTTGCCGCCAGTCCCTCGCGGATCAGTTTGGCGGCGTCGGGGCTATCCCAATCGTACCCGCCCGCCACACGCAGCACTTCCTTGCCGCTAGCGTCGAACAGGATGGTCAACGGCAGCGCGCCTTCGGGCGTGAACTGGCCTGACAGCGCCGCATCTGCATCCAGCCACGGTTCAAGCCGCTTGTAGCCGCCCTTGGCGAAGAACGGCGTGACCGCCTCGGCACCGCGGATATCCTGGCTGACGGTGATGACTTTGACCTCGCCTTCCATCTCAACTGCCAACGCATCGAGCTGCGGCATTTCCTTGACGCATGGGGCGCACCATGTGGCCCACAGGTTGAGCAGCACCGGGCCATCCTGCGCGGCCAGATTGAGCGTCTTGCCCTCCGGGTCGGCGACGACGAACTCCGGAATCGCCGTGCCAGCATGGCTGCGGTCGACCTTGCCACCCGGCACGCTCGCCGCGCCCTCTTCCGCGCCCGGTTGCGCTGGCGCGCCCTCGGGCCTATCGCAACCCGCCAGTAGCAGGACCAGACAGCCAAGAATGAGCGACAAGCGGGACATGACAGGCTCCGGAACCAGTGGGGACGAAGGGGCTGCGACCAACGCCATGTGGGGCGGCCGCTTCGCCGACGGCCCTAGCGCCATCATGCGCGAAATCAACGCCTCGATCCCGTTCGACAAGGCGCTGTGGCGGCAGGACATCGCCGCGAGCAAGGCCCATGTGGCGATGCTTGGCGCAGCGGGGATTGTCGCAGTTGAAGATGCCGAAGCGATCAGCGCCGGGCTCGACGCCGTCGCCGCCGAATATGCGGCAAATGGCGTGCCAGAGGACTGGGACCGCGAAGACATCCATATGACCACCGAAGCCCGGCTTGCCGAGCTGATCGGTCCGGTCGCAGGGCGCCTCCACACCGCACGCAGCCGCAACGATCAGGTGGCGACCGATTTCCGCCTGTGGGTGCGCGATGCCTTTGCGCAAATGGACGAAGGCCTCGCTGCACTCCAGCGCGCTCTGGTAACGCGCGCGGGCGAGCATGCGGACAGCATCATGCCCGGCTTCACCCACCTGCAGACCGCGCAGCCCGTGACCTTGGGCCATCACCTTATGGCCTATTACGAAATGTTCCGCCGTGACCGCGCCCGCCTTGCCGACGCGCGTCTGCGGATGAACGAGTGCCCCTTGGGCTCGGCGGCACTGGCGGGCACGGGCTTCCCGATCGACCGCGAAGCGACGGCGGCAGCGCTCGGCTTCGACCGCCCCACCGCCAATTCGCTAGACGCCGTGTCCGACCGTGATTTTGCGCTCGATTTCCTATGGTGCTGCTCGGCGACCGCCCTGCACCTTTCGCGCCTGGCCGAAGAACTGATCCTCTGGGCCAGCCAGCCTTTCGGCTTCATCCGCCTGCCCGACAGCCTCTCGACCGGCTCGTCGATCATGCCGCAGAAGAAGAATCCCGACGCTGCCGAGCTGGTGCGCGGACATTCGGGCCGGGTGATCGGCGCGCTCACCAGCCTGATGATCACCATGAAGGGCCTGCCGCTCGCCTATTCCAAGGACATGCAGGACGACAAGCCGCCGGTCTTCGAGGCGGCCTCATTGATGGCGCTCAGCGTCGCGGCGATGACGGGGATGATCGCAGGCGCGACCTTCAATACCGCCCGGATGCGCGCCGCCGCAGAGCTGGGCTATGCCACCGCCACCGACCTTGCCGACTGGCTGGTGCGGCAGGCGGGCATCCCGTTCCGCGAGGCGCACCACATCACCGGCGCTGCGGTCAAACTTGCCGAGAGCAGGGGCGTCGCGCTCGACCAGCTGCCGCTTGCGGACCTTCAGGCGATTGATGCGCGGATCGGCGAAAGCGTCTATGCTGCGCTCTCAGTCGATGCCTCGGTCGCGGCGCGCGCGTCCTATGGCGGCACCGCACCGGATCAGGTGCGTAAGCAAATCGCGGCAGCGCGAGCAAGTTTGGGAATGGAGGAGTGATGCGGATCGCGCTCATGATCGGCTTTGCGGGCCTGCTCTCAGCCTGCGGCTCGCAATCGCCGCTGGCCCCGCCGCAAGGTGCAAGCCTGCCGCCTGCGGCTTACGGGGCAGCTCAGAAACCCACGGCCGAGGAGCTGCTGCGCCGCGATGCGCTGGCCGCCCCCGAACGCAGCGTCGAATTGCGCCGCCGCTCGGAAGAACGGCAGGACGACCCCTTCGATCTACCTCCCGAATAGAAACGACCCGATGGACCACTTCGCTTACAAGAACGGCGTGATGCACGCCGAAGACGTGCCCTTGCCCCTGATTGCCGAGGCGGTGGGCACCCCCGTCTACGTCTATTCGCGCGCCACGCTCGAGCGCCATGCACGAGTCTTCCGCGAAGCTCTGGACGGCGTGCCCGACAAGCTCATCGCATTTGCCGTCAAATCGAACCCCAACCTTTCCGTGCTCAAGGTGCTGGAGCGGCAGGGCATGGGCGCGGACGTGGTCTCGGTCGGTGAGATGCGCCGCGCGCTGGCGGCGGGAATCGCGCCGGAGATGATCGTCTTTTCGGGCGTCGGCAAGACGACCGCAGAGATGGTCGCAGCGCTTGAGGCCGGGATCGGCCAGTTCAACATCGAGAGCGAGGAAGAGGGCGTCGAGCTCGCCGCGATTGCCGCCGCGCGCGGGATGACGGCGCAGTGCACCTTACGCATCAATCCCGACGTCGACGCGGGAACGCACGACAAGATTTCGACCGGCAAGGCGGACAACAAGTTCGGCGTGCCGATCAGCGAGGCGGGGCAGATTTTCGGCACGCTGGCGCGGCTACCAGGGATCAATCTGCGTGGGCTCGCGGTGCATATCGGCAGCCAACTGGCTGATTTGGCTCCGCTAGAGACTGCTTTCCTCAAGCTCGGCACGCTGGTGGATGCCTTGCGCGGCGCGGGTCACACGATCACTCATGTCGACCTCGGCGGCGGGCTCGGCGTGCCTTACCGCGTAGGCGAAGTGCTGCCCGAACCGGCCGCTTACGGCGCGATGGTGGCGCGGGTAACAAAGGACTGGGGCGTCAAGCTGATCTTCGAGCCGGGGCGCGTGATTGCGGGGAATGCCGGGGTGCTGCTCACCCGGGTGGTTCGCGTAAAGCGCGGGATCAATAATCCGTTCGTGATCGTCGATGCGGCGATGAACGACCTTGCCCGCCCTGCCCTTTACGGCGCTTATCACCACTTCGAGGCGGTCGAACCATCGGGCGCGCGGATGACCGCGAATATCGTCGGTCCGATCTGCGAAACCGGCGACACCTTCGCGATGGGCCGGGAGTGCGATCTGTTGGAGGCGGGCGATCTCGCCGTGTTCCGCACTGCGGGCGCTTACGGCGCGACGATGGCTTCGTCCTACAATTCGCGCGGGTTTGTCGCCGAAGTGCTGGTCGATGGCGACAAGTTCGCGGTGGTTGCCGACCGCATTGAAGCAGGCGCGATCATGGATGCCGAGCGCGTGCCGGAATGGCTCGCCTGAGGGCGCGATGAGCGGTATTTCCAGCCTACCGCTGTTCCACCAAGTTGCCGGAAAACAGGTACTTGTGCTCGGCGATGGCCCTGCGGCGGAACCCAAGCGGCGGCTGGTCGAGCGGGCCGGCGGGGTAGTGGTCGACGACTTCGCCCGCGCGGTGGACGAGGGGGTTCGGATCGCCTTCATCGCGTTTGACGATGCCCGGGCCTGCGAGGTTGCGGCGATCAATGCGCGGTGTTCGGGCATGCTGGTCAATGTCGTGGACCGCCCGGAATTGTGCGATTTTACAACGCCTTCGATCCTTGACCGGGACCCGCTTTTGATCGCGATCGGGACAGGCGGGGCGTCTGCTGGGCTGGCCAAGCATGTCCGGCTCAGGCTGGAGCGGGTGCTGCCCGAGACGCTGGGACTGCTCGCCAAGGCGCTGGAGGCGGCGCGGCCCGTGCTGCGGCGGCGTTTGCCCGAGGGGGCCGAGCGGCGGCGGGCGGTGGATGCGGCGCTGCGTGAGGGCGGCCCGCTTGACCCGCTGGATGCGCAGTCTTTTCAGCAAGTTGCCGCTTGGGCCGAGGGCACATTGGCGCCCGCTTCGGGGGCAGTTTTCGAGGTTATCCTCACCAGCCCCGACCCTGAAGAGCTCACCGTGCGGCAGGCGCGGTTGCTGGGCGAGGCGGATGTTCTCCTAATTGATGGCGATGTGCCTCCCGCGATCCTCGCCAGAGCCCGCGCCGATGCGCAAAGGCAGGTGTTTCACGTGAAACATCGCTTCGAGACGGGGTCTAACGGGGGTCTAGAGGGGGTCAAGGGGGGGTCTAGAACGCTCTACGATGCCTCTAAACCGCGCAAGGAGGGGTCTGAAACCGTATCGCCTGCGCCGGACGACGCATCCCCAGCCCCCGGACTTACCCTCATCCTGCATTGGCGGCCCGGAGCCTGCCCCCGGGCTTAGCCCTCAGGCCGCCTGAAGCTGCGGCACCCGCAGGCTTGCGAAATAGCCTGACATCGCGGCGATCGCCTTGTCGCTCAAGCCGATGAAGGCGCGGCGCTTGTCGGCCGGGTCGGGCACGCGCAGGAATATCCCGCTTTCGACCATCTGGGTGATCCAGCGCAGCGCCGTCGTCGCGGGCACAGCGGCCGCGATGCACAGCGATGTGACCGAGACCCGCACGCCTTCGCCGTGGGCGGCGGTGAGGTCGAGCAGCATGTCCCAGGCCGGATCACCGAACAGCGCGGGATCAAAGAAACGGCTGCGCGACTGGCGGTTGGCGATGATCTGGCGCACCGCGTGCGGATCGGGCAGCGGCGCGCGCTCGGCGCGGGCAACGCCGAAGCTTCCGACAGGCTCCGCATGGTAATCGCGCCGCAACTCGCCGAAGGCGCTCGGCTCGGGAGCGGGCGCATGACCCATCCGGTCGAGCGAGTGGGCAATCGCTTCGACCTGCTGCGAGAGCCGCAGCAGCGCCACGCGGTCCTCCTCGCCCATTTCGCGCAGGCGCGCCGCACCCGCTTCGCCCATCACACGGCCAACCGCGATCACCCGTTCGGCGCGGCTGGGCGCAACGAGGATCTGCGGATTGGACTGATCGAGCACCGCGAACACATCGTCGAGCCCGGCCAGATTGGTCGCCACGATCAGCTTCGCCCCCGAACGCGCCACCCGCATGTCGAGCCGTGCGAGGCCCGCCAGCATCATCCCGTCCATTCCGCGGCTGCCGGTGACGGCGCAATCGACCACCACGACATCGCCCAGCAAGGCGATCGGCCCTTCCAGCAGCGAGCGCAAAGTGCCGCCGTCAATGCTGCGGAAACCCGCCCCGCCAAGGTCGGCGGCGATCTGTCGGCGCAGGTCTTCATCCTCCCCGAAAATCGCGACGCGTGCGAGCAATCCGGCCCCATCGGCGGCAGTATCGTAGGTGAAATCGGCTTGGGCGTGGGCATCGTTCAACATGGGTGCGACTCCAACAATGTTGGAACACTTATGGAACAAAAACGGATCAGGTCAAGTAGATCTGCGTAGGGGGTGTTGGATTGGACCTGCGTCAATCCTTGTAGCGGGTCACGAGCATCTGGAGTCTTTGACAAGAGAAGCTGGAGCACTCAGCTGAGTACCCCAGCCCTCCCGTAGCGCGCGTCACGCGTCAGTCGTCAGCCTCATCGATCCATGCCGCGAGGATTGCAGAACCGTGGATCAGGACGGACCGGCCTTGGTCGCTGGAGCCTGTCAGCAGGTTCTCGTCATCGTCGTGCGCGCTGGCGTGCTGGAGTTTGATCGTGCCCGCTGCGGTTACAACACTCACCGTATTGCCCTCGGTGAAGGCGATCTCGATCTCACGCACCAATGCCTTGAACTGCTCTGCCATTGCGTCCTCCTGTTTCACCCCGAGATTATCAGCTCGCGGGCAGGAGTCACCTTGCCGCTCGCACGATAGTTGAGGGAAACCTCCTCCATCTCGAAGCCGGCGAACATCTCGCGCACCTCCGGCCGGTCGTTGAGCGACAGGATAAATCGCCCCTGAAGGCCGCGTAAGAGGTCTCTCAGACGCTCGAAATCCGTCTCTGAGAAGATGTCCTTCCCGTAGTCGTCGGTGTGTCCCCAGTAGGGCGGGTCGCAATAGAACAGCGTTCCCGGCCGGCTGTCGTACCGCTCGATGCAGGTGCCGAAGTCGAGGCACTCAATCAGCACGTCTTCGAGCCTCTCGTGCGCCGCCTCGAGCAGCGGCTCGACCTTGCTCAGGCTCCAGCGCGGGCCGTCGAAGCTCACACCGAAGTGGCTTCCCATCCCGCCGAAGCTGGCCTTCTGCAGATAGAGGAAGCGCGCGGCCCGCTCGAGGTCGGTGAGCTGGTCTGCCGGGGTGGCGCGCAGCCGCTGAAAATCGGCCCGGCTGTAGAGCTGGAAGCGCAGCACATCGAGCAGCTGCTGGTAGTGCCGCTGGAGGATGCGGAAGAGGTTCACGACATCACGATTCACGTCGTTGATCACTTCCAGCTTCGGCCGGGCGGATCGGCGGAAGAACACCCCACCCATGCCCACGAAGGGCTCGACGTAGCGGGTGTGGGGGATGCTGGCGATGCGCTCGCCGATCCGGCGGGCGAGCGCGCGCTTGCCGCCCAGACAAGGGGCTACCGGCTGGACGGGGCGAACTGCGGTCAATGCTTCTTTCATAAGTGGCACCTAATCGAGGCTCCGCCGCTTGCGGCCGGGGGAGCCAGAAGGCCGGTCATGACGGCCCAAGGTGCGAGAATGACCTCTCGCGGTTCGGGGCGTTACAGCGCCCCTGCCACCCCCGTTTACCGGGGGCGGAAACTCTCAGGGCACCGGGTAGCGGATGCTCCAGTCGTCGGCCCACGCCCCGCTCAGCGTCTCGAAGGCGAAGGTGACGATGTAGTCCTCACCCGCCACCCCGCCGCTGACTCGGTAGGAGATGAGACCGTCTGCGGCCGAGCATTGGTCGACCACCAGACCGCCCGCAGGCGACACGGTGACCGCGACGGCCGGCGCGAGCGTTTCGCCCTGGGGCAGCCAGTCGGACGCATCGACCTTGTGGCGCAGGATCGCGCCCGGGCTTTTCTCGTCGGCGGTCTCGGCGTAATCCATCTCAGGCGGCCCTTTGCTTGATCGTGAAGACCCGGCGCTCGGCGCGGGCGGTGAAGGTGCGGCGCTCGGCCTGCGCGATGAACACGCGGCGCTCGGCCGGCGCGCCGAAGACCCGGCGCTCGGCGCGGATCATGCCGACCAGATCAGCCTCGGGCGGAGGGCCGCTGCCCTCGGCCGCGCCGCCGATCGCGATCTCGCCGGCAGCGATCGCGGTGATGCGCGCTGCGGCCGAGCTGTCGCCGCTCACGCCGAACTGGCCAGCGCCAACCGCCGCGACCCTCGCCCAGGCTGCGCCCGATCCGCCCAGCGAGAGGCCGCCGGCAGCGACAGCGCCGATGCGGACAGCGCCCGCCGCGGTGCCGCCGAAGCTGATCGATCCAGCCCCGGCCGCGCGAATCGTGACGGTGGTGGCCGACGATCCACCCAGCCCCAGCGAGCCCGAGGCGACCGCCGAGATCGACGCCGCTCCGACCGTCCCGATCGCGCTGCCTGAGAAGCCGATCGTGCCCTGCGCAGCGGCGATCAGGGCAGCGGGTGCCGCCCCAAAGAACTCGGCGCGCAGCAGCTCGCCGCCCGCATCGCGGCTGTACGCCAGCGCGCGATTCCTGATCGCGCCGGGGAAGGAGCGGAAGAACAGCGCCATCGCCTAACCGTGCGCGATCTTGCCCTGACCGCGCACCGTCCCGGTGCTGGTCGCAGAGCAGAGGCAAGCCATCATCAGGCAGGAACCGTTGGGGATCGCTGACAGGCCCAGCTGCTGCCAATCCTTCACCTCTGGCTTGTTCGCCACCAGCACGTCGGCGAGGGTGCGCTGGCGGGTGCAGGTGAAGCCGAAGTTGCCGGCAACGGTGGTGCTGGCGGAAAGCGTGACGCTGTTGATCCCGCGGATGCGCTTGCCCTGATCACCGCTCGGGATCAGCGGGGTCAGCGGGATCATCCGGCCGAGGCGCAGCGTGCCGCCGACCGCCAAGTTGACGAGGTTGCCGGTGCTGCCGTCGCCGTAGGTCACGTTGATCGTCGCGTTCGAAGCGGTCGCACCGCCATCGGCGTAGACCTCGAGGAACCACTGCACGTCGCTGTAATCCTCATCGCCAAGCCGATCGACTGGCGGGGCGAGCGTCAGAAGGTCGAGGCCGGTGACCGTCTGCGCGGTGATGACGTTGAGCACGAGGCCCCCCAGGTGCGCGATCCGGTCATGAAATTCGATCCCGGTGGCGGCGTTGCTCATCGTCAGCGCCAGCCACGCGAGATAGCTGGCCGCCGGCGCGGTCTGCTGGGTGAAGTTGAGCGCGCCGGCCGCCGCGTTGGTCGGCACCGCCGCCGTGGTCGGGATCGCGCCTTGCCCTGGCTGACCAGAGGCGCGCCAGAGGCTGAATATCTGCCCGGCGACCGAGTTGCCGATGCTGCCCTTGTCGATGACCAGACGGCTCGGCCCGTTGGCCAGCGCGTCGACGAGTTGGTCGAGGGTGGTGATCGCCATGATCAGGCCCCGCCGGCGAGGAGGTTGAAGGCGGTCACGTTGACCTGCTGGCCAATCGCCAGGCTGGTGTTGTCGAGGGTCATGTCGCCGCCGCCGCCGGTCGCTGTCACGCTCCCCTGCACGTGGCAGGTCGCGCCCTGGACGATCTCGAAGTGCCCGGCGGTCCCGGCCGCGTCGGCCGCGGCGTCCTGCCACGTGCCGAGCAGGGCCTTCGCGCCGGCCGCCGCGTTGGCCATGAAGTCTGCCGGCAGCGCGATGCTGGCCAGCACCGTCCCGCTGCGCGCGGCAGCGCAATTGGCAGGGGCAGCGCCGGACCGGATGCGCAGCGTTGGGCTGGCGCCGATCGCGGTCTCCATCGCGTCAAGCGCGGCGTTGCGGACGGTGTCGCTGAACTGGAAGGCCATCATTAATTCCCTTCGAAAGCTGGATCAGTTGGCGGCGGCCGAGGTCGCTTCCTTGCGGAGCTCATCCTCGTCGAGGCCGGTATCGATGAAGAACTCGTCGGCCTGCTCGACCGTGAGGTGGGCGGCGAACTTCTCGGCGATCGCGGCGTCGGCTTGCACCGCCTTGATCACCGCCTGCCGGTCGAGCTCGATCTTGGTGCGCAGGAAGTCCTTTGCGCGGGTCCAGCGCAGGCTGCCGAGCCACACGGCGACATCGCCCAGCTTGACGCCGCGCTTGGTCTTCACCGCGGGCGGCGTGAGGCGGATGCCGATCTTGGCGCCCGCGACCTCGGCCGAGCGCTTGCCCTTGGCCAGCTCGTCCTTCCCGCCCGCTTCCCACCACGCCTTCAGCCCGGCGAACAGCGGCGCGGCCTGCGCTTCAAGCTCGCTAATGCGGGTATCGCGCTGGGCCTTGATCTTGTCGATCGCATCCTCGGCAGCGAGCTTCTCGAGCGCGATGTCGCGGTCGATCTGGACGTATTCGCCGATCATAAGCGTCGCCTCAGAGGCGTCTGTGGGGGCGATCACTGCGGTGTTCTTACGACGGGGCATCAGAGGGTCTCCTTGGGGTTCGCGGACTGCGTCATGTTGCCTCCACCGCTGCAATCGCCGCAGCCCGCACCGCCGCGAGAGTGCTCGGGAAGTCGGCGCGGCGGATCACAGCAACTCGCCTGAAAGACCCGCGCGGGGTGAAACTGTCGTCGCCAATGCTCAGAGTAGTGCTGGCGGGTGTGAAGTTCTCGAACTCGATTGTCCGCTCGACCCCATCGGTGAGTGCGGTGAGGAAATCGTTGCGGGTTGCCACTGACGAGCCATTGACGCGGGTAGTCGGCGAGGCCGCTGTGCCGCTGGTGTCATAGATACCGCCTGTGTCGAGGATGATGGCCGCGCTGGTGGCGGCGTCTCGAACAAAAACCATCACGATGTCATAGGCCCCAGCAGTCACCACGCGGTCGACCGCGAGGCCGGACGCATTGAACAGCGCGCCGAGACTCGTGGAGATGCCTGGGGCTTGGAAGCTCGCGCGCGCCACAAAGGCGTTGCCGCCGTTCGCGTCCGGTCCGGTGAAAGTGCTTGCAGTGGTGGCATCCGTGAAGTCGAAAAAGCCCGAATTGGACGAGCCAGCGATCAGCGCAAGGAACGAGGACACCGCTCCCGATGCGACATAGGCAGGGCTACCCGCCGGAGTGGCCGTGGCCGTGCCGACGCTGTTTGTTGCGGTGACGAGGCAGGTGATGATGTCGCCATTGACCAGCCCCATCGCCGTCCCATTGAGCGTGATGCTCGCTCCGGTCTGGCCGGAAATCGCCGCGCCGTTCCGCCGCCATTGGCGGGTGACGGTCGGGGTCGGGAAACCGTCCACGGTAGCCGAGACGGTCAGGGTCGCGCCGTCCTCGGGCACGCCGGTAACCACCGCTCCGGTAATCGTCGGGGCGACATTCGGCCTGATCCAGCCCCGGCGCAGCTTCCACTGGATGAAGCCCGCCGCTTCGTCGAAAGCATAGGCTCGGTGCGCCAGCGGGCCGGGGTGCAGCCCCTCGCCGTGCCACGTATCGCGCACCGCCGCGCCCGATGCGTTGGATGTGCCAGCGCCAATCGTGAACAGGCCGGTGACCGTGAATGGTCCGGTGCCTGAAACGCCGGTGACAACGCAGTAAGACGCGCCCCCTGCCAGTGCGAGGTAAGCCCCGAGCGGCGGCGCGGCAGCGGTCTGGAAGGTCGGCGAATTGGCAGCGCGGGTTGCCGATAGCGTGGTGTTGAAAGCGCGCACCGAAAGGATGTCACGCTGCGACCCCGTATCTGCCGAGGTGATGCGCCACGGTGCAAGGCTGTCGACAATTGTCCCGTCCGCGCGCAACGCCGCCGCCGCATCGCCTAGCCCGTCCGGCCCGCCGATGTCGGCGTTAAGCACCCAACGCTGGCCGGAAGGGAAGTCCTGTGCGCCGCCGGCGGGTGTCTGGTTGCCGAGCGTGGCATAGCCGTCCGTCGAACCCGGAAGCGCCAGCATCTCGGACTGCGAGGACTGCGAGCAGCCCAGGGCATTGCGCCAAAGAGTGTGCAGCGTCCGGATCGAGCGGCGCAGATCGGCAATCGGCGCGGTCGAGGAATTGGTGCCGTGCGCCGAGAACAGGTGATCGCACAGCGGCAGACCGTTATTGATCGCGCGGGCCATCTCCACGATCTTGAGTTGCCGCGCCGCTGCCGTAGTGTTGGCGTGACTGTTGCTCGTAACCGTATCGATGAAGCCCCAGCCCGAAACGGCAAAGCACCCCGGCGCGATGCGGTGCGTTTCTGTGTTATCATCCAGCCCCATTTCGACAAAGCCGAAGGTGTGCCGGTCGGTCAGCAAGACGCCCTGATCGGCCCCTGCCGTGATCGAGTCCCCGACATAAACCACCGAAGGTTCGGTCATCCGCACCAGCATGTGTGACGGGCGCGGCGCAGAGCCGCCAACATTGCTGTAATCGGCGCTGGTCGAAAGGGTCGAAAGCATTGAAGACGAGGAACCTTGCGCCCGCTCGGACAGCATCATCCCGCCAAAAATGCTGGCCTGCGCCGTAAAGTTGGCGCGGCCAACCGGGATTTCAGCCCCGTCTGCCGTCGCGTAAGCGAAGGAGAAAATCTGCATCTGGTTCGGCGCGATCGGCGCAGCGGGTGTGAACTTGATCCACGCGCCCGGCGACGTGGCCGACCCTGCGGGAATGACCACCGGCGCGGTCCCGTCATTCATCAGCCCCGGCGTGCGCTGTCCGCCAGCGGCACGGGTGCCGATCCCTTCCACCGTCCAGCCCGCCGTGTCGATCTCGCCGCTGGTCGGCGTGACGAAGGTCGGCAGGAAGAACCAGACTTCATCAATCGTTCCGGCGATGTCGGGCATCCCGATCGCCACATCGCAAGCGATGAAGCGATCCCCGGCGCTGCGCGTGGCCGAGGTGAACGGCATCCGCAGGCCGGTGCCCGCGAACTTGAGGGGAGGCAGCGGCAGCGCTTCTGCGGACGCGGCCAGCAGGCGTCCAAAACGGGTTTCCGCGCTGGTCGCCGCCGGATCGATCAGCACCCGCAGCTCCACCGTGAGCTCGCTTGCCCTGCCCTTTGTGTAGCGGACGCGCGGACTGCCCGTCTCGCAGCAGCGGGGCAGCTCGTACTGCGCGTTCATCGTCTCGTCGTAGGGCGAAGGCCCGCACATCATCACGGCGAACTCCGCTGCCGCACCGTTCTTCAGGGCAAGGCCGATGCTGGCGGTGCCGGGTGTGAGGACGCCGGCGGCGGTCTCGATGATCGCGTTCTGGCCGAGGACAACCCGGAACTGCTCAAGGGTGAGATCGAACACGCTG
The DNA here is from genome assembly GCA_963765775.1 of uncultured Alphaproteobacteria bacterium. Lineage (GTDB taxonomy): Bacteria > Pseudomonadota > Alphaproteobacteria > Sphingomonadales > Sphingomonadaceae > Erythrobacter. The sequence goes on from CAVXXQ010000003.1 coordinate 275,919, forward strand.
AGCTGCAGCTTGAGGCTCTCGCGCTCGATGAAGGCGATACTCTCGCCAGTCTCGGCCGCAGGCGTGCTGGTGACCCACTGGCGATCGTGGACGAACATCACCCCTTCGGACGTGGCACTGCGCGATCCGTGCTTGCCCAGCAGCGCCCAGTCCTCGCCAGGCTCCGCGTCGACAGTGGGAAACGCCGTGCCAAGCGGCGCGATCCAGATCGTGAAGGGCGCTGCGATGATTTCAGGGTGCTGGGTCATGGGATTTCCGTTCCGATGGGTAGGCCGCCGCCGGGCGGTGGGTCTGCCGGGGGGGTGTAGCTTCCGCCAATGCTGGTGCGCTGGGTGCCGAGAATGACGAGCGCCGGGTTCGCCATCTGGGTCAGCGCCGGGCTGACGTGGACCTCGTAGCCGGGCGTCGCCGGGTTCCAGAAAACGGCATAATTCGTGTCGGATGCCAGGCTGTTGATCGTGCCTGCGCCAAAGCTGATCGCGCTGCCGTCGCTCAGCACCGCACTGAAGGCGGCGATGAAGATGCTGTCGTCGTCACTGGTGAGCGGATAGGCGACGCTGCGCGAGATGACGCGGCGCACGCCGCCGCCGCCGGCACCGGTGGTGTCGATCGGCCCGAGCACTCGGCGTGCGCCGGTCACCCCGTCGACCACGTAGGACACAGCGACGTAGAAGCGAGCGTTCTGCCCGGTGGCAATCTCGCGGCGAGTCACGTCCGGGCGGCTGGTCCCGGCCTCGGTCCAGACGGTGGCCACATCGGGCGCGGCGGTCTGCTGGACGAATTCGAACTGCACCAGGCTGGCGGCCGGATCATCGGTCGTGCCGGTCACCACAAGCGATCCACCCGGCCCGGCCGTCGCCGCCCAGGCGGAAGCGCCCGGCGCAGCGATGGCTGGCGGCGCCGGGTTGTTTACGCCGACCGATCCATCGTCGAGCGGCGCGGTGTCAGAAAAGACGGTGGCCGAGATCTGGCGCAGGGTCAGCTGGTGGTGCCAGGCGCGGTTCGATCCCCAAGCCTCGACCCGGAAGGTCAGCGTCCCCCCGCCGAAGCGGCGGTTGCTCTGCCAGGCGACCCAGTCGCCCTCCTCGATGAAGGCGAAGCGCGGCGGCAGGGTGACTGTGGCGCGGCCCCAAAGGCGGCCGAAGCGGCGGATGATTTCGGCGACCCGCTGCGCCTGCGGCTGGTTGGTGACCAGATCGAGCTGCGGCTGGGCCTCGCGCGGGGCGCCGTCCGCGACCACATCGGCGGTGTCTCGGCGGACCGGCGCAGAACGGACGTTCCAGCGCTGGGCCGGGTCGACGAAGCGCGCGGCGACGGTGTTGATCCAGCCATCGTCCTGCTGGCCGAGGATCTGCTCGTTCCAGCTGACCGTGCTGCCGATCAGCAGATCGTCATCGGTGAAGGTGGCGACCACTGCCTTGGCCTGACCGGGATCGACCTCGACCGCACCTTCGGGCTGGCTGATCGTGCCCGCGACAGCAGCGGCAAAGTCGCTCTCGACATCGATGAACGGCTCGCTCGCGGCGACCACGCCGCCAATTGTGTAGCGCGCCTGCCCGCCGACGGTCTCGTCGCAGAGGTTGGCGCGGGGGAAGACGTTGGCGGGCGGCGCCTCGATCGGGGAAAGGCCCCGGCCGATCAGCAGCATCTCGGGCTGGGCGACCAGATCGCCGGCGTAGATCCCGCGCACCCAGTTGTGGCGGATGACGATCGGGTTCTCGCTGAAAGCCCAGGTGGCAGGATTGTCGCGGCGATGCGCGCCGCTGCCGCCGACCGTGCTGTCGAGGCGCGGGTCGTAACAGCGCAGGCCGCGCACCACCCAGCGGAACCGCGGGCGGCCGCTCGGCCAGACCGGGTTCTTCGCATCGGCGGCATCGGCCTTGTAGGCCGCCACGACGTAAGCGACGCCGCGCCCGCGATCATTGGCGGTCCAGCCCGGGCCGTTGGTGGTGAGGATCGAAGGGACGGTCTGCGCCCACTGCCCGTCACGCCAGAACACCTGCAGCTGGGTGCTGAAGCCGGCCACCGTGCCATCCCCGGCGAAAGCGACGTAGGTGTCGTCGATGAAGAAGCCTTCCAGCGCATCGCAGCGGTGGTCCGCCAGCGCGATCACCAGCACCTCCCAGTCGGTGCCGTACTTGCCGCCGTAGTTGAACGCATCGACGAGGCTGCCTGCGACCGCCGCCCGGCCGAGCACCGCCTGCCGGGGCTGTTCGCCCAGCTGCAGCTGCGCGGCCGCGCCGGCGCGGTTCTTCGGCTTGGACGGCTCAAGGATGGCGCCGCCCAGCAACGAGATGCCAACCGGCAGCAGAAACTGCGCGCCCGGTATGACGAAGGATGCGACGATAAGCGCCGCACCGATAACCCCGCGGACAACCCTACTCACCGGCAGGCTCCTGCGGGTCGATAGACCAGGCGGTGGTCATCGCGCTGCGCGGCAGGCGCTCCAGCCCGCGCTTCCCCGGGCCGACCAGCGTCTCGCCTTCCACCACCATCAGCCGCACGCCCAGCAGCGGATCGGGCAGTCCGGCAATATCGCCGCGCTTGGCCAGCGCTGGCGGCACGCGCGGCAGCCGGGCATCGAGCGCCGCTTCCAGCCCGCCCAGATCCTTGGCCAACGCCATCGCGTCGCGGCGATTGCGCCAGCGCGGCAGGCCGGCCAGCAGATCGGTGCCGGTCTGGACCTTGGCGCACAGCGTCGCAAAGCTCACGCAATCGCGCCCGCGCCGCCAGCTGAAGCCCCGGCGCGCGCGGACATCGATCAGCGCGATCAGTGCGGCGTGGTCGCGGCTCATCGCGAGTTGACCTCCCACGGCGATCGCTCACCGCCGCCGCCGCCGCCGCCCACCCCGGGCAGCGACGATCCGACCCGCGCCGGGCGCCGCCCGCCCCAGTAAAGCGTCTTCTCACCGGCGTATGAAACGTTCTTGAAGAACCCGTCAGAAGCATCGATCAGCCGCTGGTCGGCGTCCGATCGCATCCGCGCGCCGCGCCGGCCGAGGCCCTTGGCCGCCGTTTCGAGCTGCGCGGCGATCGCGGCGGTGCCGCCGATCTGCTCGTCGCGCATGATCGTGTCGAGCCGCCCACGCGCCCAGACGTCGAAGTCCAGAAGCGTGTTGCCATCGCCCGAGAAGATCAGCCGCCACAGCACCGCAGGCGCGCTCTTGAGCTCGGTCGCGTCGAGAAGCGCGGCGGTCTCAGGATCAATCGCCGACAGGGTCAGGGTGATGTTCTGCGCGGCATCGCCCAGCGCGCCGCCTGCCACCTGGGCAAGCCCGCGGTCGCCGATCGGCAGGAAGGTCCGTCCATCGAAAGTCAGCTCGTGCCACCCGCCCCAGACGCGCACCACCGGGGTGCAGGCGATCTCCACCGCGCCGCTGACTATCGCGGTGCCAGCCTCAAGCGCGGCGAGCGCGGCGGGTGCCAGCGTCTTCATGCGCGCAGATCCTGGATCGCCATGATCGTCGCACCCGAAAGGATGCCGCCCGCGCCGATCGGGCCGAGATCGCTGTCCTCGGGGATCAGCTGCATGACGATGGCCGGACTATCGAAGTGGGCGATCGCGCCGGCAGGGACGAGGCTGGTGTTGAGCGGCGGCTCGATCGTCACCACCGCCACGCCGCCGCTGTTCGCCGTCGCCGGCAGGACCGCGCGCGCCATCGTCCGGCGCATCATGTTGCCAGCAGTAACGCCCGCCGCGTCCCAGCGGAAACCGACGCCGTCGCCGGTGCTGATCTGGAAGCCTGCGGGCAGGCCGCCCAGGGTAAGCAGCGCGTTGCCGTCCGCGTCGATCGACTGGCTCCAGCTGGTGGCCGGGCCGGTGAAGGCGGTCGCGGTCCCGGCGCGCACCAGGCCGGTGAAGCCGAAGCGGTAGAGCCGGGGAAGACGCCGGGTCGGATCGATAGCGTAGAAGCGCCGGATGCGGCCGCGCAGCCGGTCGAAGAACGCCTGCCACAGATCCGCGCTGTCGGGATCGCTGCGCTCGATCTCGAAGCGGGCGGACCACAGCGGCCAGCCTGCCTGCACGCCGCCCTGCCGCCCGCTGGCCTCGGGCGCGCCGAAGTCCACCCGCTCGATGTCGAACCGCACGCGGGCGATGCCGCTGCGGGTTTCCGGCTGGGTCAGGATCATGTCAGGATCCTCCGATCCTTGGCTTCGCGCACGGTGGTGACGATGCGACCGGGCAGCTCCTCGCGCAGCTGATCGAGCCGGGAGTTGAGGCGCGCGATCGCCGCCGCATCCGCGCCCGTCGCGTCAATGGTGATCGGGATCGCAACGCTGGTTCCGCCGCCACCACCGCCGCTGCTCAGGAGCGCGCGGCTGGCCGGGTTGGACATTATGCCCATCCCGCCCGGGCCAGCGAAGGCAAGCTCGGGGCCTTCCTCGCCGACCACGGCGAACTGGCCGGTCGGGATCGTGCCGCCGGTCGCCCGGCCGCCTGCGAAGGCACCGGCGACATTCAGGAGCGTCCCGAAGAAGCTGCCGCCGCCGCCGCCGCCGCCCTTAGCGGACATGGTAGGATCGAAGTGCCAAAGCCCGCCGAAAGGGTTGCCAAGCCCCCCACTAGCACCCTGACCGAAAAGCCCATTGATCCCGCCGCCGCCACCGGCGCCACCGGCGAACAGGCTACCTAGGAAGCCACCGATCCCGCCGCCGCCCCCACTGCCGCCGCCGAACATGGCATTGGCCAACGGCCTTATAATCGCTTGCTGGATGGCGATGCGCAGCAGGTCGGCGATGATCTGGTCGGCCACTCGTTTGAAGACGTCGCCGAGGCTTTCCGCCCCCATGATCGCATCGGTCAGCCCGTCGTTAAGCGCCTCGAGCCCGTCGATCTGGATGCCCTGCAGCGCCTCATTGATCTGCTCAGGCGTCGAATTGAGGCCGCGCATATAGCGCTCGACTTCAGTTTCGTTCTGCCGTCCCACGGCGGCGCGGCGGGTGCCTGCGGTAGCGTTCAACGCATCGAGCGCGATCTGCGCGCGCTGCTTTTCCGCGTCGGTAGCGATCTGGGATGCGAGCACCGCTTCCAGCTTCGACTTAAGCGCGGCGTCTTCTGCCGCAAGGATCTGCAGCGCGATCGCTTTGCGCTCGGCCTCGGTGTCGGCGAGCTGAAGCTGCAGCTGCAGAGCATCCCGGCGCACGTTGTATTCCTCGTCGGCCAGCGCCTGCGCTTCCTGCTCGATCTGTGCCATGCGCTGCCGGGTGATGATCTGGCCTTCCAGCCCCTTGTTGGCCGAGACGATGATATTGCCCTGCTCGTCGATCTTCGCGCCGACGCCCAGCAGCGCCTCGACCTGCGCGATCAGCGCGGCCTTGCGCTGTGCGCCGAGGTCACTGGCCTCGATCTCGGCGATGCGCTGCTCGCGATCGAGGTCGAGCAGCTGCTGCTGGATCTCGGCGCGGGCGTCCGCGCTGGTCGCGAGCGACAGGCGCGCTTGCAGCGCCTGCTGCTCCAAGTTGAAAGACTGGTTGTCGAAGTCGGCGGCCAGCTGTTCTTCGCTGCGGGGTTTAGGGCCTTGCCGCCCACGGCTCTGACGGGTCTTCTGCGGGCCGAGGATGCGGCGGGCGGCGGCGCTGTCACCGTCGAGGCCTGCCAGCGTGTCCTCGAAGATCTTCACGTTCGCGCCTTCGACGTCGAAGCTGGTGATCGCCTGGGCCGCGCGGAAATAAGCATCTGGCGAGAGCATCCCGGCATCCATCCGGGCGCGCAGCTGCTGCTCGGCAGCTGCTCCCGGGAGCTTGCCGGACTTGAAGAGGTCGACCACGTCCTGCCCGTTGTTCGCGCGCTCGAGCCGAACGCCGCCCATCGAGCCCGACACCCGCAGATCGCCGAACCCGCCCTTGCTGATCGACTGCAGCTCGCCGCGCGCCGCCGCCTGCCGCTGCATCGCGCCGACCATCCCGGCCGCCGCCTGCGCGCGGGCCAGCGCCAGCATCGCCTGCGACTGGGCGTTCACCTTGCCGGTGGTTTCATCGATCACGCTGCCGAGGATGCTCTGCGCATCGCCCAGCCTGCTGCTGGCGAACTCGACGCCCTTCAGGGCATCCTCCGCTTCGAACAGCTTGCCGATGAACGGGGTGAGCACCACCGCTGCCGAGGTGATGGCGATGCCCCAAGGCCCGCCAAGGAACGCGGCGAGCCTGCTGGTGCCGCCGCTCATCATCTGGATCGACTGGATCACCTGCCCCGATTGCGAGGCGAAGATCTGCATCGGCCGCGCGCCAAGCGCGAACATCGTGGCCATGTCGTTGAGCTGGAAGCTCAGCTGCTGCATCCCGGCCCGCTGCGCGCCGGCCGACTGGACGACGCGCTGCCCGGCCTGCTCGAACCCGGCGCTCATCTGGGCGGCGGACTGCCCGGTGCGGGTCATCTCGGTCGCAAGCTGGCCCGCGCTGCCCTTGGTCCGATCAAGCTGCGCGCCGAGGACTTTGGCCCGTCCCTCGGCCTTCTCCACGCCCGAGGTGAAGCCCGCATCGTTGGTGCGCAGATCGAGGAGAGCCTCGCCAAGCCGCTCAGCCATGATCCAGCCATCCCTTCAGATCGTCGATCATCGGCGTCTCGCCGCCGTCGCTGCGCACCCCGATGCCCATCCCGGCCAGATCCTGCGGGTCGGCCTTGGCGGGAGCAGGCGCAGACGCGCCCGATGCTTTGCGCTCAAGCTCGGCGAAGATCCGCGCACGATCGGTCGGTTCGCCCGCGCCAGCACCGAGCGCCGCGCGGTTCACCGCAGCCAGCGTCTCGGCCGCCTCGAGGCGCGGGATCATCTTCAGGAACGCCCGAACAACCGCTGCAGGCGTGCCGTGAAGCCATTCGACAGGGCTGCCGCCGTAGAAGCGGACGAGCCGGGGGAGTAGGACGCCCCAGTCAGGGGCTGCATCCAGCCCGGGATCTCGCCCGTCGCTGCCGTCATCGCTCCTGCCACCTTCAGCTTCTCGCGCAGCAGGAGCCCGGTAAAAACATCGATGATCGCCCATCGATGCGCGCCGGAGAGCTTGTCGAAGACCGCGTCGGGCACGTCGACCAGGATCGCGCGCGACGCGGTGGCGACCAGCTCGTCGAGCTCGGCCACCGCGTCCTCGCCATCCTCGGCCTGCAGAGCCTCGATCCGGTTGCCCCAGCGGCCGAAGCGGTGGCTTTCCACCACGCTAAGCTCGCCGGGGCTGCGCAGATCGAAGCGCGTCTCGTCGATGGTGATGAAGGGCCGCTCGACCAGGGTGTCGAGATCGAGCAGCGCGCCTCTTGTTGCCTCGGTCATGCTGCCCCCGATCAGATCGCGGGCAGGTGAGCGGCGATGATGTAGCCGAACCGTTCCTGCGCGTTGGCAGCGGCCAGATCCTCCAGCGCCTCGTAGCGGAGCGCCAGCGCCGCGCCGGTCCCGCCCTTGCGGAACACCGGTGCCGGCGCGCCCGACTGGTAGCAGCGCGGCACGCAGTACTGCATCGCCAGCGCCTCGTTGTAGGGCGACAGGCCGCGGGCGAGCAGCGCGTATTCCTTGGTCCGGCCGACGTCTTCGGACAGGCCGATCTTCTTGGTGCCCGGCACGCCGGTCGCAGGCGCGACGGTGGTGACCGTGTTGCCGTTGAGCGCGGCCGCGTACTGCTCGAGCGTCATGTCGAGCAGGGTGACGCCAAACATCAGGTCTTCCTCGGTGAGGAAGGCCTTGACCGGGCCGGATGCGCCGGCGGTGCGGACCTTGTCGTAGGACTTGGCGTGGGTGGTGGTGACGCCGCCGGCTTCGTAGCTGCGATCGCCGTTGGTGCCGAGCTTGGTCCAGCCCGCGCCCGGCGCAGCGTTGATCAGCGGGAAGGCGGTGCCGACGGGCGCGAGCCAGAGGGTGAGCGGGGCACCGATGATTTCAAAGGGGGTCATTGCGGGTTACTCCTCGATGGCGACCAGGCCGTGCATGACCTGGAAGGATTGGAACTGGCGGGGCCACTCGGTCAGCGGCTCGCGGCCGGGCAGAGATCCGCTGGCGGAATTGGCCCAGTGAAGCAGGCAGCCGGCGTGGACCGAGCGGCGCAGGGACCGCAGGGCAAGCGCGGCGGTTCGCATCACGGCGGCAGCCTCGCGCGGGGTCGGCCCGAAGGCGAAGAAGTCGACGCGCTGGGTGTCGTGCTCGAGGAAGCTCTCGCCGGTGAGCGAGATCCCGCCCGACGACTTCACCACGATCGCGGTGCGCGGCATCGATGCGGTCTCGGCTGCAGGCAGCTCTCCGCCGAAGATGCGGGTGCCCGTAACGGCATTGGTCGCGACGTCCGCCTTCAGAAACGCGACCAGGCCGCCTTCAAGATCGGCCGCCTCAGGCATCGCTGAGACCCCTCTCAGAAGGCCCTGAGGGTCCTCCCGATTTTTCGAACGCCTTGCGGATGTTGGCGGTCAGCTTCGGATAGACCGCGTCGGCCGCGGGCCGCAGGTAGGGGCGCGCCGGGATCGTGACGCTCTTGACGAACCGGACCGATCCGTCCGCCTGCGGGATCGCCAGCTCCTTGGCCCGCACCGGCACGATCACGCCGCCCAGCTCGTGGATCCGCGCGTAGCGCACGTCGGTTGATCCCCAGGTGCCGACGACGCCGGCGGCATCCTCGCGGGCAAACTCGGCAACCTTGATCGAACCCTCGAGCGTAGCGGTCTGGTTCTTCCACGTGTGATTGGTCTTCGCCTGCTGGACAGCCTCGGCCATCGTCGCGTTGACGCCGAGCTTCTGGGCATCGCGCATCCGCTTGGTGAGCGCGCCGCCTTCCCATCGGAGGGATTGCGAGGTCATGACATCGCGCCCCAAACCAGCGTGGCGAAGATCGCGCCGGCGAAGAACCACCCAAAGCCAGCAAGTGCGGCCGGGCTGAGGCCTTCGCGCACTTCACGGACCGGCGGCCGCGGCGGCGTCTCGCCTCGCAAGATGCGCGCTTCAGCCTCAGAGCCGCGCGGTGGGGGAGGGGATGGAATAAACGACATCACCCGATCCTCTGCAGGGCGGCTTCGCGGTGGGTGTGCTTGAACTGCACCGGGCCTTCGACCTTCAGGCGGCCTTCGATGATCGTGTTGCCGAGCCGGTCGGAGACAGCGGTGATCTCGTCACCCTCGGCCAGATCCGCGCCCAGCGCGACCATCAACCGCAGATCCTCGATCTGGGCCGTCTTCGCCCCGTCGACCAGCTCGCGGCTCGTCTTCGAGTAAACGAAGCAGGCGAGCGCGTTGTGAAGCACCGTGAAGACCGGCGCGGTCGGATTGCTCCAGCTGTCGGTGCCGGCAGCGGTGCCCCGCTCGACGCGGGCGCGATGGGTGAGACGGCCGGCGATCACTTGATCCACCCCTTCGGCAACAGGCGCTCGGCCTGATGCCAGACCTCGAAATGATCGAGCATCGGGTTAAGCCAGTCGCTGATGATGCAATAATGGCGGCGATGATCGGGCACGTGGTGAACGGCGTGATGGCGCGGCGATTGCAGCATCCCAGTGGCCTGAAGGCGCAGTGCCCAGCCCGGCGCCATCGTCTTGCGATGCGCCCAGGCGTGGATCTCGTTCGCCATCATCCCGCCGATGGCGGCCGACCAGATCCACGGCTGCGAACCGAAGACCAGCAGCAGCACCGTCGCGATCGGCGCAACCGCCGCCCAAGTGGTCCAGTTGCGATCGAAGAAGCCTGCCTGCAGGAATTCGGTCGGGGCAGCGTGATGGATCAGATTGGGCGTGAATATCAGTCGCCCCAGCACAGGCCAGTGCTGGCGACCGGGACCGAAGCGACCCTCGATCCAGTGCAGGACACCTGAGAGGAGATCGGCCAACAGCCAGCCCAGCAGCAGCTGCGGCACAAAGAGAAGGGCCTCGATCATGAGCGGCGCACCCAGCGCATCAGCGCGACAATGCCGTCGGTGATCATCATCACAGCAAAGAGGAACAGCGCCGGCAGCCAGAGCAGGCCGACCAGCACAGCCTCGCCGAGCCGCACCCAGAACGGTTCGTCATCGCCGACGACGAAGACGGCGATCGCCAGCGCGATCGAGAGCGCGGCCCAGAGGGCTTCCCACCAGCTCACGCCATCACCATCCCGCCGCGGTCCTGCAGCGTCTTGAGGATGGCTTCGCGATCGGCGGCCATGTCGCCGCTCAGCGTGAACTGGTAATCGCCCGCCCGCTCCGATCGCAGCGCGCCGCGGTAGCTGAGGTCGAGGCCGATGAGCTTGATCGTCACCTCGTCGCGCGCGGCGGCAAGGCCGACCGGCGTGTAGGCGACGCGGACCATCGGCGCGAAGAAGGGCTGGCCGTTCGGGCCGTTGGTGAGGCGCTGGAGGGTGCGGCCGCCGTGCATCACGCGGAAGTCGGTAGCGTCCAGAACGGTTTCGTCGTCGGGGTTGCCGGTGTTGCTCGGGCTGATCTCGGTGACTGTGATCGGCAGAGCGGTGTCGATCGGGCGCAGCAGGCGCAGAGTGGAATTGAACCGCGAGGCCGGGTCGAGCGGATCGCCCAGATCCACCGTGATCGCGCCCGCCGCGCCGAAGCGCGCGTCGAGCTCGGCGGCGATCGCATCGATCATCGACAGCAGCTCGCCGTCGGGCAGATCGGTGGGCACCCGCAGCTTGACCCGGTCGAGGAGGGCGAAGTCAGGCATCAGGCGGCCTCGCTTTCGACCGCGTTGATGACGTGCATGATCGCCGCGTCCGCAGCTTCATCGGCCAGCGCCGCGTCCTGCGGCATCTCGGCGACCAGCAGATCGATGCCGGCGTTCAACGTGAACTCCTGCTCGAAGTGCGGCGGAAGCTGGGCGATCTCGGTGAAGTCCGCCCCGAAGACCGGATCGGCCTCGCGGGGGTAGGACAGCACGATCGCCGGCGCTTCTGCGGTGATGACGCGGACGCGGGTGGCCATCGATCAGGCCTTGGTCTCGGCTTCGCCGGCAGGCTTGGTCTCGGCCTTTTTGCGCGCAGGCTTTGCCTCGGGAAGCGCGCCGTCGACCAGGCCGAATTGCTCGGCCATCTCGGCCGGGATTTCGTCGCCCTCGGTGGCGTAGAGGAAGGCCGCGCGCTCATCGCCTTCGCGGACCAGCTCGGACTTGTCGGCGACGAGGAACAGCTTCTCAGCTGCGATCATATTCTGGGACATTGCTTGGTGCTCCTAGTTGAGGTGGATCACGCCCAGATCACTGGGCGCGCAGGTAGGTGACGACGAGGAAGTCGGCGCTGGTGTCGATCGCCGCGATCGCGACTACGCCTTCGCTGCCGGCGGGGATCGATGCGGCGGCGAACCGGTCGGTGCGGACCAGCGCAGCGGACATCTGGACGACGCCGATCAGCTGGTCGCCCGCCCGGATGCCGGGGCAGCGGATGTTGCCGGCGGGGCCGCCGCGGACGGTTGCGGTGGCGACGGTGCGCGGGAAACCTGAAACGGTGCTGGACATGATGCTCTCCTGAGGGGCTTGCCGGGCGGCTCGATGAGCGAAGGAGCCGCCGGGAAAGCCGGGGCCGGGCTGCAGGGATCTGGCAGCCGGCCCCGGTAGGGTCGGCCGGGCGGGAGGTTTCGCCCGGCCGAGAGGCTTAGAGGCCGGTGATCGTGTGGAACGCAGCCGGGCGGAACAGCACAAGAGCAGCCCGCATGTCGGCGCGCATGGTGCGCAGACCGCTGGTGAACTGGGTGCCGACGTAGCCGACCTGCAGATCGATACCGCGACGCTCGAACAGGGTGATCCAGCTCGGCTCGAAGCTGCCGGTCAGCGCGGTGCCGAGGGTGAGCACTTCGTTCTGCACCACCGGCAGGCCCCACAGACGCTCAGGCCCGGCCTCGGTCGGGTTGCCGAAGATGTAGATCCCGTCAGCCGTCCGCATCAGGCGGATGTCCTGCCAGTTGGTCGGGTGGAACAAGTGGTGGGTCGGCGTCGCGCGGCCGGTGACACGGATGCTGGTCATCGCCTTGAACATCGCGTCCATCGCCGGGTCAGCACCCTTAGCGCGGGTCTGGATGCCTGCGGTGTTGAGGATGCCGCGCATGTTGGCGCCGGTGCCGTTGCCAGCCATCGCCTGCTGGTCGAGGCGCTGGCGGACACCGAAGCCGAGGCGGCCATTGGCGTAACCTTCGATGAAGGCGACGTCCTCGAGCTGCTCGTCGGTGACGGGCAGGCTGTCGGTGATCTTCACGACGTTCACCGAACGCTGGGTGAAGGCGAAGGCGCTTTCCGCGAAGCCCGCACCTTCGGCCGCTTCAGCCGCGGCATGGGTACGGGTGGTTTCTTCCATGTAGGGCACCGCAGCCTGCGAGACCGAGCCCATCGGCAGGATGTCGAGCAGCTGCAGCGGACGGGTCACCGCTTCGACGAAGCCGGGCAGGCGGATGCTTTCCGGTGCGTAGCCGGCGGTGGTCGACATCAGCGCCTTGCGGCCCATCGTCTCGAAGGCGGCAGCCTTGGCGAGGAAGTCGGAAGGCAGCATGTCGTCGAGGTTAATCGAGGCGCCCGAGTGGTTCTTGCCGTTTTCGAGCCAAGCCTTGAACTCCTTGGCACCGACCAGCTGCTCACCGAGCGACTTGAACTGGCCAAGATTGCCCGGCTGACCGCCGCCCTGGCCGGGGAGCGGGAAGTTGCGGATGCCCTTCGAACGGGTCTCGTGATCCTTGGCGGCCTTCTCGGCTGCGCTCAGGGTCTCGACGTAACCGCCCAGCTCGTCGAGCTCGGAGTTCATCGCCTTGACGCGTTCGGCGACGGCGATGCTGTCGCCCTTCACCTCGTCGCCGAGGCACTTCACGTTGCGGAAGTCGAGCTCGCCGGCAGCGTTCTTCGCTTCAGCGAAGACCTTCCCCAGCTCGTCCTGTTTTGCGGCCATCTTTTCCTGGGCCTGCTTCAGGGTCAGATCCTTGATCGACATCTCGTCATCTCCACTAGTCACGCCGCACGGTGCGGCGGTTGAAACCGGTGGAGACGTATTGAGAGCAGAAACGCACCGCGTGCGCCCCGGAACACGTTCCGGTGCAGTGGATTTCCGCCGATGTGGAGATGTCTTCTGCCTAATCGCAAACCCGCGATTCGGCAAACGATCTGGCATTTGATAGGCTGCCGGCATGATCCTCGCCGCACTCGCCGCCACTGCCATCGCCATCTGCCCGGCTTCTGGCCCGCGCCACCACTGCGTTGTCGACGGGGACACCGTCTGGTGGGAAGGCGAGAAGATCCGCCTCGCCGATATCGACGCGCCCGAGATGCACGGCCGCTGCGAGGCCGAGCGCCGCCGCGCCATCGCCGCGCAGCTTCGCCTGGTCCAGCTCCTCAACGCCCGCCCGGTGACGATCACCCGCACCGGCACCGACCGTTACGGGCGCACGCTGGCGCAGGTCGGCCAGATCGGCGAGCAGCTGCGGCGAGAAGGCCACGCCGTCCGCTGGCCAAACCGGAAGGACTGGTGCCGGTGAACGAGTGGGAAGATCTGCAGCGCACCTTCGCCTGGGTGAATGCCGCCGCCGACTTCTACCCGGGCGACCGTATCTGGTGGATCTACCTTCGCGGCTCGGTCGAGAAGTGGCTCGAGTGGAACGAAGACCCGGAGATCCGCGCAGCCTTCGACCGGCTCAAAGCCTTTCCCGAGAACCTGCCGAATGAACGTGACCACTGGCTGGAGCTGAGGGCGGCGGTCGAGAAGGTGCTGGGGCGGCGCGGCTGATCAACCGTAAGACTCGACACTCAACCGATTTTGCGCATGATCTTCCCCCTCATCACACCAAGGGGCGCACATGATCGAAACACTCGCAGCGGGGCTGATTATTGCAGCAATCTCGGCTCTCACCTGGGTGGCTTACAGCCACCCCGAGGACTTCAAGCGCGCATCCCCGAAGTTTCTCCTGTTGTCGGTTTGGGCAAGCACACTCATTAGCGCGTGGTTCTACGCGAGCTTCTACACTCAGGATACGATAGCCAAAGGCCTGCGAGAACGAGGCCAGACCGAAGCGGCATCGATGTTGACCGACATCCTCGAAAACAATCTCATGAATATCTCAGTGCTCTTGATCGTTGGTTTGGCATGGCTGATGTTCTTAATGGTTCTAGAGTTCTGGGTGACCGGACTTAAGAAGGACACGAAGAGGCCACGGTCAGAGTGAAGCTGCCCCCACGCCCCGGCCTCAAATACCCCTCAGAGCCAATTTAAGAGGCCATAAGACGCCCCTCGCCCGATTTTTGGCGGGCGGAGGGCCTTGAAGCGATCCTGGGGCCTTCTAGGCGGCTTTTACAGGCCGAGCTTGATCCGGACGTCCCGGGTCTCGTTTCGGGCGATCTCGTTCTCGATCGCAGCCTTGGCATTGGCCTCGGCTTCCGGATCTTCCGGCGTGAGCGCCTTGCCCAGCGTCACGTGGATCTCCTCGAGCTGCTTGCGCCCGGTGGCCGACAGCGAAGCCGGATCGCCGCCCAGCGCCTCGGCCAACTCGCCCAGCCCGGCGATCAGCGGGGCGAAGGCCGCTTCCTTCAGCCCCTTCATCACCAGCGTCCGGGTGCCCTTGCCCGCGCCGCGGATCACCGTCGAGACCTCGTGGACGTCGAGCTTCTTGAGCACCCGCACCCGGTCTTCGCCGTTTCCGCTGATCTTGTAGTCGGCATCGAGCACGCCGAACCCGTAGGAATACTCCTGCACCGACTTGCCGGTGCTGAGGTCAAACAGCAGCGCCGCGTGCCAGTCCTTCCCGGCCTGCGTTTCGAGGTTGAGGTGCAGCTCGGCGTAGGCGATGTCGCCTTCCTCGTAGATCCGCGCCTTGCCGAACGGCATCTGGTAGCGATCGTGGTGGTGGATCAGCGCGCACCACTGCTCGCCGCCCTCCTTCCAGCTGAAGGCGCCGGGCGCGTAGGTGTCGCCGTCGTGATCGACTTCCGACAGGCGGGCGAGGATCGCGAGGCCCTTGCCGGTCTCGCCCATCTCGGTGACGGTCAGGTTCTTGGTCTGCATCGGACTGGTCCTCTAGAGGTTGAAGCTGGGCGCGAAGCTCAGCGTGCAGTTGGGGCGCATGTTGGTCGCCATGATCATCGCATCCTCGGCCGAGACGATCTTGCCGTCGCGGGCGATGTGGCTGAGCTCGGATCGCGGCTCGCCGAAGCGGCCGTCGAAGATCACGTACTCCTCGACGCCGGCAGCGCGGCCGGCCTCGAGCGTGGAGATGTTCTGCGCGTGCTTGGTCTCGGTGCGGGCGATCACCCGGGCGCGGGTCTCGGCATTGCCCCAGACGCCGCCCTCGACGTGGTTGGAGATCCGGTTGACTAGCGCCGCGACGCCTTCCCCTTCAGCGCGGCCTTCTGCCAGCGCGTCGAAGATCGCCTGCCGGGTCTGGGCGGAGAGGTCGATCAGGCCGGTCCGCTTGCCGCCGGCCGCGATGATTTGGCGCATCACCGGATCGGGCAGGCCGGTGCCGAAGCCCGCTTCCTCGAGCGCGGCGGCGGTCTTGCGCGCGATCGCGAGGTACTGCGCCTGGTACTTGGACGACAGGCCCTGCTCCCACGCTTCGATGTTGAGCAGGTCGATGATCTGGTTGATCAGCTCGGGATCGGGATCGGCCTTGGTCTCGATCGCCTTCTCGCCCCGGGCGCGCAGGACGTCGCCGGCGATCTTGCCGGCGGTCTCGCCCCAGCCCTCGAACAGCGGCTGCAGATCGGCAGCGAAGGCATCGCGCAGCCCGCTCTCCTCGCGGCGGAGCATCAGGGCGAACCGCTCGCCGCGCACGATCGCCTCGGGGCTGGCGTCGCGGGCGGTGGCGGGGAGGTAGTCCTCGAGCGGGTTGGCGGCCTTGCTTTCCGGTGCGGGGAGCGACTTGGGCGGCGACGGGAGCTGGGGATCGGGCACGGGCAACTGTCCGGGATTTCCGGAAGGTTGCGGCAACACCTCGCGCGGCTTCCCGGCATCCGCCAACGGCACTTCCAGCTTCGCGATCGGGCGCAGGTAATACTTGTGGCTCTCGTCCGCATCGCGGCCGGTCTCGGTGAGGTAATCGTAGAGCGTGATCGCGCCGGCCTCGAACTCCTTCAGCTTGCGCGCGATCTGCTTGTCCTCGTCCTCGGACAGGGCGAGCACCTCGTCGGTGTCCCAGAACAGCTCGAACCGGCGCTTGCCGCGCCCGGCCCTCTCGAAGTCGGGGAGCAGGCTGCGCTGCAGCTCGTCGACCAGCGCGCGGCCCAGCGGCAGCACGCCGTTGTGCCAGGCGAGCTTGCGCATCTCCTCCATCGTCGCGCCGACCTTGGTGGCCTGCAGCCCTGCGCCGAAGCCGACGACGGCGGCCGGGATGCCGAGCGCCGCGCAGACGCGCTCTTCCGCCACATCACGCGCCTCTGAGAGGTTCATTTGCTGCGGGTTAAAGCCGTAGGGCTGGACGTCGGTCGGCGCGCCCATCACCAGCGTGCCGCCGCGGCCGTCGCCGCTGAACGTCTGCTGGAACCACGTCTTGGTCGCCTCGACGTCGTCCGGCGTCGGCATTGATCCGGCCTTGGGGCTAATCACCACGCCGGGCACGCCCATGTTGCGCAGCAGGCTGGCGACGAAGTTGCTGCTCTCGATGTCGGCGAAGATCTCGCGGATCACCGATTGCATCGGCGCGAGGCCGCGGCGCAGATCGCGCGGATTGATGCCGTTGCGGAAGTGGATCACCTCGGAAGGATCGAAGTCGATCTTGCCGGGGCCGGTGCCGGGCCGGTACTCGTAGTGCGAAATGAACTCGGAGCCGTCGAAGCCTGCCTTGGGCGTCATCATGAACTGCGGCACCCACCACAGCTCGCGCACCGTGCCCGACGTGTCGCGGACCTTCACCCAGTAGGCGTCGCCCCAAATCGCGAAGTCCGCGATCGTGCCTGCCCACAGCGCGATGTCGCCGTAGTAGGGGTTGGGATTGCGGATCAGCTCGAGCAGCTCGTGCTCCTCGACCGGCTCCAGCTTGCCGCCCTGCTTTCGCTCACGCATCGCGAGGTTGGCCTCGGGCAGCGCGCGCTGCAGCCACATCACCGGCGCCATCACCACCGACGCGTCGAGCATGTCGCCGACCTCGCGGGCATAATCGAACCGGGTGCGGCGCAGCAGCCCGCCGAAGAACATCGACTGCGCGGCGTGGCGCATCGTGGTCAGCGAGGTGGTGACGCGGGCGAGCGCCTTGGTCAGGAAGTTGCCGCCCGCGCTGGTGGGGTTGGCGGGGAGGTTCATGGCAGGATGTCCTTCAGCAGCGCGATCTGATTGGCGGAAAGGGTGATCTCCTTCGTCCCGCCGCAGCCGCCCGGCACGAACTGGGTGAGGGTCAGCCCGCCCGAATTCAGCTTAGCGATCGTCGTGGCGGCGAAGGCGTTGCTTCCAAGGTTGTGCGAGCCGATCTTCATGCCGGGATCCAGTTTTCATCGAGATCGAGGACGCCGCCCTCGGCCTGAGGGGTGATCCCGGCGAGCGGCCGCCAGGGCGCGGACTTGCTGTCGCTGCCGGCGTGGATCGCCAGCGCCAGCGCCCAGAAGCGGTCGGCGTGGCCATCGGGCGTGCGCTCGGCGGTGAAGCGGATGTTACCGCTGCCGGTCACCTGCTTGGTGACGCTGCGCAGATCGGCGCGGATCTTGCCGTCGTTCGGGATGCGCAGACGGCGGTCTTCCATCGTGCCGCGCACGGGGTAGGCCAGCGCCTCCTTCGACTGCGCGGTGAAATTGACGCCCTCGACCCGGTACTTGCCGAACTTCGCCTGGGCATCGTCCACCCAGCCAATGCCGAGGCCGGTGTTGTCGATCGCGACCCGGCCGCCGCTGTCCAGCGCGCGGGAAATCCACGGCCAGATCACCTTCTCCTGATCCGGCTTGGTCATGTTCTGGAGGGTGACGATCTCGCGGGTGTAGAAAACGTCGCCCAGCTTCTCTAGCAGCCACAGGACAGTGAGGTCCTTCTTGCGGCCGATATCGATCCCGGCGAACAGCGTGCCGCCCTCCATCGTGCGCCACTCGACGCCCTCCGCATACTCGCTGCGGGCGATCAGATCGTATTCGAGGAACGCCGCGTCATCGTCGGCCGGGCGGCACATGTATTCCTGCTGGAAGCTTTCCTCGTCGGCCGCGCCGGCGCGCACGAAGTCGAAGTAGGCGGCCTCGTCCATCGCCTGCTTCTCGTCATCGGCCGGGATCGACTGCTGGAGCTTGTAGAGGAAGCCCTGATCGAGCGCGTCCTGCAGCGTGACGGTGTGCAGGCTGATCCCCTTGGGATTGCCTTGCTCGCGGATCTCGCGGACCAGCTGGTTGAAGAAGTTGGCGCTGCCGCGGTGGGTGCTGATCACCTCCATCGCGCCGCCCCAGGTGATCCCCGGGTAGGCGATGGTCCACAGCTTGCGCGGATCGGGGTGGAGGGCGAACTCGTCGAGCACGCGCCCGCCGCGCTTGCCCGCCTGCGCGTTGGGATTGGAGGACATCGAATTGATGCGCCGCCCGCTGGCAAAGCGCAGTACGTAGGCGGTCTGGCGGTCGCCGGGGTTGAGCACCTGCTCGCCAAGGTCCTCGGCCGCGATCGACAGGTTGCCTGCCCAGAAGTTGCAGTCCTCGAGAAACAGCTGCGCCTGAATATCATCGCGCGAGCTGACCCACTGGTCGAGCCGCGCGGTGGTGAGCGCGGTGCGCGAAACGGCGGCGTAGGCGGTCGCCCAGGAGAGGCCGATCTGGCGGCTCTTCTCGATCAGCTTCAGGCGAGAATCGTCCTCGATCCACTTCGACTGGTAAGGCAGGAAGATCGCGCCAGGCGCGTCGGGGATGACCTTGGCGTTACCCACTAGCCCTGCCCCATCAGCGCGCGGTTGATCGCGGCCAGGGCCTCGGGCGAGACGCCCTTCTTCTTGCCGATCTCGCCGGCTTCCTTGGCTGCCTCGGCGAGGCGGGTCTGCACTTCCCTTTCGAGCCGCTCGCGGTACTCGGCGCTGGTCTTCTGGGCGGAGACTGCCGACTGCAGCGCGCGGGAGATCTGCATCAGCCCCGAGGTCGAGACTTCGCCCTCTTCGAGGATTTCGAAGGCGGCGACCTTCACCAGCTCGGCCACTGCGACGGTGACCTCGTCCGGGGCCTTGGCGTCCATCGTGCGGGCCAGCTCGCTGCCCATCCGCTGGATCTCGTCGAGGCGGCGGAACTGGATCGCCTTGCGCACGGCGTAGCGGTTGAACGCGCTCCTGCTGATCGGGCCGAGGCCAACGTCGGCCAGCTTCTCGTTGAACTCGGTGTGGATGACCGCTGCCGGTAGATGGCGCTCGCGCAGCTGGTCATTGGCCCAGACGATCGCGGCCTCGGCCTCGTCGGGGAGAAGGTCGATCGACGAAAGGTGCCCGCGGCCCTCGCGGCGCTTCGGCTTGCGCGCCACGTCAGCGCGCCTCGGCCGGGCGAAGCACGCCCTCGATAACGCTGCGCTCCTCCAGGTGATCGCGGCCCGCAGGCGCAAGCGTGGCGAACAGCACCTCTTCGCCCTCGTTCAGAGAGACCGCGCCCAGATCGCCGAGCTTGCGCATCTGCGTTCTGATCCAGTCGCGGTCGCGGCGGTAGCCGTAGATGTCGAGCGTCCGCTTCAGCAGCAGGTCGGACAGGCTGCCATCGGTTTGCTGGCTCAGCACCTGCAGGATGCGCAGGCGCGCTTCGCGGGCGATGCCCTCGGCTAGGCTTTGGGCGAGGCTCACTTCTCCATCCCCTTCGGAACGACCACCGACATGATCAGATCGACCTGCTTGCTGATGTGCTGGACCGCGGTCGCGGTGGCGGCTGATGTGGCGGCGTGCTCGCCCTGCCGTTCGGCCTGGGCGCGCTGGCGGCTCTCGATATCGGCCTGCGCCTTGGCGAGCTTGTCGATCGCCTTCTCGATCCGCTTGATGTCGGCGGTGCTGGCAGTGTCGCGCTCGATCGCTTCGACCCGTCCCTCGATCTCGTCGACCTTGTTTTCCATGCTCTCGAACTTGGAGCCGATCGTGGTGTTGATCGCTTTCATTTCGCTGCTCAGCGCGGTGAGCTTTTTGTCGAGCCCGCCGGTGCCGACCGGGTTGCGCGCGCCGCCGCGCCAGATGGCGGCGCCGATGCCGAGGACGATCACGAGGATGATCAGCAGCTCGATGATGTTTCCGGGGCTCATTGGCCGTCTGGTCCTTTGATGGTGTTGGTGGCACCGGCGAAGGCACGGCGGATGAAGTCCTTCACCTGCTCGCCGAACAGCTCGAGCAGGGAGAAACCGGAAAAGCCGAGGCCGATCGCCACGACGAAAGCGAACAGCCAGCCCGGGCGGCTCTCGATGATCCACAGCTCGACCAGGACCAGCATGATGAAGCTGACCAGCAGGCGCAGCGGCCAGCCCAGCTCGGCCTCTGCGCGAACGGTGAAGGGCCGCGCGGCGATGATGCCGATCAGGCCGAGGATGCAGGTCACCACCGGGATCGGCAGGCCGTAGGCGTCAAACAGGAACCGGTCACCCAGCGGCGTCTGAACGTCCGGCACCACCACCGCGACCGCAAGCGTGGGCAGCCACAGCGCGGCGAACTTGGTGAAGGAGAGCGGCTCGGGGCTCATGACCGCGCCTCGTGGCTGGTCTGGCAATCGACGCAGCGCTTCGCCGAGGGCAACGCCATCCGGCGCGCCTCATCGATCCGCTCGCCGCAGCCGAGGCAGAACTCCTCGCCCATGCCGATCAGGTTCTGCTGGATGCGCGCCACCGCTGCGTCGCGCTGGCGCCGCTCGAACTCCTCGGCCCGCTCGATCGACCGTTCGCCGAGATCCATCAGCGGTCCCCTTCAGGCGTGAATCGGACGGCGGCCTGCGCCTCGACCCAGTCGATCAGGCGGTCGTGGTTGTGCGCGTCCTCGCTGGCCTGCTCGGCCTCGTCGATCGTCAGGCAGATCAGCTCAGCGGGGCAGAGCAGCTGCGGGCTCAGGTCCCCGGCGAAACGAACGTCTTGATCCGGGGCCGCTGCAGCAGCTCGGGCGGCGGCGTCGCCGGCACCGGGCAGACCAGCTGGGTCGGCACGGCCGGGATCGCCTGCGGCGGCGTTTCGCGCCCGCAAGCGGTCAAAGCGGGCGCGCAGAGAGCTGTGGTCAGCGCGTAGATCGGCAAGCGTCGCATCGGTGATTTCCTCCTGGTCAAGCCGCACGCGGATGACGTTGGCCTCGGCATCGGCCTGCGCCTTGGCGCTGGCGTCGATGAAGTTGCTGATCGTGCCGAGATGCGCGAGCTGGGTGGCTTCGAGCAGCTGCCCGAGCTCCGCGATCTGGCGGTCGCGCGACGGAATGATGATGAAGGCGTTCACCAGGTAGAGCCCGATGAACCACACCAGCGGCGCGTTCCGCCAGTCGCTGACGAGCCATTTACCGACCGCTGAGAGGCCTTTCAGAAGCCCGTCAAGCGCGCCCGAGGCGAGCAGTCTGATCGCCGCCCAGGTGATCACGCGGCACCCAGCGTGTTGCGAGCCAGCGCGGCGCGGACCTCATCCTTGATGTCGATCTGCCTGGCTGTCGACCAGACCGGATTGCGCGGCGCGCGCGGGTTGACCCGGTCGTAGATCGTCACGAGGCCGTCGCCGCTCCAGCGCCCGTCGAAGAACAGCGCGCGCTCGGCCTTGCGGCGGGCGATGATCTCGCGCGGACGCGAGTAGTTCATGAACTCGGACCAGGCGCGGGTGCGGTTGCCCGCGACGAAGGAGTCCACCCATTCGGCGCGGCCGATTGCGCCGGTGTTCCAGTGGAAGGACAGCGCGGCGGCAAGCTGCGCCTCTGTGAGCGGTGTGCCGGGGAAGGCGCGCCGGACTTCGGGCAGGTACTTGGTGCGCAGCAGCCATTCGAAGACTTCGATTGCGCGCTCGATGGTGGATCGCTCCCCGCCTTGCGTCACGTCGTAACGATCAACCCGGTGCCCGCTGGCATTGGTGACGCCGAAGCCCCAGGTGAGCTCGCC
The DNA here is from genome assembly GCA_963765775.1 of uncultured Alphaproteobacteria bacterium. Taxonomy (GTDB): domain Bacteria; phylum Pseudomonadota; class Alphaproteobacteria; order Sphingomonadales; family Sphingomonadaceae; genus Erythrobacter. Next base: position 297,789 of record CAVXXQ010000003.1, read on the forward strand.
CGCGCTGCAGCGATAGGCTTCGAGCACGAGACCTTCGTGCTCGGCGATCTCGAGCAGGGTGCGTTCGGTGAGGAGGGCGGTCGTCATGGGACCGCTGGATGGGGGAAATCAGGGCTAGCTGCGCCCCGGAACACGTTCCGGCTGAAGCCGGTTCTCAGTCGCCGAAGAAGCTGGCCTGCCGCGAATCGCGCAAGCTCTTCAGCCGGGCGCGGCGCTTGCGGACACCGCGGATCGTGTATCTGAGCGCGAGCGCGATGTCACGTTCGCTGCGTCCCGCCAGCAGCATCGCATCACAGCGGGCCTGCGCGCTGGCCATGAAACCGGTGTCGCCGAGCGGGATCTCGATCCGCGCTGGGCCGACGCCGGCAGTGAAGTGATCGGCAATCTTTCGCGCGGCGTCCAGCCCGACGAGCTTGGACAGCCAGTGATCAGCGCCCGGCAGCGGCGGGATGTAAACCTGCGTCCCGCCCACCGCATCCGCCACCCGGCGCGCCGCTTCCTCGCCCGCGATCATGGCGATATCGGCCAGCACCTGCGGAAGAGGATCTGCGGGGTGGGTCACTGTTCGTCGGGGCCTTCCCAGACCGGATCGCCGGTGCCGGGGGTCTGGGCGAGCGGCAGCGGAGCATCGCAGGCGGCGCACTCCGCCGTAACGCGGCCGACGTTCCACGCCTTGCCGCTGCAGACGGGGCAGCGGTTGGTCTCACCCGGCCAGTAGAGCATCGGCGCAGGGCGGCTCATGGTGGTCTGAGCGTTCACTTCGCACCTCCCGCTGCGCGCAGCTTCTTGCCGAGCGCCTGGGCGAGGCTCTGGTAAGCCTCTGCGCCCATCGGCCCCTCGGCGCCGGTCGTGATTCCGCAGAGGCGGAAGGCGGCGATGTCGATCGTCCAGTCGGCCGGGACCTCGTCCGCGCCCTGCAACTCCCACAGGATCGCGCGGCACAACCCCTCGTGCAGCTCGCGCGTGGAAAACGCGGCGCCCTGTGGGTCGGTCTGCGGCCAGCCATGCCGGAGGGCCATCGCCTTCAGCGCCTCGATCAATTTGTAGCCCTGCGACTGGTTGGCCCAGACGAGCCGCTCGCACTTGAGCTGGCGCTTGGCGAAGCTCTCCAGCGCCTTCTCGCTCGGGCTGTCGACCGCGCCGAGATGATAGAGCGAGATCCACAGCGCCCGCGCCTTACGCGCCACCGGGTGCTGCGCCGGCCGCGAGGCACCGGTTGCGCCGGCCTTCGGCAGCGGCTTGAAGCCGAGCGCCTCGAACCGCTTCAGCACCCGCTCAAGCTCGGCTTCGGTGCAATCGCTCGAGCTGGTGCGGCCGCTCTCTTCGAGCAGGATCTGGCGGTAATCGTCCTCGTCCAGCTGCAGCTGCTTCTTGGCGATGTGGATCTTCGCCGTCATTGCGCGTCGGCGTGGGTTGGCCGCGAACCGCGCCGGTGCGGCGGTCTTGTGAAGTGCAAGGCCCATCAGGTGTCTCCTGTGATGGCGGCAAGGCCGATCGCGAGGATCGCGAACAGGCCGAGGGTGATCACCATCCCGATCGCTTCCGATCGGGCGGTGCCGGGGCCGCAGGCGGCATCAAGCTCGCGCGCGGCCCCGCGGTAGAGGTCGAGGAAGCGGCCAGTCTGAGCGAGCACCTCGACCAGCAGGCACCACCCGACGATCAGCACCAACAGCGCGAGCATGCCGCGCAGGCTGGTCTGGAGCCCGACAGCAGCCTTAAGTCGGGGGCCGGTCCGCAGCATCCAGTTTTGGAACCCGCTCATGCCCTGATCCACCGCGTGGCGCGCTCGCTCTGGGCGTCGCGCAGGTCGCTGATCGAGAGGCCGCGGTCATCGGCCACCGCCAGCATCGTCGCCGCCTCGATCAGCTGCTTGCACTCGCGCAGGCCCCCGCTGTCGGGCGTCAGCGCAATGTTCTCGAGGTAGCGCCGGATGTCCGGCTGCTCGATCCCCCAGTGGTCGGAGAAGGCGGCGACATCCTCCGGCAGCGGGGTGCGCTGCTCGTGCATGTTGGCGATGCGGCTCAGCAGGCGGGCCAGCTGGTCGCGCTTCGGCCCGGTCTTGATCGTCTGCACCAGCTGCTCGTTGCCGAAGATGCAGATGCCGATCCCGATGGTGTCGTGCCAGAACCGCAGCTGCTCGATCGATTCAAGCGTGAGCCAATTGCCCTCGTCAATCACCAGCAACAGGCGCTTGCCGGCCATCCGCGCAACCACCATCGCCGAGGCATCCGCCTTGGAGAGGCGGCGCTGCTCCACGCCGAGAGCGCCCAGCACAGACTGGATCATGGCGAGCAGGTTGCCGGTGCTGGGGCTCATCGTCACCCGCACCGTCGATCCGGCGCGATCGGCGTACTCGTCCATCGTGAAGGTCTTGCCGGTGCCCGGGCCGGTGCCGACAACGGTGATCCGGCCCGAATGGGCGATCTCCAGCAGATCGAGCATCCGTAGCGAAGTGCGGGTGTCGAAATAGCCCGGGTTGGTCGGCAGCCGAGACTGGCGCATCGACTGCGCCTCGACCATCTGGCGGAACTGGAAGACCTTGCGGGCAACGTTGCTGCCGCCGTCCTTCGCGCCGTAGGTGCCGGCGGCGAAGGTGGTGAGCGTGCCGGAAGGGATGCCCAATTCCTTGGCCAGCTGGCTCCACGGCATCGGCGTTTCGCCGAGCTCGCGGTAGCCGTTCAGCCACAGCCGCATCTCGTCGACATCCACCGGCAGGTCTTTGACGTTGATCATGATCCCTTGGTCCTCCTGTTGGGTCAGTTGTTGGCGGCCGCGACCTTCGCGCGGCCGATGCGCATCCGCTCGAGCGGGCTCAGCGGCGCAGGCTCGGTGGATGCGGTTTTGGTGGCAGCCGCCTGCGCAGAGGCAGCGGCATGACGGACCGGGCGCACGACGCTCGGCTCGGGGATGATTGCGGGGCGCGGCGCGGCTTGCAGCGCGGCGACCTCGTCGGGCGAGAGCAGGCGCTCGGCGGCCTCCAGCTCCTTGGCCCGGCGCTTGACGTCGGCGGCGCGCTTCGCAGTCTCCTTCGACCCGGCAGTGGTTGCAAAGCCAGTGTCCGCCAGCAGCATCGCTTCCAGCAGGTAGCGACCCTGCGTATCGTAGAGGTGGACCGCGCCGTGCAGATTGTCGGGATCGAACCGCACCGTCACCCGCTCGCCGCGCAGAGCGAACATCTGCGGGTGCCAGTAGCGGTTGCCTTCCAGCTCAAGATGGCCGGTTGCCTTGCTGATCAGCTTCTGATCGGCGGCGAGCAGCGCCATCCGCATCACTGCCGGATCGACCACCTTCTGGATCGGCGCGACGGCGTAGCTTTCGGCGAAGACCTCGTCGAAGCTGCGGCCCTTCGCCATTTCGGTGCGGCGGCCCGTCTGTGCATTATATGCCGCCATCTCGACGGTCACCACGGCGCAGAAGCGGTCCCACTCCACCGCCTTGCTGCCGTAGTTCTCCGGCTTCGCCATCGGATTGTTGCCGGTGTAGGCGCCCGCGAAAGCTGGATGCTTGGCGATGGAATCGCACAGATCGCGGAAGCCGCGCTCGATCGGCTTGGACTGGCCGCGAAACGGCAGCGTGAAATGCGTCTTGACGCCCAGCCCGGGCAGCAGGCCCATCGGCTCCTCTGCGCGGATCTTGAAGCGGAAGCGGGTCTTGGTGCCGCCGGTGATCCACTTCGAGGCGAAGGCGCGGCCGTTATCGAGCTTGCAGTGGCCGGGGATGCCCCAGTCGCGGAACAGATCGGCGAAGGCGAGCCGGGTCAGAACCGCGCTTTCCTCGGTGCCGATGCGATGCGCGAGCATCTTGCGGCTGAAGACGTCCTGAATCGCCACCATCATCGGGCGGACGATCCGACCATCGGGGGTACGGACAAACACGTCGAACCTGTGGCCGTCGATGTTGACCCACTCCATCGCGCGCAGCTCGGCAACGCTGCGGCGGTGGGCGGGCACCGCGCGGCGCAGCGCCTCGGCCCCTTCGCGGCGCAGCACCATCAATTCGGGCTCGATCTCGCGCTCCAGACGCCGTCTGAAGGTGCGCTCAGAGGCCAGTGAGAGGCCTCTTGCGGCGGCGATGCGGCCGACGCGGCGGTGGACGCTGGTGAGGGTCGGCCGTTCGGGCCGGAGGTAATCCGACTTGAACGCTTCCCACAGATCAGGGTGGATCTCCGCCTCGGTCCCGCCGCCCTTCCGGCGCGGGGCAAGCGCGGGGAGCCAGTCGGCGCGGGGCAGCCCGTCGATCGCGCGCAGCCAGTTCCAGACGGTGGCCTGACCGACCTTGTGGGCGGTGGAGGCGGCAGCGACCGCAGCCGACTTGGTGGTGCCCGCCTCGGTCAGCAGGTGGACTTCGGCGGCGACAGCGAGGCGGCGCTCGGCCTCCTGCTTCACGCTGGCCGATTGCTCGTCGTACCAGCTCCAGGCGGTGGTCTGGGCGGTGGGTTCTGCCGGGCGGGTGCGGATGATGCCGCGCCGCGCCAGTTCGATCCGGGCCTCGCCGGGGAGCAGGCTGGCATGAAACTCGACTCCGCCGCCGCGCCCTGCCCGCTTGCGGACCAGCAGGCGGTTGTCAGCGCCGACACGCGAGGTCCAGCGTTCGGTGGCCGCGCGGCGGTTGATCGACCGCTTGTCGCCGGGCAGGCCGGGCAGGCCTAGCTCCTCCAGCTCCGAAGCGGTGAACCACGCGTCGCTTTCCATCGGGATCAGGTGTGCGGCTCTGCTGGCCATTATTCGTTGCCTTCCCGGATCGGTGTCGTCTCTTTGCGCAGACGACTGCGCTCATCTTGAAGTTGCTGCAGCAGCGTCTCGACCTGGCCGAGCCGCGCGGTGCGGACTTCGTCGCCGACCAGCAGCGCCGCGCCGAGCTTGCGCATGATCGGATCGAGCAGATCCTGCCGATCGGTCACCACCAGCAGCGCGAACAGACGCGAGGCCGGCACCTTGTGATCGGGCCGCGCGCCGCTCGAGTAGGCGTCGAGCATCGCCTTGCTGATGGTGTCGTCGAGCACCGCGCTCATCGCGCCGGCGATCTCCTCGCGCGGCCGCGGATCGCTGGCCAGCACCCGGCCGACCAGCTCGCTGATCTGCCGCTCGAGGCCCGCCAGCTCTGCCACGCCCTTGGCAGGCGCGGGAGCGGCGAAGTCGAAGGGCAGCTGGCCGGGATGGGGCTTAGCCTTGGGCATTGGCCTCTCCGCACATAACCTTGAGGGAAATGTTGGCGCGCGAGCTGGTCACGTAACCGTTGCGGTCGATATTGATCTGCGCGCGCCAGCCATCGGAATAGCGGGCGACGATGCGACGCAGCTTGCCCCGGCCGTCGTAGTAGCCGGTCAGCGTGGGCGTGCCCGCCTTGGGTCGTTCAGCGAAGAAGACGAACTCCTCCAGCTCGGCCAGCATCGCGGGCGTCGGAGTCACTTCGACCTTGAAGAGCTTTCCGAGGCTCATGCCGTGCCCTCGTCGTCGAGGTGGCGGTCGAGCCGCCGGGCAAGCGAGCCGCGGCACCGATCGCTCGACAGGATCGTGACGATGCGGTTCTGCTCGAGCACAATCCGCTGCCCGCCCGACAGGCGCACGAACCGAGCGCCGAACTCGATCGCGATGCGCACCGCCGGGATATCGAGCGCGCGCCAGATGTCGGCCGCAGGCACGTCGGCGACGCGCTCACGGTAACGCTGGATCGCGTGCCGGGTGAGGAAGACGTCGGACATCAGTCCCTCATCATCCATTGGGCGTCGAACTGGTCGAAGCTGACCGGCTGCGGCTGCTCGGGCACGAGGCTCAAGGGCGGCAGCGCGGAATGCAGGCCGCTGCGGGCCATCTTGGCGCGGTGACGTTCGCGCGCTTCGACCGCCTTCATCCGGGCCTCGGCCTCGATCGGCGTGACGCGCAGCTCGAGCGCGAGCTCCATCACTTTGCGGTGGTGGCGGTAGTATTCGGCCTTGCTGGCAAAACGCGGCATCAGCGATGTCCTCCTGCAGCTTGCAGCCGCTCGAGCAGCTGCCGAGACCCGCGCCGGACCCGCGAATTGCGGTTCCGATCGTGAGCGGGGTTGTCGTCGAACGTGGAGATGATCGCCCGCACCCGAGCGACCGAGACTTCGAGCTCGGTAGCGATGTCGGCCTCTGCTGCGCCAAGATCGTAGCGCGCCATGACTGCCGCCTCGCCGGGAGTGAGCTGCGACATCAGCGGTGCCCTCCCGCCTGCCGCACCAGCTCGCCGAGCCGGATGCTGTGAAGGCGAACGGCTTCGTCGCGGCGTACATCCTGCGCGAGGTTGACGTCGAAACGCTGGATGATGTTCTGCACCGTGCTGCGGCGGAAGCCGGTCGCGCGGGTGATCCGGTCCACGCTCTCGCCGCGGTCGTGCCGTTCAAGCACCGCCTGTTCGGTCGGATAGAGGCCCATCAGCCCTGCCCTCCGATGCGAACGAAGTGGAGCGGCTCGCCATCCGGCGCGCGCGGAATCGCGATCGGTGCAACCACATCGATCGAGCGGTGCATCCCAGTGCGCGCGACAGCGCCGCGCTCTTCGAGCGAGCGAACCAGCCAGTCGGCGGTGAAGATGGTGGTGCCGATCGCCGCGGCGATCTCGCGCAGCGTCGGCGCGATGCCGAGGCTTTCCTTGAAGCCGGTGATGAAGCGCAGCGCGTCCTGCTGGCGCGGGGTCAGGGTCATCATGCCGATGCGCCTCCCGAGCAGACAAGGTAGAGCGGTGCGCCGTTGGGCGAGCGGGGAATCGCGATCGGCTCCAGCACTTCGATCGCGCGGGCACGGTCGATGAGGCGGCGGATCGCGCCGCGCTCCTCCAGCGCGTCGAGCTGGCGCGAGACTTGCGCGGTGCTCTTCAGGCCGATGCCGATGGCGATCTCCTTGAAGCTGGGCGAGAAGCCCTTGGCTTCCTGAAAGCCAATGACGAAGCGCAGGAGGTCCTGCTGGCGCGGCGTGAGGCTGATCATCGAACGGGCCTCCCCAGCTCGGCGAGGATCTGCTGGCGCTGCTGGATGCGGCGGATGGCGGGGAACCGGTCGAGCCCGGCCTCCTTCATCTCGCGGACGATCGCTTCCTCTGAAGGCAGGCGCGCCATCAGCGGGCGACCCCGAGCACGGTCTCGGAAAAGACCCCGATAAACACGCCGATCCACCAGATCAGGCCGGGCGCGACGAGCAGGGCCAGCCTGATGCCGAGCATGGCGTCGCGGACGTCGAAGCGGTCTTCGGGTTCGTCGTCAAAGGGCATCAGAGCGCCTCCTCAAGCGAGAGAATTTCGGAATTGCGGTGGAGCGGCGGCAGCCAGATCGTGCGCGTGCGGCCGGCAGCGGTCGGCCGCTTCACGTCCCAGACGATCCAGCAGTAATCGGTCATGCCGCCGCTGAAGGCGCGCTTGCCCATCGCCGCGATCATGTCGCCCGGCGGCATCGACGGGCGCTGGCACAGGTGCAGCACCGCCTGCGGCGGGTGATCGGTGAAGAGCTGGTACCGCGCCTGACTGGCAAGCCACTTGCTCGGCATGAGGATCGCGACCCGCCGCGAAGAGAGGGTCAGCGCATGGCGCGCAAACGCCTCGGCGATGCCGGGCACGTAGGAATAAGGCGGGTTGCAGATGATGCTGCAGGGCGCCGGCGCGGCAGTCTGCTCGAGGAAGTCGCCCGGTGTGAAGATCAGCGGCGCGCCTTGGCCGAAGTTGGCGTAGGCGACGTTCTCGACGAGGTCCGATCCGTAGGTGACGAGACCGCGATCGTGCGCCGCCAGCAGCGTGTTGCCCATGCCGCAGCAGGGGTCCCAGACGGCAAGGTCCTCGGCTTTCTCAAGCGCCAGATCGTCCAGCGAGATCGCCAGCTGATCGGCGCACCAGAACTCGTCGACGTACCAGTCGAGCGGGTGGCGCTTCGCGTGCCGGCCTGAGGAGATTTCGCCCCTCATTCGCCCAACTCCGCGTTGAGCTGGTCGCGCAGCGCCCGCTTCATCTCGGGGGTCAGCATTGAAGCGAGCTTCGGGACGAACTGGCGCTTTTGGTCGAGGCTGAGCCGCCCCCACGCGCCCTCGATCGCGTTGTAGTGCTTCTGGTGGGCGACCGGCGTCGCGTCGGGGCGGAAGCCCTCCAGCCCCGTCGCGATCTTCGCGTCCTCGACACCGATCTCGGGGTTGGCGAGCAGCTGCTCGATCACCTTGCGGCGGACACCCTCGTCCTTCAGTTGAGTGAGCGATTTGAGTTGCGCGCCGTTCTCGCCCACCACCGGATGCTTGGCGAGCGCCTCGGCAAGGTCGCCGAACGGCTCGATCACGAGGCGGAAGAGCGCAAGATCATTGTGGATCGAGCGCTTCGACATGCCGAGCGCATCGCCCACCGATTCCTGCCATCCGTATACGCGTGCAATGTTTGCACTCGTATCCTCGACCTCGTCCCTGAGAGCCGCTTCAGCGGTCTCTTCGAAGTGCTTCACGCGGTCCCAACGGGCCTTAATTGCCAGCTGCTGCTGCGAAAGGTTGCCATGCTCGCGCGCGATCCGGTCCTGCGCGGCCATCACCAGCGCGGCAGTGAACTTCGCCCGCTCGATTGGCCCCAGCGGGCGGCGGTGCAGGTTCTCGGACGCCTCCAGATCGGCGAGGTCCTCGGGCTTGCCCTTCACCTCGATCGCGAAGACTGTGATCCCCTCGTAGATCGCGCCTGTCAGGCGATGCATCCCGGTGACGAGCCGCCACGGTTTCTTGCCCTCGGCAACGCAGGATTCGACCGTCTTGGTGGGCAGGTTGCGCGTCACCTTGATCGGGTCGCGCTGACCATCGACCGCCATCAGACGCCCGAGTGCCGCGGCCTTGTCCTCGTGCAGAAATCCGATCCGCTCGGGGATCGAGATGTCGTTGGGCGAAAGCTCCAGCAGCTGCGCGCTGGTGAGCAGCGGGCGAGCGTTCATTTCGCACCCCCACATAGACGATGCGACCAGTCGGTAAGGCGATTAACCTCCTCCTCACTCGCACAGGAGAACAGCCCATGCCGAATTCCGACTTGAAGCTTACGGAGCAGCTGCGCGAACAGCTGTATGCCCTCCAGCAGCTCGTCCTCGCGCAGTGCGTTGCGCTGGCGCAGGCGGACCGGCCTGCAAGCGACGCAGCTCTCATCATCGCAGCCGGTCAGGCCGATGCCCTTATCGAGCAGGACCGTATCATCGCCGCTCAGCGGCTTGCGATACTGATTGAGGAGGTCCGCAAGTGCCTCAACTGAAGCGCGAGCGTGCGCAATCTCAGCGCGTGTCCTTATCCGTCGCATCATACGCTGCGCCGCGTCACGTGAAGCAAAGCCGCTGTCGGGAAGATCGGCGCGGTTCATGCCGCCACCGCCTTCCCGCGGCGCGAAAGCCGCTTGGAATCATCGGCGTCGATCTTGTCGAGCTCGCGGAACAGCGCCTCGATCGAATGCAGATTCGCACCGACTGGGTCGGGGTTCTTCGGCCCCTTGCGCCACTTGAAGAAGGTGACGGGATGAATCCCTGCCCTGCGGCAGAGTTCGGCGAGGGGCACGCGGGACGCTTTCGCGCGCCGCTCGATGTCCCGGATGATCGATTGCTGGTCCATATAGCAATAGCATTATTAGCTATTATGCTATCCTGCAATAGTATTAATGCAATTTAGATTGCTATCGGCGGTTTGGTAGCGACGGCACATGGAGGGCCTCGAACAGGATGCCGCGCTAATCCGGGAGCTGGTTCGCTTCTCGGGGAAGACGTCGGCCGAGGTGGCGCGCGCCGCAGGCCTCGCTTCGTCCACAATCAACAGGCATTTCAACGGCACGGCCGAGACCAGGCTGAGCCTCAGCACCATTGAGAAACTGAAGAGCGCCTATCCAACCTTCCCCGGCTGGCCGAGGCTGGGGGCGAGTGACACCCGGCTGGACTTCAACTATCCCGATCACATCGTGGAGAAGCGACAGGCGGAGCCTGATACGGTTGAGCTAGAACAGATCGACCTGCGTTACGGCTTGGGCGGAACTTACGCTGACGGTCCGATCGAGGTGGAGCGCCGGCCGTTCTCACGTGAATGGTTGCGCTCGATCACAACGACGGCGCCGAGGCATCTATTCTGGGCCATCGGCGACGGCGACAGCATGGAGCCGACCATCCGCAGCGGGGAGATCATCCTAATTGACCGCTCTCAGGACACGCCGCGCATGGACGACGGGATCTGGGCAGTCACCCACGGTGAGATTGGCATGATCAAGCGCCTTCGCCAACTACCCAACGGCACGGTCGAGCTTCACAGCGACAATCACCTGGTCCGCCCTCAGACCGCTGTCGACGGCGAGCTGCATGTGATAGGCCGAGTGATCGCAGTAGTGAGGAGGCTCTGACTTGGCCCGCAAGGCAGGATTGATCGCAGCCGGCGCTGCCGCCGCCCTGGCACTCGGCATCGCAGGCTACTTCGCCAATGAATGGCGCGCCTGCAGTAGTCTCAAGGCTGACTATCTCGCGTTCGCCAAGGGAACGTTGGCAGACCAGCAACTGAAGAGCTCCGTAAACCGGCCCGAGTTCGACAAGTTCATCAAACAGAAGACCGATGCTGCGGTCATGAAGGCCGGCCAGACGCTTTTTGACCTCAAGTCCCGCTGCGGCGATCGCGAGGCTACCGAGGCGGAAGTTGAAGCGCAGCAGTTGGTCTTGGGCCTCTGATGGCGAGCTTGGTCATCCATGGCGAGATGCCCGAGAGCTTTAGCATACACCTCCGCGAAGCGATCGAGACCCTGGGCTACTTTCGCCTAGACGCGCTCGAGCAGCTGCTCGCACTGTATAGAGAGCAATGGCCGCGTGGCCTGTCGTCGAATATGTTCCGGTTGGCCGACATCCAGCACTTGATGGCCGAGCAGGGACTGGCCGAACCGCACCACGCTCAGAAAGCGACCTTCCTCCGCGCTCACTTCAATCTCAGCCGCAAGGAGTTTGATAGCAAGCAGCCAGACAGCGCCACTGGCTTGATCTTTTGGGCTAGGGGCCAGTGGCTATGCGATGAGGCGCGACCCCTTGATCAGTCCAAAGTGGCCATGTCGGAAAAGTGGCCGCTGCCTTTGCCCAGCTGCAGACAGGAATGGTGCCCTTGCACTTGGACGTGCTCATTCGATTTAGATTGAAAACCTGCCCACTTCGCAGCCCCCGCCCGAACAACCGTTCCATACCAGCCGAAGGGTCGACCGGTGGTTTTCCGCCACTTTCAGAGAGAGCGACCTAGAATACGGGCTTCGCGCCGGCCACGTCCCGGTTCTGTCCCAGTTTGAACGCCTCTAAGGCGTCCTTCAGAAGGCTCTTAGGGGCTGTTTATGGGGTCAAAACTGGCCGATTTCCGCGCCTCAGACGGTGAACCCATCAGATCGCACCACTCCAGCCGATCGTGGCAGATCATCGTCTAAATCAACCATGACTCTAGACACAGCTCGCGATCGCCAATTTTTTGGTGCCTAGACGGAAAACCCCGCAATTCCGTCAGTTTTGGTTCGCGCAAGCCCGAGCAATCCCGCAAAATCCCGCTCGACGCCACTCCAGAACGTTGTGTCATCTAACAATCCTGCGGGTTACGGTCTGATTTCGATCACCGTGCCATCGGGGACGATCCGCCACAGCTCCTCGATCTCGTCGTTGGAGAGCGCGATGCAGCCGTCGGTCCAGTCGCTCGGCATCCGTCCGAACGGCATGGCATTGGGCTGGCCGTGGAGGAAGATATCACCCCCAGGCGAGCGCCCCTGCGACCGTGCAAAGGCGCGGTCTTGGGCGCTGGGGTAGGAGACTTTTAGGCTGAGATGATACCTGCTGCCCGGATTGCGCCCCTCGATCACGTAGCGGCCTTCGGGCGTGCGCTCGTCGCCCTCGAACTGCTTGTGGCCCTGCGGCGCGTCACCCAGTTGCAGCCCGCGCCATGCCTTGACCGGCTGGCCGCCGGCATAGGCGATCATCAGCCGTTCGGACTTGTCGACGATCAGGTAATCGACCGCTGTGAAGCGCCGCTCGGGCACGATCCGCGCGGCCTCGCGGGCGAGTGGGGGCTGGGATGACGGCGCCTGCGCTTGCTGCGCGGGAGGCGCGGCGCAGGCGGCGAGGGCTAGGACGGTAAGGGCAGCAAAGCGTTTCACAGCGGTGACTTTAACCTGCGCGCCACCTGAGGATCAATCCGATTCTCCCCCTCCCTCGAGGGAAGGGGTCGGGGGATGGGCGTTCGACGCTCGCTAGGAAGTTGTGCTTCTTTGCAGCCGCACCCCCTCCCCCAACCCCCTCCCGCAAGGGGAGGGGGCTAGCGAAGCTCAATCCACAAACGGATCGCGCATCAGGATCGTGTCGTCACGCTCGGGGCTGGTGGAGACCAGCGCCACGGGGCATTCGATGATTTCCTGGATGCGCTGGATGTACTTGATCGCATTGGCCGGAAGGTCGGCGTAGGAGCGCGCGCCTGCGGTGCTCTCGGTCCAGCCGGGCATTTCCTCGTAGATCGGCTCGCACGCGGCCTGATCGGCAGAGTGGCTGGGGAGGTAGTCGTAGACCTTGCCGTGCAGGCGGTATCCGGTGCAGATCATCACCTTGTCGAGCCCGTCGAGCACGTCGATCTTGGTGAGCGCGATGCCGGTGACGCCGCTGATCGAGCACGACTGGCGCACCAGCACGGCATCGAACCAGCCGACGCGGCGCTTGCGGCCGGTGACAGTGCCGAATTCATGGCCGCGCTCACCCAGACGCTGGCCGATGTCGTCTTCCAGTTCCGTCGGGAACGGGCCGGAGCCGACGCGGGTGGTGTAGGCCTTGACGATGCCGAGCACGTAGCCGGTCGAATTGGGGCCGAGGCCGGAGCCGCTCGCCGCCGTTCCGCTCACCGTGTTGGAGCTGGTGACGAAAGGATAGGTGCCGTGGTCGACATCGAGCAGCACGCCCTGTGCGCCTTCGAACAGGATCTTGGCGCCGGCGCGACGGACCTTCTTGAGGCGCTTCCAGACAGGCTGGGCGAAACGCAGCACGAAGGGGGCGATTTCGCGAAGTTCCTCGAGCAGCGCGGCGCGGTCGACCGGGGGCTGGCCGAAGCCTGCGCGCAGCGCGTCGTGGTGCGCGCAGAGGCGGTCGAGCTGCGGCTCCAGCGTGTCGAGGTGCGCAAGGTCGCACACGCGGATCGCGCGGCGGCCGACCTTGTCCTCGTAAGCCGGGCCGATGCCGCGTCCGGTGGTCCCGATCTTGCCCTTGCCCGCTGCGGTTTCGCGCAGGCCATCGAGGTCGCGGTGGAGGGGGAGGATCAGCGGGCAGTTGTCGGCAACCGCGAGGTTCTCGTCGGTGACGCTGACGCCCTGCCCTTCGATCTTGGCGACCTCGTCACGCAGCGCCCACGGATCGAGCACCACGCCGTTGCCGATCACCGAGAGGGTGCCCGAGACTATCCCTGAGGGTAGCAGCGAGAGCTTGTAGATCTTGCCGTCGATCACCAGCGTGTGGCCGGCATTGTGCCCGCCCTGGAAGCGCACGACGACATCGGCGCGGCTCGCCAGCCAGTCGACGATCTTGCCCTTGCCCTCATCGCCCCACTGGGCGCCGATCACGGTGACGTTGGCCATGTTTGTCCTTCTGCGGTGACGGGAAAACCGCGCGGGGCCTAGGCGTTTGGCGCGAGCGAGGCAAGGTGCGCGAAGGGTTTGGCGCGGTGGAGCGTTTGGCGCTTTGATGATCCAATGAGGAACGCCCGATGAAGACCGCTGCCAAAGCCGCCATTGCCCTTGCCGCTGCTGCCTTGCTGGCGACCCCGATCCTTGCCCAGCGCGGAGGCGGCGCACGGCTGCCCTCCCCCTGCCGCGAGGAGATCGTGCAGCTGTGCGGCACCGATCGCGCCGCGATGCGCAGCTGCCTCGCCGAGAAGGCGAGCGAGCTTTCCGACACCTGCCGCTCTGCGTTGATGGAGCGGGTGGGCGGACGTGAAGGCCGCAAGGGCGGTCGGCGCGGGGGTGAAGGGCGTCAGGGCCCCGCCATCCCGCCGACGCAGACGCTCGCCTATGGCAGCGATTCTCTCCAGGCGCTCGACCTGTGGGTGCCCGAGGGCGCGACGTCCGCGCCGCTCGTCCTGTTCGTCCACGGCGGCGGGTGGAAGCGCGGCTCCAAGAACAACGCGACGGGCCGCGCCATGCCTGCGCATATGATGGCGCAGGGCTATGCCTTCGCCTCGATCGATTACCGGCTGGTGCCCCGCAACACGGTCGAGGAGCAGGCGAGCGATGTCGCTGCCGCGCTCGCCTATGTGCTGAAGCGCGCCGATAGCCTCGGCATTGACCGCAGCCGGGTGGTGATCACCGGGCACTCGGCAGGCGCGCATCTTGCGGCGCTGGTCGGCACGGACGAGCGTTACCTCAAGGGCGTGGGGCTCAGCTTCGCCGATATCGACGGGGTGATGCCTAATGACGGCGCGGCCTATGATGTGCCGGTGCAGATGGCGGCCGGCGGCAAGTTCATGGGCAAGACCTATGAGCAGGCGTTCGGCACCGACCCCGCCCGCCAGAAGGCGCTGTCACCGACCTTGCACGCCGCTGCGCCCAATGCGCCCGCCTTCCTGCTGCTCCACGTCCAGCGCCCTGACGGCATCGCGCAGGCCAATTCGCTGGCCGAAGCGCTGCAGCGCGCAGGCGCGCAGGTCGAGATCGGCAGCTTCCCGGGCAAAGGCCTGAAGGGCCACGGCGAGATCAACCGCAAGCTTGGCGAGCCGGAATATCCCGCGACGCCGGTCATGGATGCATGGCTGAAGAAGGTGCTGGGGTAGATTCAAAGACCGTCGCCCCGTGCTCGACACGGGGCTTGGCTTTTTTTGCAGCGGTGCACGAAGTCTAGCCTAGCCCCGGATCAAGTCCGGGGCGACGATCCCTTTAGAGTTCCCGAGCCTCTGCGCCATCCAGCACATAGCCGCAGCCAAGCGTTGCAGGGTCCTCGCCCTCGGCCAGCTGGGCGAGCGTGCGCCAGCCTTCGCCGCGCAGCTTGGCGGCGGCCGCCCGGTCGTGGCCGTGGGGCAGATACACCATCCGCGCCGCTTCCGGCTGGGGGGCGACGTCTGCCAAGCGGTCGAGATAGAGCGTGAAGCCGGTCGCGGGCTCCTCGCTGCCCGCGATGCGGTAGGTGCCGCCCCGCCCTGCCGCGCGGCGCAGGCCATCGGCGTAGAGGGTGAAGCCGAACCATGACTGGTATTCGAACCCGTGCCGCTCGGTCGGGTCGAGGGTGATCCGGGCCGCGTTTCCGATATACGCGGCAATCGCTGCCAACCCGTCGAGCCGCGATTTCAGCGCCCCGCCTGCATCGACGTCCCGCAGCGCAGCCAGCGCGCCCTCGAACGGCCCGGTGGCGTAAAGCAGCGGCAGATAGGCCGCGCCGCCCGCCGCCTTCAATCCGCCCGCATCCTTGGTATCAAGCTCGCGCCGCACGGCTGCGATCTGGTCAGGCGCCAGCGGGAATGCTTTCGCTGCCAGCGTGTCCACAAGATCGGGGAGCGTGAAATCGACCGAAATGCCTGTCAGCCCCGCCGCCTTCAGCGCCTCGATGGCCAGCAGCACGGTCTCGCTCACCGCCGCCACGCTATCCGCGCCGATCAGCTCGGCGCCCAATTGCAACCGTTCACGCGCGGGGTCGAGCTGGCTCGCCTTGATCACCACCGTATCGCCGCAATAGGCGAGCCGCAGCGGGCGCGGGGCGCTCGCAAGGCTGGTGGAGGCGATGCGTCCGACCTGCGGGGTCATGTCCGACCGCAATGCGAGGGTGCGCAGCGAAGCGGGATCGACGAAGCGGAACATCGAACTGCCCTCGCCGACCGTCACCCCCGCCATGCGGCCCGCAAGCGAGGCCTCGAATTCAAGCAGCGGCGGGCGCACCCGGTCATAGCCATGCGCGCCCAGCACATCGAGGCAGGCACGCATAGCCGCCGTAATTCGCGCCGCTTCGAGCGGCAGACGGTCTTGAAGGCCTTCGGGGAGGAGGTCGTTGGGCTTGGTCAATTGAACTTACTTCCGTTCGTGCTGAGCCTGTCGAAGCACTGTCCTTCTTTTGCATTGGCGGCGCTAGAAGAAGTGCGGCCCTTCGACAAGCTCAGGGCGAACGGGGAAAGTGGCGAGAAACTAGAACGACAAAGCCTTGACCAGCTTCACGCCCTCAAGCTTCTCCGCCTCCGCCACCACATCTGCGGGCAGCGCCTCGTCGAGGCTCAGCAGCAGCACCGCTTCCCCGCCCGCTTCGCGGCGGCCGAGGTTGAAGGTGCCGATGTTAATGCCGCGCGCGCCCAACAGCGTCCCGATGCGGCCGATGAAGCCCGGCTTATCGTCGTTGACGATGTAGAGCATGTGGCCCGACAGTTCGGCTTCGATACCGATGCCGAAGATTTCGACCAGACGCGGGGATTCGTTACCGAACAAAGTGCCTGCGACCGAACGCGGGCCTTGTGCGGTTTCCACGGTGACGCGCACCAGCGTGCTGAACGCGCCCTCGCGCTCGTGACGAACTTCGCTCACCGCGAGGCCGCGTTCTTTCGCCAGGAACGGCGCGTTGACCATGTTCACCGTGTCCGAATAGCGGCGCATGAAGCCCGCCAGCACGGCGGCGGTGATCGGCTTGCCGTTGAGTTCGGCGGCGGCGCCTTCGCGCTCGATGCCGATCTTGGTGAGGTTGCCGTGGGCGAGCTGGCCCACAAGGCTGCCGAGCTTTTCGGCCAATGCCATGTAGGGGCGCAGCTTGGGCGCTTCCTCGGCGCTCAGCGAAGGCACGTTGAGCGCATTGGTGACGCCGCCGTTGACGAGGTAATCGGCGAGCTGCTCGGCCACCTGCAGCGCGACGTTGACCTGCGCTTCGGTGGTGCTCGCGCCAAGGTGCGGGGTGCAGATGAAGTTGGGCGCGCCGAACAGCGGGTGATCTGCCGCCGGCGGTTCGGTCTCGAACACGTCGAGCGCCGCGCCTGCGACCTGGCCGCTTTCGAGGCAGTCCTTCAAGGCCGCCTCGTCAATCAACCCGCCGCGCGCGCAGTTGATGATGCGGATGCCCTTTTTGGCATTCTCGAGCCGCTCGCGGCTGAGGATGTTGCGCGTCTCGTCGGTCAACGGCGTGTGCAGCGTGACGAAATCGGCGCGGCTCAGCAGCGTGTCGAGATCGACCTTCTCGATGCCGAGTTCGATGGCGCGGTCTTCGGTGAGGAAGGGATCATAGGCGATCACCTTCATGCGCAGGCCCTGCGCGCGCGACGCGACGATCGAGCCGATGTTGCCTGCGCCGATCAGGCCGAGGGTCTTGGCCGTAAGCTCGACCCCCATGAACCCGCTCTTGGGCCATTGGCCGGCCTGGGTCTGGGCGTTGGCTTCCGGGATCTGCCGGGCCAGCGCGAACATCAGCGCGATGGCGTGTTCGGCGGTGGTGATCGAGTTGCCGAACGGGGTGTTCATCACCACCACGCCCTTGGACGAGGCATAGGGGATGTCGACATTGTCCACGCCGATACCGGCGCGGCCGATCACCTTGAGGTTGGTGGCGGCATCGAGGATCGCCTTGGTGACCTTGGTTGAGGAGCGGATGGCGAGGCCATCATACTCGCCGATGCGGGCGATGAGCTGCTCGGGCGTTTCGCCGGTGATGACATCGACATCGCAGCCGCGGTCGGCAAAGATGCGCGCGGCGTTGGGGTCCATCTTGTCGCTGATCAGAACTTTGGGCTTGGTCATATTGAGTACCTTCCACTCGTCTCCCCGGACTTGATCCAGGGTCCCGCTTCAATGGCGGGCATGGGAAAAGGAGAGCGGGGCCCCGGCGCGGTGGCCGGGGAGACGCTAAGACGTAACGGCGAAAATCAGCCGTTCTTGACCTTGTCGTAGGCCCATTCGATCCACGGCAGCAGGCGCTTGATATCCTCCTGCTCGACAGTCGAACCGCACCAGATGCGCAACGACGGCGGCGCATCGCGGTAGCCGTTGAAGTCGAAGCCGACATTGCGCTCTTCGAGCAGCTTGACGATCTTCTTGGGAACGCCCGCCTTGTCGTCATCCGAAAGGCTGTCGTACCAGTCGCCCTGGAAAACCATGCACACGCCGGTGTTGGTCTGCTGGGCGGGGTCGGCCGCCATATTGCGCAGCCACGGGGTGGTCTCGATCCAGTCCTTGACGAGGCCCGCATTGGCATTGGCCCGCTCGACCAGCGCCTTGCGCCCGCCGATGCTCTTCGCCCATTCCAGCGCCGCGATGTAGTCCTCGGTCGCCAGCATCGAAGGCGTGTTGATCGTCTCGCCTTCGAAGATGCCGCGGTTGAGCTTGGCGCCCTTCTTCATGCGGAACAGCTTTGGCAGCGGCCACGACGGATCGTAGCTTTCGATCCGCTCGACCGCCTTGGGGCTGAGGATCAGCATCCCGTGCTGGGCTTCGCTGCCCATCACCTTCTGCCACGAATAGGTGGTGGCATCGAGCTTCGACCAGTCCATCTCCTGCGCGAAGATGGCGCTGGTGGCGTCGTTGATGGTGATGCCCTCGCGCCCGGCTTCGAGCCAGTCGGTGTTGGGGATCATCGCGCCGCTGGTCGTGCCGTTCCAGGTGAACACCACGTCATTGCGCTGCGGAATGGTGGTGAGATCGGGGATCTCGCCGTAATCGGCGGTCAGCACCTGCAGGTTGGGCAGCTTGAGCTGCTTGACCGCATCCTGAATCCAGATGTTGCCAAAGCTCTCCCACGCGGCGACGGTGACGGGGCGCGCAGGGTCGAGCATCGACCACATGGCGGCTTCGATCGCGCCGGTGTCGGAGGCGGGCATGATCCCGATCAGGTAGTCGTCAGGAATGCCGAGCAGTTCGCGGCTGAGGTCGAGCGCGTACTTCAGACGCGCCTTGCCGAGGCTCGAACGATGCGAGCGACCAAGCGATTCGGTTTTGAGCTTGTCCAGCGACCAGCCGGGGAATTTTGCCGTGGGGCCCGAGGAAAAGAAGGGGCGCTCAGGCTTCAACGAAGGCTCGTGCGCGAGCCCGCGGGTGTACTCAGTCATGTATTCTCTCCTTGCAGAGAGCTCGCGCGGCGTTGGGACCGCGTGGCCCGCTGGCCGCTTTAGAGAGGCACGGTGACAAGTCAACGTAGAAAGGCTGGCGCGCTGGCGGAGGCGCGGCAAACGGAGTGTGCAACCTCCCTCTCGCAATATTTTCAGACCTCGCTTAAACGGGCCGCTCTATGGACATCTCCGATCTTCGCGTTGCCCTGTTCAGTGGCAATTACAACTACACCCGCGACGGGGCCAATCAGGCCCTTAACCGACTCGTCGGATCGCTGCTCGCCAAGGGCGCGAAGGTGCGCGTCTATTCGCCCAAGGTCGCTGATCCCGATTTCCCGCCGACCGGCGATCTTGTAGGCCTGCCCAATATCCCGATGCCGGTGAAGGGCCGCGGCGAATACCGCGTGCCGACCCATCTGGGCGCGGCGGTGAAGCGCGACCTTGCGGCGTTCGCGCCCAATATCGTCCATCTTTCCAGCCCCGATCCGTCGGGCCATGCGGCGCTGCGCTGGGCGCGGGCGAACGGCATACCTGTGCTCGCTTCGGTCCACACCCGCTTCGAGACCTATCCGCGCTACTACAACATGGCGTTCCTCGAACCGCTGATCATCAAGATGCTGCGGCGCTTCTACAGCCGCTGCGACGCGCTTGTTGCGCCCTCGCAGTCACTCATCGACGACCTGCACGCAATGGGGATGCATGATCGCATCGAGCTATGGACGCGCGGGGTCGACCGGACGATCTTCTCGTCTGCCCGCCGCGATCCCGAATGGCGGCGCAGCATCGGACTTGCCGACGATGATGTCGCGATCGTCTTCCTCGGACGGCTGGTGATGGAAAAGGGCCTCGACGTCTTCACCGAAACGGCCGCGCGGCTGCGCGCAATGAACGTGCGCCACAAGGTGATGGTGATCGGCGACGGCCCGGCGCGGCCGTGGTTCGAGGCGAACCTTCCCGGCGGAATCTTTGTCGGTTTCAAGACCGGTGAGGCGCTGGGCCAGGCGCTCGCCAGCGGCGACCTGTTCTTCAACCCGAGCATCACCGAGGCGTTCGGCAATGTCACGCTCGAAGCAATGGCGAGCGGCCTCCCGGTGGTCGCCGCCAACGCAACGGGCGCGTCTAGCATCGTGGCCGACGGAGTGACCGGGATGCTGGTGCCCGCCACCGGCAAGCAGACCGACGCGTTCGCCTATGCCGAGGCGATCGCGCAATACTGCGCCGATCCCGCCTTGCGCGCATCGCACGGTGCGGCAGGGGAGACGCGCGCCTGCGAATATGGCTGGGAGGCGATCAACGCCGTGGTCGCCGACACCTATGTGCAACTGGTCGAGGAGCGGCAGGCGGCCACGGTCGCGTAACGCCTCAAGCTATCTGAGGACTCCGGCCTGCGCCATGCGGCGGCTGTAGAACAGCAGGGACAGCGTCACCGCCCAGATCGCCACGTCGAGCGCAGGGGCCTGCATATCGCCGGGCACTTCGATTACGACGTAGTGGTACAAGGTCGTCACGATCAGGCCGATGAGTGCTGCGATCATCGCCGTCACAGCCCATTTCGAGCGCAGCAGCAACAGGACCGATCCGGCGAAGGCTCCCCACACCCCCAGCGCCCAGAAGGCACTGACCCAAGCGGGGTAGCTTTGCATGAAAGCGATCTGGCTGGGTGTCATGCCCATCTCTGCGAGCATGCCGAGCTTGGTCGTCACGTAACTGATGATACCCATCGCGTTGAACAACAACGTCACGACGCCGACCACCCACAGGTGCCACGGCGTCGTCACGCGGTCCAGACTTGCTCCCGACATAAGCACCCCTCCCCCATCCGGCGCGACCCGGACGGGGAAGAGTTTATACGCAAGTTGCGTTTACCGCAACAAGATGCCTCAGAGGCGTTCGATGCGCTTGGCCATCTCGTCGATCATGTCGACGATCTCGCTGATCGTGCGCTCGTCAAGCTTGCCCGCCCGGGCGCGGTTCTTGAGCACGTTGGCAAGGTTGCCCATCGCGCGGAACATGTCCGAGGAACGCACGTGGGTGGTGCGTTCGGCGTGACGGCCCAGGCGGCGCATCAGGCCTTCGACCTCTTCGGCGCGTTCGGCGAGCTCGGCGCGGCCCTTATCGGTCGCGGCGAACGGCTTCTTGGCACCCTCGGCCTCGGCTTCCTCGATGACGCCTTCGTCTTCCAGCAGCTGGAGGGTCGGGTAGACCGCACCGGGGCTCGGCGCATAACCGCCGCCGGTCATTTCCTCGATCCCCTTGATCAGCTCGTAGCCGTGCGAGGGGTTCTCGGCGATCAGCGCCAGCAGTGCGAGGCGCAGCTCGCCCGTGCCGAACATCCGTCCGCGGCGGCCGCGACCGCGCGGGCCGCGCTCTTCACCGGTGGCTTCACCCTCGGCCTCGTCACTGTCGTAGCGCCAGCGCATTTTCATGCCCGGACCGCCGCCGACATTGAGGTT
Organism: uncultured Alphaproteobacteria bacterium; assembly: GCA_963765775.1. Lineage (GTDB taxonomy): Bacteria > Pseudomonadota > Alphaproteobacteria > Sphingomonadales > Sphingomonadaceae > Erythrobacter. The sequence continues at coordinate 319,219 of CAVXXQ010000003.1, forward strand.
GCCGTTCATCGCCATCATCGCGATCGCCTCGCCAAGCTTGTCCCAGCCATTGCCGCGTCCATATTTGTTCCAGGTCATGATGTGCTCCTCAACTCGTCTAAGATACATCCAAGATATATCTTAGACCTATCTTTTCAAGCCACCCATCCTGCTACGGTTTCCTTTTCCGCCCGATGTCCTATCACGCCCGACGAATGGCTGATCTGTTCGGACAAGACGCCCCCGAGGCTCCGCGCGACACTCCCGCAGACGACGCGCCGCTCGCCGACCGGCTGCGCCCGCAGAGCCTTGCCGAGGTAATCGGGCAGGAGCACCTGACCGGCCCCGAAGGCGCAATCGGGCGGATGGTCACGGCCGGACGGCTTTCCAGCATGATCCTGTGGGGACCGCCCGGCACCGGCAAGACCAGCATCGCCCGCCTGCTCGCCGATGCCGTGGGGATGCGCTACGCCGCGATCAGCGCGGTGTTCTCGGGCGTGGCCGACCTGCGACAGGCCTTCGCCGAAGCCGAGAAGATGGCCAAGGCGGGCAAGCGCACGCTGCTGTTCGTGGACGAGATTCACCGCTTCAACCGCGCGCAGCAGGACGGCTTCCTGCCTTTTGTCGAGCGCGGGGTGGTCACCCTGGTGGGTGCGACGACCGAAAACCCGAGCTTCGCGCTGAACGCCGCGCTGCTCTCCCGCGCGCAGGTGCTGGTGCTGAACCGGCTCGACACCGCCGCCTTGGAAGCCCTGCTGGACAAGGCCGAGGCCTTGGAAGGCACGCTCCCCCTCACGCCCGAAGCCCGCACTGCGCTGATCGCGCAGGCCGATGGCGACGGGCGGTTCCTGCTCGGGCAGGCCGAGACGCTCTATGCCGCTGGCCTTGCCGAGCCGCTCGATCCGGCGGGCTTGGGCAGCTTCCTCCAGCGCCGCGTCGCCGTCTACGACAAGGACCGCGACGGGCATTACAACCTCATCAGCGCGCTCCACAAATCGGTGCGCGGCAGCGATCCGCAGGCCGCGCTCTACTACCTCGCGCGGATGCTGACTGCTGGCGAGGAGCCGCTGTTCCTCGCCCGGCGGCTGGTGCGGATGGCGGTCGAGGACATTGGTCTGGCCGATCCGCAGGCGTTACCGCAATGCATGGCCGCGATGGAGGCCTACCGCTTCCTCGGCAGCCCCGAGGGCGAGCTCGCGCTGGCGCAGGCCTGCCTGTACCTCGCCACCGCCCCCAAATCGAACGCGGTCTACATGGCGCAAAAAGCCGCTTGGAAATCGGCCAAGGACACCGGCAGCCTGATGCCGCCGATGAACATCGTCAACCCGGCGACGGGACTGATGGAGAGCCTCGGCTACGGCAAGGGCTACACCTACGACCACGACACGCCCGAGGGCTTTTCGGGCGACGATTACTGGCCCGAAGAGATGGAGCCGCAGACCTTCTACACCCCCGTGGAGCGCGGCTTTGAGCGCGAGGTGAAGAAGCGCCTCGAATACTGGGACAAGCTGCGAAGCGAGCGGGGGTGACGCGTTTTTCGCATTTCCTCGCGGTCGACTGGTCGGGTGCGAAAGGCCCGCGCCAGAAGGGCATCGCGATTGCGGTGGCGCTGGCCGAAGGCGGTGCGCCGGTGCTGGTCACCCCGCCCGATTCCAAGGGCTGGGCACGTAGCGAGGTTCTGGGGCTGCTGCTCGATCTGCCGGGGGCGACGCTGGTCGGGCTCGATCTCGGCATCAGCCTGCCACATGCCGATGCAGGCGCCTTCTTCCCCGGCTGGGACGACTCGCCTGCCAATGCGCGCGGGTTGTGGGCGCTGATCGACGCATTGTGTGCGGGTGACCCGCACTTGGAGGCAGGCGGCTTCGTCACGCACTCCGAGGCCTCGCGCTACTTCCGCCACGGCGCAGGGGCGCAAGGCGACCGCTTTCTGCTCCCGGGCGCCCTCACCCGCGAAGGTCGCTTCCGGGTCGCGGAGACCGCGCAGCGCAGCCAAGGCGTGCGGCCGGTGAGCAATTTCAATCTTGTCGGCGCGGCGCAGGTCGGCAAGTCGAGCCTCACGGGGATGCGGATGCTCCACCGCCTCGAGGGCCGCGTACCGGTGTGGCCGGTCGACCCGCTGCCGGAAAGTGGCTCGGTGGTGACCGAGATCTACACCTCGATGGCCGCGCGGCTCGGCGGAGTGACGGGCGCGGCGACCAAATTGCGGAGTGTCGAGGCGCTGAACGATGCGCTCGATAGGCTCGGCTCGCCGCCAGTCCCGGGCAGTGGCGCAATCGACGATCACTCGTCGGACGCGCTGCTCACCGCTGCGTGGCTGCGGACGGTGCACGGCAATCGCGACTTATGGCATCCACCGAGCCTCACGCCCGACGTAGCGCGCACGGAGGGGTGGACTTTCGGCGCATTGTGAGATTATGGCGGCCGCGGAAAGCCGGCTTAGCTCAGTTGGTAGAGCACCTGATTTGTAATCAGGGGGTCACGAGTTCGAATCTTGTAGCCGGCACCACTTTCCCGAACCTCACCCCAGCTTCAGGAAAAACTCCTCGCGCTCCCTGCGCAGGTCCGCGGGCGTCATGGCGGCGAGGCCGTCGAGCTCGTTCCTGAGCGCCAGTGTCAGCCGCTTGACAGTTTCCTGGGGATCGCGGTGCGCGCCGCCTTTGGGTTCGTAGACGATGCGGTGGATGACGCCGAGCTTCAGCAGGTCCGTTGCCGTCACCTTCATCGCCTCGGCAGCCGTGGGGGCCTGCGCGGCGCTGCGCCACAGGATCGAGGCGCAGCCTTCGGGCGATATCACCGAGTAGACCGCGTGTTCGAACATCAGTACGCGGTTTGCCGCAGCGAGTGCGACCGCCCCGCCTGATCCGCCCTCGCCGACGATGATCGCTACCAGCGGTACGCCAAGCGCCAGGCACGCCTCGGTCGAGCGGGCGATGGCTTCGGCCTGCCCGCGCGCCTCGGCATCGACGCCGGGGAAGGCGCCGGGGGTGTCGACCAGCGTTACCACGGGAAGCCCGAAGCGGTCGGCAAGTTCCATCAGGCGGATCGCCTTGCGATAGCCTTCGGGGCGCGCCATGCCGAAATTGTGGCGGATGCGCGATGTGGTGTCCTCGCCCTTCACGTGGCCGATCACGACTACGCGCCGCCCCTCGAAGCGGGCAAAACCGCCGACGATCGCCTCGTCCTCGCCGAACACACGGTCGCCCGCGATGGGGAGGAAGTCGTCGAACAATCCCGCCACAAGCCGCTCGAACCGGGGTCGTTGGGGGTGGCGCGCTACGAGCGTGCGCTGCCACGGGGTAAGCCGCGCATAGGTGTCCTCGAGCAGCTTGGCGGCCCGCTCGGACAGCATCCGCGCCTCGGCCACGCCCTCGGGGAGCGCAGCCAGTTCGGCAGCGTGCTTGTCGAGCGCCTCGATCGGCTTCTCGAAAGGCAGGTACTGGATCACCCCCGCGACCCCGTCCTCAGACCGTCATCGACATGCCGCGATAGATCCGCGCCCGGTAGCGCGAGTCCTCCGCATCCGGCAACGGCGCGCCGACCAGCAGCACGGCGCGGGCAAAGCGGCGGACCTCTTCGAGATGCTCGTCGAGATCGCGCGGCTCTTCCGATTGCACCCGGCGGGTGAGGTTGATCTGGTTGACCGGCACATCGTGGACCAGCCGCTCGTTCTCAACCGCGAGCGTGGCCGTGAAGGCGTGCAGCGTGGTCTTGATGAAGTTCGCCAGCGCAAAGGCGGGCGACTTGTCGCCCATCGCCACATCCGGCGAGGTCAGCACCAGCTGACAATCGTCATACAGCGACGCGCGGCGCGACACGCGGAAGTGGTGGGTGAGGTTATCGGCCACCACGGTGCGGAATTCCTCGGGGGTAAGCGGGTCGTCCTTTCCGAACAGCTTACCGGGAAGCGCGGCAAACGGGGTGGAGAGGATCGTGGTCGGCTTGCCCCAGGTGGTCAGCGCCTCGTCCATCGCGGCCTCGATGTCGGTGGTCTTGACCAACGAAGTGAGCGAGACGGCGGTATCCGGATCGAGCTGCGACTTGATCGCCTCGAAACCCTCGGCTGTGCGGGTGATCAGCACCACGTTGGCGGCGTGGCAATCCTCGATGAAGGCGCGCGCCGTTTCGGCGAGGTAATCCACGAGATGCTCGCCAATGATCCACACGGTCTTGCCGCGCATCTGGTCGAGCCGCTCCTGCTTGGGGCTCCCGAACAGCTCGCGCTCGGTGGTCGAGCGTTCCACGGAGAGACCGCCCGAGGGCATGAAGGTTTCGCCCGAAACAGCACGGTCGGCGAGGAAGAACACGGTCGCCTGCGCCACATCATGCTCGGTCGGCATCTTGCCGAGGTAGAGCTTCGACAGCACCCCGGTGCCGACCTTGTTCGCCTCAACCGCGATCTTGTCGGCGGGGAGGAACGGCGCATCTTCCGGCGGCGCGCGCAGCAGCCAGTCGGCATCGCTTTCAGGCGTCACCGGGCGCTCGCTCCATTCCGGCGCGTCGAGGAACAGACCTGCCTGACGCAAGCGCCCGATCAGCGCGGCAGCGATGGTGGGGGTGAGGAGATACTGGTCCCAGGTGCAGGCGCCGTCACCTTCGCGGGCGCAGGCCAGCGCCAGATCGCGCAGTTCGCGCGGGTTGTTGGTGTCGTGGCTCATCTTGACGGTATCGTTGCGGGCGAGCCGCGCCAGCACCGCTTCAACTCGAACCCCGCGCCGGATCGCCTTGATCGCGGCAGCGTGGACGGCGTTGAGGCGCTTGTTCTCGAGGATCAGCTTGCCGCGACGTTCGAACAGCCCGGGCTTGCCGCCCGTGCCCGACAGGCGGTCGCCGTCGACAGGGCCCGGCGCAATCGCGTTGAACTGCACCTCGGGGCCGAGGTAGCGCGCCATGCTCTCGACCATCGCGCGCTGTCCGGCCTTGGACACCGCGTAGTCCGCGCGGTTGGGATAGGCGACCGCAAGATACTTCTCGCCGCCGAAATAGGACGAGACGTTGAGGATGTATCCCGATCCTTGCGCCTTCATCAGCGGCGCGACGTGGTGCATCAGGAAGTAGTTCGACACGAGGTTCGCATCGAGCGTGTAGTTCCACGCGTCGACCCCCATGTCGACGACCATGTCCTCCGCGCCCGCCACACCGGCGTTGTTGATGAGGTAGTCGATCCGCCCGAAGGCCTTCAGCGTCGCATCGACCGCGCCCTTGAGGCTCTCGAAATTGCTGACATCGACATTGGCGAGGGTCTGCACCCGGCGCTCGACACCTGCGAAGCCGATGTCCTCAAGCTCGCTGACGATCCGCGCGCGGGCGACGGCCAGCTCGCTCTCGCGGCGGGCGACCATCATGACTTTGGCGCCTGCCAGCGCAAGCAAGCGTGCGACCTGCCCGCCGATCCCGGCCGAACCGCCAGTGATCAGCGCGACCTTGCCCAGATGCAGCCCGGTGATGTTCTCCGAGAAGCCCGGCATCGCCTTGCGTGCGCCGGTCGCCTCGCCGATGTTGCCCGGCACATAGAGCGTGATCTCGCCGAGCTTGCTTTCCTTGAGCAGGATGCGCGCGGCGTGACCTGCAGTGAAGCGGATGTTCTCCGCGTCGCTGTTGGTGAAGCGCACGATCTGGTTGCCCCACTCTGCTTGCCGGCGGCGACCGTGGGCGGTGTCGATAGCGCTTTCGTCGCGCCAGATGCGGATCAGCTGCTCGGTCGCGGCGCGCAGGATATTGGCATAGGTGTCCCCCTTCCCGTCGCTCGCGTGGCTTACGAACACGAAGCGCGGCGGCTGAAGCAGATTGTCGTGGCGCTTCCAGTAACGGCTGAGCGTGCGGGCGAGCGCCATGTTGCCGGCAAGCTCGGCGTCCATCAGCGCCTCGACCACGCCGTCCTCGGCCTCGGTCAGTGCGCCCGAAAGCTCGCCTGCGCCCAGCATCGGCAGGAACAGCGCGCCGCTTACCGGCGTGCCGCCCTTGGTGTAATCCTCGAGCGCGGCTTCCATGCCGTGCGCGTCCTTGCGGCTAAAGCGGATGATGGCGAGCTTGTCGGAGAGGCCCATCGCGGCACACCGCTTTTCGGCGATGGCAACGTCGGCGGCGCGCGGCAGGCCGAGCACAACTTCTGCCCCGCAGGCGAGCTGCACCTGCGCGATTTCGAGCGCCTCTTCGAAATTGTCGCCAGCCGCGATCAGCACGGCAAGGCCGGTGCCGTCCATCGAGCGCATGGTGGGCCGGGCGAGATAGGTCGCGCGGTCCTCCTTACGCACGGTCATGCCGTGGGTGACCTCGAAATCGTGGCCGTTGTAAGCCGCGCTCTCGTCACTGCCGAGGAAGACGCAGGTGGTCGCGATGTCGGTGGGCGTGGGGAAGGTTTTCGCCTTGTCGTTGCCGCCGGTGGCGCGTTCCAAACTCATCATGTCGAAAAACTGGTTGGCGGTGGTGCCGCCCGCGTCGCCGCGCGCGGTATCCATCGCGGCAAAGACGTTGCGGATCCGCTCGCTCTCGATCGGGCCGGGATAGACGAGGTTGACGCGGATGCCCTTGGGGCCAAGCTCCAGCGACAATTCGCGGCTCCACGCGTTCATCGCCGCCTTGGGGACGACGTATGCCGCGCGCGCATAATAGGGCGTGCGGCTGAAGATGGTCGATACGTTGATGATCGAGCCGCCTTCCGGGATGTACGGCGCGGCGACGCGTGCGACATTGAAGGCGACCCCGAAGATGTTGCGCAGCGCATCGCCGACAGTCTCGCTGTCGGTGCTGCCCTTCTTCTGGAGCGCGGCAAGCTCCTCGGCCGTCAGTGGCAGGTTCTCGATCGGCTGCTTGGGCCCGGCGCTCCCGGCGTTGTTGACCAGAATGTCAATCCGCCCGAACTGCTTCACCACTTCGTCAATAGCCGCGCGTACCGAGGCGATGTCGCCGCCGTCGAGCGCCACGGTGGCGAGCCGCGAGGGATCCGCACCGGTCGCCTTGAGCAGCGCGTCAGCAGCAGCCTTGGTGCGGTCAGGGGTACGCCCCGTCATCACAACGGTTGCGCCCTCTGCAAGGTAGTGGGTGACGATATGTCCGCCCAGATTGCCCGCTGCGCCGGTGACAACAGCGATCTTGCCGGCCAGACGGCCCGGTACATCGCCCTGCAAGGCGGGCGCGGCAGCGGCGGCTTTCGATTTAGCCATAAGCTCTCTCCTCACAGAATTACAACGAAGCCGTGCTTCGCTTGATGTTTCGTTCAAACCCTGGGGAGGAGAGCTAAGAACATTTCAAAAATCGCAACGCTATGTCAACCGTCCAGTTCCCCGGCTGGTGATCCCGAGCCTTGGGCCGCCCATGCCTCAAGCAGCGCATCGCGGCTGCGCAGGCCCATTTCGGGGAGCGCGTGATTGACCACGTAGGTCGAACCGGTGTGCCGGTTTTCCCACATCGCCTGGTGCGCTTCGGGCAGGCCGTCCCACGCGACGACCTCAGGCTCCGTCACTTCGAGCAGGCCTGCGGCGATCATGTCGTTCATCCGCGCGACCTCGTAAGCGTTGCAAAGGTGCGTGCCGAGGATGCTCGCCGTCGGCATCAGGATCTTGCGCTGACGCGTCCAGACCTGCGGGGCGTAGAAGGTAAAGCGGCAGCCCGTCAGGTCTTCGGCGAAGATCACGCGCCCCGTGAAGGGCTTCACCAGCGAGGTCGAGATTCCGAGCGTATCCTGCCCGGCCCGCTCGAACACGAGATCGGGGTTGCCGCGCGGGTTGTCGGGCGAGCGCAGGATCTTCCCCACTGCCGAGCCGAAGGGCTTCATCACCCGGTCCTGATAGTCGCGCACTGCCGCCTTGAAGACCTCAATATCGGCCTTGGCATCGGGCAGGCGCGGCATGGTGTCGGGCCAGTGGAAGTTCGCGCCCTCGCGGCGGCGGATGGCTTCGAGGCTGACGATGCCCTCGATTGCATCCTCCAGCCCCAGCGATTGCAGGAACTCGCGCTGGCCGTCGGTGGTGGTGGCTATCACCGAGCGCGCGTTGAAGCGGCGTGCGGCTTCGATCATTTCGAGACCAGTTTCGTCCAGCAATTCGCTCGACCCCGGCCCGTAGAAGATGAGCACCGCCTCGCCGCCGCGCAGGGCCGCTCGGCGGAGCATCTCCTCGGGCGTGGCCGTTCCCGGCTTGCCCAGGAAGCTGAAGTGATAGCCGGATGATGCGCCGTAGAAGGCGAGTGTCCCGCCTTCAGCGAGCAGCTGGAACGAGCGCGGGAAGGCTGTCTCGCCTGCGTGGCTGACCACGTAATCGGCGAGCTTCCCGCCATTCAGCGCCTTGAACTCTTCAACCAGCGGGGCGCCTGCGGCTTCCCACGCCTGTGCCTGTGCCTTGTCCTCCGGCACCACGCTGTAGAGGCCCGCAAAGCGCGCATCCTTGCGGTTGATCGCCCCGACGGCGCCCTGAACCTGCGTGATGAACTGTGCGCGTTCTTCCGAGGAAACGAGCCCCGTCACCTGCAAGCCGGTTCGCACCGACGAGCGCAGGGCATCGAGCCCCGTCCCCGTCGCCGCACCCTCGACGAACAGCGTCCGTCCCGGCGCGATCTGCAAGGTCGTGAACAGGCAGCGGGCAATCGTGCCGAGGTTGAGCACATAGCTTCCAGCCTGCTCCAGCGTCAGATCGGGCGGCACCTTGTGCATCTGCGGCGCCTGCACGGTCAGGAACTGCGCGTGGCTGCCGGTCTCGGTCTCGTACCCCTGGATCGAGAAGTCCGCATACATCGGATCATTGCCGACCAGCGGGCTAAGCAGGTCGTTCGTCCCCGAATACACGGTCACCAGATCGCCGACCTTGATCCGCCCCTGCGCGCGCGTCTCGCTGCCCAGCGCCGCGACCAGCGCGATCCCGCCCGATCCGGTGATCTGCACGTCTTCCTCGTGGCTGTCGAACGGCGAGACCGGGATGCCGGTCAGCGCCCAGATGTCGTTGAAGTTGACCTCGCTGGTCAGCATGTAGAGCAGCGCCTCATTGGGCGCAGGCTCGGGCACCGCCACGATCAGTTCTTTCTCGTGGCTTACCGGGGGGCCGAAACGGGGCTCGCCGGTGTTCGGATCGCGGGCGATGCCGAAGGCGTATTGGTGGCCAGGGATCGGGGTGACGCCGGGATAAAACGGCGCTCCCACAGGAAGCAGATCGCCGGCATCTTCCAGCGCCTGTGCGCGCATCTCGTGCTCGGCATCGATCCACACGCCGTCGCGCCGCACCGGAAGCGGGGGCGCAACCTTGTCCATGAACTGGCGGATGCCGGTCTTGCCGCCCTCGGGATCGACGATGGCTTCGGCGAACAGCTTGGCCTCGCGGGCGAGGCCTTGGGTGATGCCGTGTTCGAGCCCCATGCGCACCGCATCCAAGGCCCGCGCACCCGCGACCTCGCGTCCGGCCCAGTCGAGCTGGCGCAGGATGCGCTGGAGGAAATCATCCTCAAGCACTTGGTCCAGCGATACGTCCGCGGCGCTTTCCCAGCGCGCGGTTGCCGCCTGCCTTTCGGCAAAGGCAAAGCCCAGCGCACTGTCGGCCCCATGCTTCACGAAATCGCGCACCGCCGCATGGGCCGCCGAGAGCGCATCTTGCGCGCCGTCGACCAGCGCGTCGACCACGCCGATGTCCACTGCTTGCTCGGCAGTGATACTCCGCCCGCCAAGGATCAGGTCAAGCGCATCGCGCAAGCCCTCGGCCCCGCGCCGGTCAGCAAGGAGGCGCGGCAGGCGCTGCGTGCCGCCGTAACCGGGCATCAGCCGCAAGCGGATTTCGGGCTGGCCGAAGCGCGCCACTGGCTCGGCCACGCGATAGTGACAGGCGAGCGCGAACTCCATGCCGCCGCCCAGCGCCACGCCCTGCACTGCTGCAACGCAGGGCTTGCCCATCTGTTCAATGGTGCGGAAGGCGAGGTGCGCATTGTTGGGCAACACCATAGCTTCTTCGACGGAGTGGATTTCCTCCAGCATCTGGCGGATGTCCGCGCCCGCGACAAAGGACGACGTGCCCTCGCCGGTAAACACCACCGCCACGACATTTTCGTCGCGCGCGAGGGTCGCGGTGACCATCACCAGCTCGTCGATCGCGCGTTCGTTCAAGGCATTGACCGGCGCGTTGGTGACGGTGACGGTTGCCACCTGCTTGCCGGGCGCAACCGTGTTGTACTGGACGAGGAAATAGCGGTGGCGGTCGAACAGCGCCTGCTCATCGCTCATCCGCTGCTTGCGCTGCCAGTCACCGATGACAGTACGCAGCTCGTCCAGCGCCTCGGGATTGCGCAGCGTCGTGACGTCGCCGACATCCTCGCCCACCACCAACGCGCGGACCATGCGACGCATGTATTTGCCGCTGCGGGTTTCGGGGAACTGCGAAACCTCGATGAAGTCCGCCGGCACCGCGACCGCGCCCTTTTCGGTACGCACGAGATCGAACAGGCGGCGCTTGTCCTCGATGGTGAGCTTGCGGCCTGCGACGGGCACCACGAAGGCGAGCGGGGTCAGGCCCTTCTCGCGGTGCGGCGCGCCGACCACCAGCACATTGCCGACCGGCGAGTCCGGCGCGAGCGCCTTGTCGCGCAGCACTGCGCCCTCGATCTCCTCGGTCCCCATGCGGTGGCCCGAAACGTTGATGACATCGTCCGACCGCCCGTGGAGCGAGAAGGAGCCGTCCTCATGGGCAATCGCGAAATCGCCTTGGGTGTAGGCCCATGCGCCCTTCCAGCGGCGCCAGTAGCCATCCTCCCACCGCGCCGCATCGCCGCGCCAGGCGGGATCGACGCGGCCATCTTCGACTGTGAAGCCTGCGATGTCGCCCCAGATGGTGCGCGCGAGGTAGGGGTACGGCGCGGCGATGACGATCTCGCCCTTCTCGCCCATCTCGGCCCTGCGCCACGGCACGCCGCCCGCATCGCTGCGGACGAAAGGCACGTCGGCGGGTGCGGCTTCGTCATCTTCGACCCACACGTCGCCCATGATCCACGGCAGCGGATAGGCGTGCGCGTCAGGGCGCAGCGGGAAGTCATCGTTGCCGAACATGTGCGTCCACGCGATGCCGCCGTGTTCGGTCGCCCAGTACGAATTGATGTAGCGCGGGGTGATATGCTCCATCCCGAAGGCCTGAACCGAAGGCGAGACCGGTTCGGCGCAGAAGGTGGCGACCCGAAGTCCGCTCATGTCGTAGCGTTCAAGCTCGGCCAAGTTAGCCGGATCGGACATGATCGCTTTGAGGAAGGTCACCCCCGCCTTGAAAATGCTGACATTGTGACGCTCGATCATCGAGGCGAAGCGGCCTGCGTGGGGGAACACGGGCGAGCCTTCCGAAACCAGCGAGGTCACCCGCGTCATCAGCGGCGCGCAGATCAGATAGCTCTGCCCGGTGATCCAGCCCGGATCGGCGACCACGAGCAGCGTGTCGCCTGCCTGCGCGTCGAAGCTTGCCTTCATCGTCTCGGCAACGCCCGCGGCATAGCCGTGCGCGTGGACTATGCCCTTGGGCTTGCCCGTGGAGCCCGAGGTGTAGATGAAGAACATCGGGTAATCCGCATCGACCGGCATCGGCTTGGACGAGGCCCAGATCGCGCGAACGAATTCGCTGTCAGGAAGCGCCAGCAGATCGGCCTCGCCGTTCACGTCGAAGCCGGCGGCGCGCGCTTTCTCGAGCACAGTGACAAGCGCCGCATCGGTCAGCTCGTGGCTCCAGCGGTCGCGCTCCTCGCGCCAGATCACGTCGGGCTGGTGAGTGTGGCGGCACACGATCACGGCCTCGACGCGCGGCGGGAGCGTGACCAGGCTCGAGGCGATCGCGATCCGCACCCGCGCGGCATCGGCGGTGCTGATCCGCCCTTCCGCGCCAAGATTGATCAGCGCGCGGCCCACGCCGCGCATCACGTCCGAACGGTCGACTGTGATCTCACCGTCAAGCGCCTCGCGCACCGTGTCGAGGATTGTTTCGTGGCCGCCTTCAGGGAGACCCAGATCGAGCCCGCCGAGGATTGCCAGAGCCGTCGTCACCGGCACGAAATTGTCGAGCGCGGGGTCGGTATAGGCGTTCTTGAAGGCGGCGACCTGCGCGTTGCGGTAGCTGCCGTCCGAGGTGACAATCACCCGCGCACCGGTATCGGCGATGCGGTCGGACAGCGTCTTGTCGGAGAACCCGCCGAACACAGCCGTATAGACCACGCCCATCCGCTTGGCGGCCTCGGTCCAGTAGATCTGCGGCACGATGCTGGGCATGTTCAAGGCCATGCGGTCGCCCGGCTTGAGGCCGAGCGCCTCCAAGGCCACGGCGCACTTCGCCACCTCGAGCAGCAGACGCTTGCGGCTGACGGTGAAGCAGTCGATCGGCGCGCCCTTGCCGGCGTTTGCCGACATGTCCCAGCGGTCGCCTTCGAAGATCAGCGCAGCCTCCGCGCCGTGTCCGGCGAGCACGTGGCGGTCGAGTTCGGAGAAGGCGGCATTGGTACGGCCGCCGACGAACCAGCGCCAGTGCGGCGCCTGTGAGCCGTCAAAGCCGGTGTGCCAGGGGGTGAAATCGCTCGGCAGATCAGGGCTCACCGCAGCGGCAGAACCCGCGTCCCAGCCTTGCCAGCGCCCGTCCTCGCCTTTCGCCAGCCATGCACCCGCAGCGCCGACATCGGCCACGAACCAGTGCATGTTGCGCGCAGCGATGTCCCCGTGGAACGCGCCCGGATCGGCCAGCGCGGCGGCGCGCATGGCGTCCCAGTCGGCGCGGGTGCGCACGGTGTTGGTCTTAGCGGCCGGCAGGGTTGCCGGCAGAATGTTGACAGGAATGACGCCAATCCCCCGATATTCTCAAAAAAACTCGCAGTGCGCGATCCCGAACGCTCGGCGGCAGTGATGCAAAATTACACGCTTTGTGCCGCCTCGGTAAGAAAATGTCAAAGCGTTACAGCAGCCGATAACGCCGACTATGGCGAACGGTTCCGCCAAAATCGGCCGATGCGCCGCGTCTCGGCGGCAGCTTCATGCTGCGTAACGCTTTTTCAATCACGTTCGGGTTACAGCAGGACGGGCGCAGGGCTGCCGGCCGCCCGGAACAAGGATATGGCATGGCACTTGGCTTTCGCAGATCCGCCCGCGACACGGCTCGCTCGGCACCAGAGGCGCTGGACACCGTCCAAAGCGCCCGGCCCGACCGCGCCATCGTGCTCGGCGAGGTCGAGGAGCTGGGCATCGGCATGTTCTGGGCGACCGATGCCGAAGACCGCCTGACCTTCCTCTCGCAGCGCGCGCTGGTCGACATCGGGCAGGACCTCGAGACACTGATCGGCACCCCGCTGACCCGCGTGTTCCTCGAGGCGGACGAAGACGGCGCCGGCCCGTCGCAGCGCAGCCTCGCCTTCAAGCTCAAGGCCCGCTCCAAGCTCGATGAGCAGATCGTCGCTGTCCCCACCGAGCGCGGCGCCACGCGCTGGTGGCGGCTCAACGGCCGCGCGCTGCTCGACGCTGCGGGCAATTTTCAGGGCTATCGGGGCAGCGCGGTCGATATCTCGTCGCAATACGCCTACGAGACGCAGGTCGCCCGCCAGTCACAGGTTGACGAGCTGACCGGGCTCGCCAACCGCCGCAAGCTCGGCGAGCGGCTGAAAGCGATGCTCGCCGCCTTTCGCGCCAGCCAGAGAAGCTGCGCGCTGATGATGCTCGATCTCGATCGCTTCAAGCAGGTCAACGACACGATGGGCCACCCGGCGGGCGACGAGCTGCTCAAGCAGGTCGCGCAGCGCCTCTCGTCAATCGTCAAGGACGTGGGCGAGGTCGGCCGGCTCGGCGGCGACGAGTTCCAGGTGCTGCTCCCCGACATGGACGACCGCGGCACCCTCGGCGAGCTTGCCAACCGCATCGTCCAGTCGATCTCGCAGCCCTATCAGATCAACGGCCGCCGGGCGATCATCGGCACCTCGGTGGGGATCGCGATTGCGCCCTATGACGGGCTCGAGGCCGACGAGCTGACCCGCGCGGCCGATATGGCGCTCTACTCCGCCAAGGAGACCCGCGGCGGCACTTTCTGCTTCTTCACCAGCGAGTTGCGCGATGCGGCCTCCAAGACCGCCTTGCTCGGCGACAAGCTGCGCGACGCGGTCGACAACGACGAATTGAGGCTCGCCTACCAGCCGCTCGTCGATCCCGAGACCAACGAGGTCAAGTGCTTCGAGGCGCTGCTGCGGTGGCACGACGAAGAGGCGGGCGACATCAGCCCTGCGCAGTTCATCCCTGTCGCCGAGAATGACGACCTCATCATCCGCATCGGCGAAATGGCGCTGAAGCAGGCGTGCATGGACGCGATGGCCTGGCCCGCATCGATCCGGGTGGCGGTCAACGTGTCGGCCAAACAGTTCATCCGGCCCGGCTTCCGCAAGGCGGTGGCGGCCGCGCTTGAATCCTCGGGCATGGCGCCCGGGCGGCTCGAGCTTGAGATCACCGAGAGCGTGTTCGTTGGCGATCTGGAATCGGTTGACGCGATCTTCCGCGATCTCAAGAAGTTAGGCGTGCGCCTCGCGCTCGACGACTTCGGCACCGGCTATTCCTCATTGGGCTACCTCAAGCACGGGCATTTCGACAAGATCAAGATCGACCAGAGCTTTGTGCGCGGCTGCACCGAGAACGGCGACATCAACCCGGCGATCATCGCGGCCATCGTCGCGCTCGCCAAGGCGCTCGGCATGGAGACCGTTGCCGAGGGCGTGGAGGCGATGGACGAGCTGCAGCTGGTGCGCGAACGCGGCGCCGATCTGGTGCAGGGTTACATCTACTCGCGCCCGATCACCCAGGATCAGGTGCTCGGCCAATTCGCCGACGGCGCCGCGCACTTCCGCCCGAGCGGCCCACCGCGCTACCGCGCCGAACGCATCACCATCTTCCGCAAGGTTGGATTGATCCACGAGGATCACTACTACGACGTGATCCTGCGCAACCTTTCCAAGACCGGCGCGCGCATCACTGGCCTTGCCGGCGTGCCGGTCGGGACCGACGTGGTGCTCGATCTCGGGCATGGTCAGCTGGTGGTCAGCAAGGTCGCCAATGCCTCCGAGAACAGCCAGGGCCTCCAGTTCGAGACCCCGATGATCAGCGACGGCAGCGGCGGCTTCATGACCCGCCATCGCATCTCGCCCTATTCGCTGGCCGAGGCCGGCATTCCGCTGGCCGCGCTGGGGGCCGGGGCCTTCCCGCTCGCCAAATGGCGCGATGCCAACAAGACCGTTCCCAAGTTCGTCCAGCTGGAACTGAACGTTCCCGGATCGTGATGCCCAAACGCCGATGTTCCACGTGAAACATCGTTGCTGGAAGGGGGTCTAACAGGGGTCTAGAGGGGGTCTAAGGGGGGTCTAGAACGATCTGGAAGCCCTCCAGACGCGTCTAGCGCACCCCTGAATCACCCGCGTCCGCGATACCCCGGCACGCCTTGGTCCGGCAGCCACAGGCCTTCGGGCGGCGCGGCGCTCTGCCAGAACACGTCGATCGGGATCCCCCCGCGCGGATACCAGTAACCGCCGATGCGCAACCATGCGGGGCGCATCTCTTCGAACAGGCGCACCCCGATCCCCACGGTCACATCCTCGTGAAAACCGTTGTGATTGCGGAAAGACCCCAGGAACAGCTTCAGGCTCTTGCTCTCGACAATCGTGTCGCCCGGCACATAGTCGATCACCAGATGCGCAAAATCGGGCTGGCTGGTCACCGGACACAGCGAGGTGAACTCGGGGCTGACGAACCGCACCAGATAGGTAAGGCCCGGGCGCGGATTGGGGACGTAGTCGAGCACCGCCTCCTCGGGCGACGTCGGCAGGGGTGTGTCCTTACCGAGGAATTGCGGGGCCGAGGACTTGGGGGCGGCGTTGGGGGTGGGTGTGCTTTCCATGCCGCGCTGTTGCCTCGATCCGCCGCGCTTCGCAAGCGGCAAGCTGGACGGGCGCGAGGCGACCGCTCTATGGCGTCAGCGCCGGTTCAGCCGCGTTCCGGCAGCGCCTATCCCATCTGGCACCCCATCTTTATGCCGACCTCTATCGAGCCTGTCCCCGCCATGATCCGCTTGCCCGCCCGCCTCGTTCACGTCGCCTCTGCCGCGCTTGCGCTCGTCGTATCGGGGGCCGCGCCTCTTGCTGCGCAGGACAACCCGGGCACCTTCACCTTGCCCACGGCAACCCCGACGCCGGCGCCCGCGCCTGCTGGCCCCGCCGACGAACGCGCGGGCGTGGTAATTCCGCCGCGCAGCGTTCCCACACCGCGGATCACGCCGGTGCCGGTGTTGACGCCGGAGCCTCAGGCATCGCCAAGCTCCCGCACGGCGTCGACCTCTGCGCCGACGTCTGCGCCGACCCGCACGCCGCCTGCCGCGACCCCCTCAGCGTCGGCTTCCGCGATGCCTGCGCCGCTGCCCACTGTGAGCAGCGATCCGCTCGCCCTGCCCACAAGCGTCCCCGGCGCCTTTCCCGAAATCGCCCCTGATACGGGGCCAGATACTGGTAACGTCGCCGCCCTCCCTACCGAGACGGGCACCGACACCAGCTACGCCTTGCCCGCATGGTGGCCGCTTGCCGCAGGCGGTCTGGGCGCGTTGGCGCTGCTGGGTGGAGGCTTGCTGCTGCGCCGTCGCCGCAAGCCCAGGGCGCTACGCCTCGCCGCGCCCTCTGCCGCAGCCGCCGCGCCGCGCGAGGCCGCACGCGGGCAAGGAACGGGGCCTGATCTTGCCGACCTCTACCTGACGCTCGATGTCACCGCCGCGACCCGCAGCGTGATGATGTTCACGATTGGCTACCGCCTCAACATCGCCAACCGCGCTGGGCGTGCCGTGACCGATATGCGCGCAGCGGTGCAGCTTGTCTGCGCGCGGGCGAGCGCTGGCGTCCCCTCCGTGGGCGCGGCGCAGGCGCTGGGCGCCATCGAGCGCATCGGGCCGCATCAGGCGCGCAGCATCACCGGCGAGGTGCAGCTTCCGCTCTCGGCGATCCAGCCGCTGCGGCAGGGGACCACCCCGCTGTTCGTCCCGCTGATCCACGTGACCATTGAAGCAGAAGGCCAACCGGCGGTGACCAAGACCTTCGTGATCGGCACGCCGAGCGCGAGCGGGCGCGTCCACCCGATCCAGCTCGATCAGACGCCGGGCGGGATTGCCGGGCTGGTGGCGCAAGCGGTCGCGGTTCCAGCGGCGGCTGCCGCCTGAGGGCTTTGCAGTATGGGAAGCGCGGCTTAGAGTGGCAGCCATGACCAAACTCCCCTCCCCGCTCGTTTCGACCGATTGGCTCGCCGATCATCTTGGTGCTTCTGGCCTGGTGGTGCTCGACGCATCGCACCACCTGCCCGCCGCCGCGCGTGACGCCGCCGCCGAATTTGCCGCTGCGCATATTCCCGGCGCGCGGTTTCTGGGGCTGGCGAGCCTGTTCGATGCGGGTTCGCCCGTGCCCTACGCCTTCCCCACCCCTGCGCAGCTGGCCGATCGGCTGGCGAGCCTCGGGGTTGCTTCCGATGCGGCCATCGTGATCTATGATGACAGCGCGATCCGCACCTCGGCGCGGGCGTGGTTCGTGCTGACGGCCAGTGGGCGCGAGAATGTCGCGATCCTCGACGGGGGTCTCGGCAAGTGGCGCAGCGAAGGCCGGGCGCTGGAGAGCGGCGCTCCCGATGTTTCCCCCGCCGCCCCCGCAACCCTCACCGCGCCCACACGGGTGCGGACCAAGGCCGACATGCTCGCCAACATCGACAGCCGCGCCGAACAGGTGCTGGACGCGCGCGGGGCTGACCGGGTCTATGGCAGCGGGGTCGATCCGGTGCATGGCGTGCCGAACGGGCGTATTCCGGGCGCGCGCAATCTGCCCTTCACCGAGGCGCTGAAAGCGGACGGCACCTACAAATCGCCCGGCGAATTGCGCGCCGCTTTCACCGCCGCCGGGATCGACCTTGATGCCCCCGTCGCTGCGACCTGCGGCAGCGGAGTGACGGCCAGCGTGCTGCTGTTCGCCATGCACCTGCTCGGCAAGCAGGACGCCGCGCTGTATGACGGCAGCTGGAGCGAGTGGGGCTCCGACCCCGCCACGCCCAAGGCGGAAGGCGCCGAGACCGGCGGGGGGGCTGAATGAGCGACGGCGGGGATGACAAGCCGCTGAAGCCCGCGACCCGCCTCGTCCACGGCGGGCGGCGCAAGGAATGGACCGGGCCGGTGGTCAACCCGCCCGTCTGGCGCGCCTCGACCCACCTTTACGCAACCGATGCCGAGCGGCAGGCGGCGGGGAGCAACAACACCGACGGGCAGTTCTTCTACGGCAGGCGCGGCGCGCCGACGCAGTGGGCGCTGGCCGAGGCTTTGACCCAGATGGAACCCGGCGCTTACGGCACGGTGCTCTACCCCAGCGGGGTGGCGGCAATTGTCGGCTGCATGTTCGCTGTGCTCAAGCCCGGTGACCGATTGTTGATGGGCGACAACGCCTATGACCCGACGCGCTCGATGGCGACGGGGCTGCTGGCGCGGATGGGCGTGGAGACGACCTTCTTCGACCCGCGCGATGTGGAGGCTTACCGCGCTCTGTTCGCAGCAGGCGGCGTGAAGGCAGTGTGGCTCGAAAGCCCCGGCAGCCTCACCTTCGAGGTCTGCGATATCCCCGCGCTCGCCGCCATCGCCCGCGAGCACGACGCGGTGAGCATGGTGGACAACACCTGGGCGAGCCCGCTGGGCTTCGCGGGCCTCACCCACGGCTGCGATATCGTGATGATGAGCCTGTCGAAGCATGTCGGCGGCCACTCCGACCTGATGATGGGCAGCGCGAGCGCGGGCAAACGCTGGTACACCGCCCTGCGCCGCACCTCGCACGAGCTGGGGCAGGTGGTCTCCCCCGACGATGCCGCGCTGGCGGCGCGCGGCCTGCGCACAATGGGCATCCGGCTGGAGGCGCAGACCCGCTCGGCCTTCAAGATCGCGGCGTGGCTGGAAGCCCAGCCGCAGGTGGCGCAGGTGTTCTGCCCGCTGCTGCCCTCCGACCCCGGCCACGCGCTATGGAAGCGCGATTTCACCGGCGGATGCGGCTTGTTTTCCTTCGTGCTGGCGAGCGACGATCCTGCCGCCTCGGCCCGCGTATCGGACGCGCTCCACCTGTTCGGCAACGGCTATTCGTGGGGCGGGTTCGAGAGCCTCGCGCTGCCCATAACTCCGCACACCTACCGCACCGTGATGCCCGATCCTTGCGCGGGCCGCCCGGCGCTGCGCCTGTCGATCGGGCTGGAGGATGCGGACGACCTGATCGCCGATCTCGCCGAGGGCGTCGCGCGGGTATAGTTCCGCTACGCGCCGGCCAATCCATTCTCGCTGGCTTGCACCCCGCTGCTGGCCCATCTGCGCTGGCATGAAGCAGACTGGCACCATTTATCTTGTCGGCGCGGGGCCGGGTCCGGTGGACCTCCTGACCTTACGCGCCGCGCGGCTCATCGAAGCGGCGCGGGTGATCGTCCATGACGGGCTGATCGGCCCCGATATTCTCGGCCTTGCCCGCCCCGATGCGCGGCTGATCTCGGTCGCCAAGCAACGCGCGCGGCACACCATGCCACAGGACGAGATCAACGCCCTGCTGGTGCGCGAGGCTCTGAACGGCCACGACGTCGTGCGCCTCAAGGGCGGCGATCCCTTCATCTTCGGGCGCGGCGGCGAGGAAGCCGAAACCGCGCGCGCGGCGGGCGTGCGCGTCGAAGTCGTCCCCGGTATTTCCGCCGCCAACGGCGCGGCGGCGGCCAGCGGCATCGCGCTGACCCACCGCGACGCGTCCAGCATCGTCAGCTTCGTCGCCGGCCAGTGCAAGGGTCTGGCCGAGCAGGACTGGTCGGGCCTCGCCGGCAAGGGCCGCACGCTGGTGATCTACATGGGCGTCTCCACCGCTGCCGCCATCGCCGAGAAGCTGATGGCCGACGGCCTTGCCCCCGACATGCCTATCGCCGTGATCGAAAACGCCGCCCGCCCCGAAATGCGCGTGCTGCGCGGGCTGCTCGCGGGCCTTCCCGATCTGGTCGAGGCGCATGGCGTTAAGAGCCCCGCGCTGATCGTCATAGGCGAAGTGACCGCGCGCGAGGATGTCGCGGTCGCGATGCTTGCTCAGGAGGCAGCACGATGAAAATCCTCACCGGCAACGACCTGCGCTCGGGCGCGGTGACATGGTGGAACGGCACCGGCTGGTCGCTGTTCGTCGATGATGCCGTCGACGCAGGCGACGAGGCCGAAGAGATCCTCGCCCGCGAGGAAGCCGCGCGCCGCGTCAACGTGCCCTACGCGATCGAAGCAACCATCGACGCCGCCGGGCACGTTCGGCCTGCCCACATCAAGGACCGGGTGCGCGCGCTCGGCCCGACCGTGCGCCGCGACCTCGGCGTGCCGACCGCCAACAAGACCGGCTGGGACTGGGTGATCTGATATGTACCGTTACGATTCCTACGACCAGGCCATGGTCGATGCCCGCGTCGCCGAATTCCGCGATCAGGCCCGCCGCCGGATCGAGGGCAAGCTGACCGAAGACCAGTTCAAGCCGCTACGGCTGATGAACGGGCTCTATCTGCAGCTCCACGCCTACATGCTGCGCGTCGCGATCCCCTATGGCACGCTCGATGCGCGCCAGATGGAGATGCTCGCCGACATCGCGGAGAAGTATGACCGCGGCTACGGCCACTTCACCACCCGCCAGAACATCCAGTACAACTGGATCAAGCTGGAGGATTGTGCCGACGCGCTCGCCGACCTTTCGACGGTCGAGATGCACGCCATCCAGACTAGCGGGAACTGCATCCGCAACATCAGTAGCGACCACTTCGCGGGCGCTGCTGCCGACGAGGTGGTGGACCCGCGCCCTTATGCCGAGCTGATGCGCCAGTGGTCGAGCTTCCACCCGGAGTTCACCTATCTGCCGCGCAAGTTCAAGATCGCGGTGATCGCCTCCGAAAAGGACCGCGCAGCGATGCGGCTCCACGATATCGGCGTGCGGATCATCAAGCGGGACGGCGAGATCGGCGCGCAGTTCTATGCGGGCGGCGGCATGGGGCGCACCCCGATGATCGCCCCGCTGATCCGCGACTTCGTGCCGCTCGATCACTTCATTACCTATGCCGAGGCGTGCCTCAGGGTCTACAACCGCTACGGACGGCGCGACAACAAGTACAAGGCGCGTATCAAGATCCTCGTCCACGAACTTGGCGCGGCGGAATACACCCGCCAGGTCGAGGAAGAGTTCGCCCACATGCTCACCGTCGGCGTGGAACCGCCGCGCGAGGAGTTGGCGCGGATCGCGGAATATTTCGCCCCGCCCGCCTTCGTCGATGGTCCCAAGACACTCGACCGTTCGGACCCCGATTTCGCCTTGTGGGTCGACCGCAACACGCACCGCCACAAGCATGACGCCTATGTCTCGGCGGTGATCAGCCTGAAGCCCGCAGGCGGCATCCCCGGCGATGCCACCGCCGAGCAGATGCGCGTGATGGCGCGGCTCGCCCGCGACTACAGCTTCGACGAGCTGCGCGTGATGCACACGCAGAACCTGCTGCTGCCCCACGTCCGCATCGCTGACCTGCACGCGGTGTGGACGGCGCTCGACGCAGCGGGCCTTGGCGCGCCTAACATGGACACGATCGAGGACATCATCGCCTGCCCCGGCCTTGATTACTGCAGCCTCGCCAACGCCCGCTCGATCCCGCTCGCCCAGCGCATTTCGGAGCGTTTTGCCGCGAACGGGCGCACCGGCGAACTGGGCGAATTGAAGCTGAAGATTTCGGGCTGCATCAACGCCTGCGGGCATCACCACGCGGGCCACATCGGCATCCTCGGCGTCGACAAGAAGGGCAAGGAGAACTTCCAGCTCTCGCTCGGCGGATCGGAGGCCGAGGACGTCAGCCTCGCCAAGATCACCGGGCCGGGCTTCGACGAGGATGGCGTGATCGCCGCAGTCGAGACAGTGACGGACGTCTATCTCGGCGCGCGTCAGGATGGCGAGCGGTTCCTCGATACCTACCGCCGCATCGGCATGGAGCCGTTCAAGGAGGCGCTTTATGGGTAAGGACCTCGGCACCAGCCCCGACGAGGTGCAGTTCCGTTTCCGCGATGACGAGGCGGTCGATCATGCGACCGTTACCGTCGATTCTTGCTGCGACCAGACCAATGCTACCGCCGTCCGCATCGAGCCGGGTGACGATGCGCGGGTGCTGCTGCCGTTCCTCGATCGGTTGGCGCTGGTCGAAGTCAACTTCCCCAGCTTCGGCGACGGGCGCGGATATTCCTCGGCGCGCATCCTGCGCGAGGCGGGCTATACGGGCGAATTGCGCGCGGTGGGCGCGGTGCTGATCGACCAGCTCAGCCACATGCGCCGCTGCGGTTTCGACAGCTTCGCCCCCGACAAGCGCCTCGACGAAGAGGACGCGGCCCGCGCTTTTGCAACGTGGGAGAACGTGTACCAGCGTGCGGCGGATGGCAGGTCGACAATCGCGGAGAAGCGCCATGAAGCCTGAGCTTTCGATCGCCAAGATCGGCATGATCGCCCGCACGCCGGACGTGCTCGACCTCGCCCCGCGCTTCACCGAGCATGACGCGGTGCGCCTCAACAATATGTTCCGCGGCTCCTCGACGCTCGAAATGCTGGAGGGCGTCATCCGCGACAGTCTGGCGGGCGATCTCGCGGTGGTCTCCAGCTTCGGGGCGGAGAGCGCGGTGCTGCTGCACCTCGTCGCATCCGTCGATCCGACCGTGCCGGTGCTGTTCCTCGACACCGGCAAGCACTTTGCCGAGACGCTGGAATACCGCGATCTGCTGGCGGCGCGCCTCGGCCTCAACCTCGTGATCCTCACCCCCGATGCAGACGAACTGGCGAAGCGGGACGAGACCGGCCTGCGCTGGTCTTACGATCCCGACGGCTGCTGCGAGATCCGCAAGGTGCGTCCGCTCGAAAAGGCGCTGGCGGGGTATGATGCGAGCTTCACCGGCAGGAAGTCTTTCCAGGCCGCGACCCGCGCCAATCTGCCGCGGTTCGAGGTGGATACCTCCGACGCGCAAGGGCGGCTCAAGATCAACCCGCTGATCGACTGGGATGCGGGCCAGATCGAGGGCTATTTCATCCAGCACGACCTGCCGCGCCACCCGCTGATCGCGCAGGGCTATCCGTCGATCGGCTGCTCGCCCTGCACCACACAGGTCGCGCCGGGCGAAGACCCGCGCTCGGGCCGGTGGAAAGGCTGGGACAAGACCGAATGCGGCATCCACAAGCCGGGCGAGGAACCGTTCCTCTGACGCGAGTGGCCTAGAGCCAGCCTTCGCGGCGGTACCATTCGGCGGTTGCTTTCAGCCCCTCCTCGCCGCCGATGCGCGGTTGCCAGAGACCCGGCGGCGGCTTGCGGTCGAAGCGCGAGACCCAGTTGGGATGCGCCATATAGCCGACCCGGTCAGGTGTGAGCTTGGCGCGGTCGCCGCGCGCGATGCGGTCGGCGGCGGCGGCGGCATCGAGAACGCTGCGTGGCAGGTGCGGGGCGAACACCGCGCGGCGGCCCACCGCCCGGCCAATGGCGGCGGCGAGTTCCTTGTGGCTCCACCCGCCCTCGCGCCCGTCGTCGGGCTCGTAAACCTTCTTGCGGGTCGGGGCGGCATTGCCTGCGGCAAGCGCCACCAGCAACGCGGCAAGATCGTGCGCATGGATGATCGAGCTCGCCCCGCCCGGCGGCAGCGGGACAAAACCCCACTTGGCGGTGCGGAACATCTCCAGATAATCGACATCGCGCGGGCCGTAGACGCCGGGCGGGCGCACCGTGGTCCAGTCGAGGCCGCTTGCCTCCACCAGCGCCTCGGCGCGCGCCTTGGAGGCGCCGTAGGCCGACAGCTCGGGCATCCGGGCCGAGAGTGAGGAGACGAACACCAGCCGCTTGAGCCCTGCGCCCTTCATGGCGCCGATCACGTTGGCGGTGCCGGTGACATTGGCGGCGGCGAACTGCGCAGGGTCGGGCGTGTTGGTGAGGCCCGCGACATGGATCACCGCATCCGCGCCGCCCACCAGCGCTGCGAGCGCTGCCGTGTCTTCAAGGTCGCCGCGCACCCACTCCACGCCGTCCAGCGCAGGCTGATCGCGCCGGGCGAGCGCTTTCACGCGGTGCCCCTGCGCGAGCGCCTCGGCCAGCACCGCGCTGCCGACAAACCCGGTCGCGCCGGTGATGGCGAGCAGGCTCACAGCAAGACCAAGTGGTCGCGGTGGATGACGCAGGATCGCGGCGCGTAGCCCAGCCGCTCGGCCTGATCCTCGGCGCGCTTGCCCGCGATAAGCTGCATTTCAGCGACGTCATATTCGGCGAGGCCCTGCGCCAGCCGCTCGCCGCGCAAGCTCAGCACGCTGACCAGATCCCCGCGCCGGAACGTGCCCGACACGCCGACGACGCCTGCCGCAAGCAGGCTCGCCCCGCCCTTCAGCGCCTCGGCGCAGCCCTTGTCCACGCGCAGTTCGCCTGCGGGTGCGAGCCGCCCGCCGAGCCACGCCTTGCGCGCAGAGTCGGCGCGGACGGGGAGGAAAAGTGTACCCGTCCCGGCGCACAGCGCATGGGCAATCGGCGCATCGTGGGTGCCGTTGAGGATCGCGAGCGCGATGCCCGCCCGCGTCGCGATCTGCGCGGCTTGCAGCTTGGAAACCATCCCGCCTGAACCAAGGCCCGAGGACGAGGCCGCGCTGGCCATCGCCATCACCTCCGGCGTCACGGCGTCAACCACCGGGATCAGCGCCGCGCCATCTTCGCGCGGGTCACAGGTATACAGGCCGTCGACGTCCGACAGCAGCAGCACCAGATCGGCATTGGCCGCCTGCGCCACCCGCGCGGCGAGCCGGTCGTTGTCGCCGAAGCGGATTTCTTCGGTCGCAACCGAGTCGTTTTCGTTGATGACCGGGATCACCCCCGCCTCCAGCAGCCGGTCGAGCGTCGCCGAGGCGTTGAGATAGCGCCGCCGGTCTTCCAGATCGCCCAGTGTCAGCAGCATCTGCGCTGCGGTGATGCCCTCGCTCCCGAGCGCGCGCGACCACAAATCCGCCAGCGCGATCTGCCCGACAGCCGCAGCCGCCTGTGCATCTGCAAGGCTCCCGCGTCCGCCCTTGGGTAGCGCCATCCGTGCAGCCCCCAGCGCAATTGCGCCGGAACTCACCACGATCACCTGCGCGCCATTGCCGCGCAACATCGCAAGATCGCGCGCCATGTGCGCCAGCCAGCCCTCGCGCGGGCTTCCGCCGCCGACCAGCAGCGCGGAGCCGATCTTGACCACGATCCGCCGCGCGGCGGGGATGTCGGCCAATCGCGTCAGCATCGCAAAATTCAGAGCGGCGACCAGTCGCTGGCCTCTGCCTCGTTCTCGACCTCGACCGTCTTGGTCTCGGTCGAAGTCCGGTCGGGCAGATAGCCGAGCACCGCGTCGAGCAATTGGGGGATGCCCGCGCCGGTCGCGCCGGAGACAGCAAACACCTGGTCCGCGCCGGCCGCCAGAAGCTCTTTGCTGAACACCTCGACCAGTTCGGCATCGGCCAGGTCGAGCTTGTTGAGCACCACCAGCCGCGCCTTGTCCTCAAGGCCCGCGCCGTAAGCCGCCAGCTCCTCCTCGACGATGCGCATCGCTTCGGCAGGGTCGGCATCTTCGGTGCCGGTGATGTCGATGAGGTGGATCAGCACGCGGCACCGCTCGATATGGCCGAGGAAGCGGTCGCCGATCCCGGCGCCTTCGGCGGCGCCCTCGATCAGGCCGGGAATGTCGGCGACCACGAATTCGCGGCCCTTGTGGCGCACCACGCCCAGCTTTGGCACCAGCGTGGTGAAGGCGTAGTCGCCGACCTTGGCCTGCGCGTTGGAAACCGCATTGATGAAGGTCGATTTGCCCGCATTTGGCAGGCCGACAAGGCCCACGTCAGCAAGCAGCTTCAGCCGCAGCCATACCCACATTTCCTGACCCGGAATCCCGTCCTGGTGCTGGCGCGGGGCGCGGTTGGTCGAGGTCTTGTAGCTGGCGTTACCGCGACCGCCCATGCCGCCTTCAAGGAAGGTGATGCGTTGGCCGACCTGCGTGAAGTCGGCGAGCACCTCGTCCTGCTCGTCGGAGATGATCTGCGTGCCGACCGGCACCTTGATGACGAGCGGTTTGGCCGAGGCTCCGGTGCGGTCTTTGCCCATCCCGTGCCCGCCGCGCGGCGCCTTGAAGTGCTGCGAATAGCGGAAGTCGATCAGCGTGTTGAGGCCAGCGACGGCTTCGAACACGATGTCGCCGCCGCTGCCGCCGTTGCCGCCGTCAGGGCCGCCATATTCGACGTACATTTCGCGGCGGAATGACACGGCCCCGGGGCCGCCCCCGCCGGACTTCAGATAGATCTTGGCTTGGTCGAGAAAATGCATGGGGGGCGCATAGGCAATTTTTGCTGCGATTGCGAGAGCTTTGGACGACAACACCCCGGACCGAAGGGCCGCAAGGCCGAACGGCCGCCCGCAGCGATGCGACCGTTAGGTCGCGTGAGCGAGGATTTCGCGCCCCGGATGGGGTGGAAAACTCAAAAACGCGCGATGAAAGGCTGCAGCCTTTCCGGCACTGCATCGGGTGTATGGATCAGGCAGGCCAGCACCTCCGCGCTCTCGACCAATCTGGGGCCGGGGCGGTTGTAGAGGTGGTGCCCGTCGACCGCGAACGCCCGGCCTTCGCGCACCGCCCGAAGGTCACGCCACGGCGAGCTCGCAAGCAGCGCACGCGCCTCGGGCAGGGTCTGGGCAAGCTGGTAGCCGCACGGCATGAAGGCGATAATGTCGGGATCGGCAGCAGCGATGGCGGCGAATTCGATCCAGTGCGAATGGACACCGGGCCCGGCGAGCAGCGGATCGGCTCCGGCGGCAGTGACGAGTTCGGGCACCCAATTGCCCGCGACCATCAGCGGCTCAATCCACTCGACTGCGAGCATTGTCGGGCGCGTGACGGGAGCCTTGGGGATGGCGGCCAGCCTCACTTGCATCCGCGCGACCGCAGGCCCTGCCCGCTCTGGGACGCCCGCCGCTTCGGCCACCCGTGCAAAATCGCCGAACACGTCCGACAGATCATCGGGCGCGAGCGAGACCAGCACCGGCGGCGTGCCGACCCATGCTGCCAGCGCCTCTTCAAGATCGGCGGGCGTCACAGCACAGACCGCGCATTGCGCCTGGGTGAGGATCACATCGGGCCGGAGCGTGCGCAGCAACGTCGCATCGACATCATAGACCGACAGGCCGCTCTCGACGATGGCCTTGACCCGGTCCTCGATGGCGCGCGAGCTGAGGCCCTTTTCGAGCTTGGTCGACGTGCAGACCGGCAGCGCGGCGACAGACGGCGGAAAGTCGCATTCGTGCGAGCGGCCCACCAGATTGCCCTCCAGCCCCAGCGCCACCGCGATCTCGGTGGCGCTGGGGAGCAGGGAGACAATGCGTAAGGGCTCGCTCATCGGGCCTGCCATGCGGCCAGCGCGGGGATGCGCGCCAGTACCTGCCAGCCGAGCCACAGCCCCGCGAACCACAGCCCGTCGTTGAGCGCGATCAGGCCGACGATATCGGGCGCAAACATCGCCACATCTCCGAAGGCCAGCGCATAGGCGAAAAGGCTCGCCTCAAACGCGGCGAAGGCGGCGAGGAAGGCGAGCAGCGGACCTCCCCTCGCCGCGACGTCGCGCGCTGCGGCAAAGGCGACAAGGCTTGCCGCCAGCAGCGATAGCCCCGCCGCAAAGGTGCCTGCGTCCCACGGAAAGCCCATCAGGCCAAAGCCCAGCGCCTGATTGCCCAGCCAGCACAGGCCGATCGCCGCGAGGCCGCGCCGTCCGGGAAGGAACAGCGCGGCGATGGTGGCAATCGCGGCGAACGGCATCATGCAGGCAAGCACGACCGTGCCGCTCAGCGTGGTCGCGGCGAGCATCCCGGGCAGAGCCAACTGGGCCAGCGGAGCCAACGGCTTGGTCATATCGGTCATTGATCCACCCTCCTTCAGAACCGCGCCTCGACACCCACGACCGCCGAGCGGCCGGGGGAGACGAAGCTGAACACCTGCTCGTAAGTCTCGCCGAGCAGATTCTCGGCGCGGGCGAAGGCGCTGATACTATCGGTCAGCTTCACCCGCGCGTTGAGGTTCACCAGCGTGTAGTCATCCAGCTGGACGCGCACCGGCACGAAGCTGGGATCGGTGAAGGCGACATCGGGCGTCGCGCCATTGTGGCGCACCACCAGCGTGGCCGAGGCCGCATCATCCGGCGCAGCCCAGGTCAGCGCGGCGCTGGCGATGTGCTTCGGGCGGCGCACTTCGCGGGCCCCGTTTTCCTCGGCATCGAGGTAGCTGTAGGCAGCATCGAGGCTCCACTGTTCCGCCAGCTTGGCGGCGAGCGAGACCTCGACCCCGCGCTGCTTGCTTACCGTGGTGCGGTTGGCGGGGGTGGCGATGAAGGTCGGGGCCGGGAAGGTGGTGAAGATCTCGCCCTTCAGCTCGCTGTCGAAGTAGGTCACCGCAAGGCTCGCCCCGTCGCCGATCTGCTGGTCGACGCCAACTTCCCATCCGGTCGACTTTTCAGGCCGCAACGCAGCATTGCCGATGAAGCGCCCGTCGACAAAGCCATAAAGCTCGAAGAAGCCGGGGTTTTTGACGCCTGAGCCCGCAGCAGCGCGCAGGCGCGTGGTTTCGGTGAGGCGGTAGCCTGCGCCGAGGCGGAAGGTCGTCGCATCGCGGAAGGCGTCGTTGATGTCATGCCGCAGCGCCGCCGACAGGTCGAAGGCTTCACCGGAGTAACGATACTCGCCGACGAAGCCGACCTGCTCGATCTCGCGCCGCTCGGTGAAACCGCCGCTGGCGGCAAGCGTGTTGCGGAAGCCCTCCTGCTCGTAATCGGCGGCGAAGGTGAGGTTGTGTTCGTCCGCGATCCGGAAGGCGCTGACATAGGATGCCTTGACCCGGTCGCCCGCGCTGCCCGAGGATTGCCCGAAGGCGCCGAAGCTGTCGCGGGTAACGTCGGCGATCTGGGCCGAGAGGTCATGCGTCCAGCGCCCGTCCAACGTGTCGAGCTTTGCGCCGACGAGGGCGTAGATCGCCTCGTTGGTGAAGCGCGTGCCGGGACTGTCGATGGTGAAGCCGAAGGTCGGGCTGGTGCGGTTGAAGTCGCTGTCGTTGAACAGGCCCTCGGTACGGATGAAGCGGCCCGCGGCGCGTAGCTGTAAGCCCTCGGTCAAGTCCACCGCGCCTTTGCCCGAGAGCGTGTAGCTGCCGCGCCCGATGTCGCGGGAGCCGTTTCTGGCATTGGGCTGGCCGTCGGTGCTGACCACCACGGCAGAGAGCGCCGCGTCCCAGCTCTCGCCGGCCGCGCCGTAGCGCAGCGCGCCGTTGATGGTGTTGTCGGTGCCGCCCTCCAGCCGCGCGGCAAAGCCCGGTCGGGCACGCCCGCTAGCGCTTTGGTAGGAGACCACGCCGCCGATTGCATCTGGGCCGTAGAGCGCAGATTGCGGCCCGCGCAGCACTTCAACGCGCGCGCCGATGTCGGCTTGCAGCGTGCCGATATCGAACTCGCCCGCGAAGGGATCGGAAACCTCGATCCCATCGACCAGCACCAGCACGTGGTTGCCTTCGCTGCCGCGCAGGCGGATTTGGGTCTGCCCAGCCACGCCTGCGACCGCCACCCCGGGAACATCGCGCAGGATGTCGGCGATGTCGCGGGTCTGGCGCTGTTCGAGCTGTTCGGCTGTGATGACCAGCGCGGAGCCGGTGTAGCTCTCGCGCAGCAAGGTCGCGTCACGGCTGGCAATAATCAGGATGTCTTTGCCGGGATAGCAAAGCAATTGCTCGGTGTTCTGGTCGCCCGTCACATAGCACTGGCCCGGCGTCTTGCCGTCTTCCTGCGCCGCCAAAGGCACAGCCCAAACCAGCGCCGCCCCAGCGACGCTGCTCAACAATATCGAATTTTTCACGGATTTCTCCCATCATCAGCAACATGGTGGCTGCGAGGGTTTTGATCCCCCACGGCCCAGCGATGTCGCTCACAACGAAAGTGGTTCCGCGCCTGGCCAATCCCTGAGCCAAGCAAAGAGCGACACGCCCCGGTCGGTCTCCTGGCTCACGGATCAACGTATGTGATGCTCACCTTCCCAGAGCGTTACCGCCCCAGTGGCTGCCCTTTTCAGGGCGCGCACCGCATACTCACCGCTTACAGTTGCAGGGACAGCTGCGGAATCAAACCGCATTCCCGTTACCTTGGCGCGTCTTGTTGTTAGGCGCTCGCCTCCGCGAGCGCAACATCGCGGGTTTTTTGTTTTCGCCCTCAAACGCCGGGCGCAGCGCGTCCGCGCTGCTTGGCTTTCGCCGCATAAGCGGCGGCGCGCGGTCGCGCTTGCGGCGCTACGCGCCGGGACAGTGCTTGAAGAGATGTCGAGATTCGGCCCAAAGGGCCGCAAGGCCAACCGGCCGCCGCGCCTTATGGCGCGTAAGCCTAGCAGCGCGGACGCGCTGCGCCCGGCGTTTGAGGGCGAAAACCAAGAATCCAGTTTTCAGGCTGCGCCTGAAAACTGGTGGAGCCGAGCGGGATCGAACCGCTGACCTCGTCATTGCGAACGACGCGCTCTCCCAACTGAGCTACGGCCCCGTTCCAGGTTTTCGCGCCCGCCGCAGTCCCTTGCCGGGAGCGGGCGAGCGCGCGCATTAGCTTTAAGCGCAGCGGCTTGCAACGGCGATTTTGCGCCGCAAGCTGCCCTCACGCCCGCCTGTGGCGCCCCGTGCCTACTGGCCCGGCTTAGGGCTCGGAGTGGCTGCGGGCTTGGGCGTGATCGGCTGCACCACGGGCTGCGCGGTGACGCCTTCATTGACCGGGATGACCGGCACCGGCACCCCTGTCTCGAGGTCGGTAACGGTCTGCACCACACCCATCGGAGCCGCTGGCATCATGCCCGCGCGGGCTTGCTGGGCCGCCACCCATCCGGGCTGCGAAGCGCCGTACATCGCACCCCACTTGGCGTCCCACTCAGCCGCGGCCTGCTGGTAGACCGCGTACTCATCGAAGAACTGCTCGAAAGGCACCAACAGCCCGTCGAAATTGGCGCGGGTAAAGGCGAGCGGGTCGCTCGGCGGCGCGGCGAGCGAACGGTTCGCCATGTCAAGCGCGGCGCGGCAGAACCCGGCGCGGGCGGCAGGTTCGGCAAAGAAGTTGTAGACCTTGGTGGTGTAGCCATCGCGCGCGATCATCGCGTCGCGCTTGACCCGGAAGCGGCTGGTGTAGCTCTTCTCGATCCGGTCGTTGATCGCCTTAAGCGGCTTCACGTTCTTGGTCAGGAAGGCGCGGTAGCCCTGCAGGATCGGATCATACTCGGGCGTGAGGCAGTTGAGCGCCGCCACGTTCCACGCCGAACGCAGGTTCCAGACCAACTGATCGTCGGACAGGTCGCTGTTGACCGTGATGCGCTTCCCGTCAGGGCCGCGCGTCGGCATTGTCATGACGTAATACGCGCCGCCCGGCGGCAGCGGGCGGTAAGGCACCGGCTCGAAGACCTGCTGCACTGGCGGCGGGGGAGGCGGCGGGGGAGGCGGCGGGGCCTTGGCGGCACAACCGGCGAGCAGCGCAGCGCCGCCGAGTGCTGTAATCGAAAGGCGCAGCGGCGTGCGGGTGGTCACGGCGCTATTGGCCGGAGCGGACGGGGCGGAAGGCGTATGCGGGGCCGCACTCATGGGATAGGTCTCTCCTGCTGCGAGCTGTGACGCTGCCAGGGAGCGATAATGCGCAGCCCCGGCTTGCTCCAGCCTGAAGCGCCGCGATAGCCGCGCCAGCTAACAAAGCAAATGCCCGGAAGCCTTTACGGGCCTCCGGGCATCCGACATTTCAACATTCTTGCGCCGGGCCGTTAAGCCCGCCAGCGATGCTCGGGACGATTACTCGCGATTGCCGAGAAAGCTGAGCAGGAACTGGAACATGTTGATGAAGTCCAGATACAGGCTCAGCGCGCCGAGGATCACGGCCTTGCCGGCAAACTCGGTGCCGCGCAGATACTGGTACTCGTTCTTCAAGCGCTGCGTGTCATAGGCGGTGAGGCCTGCGAAGATCAGCACGCCGATGAAGCTGATCACGTAGTGGAACGTGGGCGACTGCAGGAACAGGTTGATGAGCGAGGCCACGATCAGACCGATCACCCCCATCATCAGGAAGCTGCCCATGCCCGACAGGCTCTTCTTCGTGGTGTAGCCGTACAGCGACAGGCCAGCGAAGGCCGCCGAGGTGGCGAAGAAGGTCGTCGCGATCGAGCCCCCGGTGTAGACCAGGAACACCGACGAGAGCGACAGGCCCATCAGCGCGGCAAAACCCCAGAACATCAGCTGGAGCGTGCCAGTGCTGAAGCGGTTGGCACCAAAGCTCATCGCGAACACGATCGCCAGGGGCGAAAGCGCGACGATCCAGCGCAGGATGCCGCCGGTAAAGATCGTTTCTGCCACGCCGGTGTAAAACGACAGCAGCGCCACGATGCCGGTCAGCAGGATGCCCGAGGTCATGTAGTTGTAAATCGAGAGCATGTGCGAACGCAGGCCCTCGTCGTAGCTCACGCGGCCAGCGACATCGCCTCCGGCGCGGGGCACGGAGCCAAAGCGCTGCGCATTGCGCGAGGGGTCATTCCAGTCAGCCATTGCGAAACCCTTAGCCTTTCCATGTGGGAGCGCGGAAACGTCCGTGCTCTCCAGATGTGCCAATATCGGTGTTTCGGCCACGCATTTCAAGAGAAACCGGATTGCAAACCGCGCAATCTGTTCAGCTTAACGCTTGTTAATATTAAGCGCCCCGTGAGAGCGCCGCACCCTTCTCGGCCGTCGCGCGCAGGGTGTCGGTGAGCAGCCGCCTCAGGGCCTCGCCGTCGTCAAGCACATTCAGCCCCTCGCGGGTCATGCCGCCCGGGCTCGCCACACGGTCAGCAAGGGTTGCCGGGCCGACATCGGACGCCGCCGCGAGCGCCGCAGCGCCCTCGACCGTGGCGAGCGCTAGGGCGTCGGCAGTGGCTTGGTCAAGCCCGAGGTCGATGGCTGCACCCGCGAGCGCGTCGATGAAGCGATAGACAAAGCCC
Organism: uncultured Alphaproteobacteria bacterium; assembly: GCA_963765775.1. Taxonomy (GTDB): domain Bacteria; phylum Pseudomonadota; class Alphaproteobacteria; order Sphingomonadales; family Sphingomonadaceae; genus Erythrobacter. The sequence goes on from CAVXXQ010000003.1 coordinate 352,235, forward strand.
GGCCCCGATCCGGCGAGAGCAGTGACGAGATCGAACTGCGTCTCATCATCAAGCCACACGGCGCTGCCGAGGGTGTCGAACAGGGCGAACAGAGCGTCGCGTGCGGGCGCATCAAGACCGCGTTCGGCAAGGATCACAGGCGACTTGCCGATCCGCGCGGCGAGGTTGGGCATCACCCGCACATGAGCCTGCGAAGCCGGGAACGCCGCGCCGAGCTGGTCGCAGGTGATCCCGGCAAGCAGCGAGCAGACCGTCACGCCTTCGCCGGTCAGCCCCTGCAAGCCCGGCCCAAGCTGCCCGAGCTGCTGCGGCTTGAACCCCAGCAGCACCGCGCCATGCCCTGCCCCCGCCGCTTCGTCGGCGCTGCGGTAGAGAGTCACGCCATCGGGTGCCTCGGGCAATGCGGGATCGAGCACGGAAAACCGCGCCGGATCCTCGCCCGCCGCCAGCCATCCGGCGAGCATCGCCCCGCCCATATTGCCGCAGCCGATGATGAGGAGGTGGTTCATCCGGCGGAGGATCTCAGGCCTCGCCCGCCGCGTCGACCATCGCCGCTTCAAGCGCCTCGCGCGGGGTCTTGCCGCCCCACAGCACAAACTGGAAGGCGGGGTAGAAGCGGTCGCATTCGTCAATCGCGCTCTCGACCAGCGCCTGCGCCATGTCGAGGCTCAGCCGACCGTGATCGCCCAGCAAGGCGCCGTGGCGATACAGCAGCACGTCGCCGTTCGACCAGATATCGAAGTGCCCGAGCCACATCTGCTCGTTGACGAGGCACAGCAGCTCGTAGGCCGCTGCGCGCATGTCTTCGGTGACGCGGATGTCGGGAAGGCACAGGAACTGCAGCACGCTGTCTTCCGGCCGCCAGATCGCGCGCAGCTGATAATTGGCCCAGCTGCCCTGGACCTCGCCAGTCATCTCGTCGTCGGAGACCATCTCGCACGGCCATCCGCGCGCCGCGAACAGGCTTGCGAGCATGTCGACGGGGGCGGCATCGTCCTCGGCGGTGTAGTCCATGTCTTGCGCTCTCATGGCAGGGCTTTCGCGTGGTTTGGGGTCGGGGGAACCATCGCGGGCAGGATTGGACGTGAAGCGGGCCGCTTGGCAATCACATGGGCTGGAGCGGCTGGGGAGAATTGGACAGAGTTGTGCAAAGCCTGTGCACAGAAACTGGAAACACCGCGAACCGCCTTACTTAAGCGCCTGAACTTCCTCGCCTTCCGGGCTCACATAGAGGAACACGTCCATGTCCTTCTTCTTGAGCTCGCGGACCAGCACCTCGGCCTTGTCGCGGCTGGCGATCGGGCCGACCAGCAGGCGGTTGGCCTGCCCCCAGCGGGTGGTGTGGGCCTTCAGCTTGGCGAGCGGCGCGCCGCCCTCCTTGGCAATGCGCTTCCAGTCGTAGGCGAGCGCGTCGACCTTGCGCCCCGTGGCGACCTGCACCCAGATCCGGCTGGGATGGACTGGTTTGGGGGGCTCTTTGGGCTTGGCCTTGGCTTTGTCTGCCGGCTTGGCGGCGACAGGCAATGGCTGCGCGGCCGTCTCTCGGCGCACGGCGATTCGCGAGATGTCGACCGCGTCGGTGCCCACCCGCGCATCGGGCAGCGGCGCGCCGAGATCGGCGAAGGCATCGGCGACGCGCTGCGGCGGGGGTTTCGGGGGAGCGACCGCAACGGAGACCGGTGTGACTGTCGCCACGCGGGTCGGAATCGGGGTCGGGGTTGGTGTAGGCGCCGGCGATCCGAGCGGCGCTCCGGACGGCGCCAGGCGGCTGTCGGCACGCTCCTCGACCGCAAAGCGCGCGAGGCGCGGATCGTCGCGGCCGATATCGGCGGCGCGCGGGAATATCCCGAGATTGGCAGCCGCTGCCTGCTGCGGCTTGGTAAGGCGCGGCATGTAGCCGAGATAGGGCACCAGCCGGGTGGCGAGATCGCGCGGCATCACCTGCTCGACAATCGCGGTCGCGCGGTCCGCGTCGCCCAAGATCGCGAGCCCGAAGGCGCGCGCCCGCTGAGCCGCCATATCGCGCCGGTCGAGCAGCGGGCGCAAAGCTTCCTCGAAGCGCGCACGGTTGCCGGTGATCGCATAACTGATCGCCAGCCGCCGCCGCGCCTCGTCATCGGCGGGGTCGAGCTGGAGAGCCCGAAGATAGGCATCCTGCGCGGCAACAGGCTCGCCGACGAGGTCGAGCGTCAGCGCGCGGTCGGTTGTTATCGTCTGCTCAGGGAAGCCCGCGGCGAGCGCGCGGTCGAACTGCACCAGAGCTTCCCCCGCCCGGCCCGAACGCAGGTAAACCGAACCGAGCCCCTGAGCGGCAGCGGGGTTGCCGGGATCAACTTCCGCAGCCCGGCCGAAAAACCCGATCGCCGCTTCGAGATCGTCGACACCAAGCGCGGCTTGCCCCGCCTCGATCAGCGTATTCTGGTCGCGCGGTGCCTTGGCGAGCGCCAGGAGCGCGCGGTTAAGGCGCTGGACTTCGGGAGAGGGGAGAGCCTGCACGACAGGCTGCGCGACGCTGTCTTGCGCGGCAACACGCTGACCTGCGCCCGCAGACAGCAGGGCAAAGACCAGCGCAAGGGCGCTTGTTGCAGAGAGGCGCGACACCATCGTTCGTGCTCTATCCTGCTGCGCGCCGCCTGCCAGTAACTTTCCTGCACGGCGCGACCAGCAGGGCCGCGCGCGCGCCGGATTGCATTGCGGAGCGTATGTTACTGGTTGTTCTGCCGGCCGAGGAAGCGCGGAATGCTGAGCGCCGGGCTGTCATCCCCGTCATCATCGTCATCATCATCGCGCGCGGTGCTGCGCGACAGGTTGGCCATGCGTTCGAACAGCGTGCTGCCGGCACCCGCGCCGCCGCCGCTTCCCTCGTTGCCGCCGCCAAGCAGCGAGCGTCGCCGTCCGCCGCCAAGCCGCGCTTCGACCGGACGGTCTTCCGCTGCGAGCCGGTCGGCGCTGGCGAGGAGATCGTCCTGCGCCGGGCCGTCAAGTTCGTCACCGGCATCGCTGTAGGCGGCATATCCATCATCGAGATCGAGCGCGCCGTCGTCGGACGGGGGCGTGACGACCGGAGCATCCTCCGCCGCACCAAAGCCGAGGCTGCGCTCTTCCGCGTCGCGCAGGCCGGCAAGCGGGTCGACGATACCGTCAACGTCGTCGTCATATTCCTCGCCGTAGCCGTCTCCGGCCTGCATGCCGGTCAGCTCGAACGGCGCGGCGGGCGGGTAGGTGGTTTCCTCGTCATCGGCCTCTTCGGCGAGATCGAGCATGTCGTCGTCGTCATCATCCTGCGACGCTGCCGGAGTCGCACCGAGATCGAAGGTCGGCATGGCGGCCGCAGTTACTGCGGGCGCGGCGTAAGGCGCCTCTTCGACCGGAGGCAGTTCGACCAGGCCCTCGTCCTCGGAGAGTTCGAGCACCGGACGCTTGGGCGCACGCGAGGCGCCGAGCGAGACCGACTGCTGGCGATCGACATAACCGATCGCGCTCTGCTCGATCCCGGTGGCGACCACCGAGACGCGTATCTTGCCCTTGAGATCGGGGTTGAAGGCCGAGCCCCAGATGATGTTCGCGTCTTCATCAACCAGCTCGCGGATGTGGTTGGCGGCTTCATCGACTTCGAGCAGGCGCATATCCTCGCCGCCGATGATCGAGATGATGACGCCCTTGGCGCCGGCCATGCTGACGCCGTCGAGCAGCGGGTTGGCGATGGCTTGCTCCGCTGCGTCGAGCGCGCGGTTCTCGCCCTCGCCCTCGCCGGTGCCCATCATCGCCTTGCCCATCTCGCTCATCACCGAACGCACGTCGGCAAAGTCGAGGTTGATGAGGCCCGGCATGACCATCAGGTCGGTGATCGAGCGGACACCCTGCTGCAGCACTTCGTCAGCAAGCTGGAAAGCTTCCTTGAAGGTCGTCTCGGCCTTGGCGACCAGGAACAGGTTCTGGTTGGGAATGACGATCAGCGTGTCGACGTGGCGCTGGAGTTCGTCGATCCCGGCTTCGGCGGCGCGCATCCGGCGCGTGCCTTCGAACAGGAACGGCTTGGTGACGACGCCCACCGTCAGCACGCCCATGCGGCGCGCAGCTTCGGCGATGACGGGCGCGGCGCCGGTGCCGGTGCCCCCGCCCATGCCCGCCGCGATGAAGCACATGTTGACGCCTTCGAGCGCCTTTTCAATCTCGGACGTGGTTTCCTCGGCTGCGGCCTTGCCGACTTCGGGACGTGCGCCCGCGCCAAGGCCGCCGGTGATATCGGGCCCAAGCTGGATGCGGCGTTCGGCCGGCGAAGTGCTGAGCGCCTGCGCATCGGTGTTGGCGACGATGAATTCGACGCCCTCAATCTCGGCCGCGATCATGTTGGCGATGGCGTTGCCGCCGGCCCCGCCGATCCCGATTACAGTGATGCGGGGGCGCAGATCGTCAGTCGCCGCGGGTCCGATATTGATGCTCATGAGCTGGTCCTCCAGGCGCGGGGTCGCGACTTTCACAATCTATTCGCCCGCTTATAACGTCTGTGACATATTCGGTGTCATCATTTTATAGCGGCAAAGCCCTTATCCACAGCGGGGGCTCGCCTAGAAATACTCGCGCGCCGCGCGCAGCGCCCGCATGACGAGCGCCATGAACCCGCTTTCGCGCGCAAAAGCCTTGTAAACTCCGCTGCGGCCCGTGCCCACAGCTCTGATGTCGACCGGGTCATCGGCGGCATAAAGGCACAGGCCTGCAAGCGTCGCAAAGCCCGGCGCGTGGTGCGCTTCGGGCATGCCGACAAGTTGCGGCGGACGGCCAAGACGCACCGGCTGGCCGAGCGCACCTTGCATGAAATCGGCCATCCCGGCGAGCTCCGCTCCGCCGCCGGTCAGTACCACCTGCCCTGCCCTGCTGCCGGAAAAACCAATCGTCTTCAACGCCTTGCCGATCTCGCCGGTCAGTTCTGCAAGCTGCTGGGTGACCACGGCGATGAGTTCAGCGCGCACGATGCGGTTCTTGTCGTCCGCCCCGCGGGCCAGCGGGCCGACCTGCGTGGCCTCGCTGCCGTCACCCCCAAGTTCCGAGGGCGCACTGACCGGGATCAGCTCGCGGTGATCGGACGGGCTAGCAACCGCCGATCCGGCAACGCACTTCAGCCGCTCGGCCTGGCTGCGGCGGATGCCGAAGCTGCTGGCGATGGCATCGGTGATCGATCCCGATCCCATCGGGACCGCGTGCAGCCCGAGCAGCATTCCGCCCGCGAAGACCGCGACATTGGTGATGTCCGCGCCGATCTCGACCAGCGCGACGCCGAGCTCGCGTTCCTCGGGCGTCAGGCAGGCGTGGCCCGCTGCCAGCGGGGCTGCGACCACGCCCTCGACTTCGAGGTGCGCGTTCTGGACAGCTTCGGTGAGGTTCCTCACCGGCGCGCCGTCGGCCAGCATCACGTGGATATCGACCCCCAAGCGCTCGGCATGAAGCCCGCGCGGGTTGGCAACGCCGTGCGCGCCATCAAGGGTGTAATGCGCAGGCTGGGCATGGAGCACGCGGCGACCATCGGGCTGGATCATGTCCTGCGCCTCGATCAGCAGCTGCTCGACATCCTCGTCCTCGATCCGGCGTCCGCCGATCTCGATGTCGACCGCGACGACATGGCTCGCGAGCCCCGCTCCGGCGCAGGCGATCCACACCGATCGCACCGGGGTGCCCGCGCTGCGTTCGGCGCGCTCGACCGCGTCGCGGATCGCATGCGCGGCAGCGGCCATGTCGGTGACATAGCCACGCTTGATCCCTGCGCTGGCGCGGTGGCCGGAGCCGAGCACCTGCAATTCGCCCGTCTCGGTCTCGCCCATGATCATCGCCGAGATGCGGAAAGACCCGACATTGACCGCGGCATAGGTGCGCGCAAGGCGGCGGGGCGCAGGCGTGCGTGGAGCAGGGGTTTGGGCCATCAGGTGGTCTCCCCTTCCTCGGGCGCGGCGACGACCTTGGGCTTGCCCACCGCATCGGGCAGGCGCAGATACAGCCGCGGCGGCGAGCGCATGTCGAAGGCGATCACCTTGCCGCCCAGCAGGCGGTTCTTGCCGTCCAGCCGCGCGAACTTGACCAGCGCGGTCGCAGATTCGATCTCGCCTTCAGGCAGCGCGAGCAATTGCCCGGTCGTGAAAGTGAGGTTCCAGCGGCGATTGCCGACCCATTCGGCGGCCTCGACCTTGGGGGCGAGCGCGGGGGCAGCGGCGAGCAGCGTTTCGAGCGCAGGAGCCTGCTTGCCCGCGCCCGGCCCGGCGAGGCGTAGCATGCCCTTGGTCTTGCCGGCGGCGATCGGCTCAAGCTCGACACCGGCCGCATCGATCAGCACCAGCCGGTCGGCCTTTTCGAGCACCGCGTGCGGCTCGCGCTCGACGATGTCGATGGCCAGCGTGTGCGGCAGCTGGATCGAGACACGCGCGTCCCTCACCCAAGGCAGCGCGCGCAGTTCTTCGCGCAGCTTCGCGATGTCCACATCGGGCATGGCCTGGTTACGGGTGGCGAGCGCGCGGGCATAGACCTGCTGCTCGTCCATGCGGGCCGTGCCGGTAACGCGCACGTGGCGCACCTCGAAGCCCGCGTCGGCGGCGATCTTGGCGACTTGCACCTGCGCCAGCGCAGGCACGCCGGCAAGGCTGGCGATGATGAAGGCGATCCCGACCGTCCCGCCGATGATCCCGGCCAGCCAGATGCGGCTCCATTGTTCCTCGGTGAAGGGTAGGATGCCCATCGCGCGGTCGACCACGCCGCTCGCCTGCCCGCGCGCCTTGCGAGCGGTGACCGCGCGGCTCTGCGCCTTGGCGACGCGGCGCACGCCCGAGGTGCCGTTACGCCGGATCTGCTGCGCCATTGCCGTCTCCCTTCTTCAGGCCGTGGACCCTGAGCGCCTCGGCGACCAGCATCTCGACCAGATCGGCATAAGGAATGCCGCAGCCCGCCGCCTGTTCGGGCACGAGGCTGAGCGGCGTCATGCCCGGCTGGGTGTTGGTTTCGAGCACAAAGAGGCCGTCCTCGCCCGCCTCCTCGTCCCAGCGGAAATCGGTGCGGCTGGTACCGTGGCAGCCCAGAACCTGATGCGCCTTGACGGCATAGGCCTCGCACAGCGCGGTGATTTCCGGCGGGAGCTTGGCGGGAAAGACGTGGAGCGTCTGCCCGGCGGTGTACTTATGTTCGTAATCGTAAAAGCCGTTGTCGATCACCAGTTCGGTGACACCCAGCGCGCGCGGGCCGTCGGGGCCGTCGAGCACGGCAGCGGTGAGTTCCTTGCCCTTGATGAAGGGCTCGGCCAGCAATTCGGCGAATTCCTGCCACGGGCCTTTGGCATTCGGGCTGATCGGGTTGCCGACATTGCTGTCCGCGGTGACGATTGCGACGCCCACGGACGAGCCTTCATTCACGGGCTTAAGGACATAAGGGCGCGGCAGCGGGTCGCGCTCGTAAAGTTCTTCGCGGGTCACGATCCGGCCGCCGGGCATGGGGATGCCGTGGGGGACCAGCGCCTGCTTGGTGAGCTGCTTGTCGATCGCAATCACCGAAGTGGCGAGGCCCGAGTGCGTATAGGCAAGGCCCATCAGGTCGAGCATCCCCTGCACCGTCCCGTCCTCACCCGGCACGCCGTGGAGGGCGTTGAACACGACATCGGGCTTGGCCTCGTGGAGCCTGAGCGCAACATCGCGGCCCATGTCGATCCGGGTGACGCGGTGACCCTTGCCCTCAAGCGCGTCGGCCACGCCTGCGCCGCTGGTCAGCGAGACCGGGCGTTCGTTCGCCCAGCCGCCCATCAGGACGGCGACGTGGAGTTTCGTATCGAGGCTCACGGCCGTCCCACTCTCTGAATTTCCCATTCGAGGCTCACACCGGTTGCGGCGTAGACCTTGTCGCGCACCATCTCGCCCAAGCCTTCGATGTCCGCGCTGGTGGCATCGCCGGTGTTGATGAGGAAGTTGGTGTGCTTCTCCGAAACCTGCGCGCCGCCGAGCTTCAACCCGCGGCACCCGGCTTCGTCCACCAACCGCCACGCCTTGTGGCCTTCGGGGTTCTTGAAGGTCGATCCGCCGGTCTTGGTGCGCAGCGGCTGGCTGGCCTCGCGCGCGGCGGCGATACGGTCCATCTCCGCGCCGATCTCTTTGGGATCGCCGAGGTGGCCCTTGAAGCGCGCCGAGACGACGATTGCGCCGTCCGGCAGCGCCGAGTGGCGGTAGGAGTAATCGAGCTCCTCGGCATTCAGCGTGATGAAGTTGCCGTCGGGCAGGATCACCGCACAGTCGAGCAGCACGTCGGCCACCTCGCGCCCGTAAGCGCCGCCGTTCATGCGCACGAACCCACCGACCGTGCCGGGGATGCCGCGCAGAAATTCGAGCCCCGCAATGCCGAGGTCGCGCGCAGTGGAGGCCACCAGAATGCCGCTCGCCCCGCCGCCGCAGGTCAGCTCCATTTCGCCCGAATGCTGGACGCCCGCGAATGCCTTGCCGAGCCGCACCACGACGCCGGGCACGCCGCCGTCGCGCACGATCATGTTCGAACCGAGACCCAGCGCCATCACAGGGATCTCGCCGTCGAGGCGTTCGAGGAAGCTCTTGAGATCATCGAGGTCGGCGGGTTCAAACAGCCAGTCGGCAGGCCCGCCGGTCTTGAACCATGTGTAAGGCGCGAGCGGGGCCTTGCAGGTGAGCTTGCCGCGAATGTTATCGAGCGGCACAGGCGCGCCGACCGCGCCTTCGACCGCGCAGGTCGGGGCGGCGCCGGATCCGTCGATATAGGTGTCGCCCGGCTGGTTCACGCAGGCCCCCGCTTGGCGGTGATGGCAGGCGCGAGGCCCGCAGCCCAGCGCGTGATATCGCCCGCGCCGAGGCACACGACCATGTCGCCCGGCTGGATTTCACCCGCGAGCACATCGGCCAGCGCCTCGGCCCCGGCGATCTCGCGTGCGGCGCGGTGTCCGCGCGCCTTCATGCCCGCGACCAGCGCGGTGTGATCGACGCCGGGGATCGGCTCCTCGCCTGCCGGATAGACAGGGGCGACATAGGCGATGTCGGCATCGTCAAAGCAGGACTGGAAATCGTCCATGAGGCTCTGGAGGCGCGTGAAGCGGTGCGGCTGGGCGACTGCGATCACGCGGCCACCTGTGGCAACAGCTTCGCGCGCAGCGGAGAGCACGGCGCGGATTTCGACCGGGTGGTGGGCGTAATCGTCAATCACGGAGACCGCGCCGCCATCCACTGCGACAGAACCGACCTTGGTGAAACGCCGCCGCACGCCGCCAAAGCGGGCAAAGCCGGTGCGGATCACTTCGTCGGAGCAGCCCATCTCGATCGCGACGGCAATCGCGGCGAGCGCGTTCTGGACGTTGTGGCGGCCCGGCATCGGCAGGCGAACGCCCTCGATCCGGCGATCCTCCAAACCGCGCTGGCGCACGATCACATCGAAGATATTGCCCCCGTCCTCGGAGCGAACATTGACGCCGCAGATATCGGCCTGAAGCGAGAAGCCGTAAGTCACGACCTTGCGGTCGCGCACGTCGCCGATCACCGCTTGCACCACCGGGTGATCGACGCAAAGCACCGCCGCGCCATAGAACGGCACGTTGTGGATGAACTCCACGAAGGCGCGCTTCACCCCGTCAAAATTGCCATAGTGATCGAGGTGTTCGGGATCGATGTTGGTGACGACCGCAATGGTCCCGTCGAGGCGCAGGAAGCTGCCGTCGCTCTCGTCGGCTTCCACCACCATCCAGTCGCTGTCGCCCAGCCGCGCGTTGGAGCCATATTGCTCGATGATCCCGCCATTGATGACCGTTGGGTCGATCCCGCCGGCATCCAGCAGCGTTGCGATCATGCTGGTCGTGGTGGTCTTGCCGTGCGTACCCGCCACCGCGACGGTGGACTTCAGACGCATCAGTTCGGCGAGCATCTCGGCGCGGCGCACCACGGGGACGCGCGCTTCCAAAGCGGCGGCGACTTCCGGGTTGGTGCGGCGCACGGCGGTGGAGGTGACGACCACCGCCACGCCCTCGACGTTCTCGGCCTTGTGCCCGATATGCACCGTCATCCCGCGCGCGCGCAGACGCTCGACGCTTGGGCCCTCTGCAATATCGCTGCCCTGCACTTTGTAGCCGAGGTTGTGCATCACCTCGGCGATGCCCGACATCCCGATCCCGCCGATGCCGACGAAGTGGATGGTGCCGATGTCGATGCCGACGCCTTTCATTGGTCCGCCTGCTCCTTGGCTGCCTTGCGCGCCGTGCCGGTCGCAGTTCGCGTGCTGGCCGCGGCCGCGTGCGCGCCTTCGCCGACGCGGATCACATCCATCAAATCGATCCCGCTCATGCTTTCGACCAGATCGGCCAAGTCCCGCGCCGCATCGGGCCTGCCGCAATTGAAGGCGCAATGCGCGGCATTGGCGAGGCTCTGCGGGTTCATCGCCATCGCCTGGATCTGCTTGGCGAGTTCCTTGGGATGGAAGGCTTCCTGCCGGATCATCCGCGCGCCGCCCGCCTTGACCATCTCGCGGGTGTTGACTGCCTGGTGATCGTCGGTCGCAATCGGAAGCGGCACGAGGATCGCTGGACGGCCCACTGCGGTGAGTTCGGCAATCGTCGAAGCGCCCGCGCGGCCGATGAACAGGTGCGCATCGGCCAGCCGCTCGTGCATGTCCTCGAAATAGGTGCCCAGCTCAGCCGGAATGCCATGCTCGGCATAGCGCTTGCGCACCGCTTCCAGATCTTCGGGCCGGCATTGCTGGGTCACCTGCAAGCGCTGACGCAGCGCGGGCGGGAGCATGGCGAGGCCATCGGGCACCACCTGCGAGAGGATGCTGGCGCCCTGCGAGCCGCCGGTGACGAGAATGCGCAGCAGGCTTTCATCGGTGAAGGCGGGGAAATCCTGCTCGCGCAATGCGCCGACTTCGGCGCGCACCGGGTTGCCGACCAGATGCACTTTTACCGCGTGCTTGGGCGCGAGGCGGTCGACGTTTTCGTAGGAAGTGGCGATTGCATCCACGCGGCCCGCCAGCAGGCGGTTCACCCGGCCCAGCACGGCGTTCTGCTCGTGGACGATGCTCGGCAGCTTGGCCGAGGTCGCCGCCAGCAGCGCAGGCAGCGCCGGGTAGCCGCCAAAGCCGACGATCGCGGAAGGCTCGAAGCTTTCGAACAGGCGCAGCGCCATCGACCGGCCGTCCAGCACGGCGCGGATCGCGGCGGGCCAGCCGAGCGGGTTCTTGCCGAACCGTCCGGCGGGCAGCACGTGCGTGGGCAAAAACTCGGGCTTGCCCGGAAGCATCGCCCCGCGCGCATCGGTGATAAGCGCCACGTGATGCCCGCGGCCGTGCAGTTCAGCGGCGAGCGCGAAGGCGGGGATCAGGTGGCCGCCGGTACCGCCCGCAGCGAGCACGTAGTGGCGGGACGCGCCGGTGGGCATCGGGGTTGGAATGGGACTGGTCATGCGCTCGTGTCCTTGCGTTCGATCAGGTCGCGCAGGCTCGTCCCCTCGCGGGCGAGGAACGGATTGCGCCGCGTGATCGCCAGCAATAGCCCAAGCGTGAAGCACACCGCCAGTGTCGATGATCCGCCATAGGAGATCAGCGGCAGGGTCATGCCCTTGGAGGGGAAAAGCTTGAGGTTGACGAGGATGTTGATGAAGGCCTGCCCGCCGAACTGGGTGATGAGGCCCGCCGCGGCGAGCAATGCGAACAGGTTGTCCTCTCCCACCAGCCGGGTCAGTGCCCTCAGCACGAGGCCGCAGTAAAGCAGCACGATCAGCCCGCACACGATTAGCCCGAACTCCTCGCCGATTACCGAGAAGATATAGTCGGTGTGCGCTTCGGGCAGGTTCATCTTGCGCATGCCCAGCCACAGGCCCGTGCCGGTCCAGCCGCCTGCGGTGATGGTACGTTGGGCAAGGTCGACCTGATCGAAAGCCGTGCCCCCGCCCAGAAAGCCGTCGATGCGGTGGCGGGCGTTGTCGTAGAACATGTAGGCGAGCGTGAGGCCGACCACGCCAAATGCCCCCAAGCCTGCGATGCGCTGCCACTGCATACCGGCGAGCAGCACCATGACGAGCCAGATGCCGCCGAACAGGATCGCATCGCCAAGGTTGGGCTGGAGCATCAGCAGCGCTGCGATCAGGCCGAAGAAGCCGCTCACATACCAGATCACCGGCAACTGCGGATCGCGAAGCCGCCAGCTCAGGATCCAAGCGCAGATGATCGCGAACCCGGGCTTGAGAAACTCGGACGGCTGAAGGCTCATGCCGACATTGATCCAACGCTTCGCGCCGTTCTTCTCCTCGCCGATGATCGGCACCACGAACAGCAGCGCGAGCATCACCGCGCCCACCAGAATACCGAGGCGGCGCGCCTGATCGCGGTTGAGGAAGCTGAGCCCGATCATCAGCGTCAATCCCATCAGCTGGAAGACGATGTGCCGCTTGAAGAACATGAAATCCGCAACCCGCTGCTTGGCGGTCGAGAGCTGGTCGGCGCTCGCCGGCGAGGCGGCGGCGACCGCGACAAGGCCCACGCCCATCAGCACGAGGATCAGCAGCAGCAGCACCTTGTCGATCTCGCGCCACCAGACGCGGACCATATCGCTCCAGCGCCGCGCTACCGGGGCAGGCGGCAGATAGCTCCCGCTGCCGCGCATCGGCGCTGCATTGAAAGGCGCGGTCATGGCAGCACGCTCCGCGCAGGCACTTCGGCGCAGGTCTCGCAGCCGGTGATCACGCCGACCATCTGGCGGAAGTGGTGGCCGCGCTTCTCGTAGTCGCGGAACTGGTCGTAGGACGCGCAGGCGGGCGACAGCAGCACCACTTCGCCAGGGCGCGCGGCTTCCTCGGCGCGGCGCACGGCTTCGCTGATAAGCTCGCAGCGTTCGGTCCTCACCTGCCCTTCAAGAAGGTCAGCGAACATCGGCCCGGCCTCGCCCACGGTATAGGCGGCCGCGACATTGACGAGATGATCGGCGCAGTCACCCAGCCCGTCTTCCTTGGGCAGGCCGCCGACGATCCAGTGGATCCGGGGCGCGCCGTCGTTGATGGTAGCCTCAGGCGGGAAGGCGGCGAGCGCGGGCGCCGCCGAGGCCGCATTGGTCGCCTTACTGTCGTTGATATAGGTGACGCCCTTGGCCTCGCACACACGCTCCATGCGGTGCGGCAGCCCGCCATAGGTGGCGAGGCCTGCGGCAATCTGGTCATCGGTCAGGCCAAGCTGGCGGCAGATCGCGACTGCTACGGCAGCGTTCTGGGCATTGTGCGGCCCGGCGAGCGAGGACGAGCGGCCCTCGGCAAGGGCAGCCGTGTCAAGGTCAGCCGTCTTGATCCGCACCAGCGGCTTGCCTGCCTCTGCCAACCGGTCGGCGATCGCACGGGAGGGCTCGTCCTCGTCGCAAATCAGCGCCGCTCCGGTGGCTTGCATCTGGAACAACCGCTCCTTGGATGCGGCATAGGCGGCAAAATCGGCATAGCGGTCGAGATGGTCGGGGGTGATGTTGGTGAGCGCGGCGACATCGCAATCGAGCGTGAAGGTGAGGTCGATCTGGAAGCTCGACAGTTCGAGCACATACACGCCGCCGTCAGGCAAAGGCTCCTGCCCGAGGATCGGCTCGCCGATATTGCCGCCCATCACTGTCGGGACGCCTGCGGTGACGAGGATGTGGTGGACCAGCGCGGTGGTCGTGGACTTACCGTTGGTGCCGGTGATGCCGACAACACGGTGCGGCGGCAGGCTGGCACGGGCCTGCGCGAACAGCTCGATATCGCCGATCACCGGCAGTCCATATTGCCAAGTGTGCGGGCCGATGGGGTGCGAGTTCAGCGGTACGCCGGGCGAAACCACAACGCCCGCAAATCCGGTGAGATCAAGCTCCAGCGGGTCGATCAGCCGGCAGCGCCCCTCGAACACCTCGCGCGCGTGCGGCTGGCGGTCCCAGCCGATCACGTCCGCCCCGCTCGCCAGCAAAGCCTCCGCCGCCGCCGCGCCGGAGCGCGCGAGGCCGAGCACCGCGTAACGCTGGCCGGCAAAGGCGGGGGAGGTGATCACGCGCTGCGCCGCTCCCTCACCGGAGCTTCAGTGTGGAAAGGCCGATCAGCGCAAGCACGATGGCGATGATCCAGAAGCGGATCACGACCTTGCTCTCGCTCCAGCCGAGCTGCTCGAAGTGGTGGTGGATCGGCGCCATCTTGAAGACGCGCCGTCCGGTGCGCTTGAACCAGAACACCTGCACGATCACGCTCACCGCTTCGAGCACGAACAATCCGCCGACGATCGCCAGCACGACCTCGTGGTGCGAGGCGACGGCGATCGCGCCCAATGCGCCGCCCAATGCCAGCGAGCCCGTGTCGCCCATGAACACCGCGGCAGGCGGCGCGTTGAACCACAGGAAGGCCAGACCCGCCCCCATGATCGCCGCGCAGAAGATCGCCAGATCGCCCGCGCCCGGCACATGCGGGATGCCGAGATAGGCGCTGTAATCCGCGCGGCCCGCCAGATAGCAGATGATCGCGAAGGTCCCCGCAGCGATGATGACCGGCATGATCGCAAGCCCATCCAGCCCGTCGGTCAGGTTTACCGCATTGCCCGCGCCGACGATGACGATCGCAGCGAACACGTAATAGGCCGGCCCCAGCGGAATGCTCACCCCGGTCAGGAAGGGCAGGTAGAGGTTGGTGTTGATCTGGCTGACGATCAGCCACGACGCGACACCCGCCACTACGAACTCTGCTAAAAGCCGCGCCCTTGCGGACACGCCCGCGTGGCTGTTCTTGGTCACCTTGTCATAGTCATCGAGGAATCCGATCGCCCCGAAGCCGATGGTCACCGCAAAGCACGCCCACACGAACGGGCTGGACAGGTTCATCCAGATCAGCAGCGACAGCGTCAGCGAGACGAGGATCATCAATCCGCCCATCGTCGGCGTGCCGCGCTTGGCGAGATGCGACTGCGGCCCGTCCTCGCGGATCGGCTGGCCCTTGCCCTGGCGCACGCGCAGAATGTTGATGAAGCGCGGGCCGATCAGAAGGCCGATCAGCAACGCGGTCATCAGCGTCGCGCCCGCACGAAAGGTCTGGTAGCGAACCAGATTCAGGATGCCTTCGAAGCCAAGCCACTCGGCAAGCAGATAGAGCATGCATTCTTCCTTTGGTGCCCGCCTCGCGGGCCTCAGCCTCCCGCGCGGGCGTCCTCGGTATAATGTGCCACGAGCCTGCCCAATCCGACCGAATTGGAACCCTTCACCAGCACCGCATCACCCGCCGCAAGGCCGAATTGCGCGAGCGCAGAGATAGCCTCGGCAGGTGTCCCGCAATGCGCGATGGTGAGGCCCTTGCCAAGCGAGGGGTTTGCACCTTTCCCCAGTTCGTCCGCGAGCGCGCCCATCTCGTCGCCGACGAGGATCGCGTGGGTCACGCCTGCCTCGCTGATCGGGTCTGCAAGCTGGCGGTGGAAGGCGTCGGAAAAGTCGCCGAGTTCCTTCATGCTTCCCAGCACCGCAATGCGGCGCGTGGCGGTCGTGGCGGCGAGCGCCTTGAGCGTCGCGCGCATCGAGGCGGGGTTGGCGTTATAGCTCTCGTCGATCAGCAGCGCGGTCCCACCGGAAACGGCGATCTCGTGCCGCGCGCCGCGACCCTTCAACCCGCCCATTTCGGCAAGCGCGAGGCCTGCGCTGGCAAGATCGCCGCCCGCCGCGCGCACGGCGGCCATCACGCCCAGCGAGTTGACGATCCAGTGATCGCCCGGTTCGGCGATGGTGTAGCAAATGCGCCGGTCGCCCAGATCGGCAGTGACGAGCGAGCCGGAGCCTCCTTTGGCCGGGATCGCGTCGAGCAGCCGCACGTCGGCGGTCTTGGCGCGGCCGAAGGTGACAACGTTCGCGCCCAAGGCCTTTGCGTGGGCGATCATCCGATCGGCCCATTCGCTGTCCGCCGGAATGATCGCGACGCCGCCCGGCATCAAGCCGGTGAAGATCTGTGCCTTCTCGTCGGCGATCGCTTCGAGGCTGCCGAGGTTCTCGATGTGCGCGGGGGCGATGGTCGTGATCAGCGCCACGTGCGGCTGCGCGTGGGCCGATAGCGGCGCGATCTCGCCTGCATGGTTCATGCCCATTTCGAACACGCCGAACTTGCTGCGCGCGGGCATCCGGGCAAGGCTCAGCGGCACGCCGACATGGTTGTTGTAGCTGCGTACCGAGCGATGCGCCGCGCCGCGGCTGGCGCGGTCGAGGCAGGCGAAGATCGCCTCCTTCACGCCGGTCTTGCCGACCGATCCGGTGATGCCGATCCGCACGGCCTCGACAGCGCGGTCGCGCGCGGCATGGGCGAGGTCGTGCAGCGCCTTGGTGGTGTCGGCGACGAGCACGTGGGGAAAGTCCACCGGGCGGTCGACGATCGCGGCGACCGCACCCTTGGCGAAGGCGGCTTCGAGGAACTTGTGGCCGTCCATCGCCTCGCCCTTCAGCGCGACGAACAGATCACCCGGCTTCACATCGCGCGAGTCCATTTCAACGCCCGAGGCCCGGAAGTCATGGCTGGCGATGCCGCCGGTCGCAGTCTCGATCTCGGCCGCGCTCCACAGCGCGAGCGGGAGGGCGTCGCGCGCGGTGACAGGCCAGGCGTGCAGCATCGGATGGGCAAGCGGTGCGTTCATCAGCCCAAATCCCCGGACAAACGTCCTCCGGCGCACGCCCGCGCCACTTCGACATCGTCGAACGCTTCGATCCGCATGTTCTCTCCAGACCCGAATATTTGACCCTGCTCGTGGCCTTTGCCGGCGATCAGCACAATGTCGCGCGGCCCGGCTTCCCCAATTGCTTCAGCGATGGCGGCGCGTCGGTCGCCGATGTCGCGTGCCTTACCGCATGCGCCTGCGAGGATCGCGGCACGGATGGTCGCGGGATCTTCGCTGCGGGGATTGTCGTCGGTGACGATGGCAAGGTCGGCGTCGCGCGCGGCGACTGCGCCCATTTCGGGGCGTTTGCCCGTGTCTCGGTCACCGCCGGCGCCGAACACGACGATCAATCGCCCGCCATCGGCCACATGCGGGCGCAGCGCGGCGATGGCAGCTTCGAGCGCGTCGGGCGTGTGAGCATAGTCGACATAGGCAGGCGCGCCGGCAGCGTTGATCGCCGCGCGCTCCAGACGCCCGCGCACCGGCTGGAGGCGCGACAGCGCGTCGAACACGGCAGACGCGCCAATGCCGGTCGCCATCGCGAGGCCAGCAGACACAAGCGCGTTGGCGGCCTGATAGGCGCCGATCAGCGGCAGGTTGACCTTCCGGGTCGCGCCTTCAAGTTCGATGGTAAGAGCTTGCCCCAACTGCCCGGGTTCACGCGAGACGAGGCGCAGGAAACTGCCACCCTCGCCCACGCTGAGCACCTTGAGGCCGTGCGCTTCGGCCTGCGCGATGGCCTTGGCGGTCCACTCCGAGCCGTCACCCGCATCATGGATCACCGCCGGGCTGCCGGGCGCGACCACTTCGATGAACAGCCGCATCTTGGCCGCGAAGTAGGCCTCCATTGTGCCGTGATAGTCGAGGTGGTCGCGGCTCAGATTGGTGAAGGCCGACGCGGCAAGGGTCAGCCCTTCGTTGCGGTATTGCGAGAGCCCGTGGCTCGATGCCTCGTAGGCGACATGGGTAACACCCTCGCGCGCAAGGCCCGCCATATTGGCGAGGAAGGTGACGATGTCGGGTGTGGTGAGCCCGGTCGAGATGCTCCCGTCAGGCGTGGTGACGCCAAGCGTGCCGATGCTCGCCGCACGCTCGCCCGCCATGCGCCAGATCTGGCGCGTCATCTCGACGCAAGAGGTCTTGCCGTTGGTGCCGGTCACCGCGACGATGGTGGAAGGATAGGGCGCAAAGAACCCGGCGGCGAGGCGCGCGAAGGCCTTGCGCGGGTTGGCATCGGCGATGTGGAGCGCGCCTGCGACTTTGGGCTCGGGCCGCGCGACCACAGCGACAGCGCCCGCGCGAATTGCAGCGGGAATGAAGTCCTCACCGTTGACCGCTGCGCCTTGGAACGCGCCGAACACGGTGCCGGGAGCGACCTTGCGGTGATCGATGGCAAAGCCTGTCACCGCTACGTCACCCTCGCCCGCGAGGCCTGCTGCACGCAGAAGCTCAACCAGCCTCATTTGCCGCTATCCACCAGATAGCGCAGATCGGAGATATCGACGTCGCGGCTGTCATCGGGCTGTACGCCCAGCATCGGGCCGATGCGCGGCACCAGCTTGCCGACGATCGGGGCCGAGGTGAAGGCGGCGGTGCGCTGGAAGCTCGACGCCATCGTCCCCTTGGGCTCGTCGACCACGACCACCACCACATACCGCGGCGCGTCCATCGGGAAGGCGGCGGCGAAGGAGGATACCAGCTTGGTCTTGTCGTACCCGCCGCGCCCGGCTTTTTCCGCCGAGCCGGTCTTGCCGCCCACACGGTAGCCCGGCGCATCGGCGCTTTTGCCGGTGCCGTAGAGCGAGATCATGCGCATCATCTGGCGCATCCGCGAAGACGTCGATTCCTTGAACACCCGCCGGCCACGCGGCACATCAGCAGGCGCCAGCTTCATTAGCGTCGAAGGGCGCCAAATCCCGCCATTGACCATCGCGGCGTAGGCGCTCGCGAGGTGCAGCGGGGTCACGGAAAGGCCGTGGCCGAAGCCGACGGTCATGTTGGTGACCCGGCTCCACGGCCCCTGCGGCCACAGCGGCCGCCCCTTCGCTGGCAGTTCAATGAACGGGCGGGTGTTCATGCCCAGATCGATCATCGCCTTGCGCATCCGCTCGGGCCCCAGCGCATCGGCAACCCGCGCGGTCACGGTGTTCGAGGAATAGACCAGCGCCTGCGGCACATTGAGACTGCCGCCCTTCGAGTGCAGGTCCCTGATCGTGCGCCCGGCAATCTCCACCGGGCTCGCGTCCCAGCTCTTCCCCAGATCGCGCACCACGCCTGCATCGATCGCGGCAGCAACGCTCAGCGGCTTGAAGGTCGAGCCCAGTTCGAAGACGCCGTTGGTGGCGCGGTTGAAAACGTTGAGGGCCCCGGCGGCCCCCGCCGTGTTGGGGTCGAATTCGGGCAAGCTCGCCATCGCCATCACTTCGCCGGTGTCGACATCGAGCACGATGCCGGCCGCACCAATCGCGTTGGTGGCGAGCATTCCGCGGCGCAGCTCGTCCTCGAGCGCGCCCTGCACACGCACGTCGATCGACAGGGCGACGGGCTGCGTGCGCTGTTCAGCGTCGCTCAACCGCGCGTCGAGCACCTGCTCCATGCCGGTCTGGCCGCCCTTGTCCTCGACCACATAGCCGAGCACGTGGGCCGCGAGCGTGCCCTGCGGATAATAGCGGTCGGTCTCACGCGGGATTTCGAGCGCGACTTCGCCGAGCGCGAACACGCGGTTGGCTTCTTCGGGCAGGATGCGGCGGCGCAGGTAGCCGGCCTTGCCCGAGGCCAGGCGCTTGGCCATGCGCGCTTCGTCGATGTCGGGGAAGATCGCCTTCAGCTGGCGCGCCACTTCGGCGGAGGAGTTTACCAGCGGCGCACCCTTGTCGCCCATCGCGCTAGGCTCGAACCACAGCGAGTAGGCCGGAAAAGCGCGCGCGAGCGGGGTGCCGTTGCGGTCGGTGATCTCGCCGCGCGGCGGCATCAGCGCTTCTTCAAGGCTGGTGCGCTGCGGGGCGGTTCCGGCAAAGCCGAGCGAGGCGATACGCAGCAACGCAATCACCGCGATGAGGGCGAAGCCGGCAAACAGCCACAGCACCCGCACGCGCGCCAGCCACAACAGCTGGGCGCGCAGGGTGACACTCGGGAGGCGACCGGCAGGGATGACTGGCGTGGCGGCGTGTGCGGCGCGCCCAGTCATATTGGCGGTCAGGGAGACCGCCATCATGTTCATTCGCCCAAACCTTTTGCGGCGAGCGCCTTGGCGACGCGCGGTGTTTCGGCCTTGGCGGGGCGGATCGGCGAGGCTTCGATCAGGAAGTCGCCAAAGGCCTGGGTGAAGACCGCGCCAGCATCCTTCTCACCTGCCGCCGAAGCGAGCGTGACCTTCGCGCCCGAGACCGGTGAGCGCATGGCTGCGTCAGTTTCAGCCTCGTCGGCGGCACCTTCGCCGACATCGGCGCGGGCGAGGCGGATCGGGTTGGGTGCATCGGGGCCGCGCGCTTCGCCGAGGCTCGCCAGCTGGCGCTCCCCATCGAGGAACTGCCCCGAACGCGGCGCACCATAGCCGAACTCGACCTGGTTCCATTCGGCAAGCTGGCGCTGGCTGGCGCGCGTTTCGAACTCGGTTTCGAGCAGCAGCTTCTCGCGTTCCAGCGAAATCAGCTGACGCTCGGCGAGCAGCACCTCGCTCTTGACCGCGTGAACCTTGAAGCTGAGCGCCGTGACGACCGCGAGGCAGATCGCCAGCACGGCGGCCCAACCCAGCGAACGGGCTTGTGAGCTGTTCATCATGCGGCGAGGCTCCTTGAAGGTGCGATGGTGCGGACGGCGTGGCGCAAGGTCGACGAACGCGCGCGGGGGTTGCGCGCAATCTCGGCTTCTGTGGGACGTATAGCCTTGGAGACTTGCGCGAAGGTGGGCGCAGGCCCGGGGATTTCCCCGGGTAGGTGGCGCGAGACCGAGCGCCCCGCGCCGCTGGCGGTGCGCAGGAACTGCTTGACGATGCGGTCTTCCAAGCTGTGGAAGCTCACCACCGCCAGCACCCCGCCTGGCACCAGCAGCGCCTCGGCAGCGGCAAGGCCCGCCTCTAGCTCGCCCAGCTCGTCGTTGATGTGGATGCGCACCGCCTGGAAGGTGCGGGTCGCCGGGTCCTTCTTGTCGTGCGGTTTGTGGCCCAGCGCGCGGCGCACCACGCGGGCCAGCTCGCCGGTGGTCGTCAGCGGGCGCGCGGCGACGATGGCGCGGGCAACGCGGCGCGACTGGCGTTCCTCGCCGTAGAGGTACAGCACGTCGGCGATGGCGTCCTCCTCGGCGGTGTTGAGGAAGTCGGCGGCGCTTTCGCCATCCCTGCTCATGCGCATGTCGAGCGGGCCGTTGTGCATGAAGGCAAAGCCGCGCTCACCCTGGTCGAGCTGCATCGAGGACACGCCGATGTCCATCACCACCGCATCGACCTGCGCCACGCCGATTGCGGCGAGTTCATCGCGCATGGCGGAGAAGCGCGCGGGGTGGAGCGCGAGGCGGCCATCGAAGCGTGCCACCAGCGCCTGTCCGGCAACCACGGCGTCAGGATCGCGGTCGAAGGCGTGGATGCTCGCGCCCGCTTCGAGCAGCGCGGTGGTGTACCCGCCTGCGCCAAAGGTCGCGTCGATGATGGTCATGCCGGGACGCGGGGCGAGCGCGGCGACCACTTCATCGAGCAGCACGGGGATGTGCGGGGCGATCTGGGTCATTCCGCAGCCCCCTTCTTGGCAGCGGCGACGAGCTTGGCGCAGCTGGCCTGCGCGCCCTTCCACTCTGCGCCCATCAGCGCGAGCTGCGCGGGGTTCCAGATGAAGAAGAAATCGCCCGCGCCCTGGAAATACAGGCCGTCGCCCACCTTGCCGAGGTCGCGCAGGTGTTCGGGCATGACGAAGCGCCCGCTTTCGTCGAAGGGGAGTTGCTCGAAACCGAAGAGCTGCTGAGCGCGCACTTCGCGGTCGAAATCGGGCTGGCCGAGGCGGATGGCGCGCTCTTCCTCACGCTCGAGCTGGGCGTCGAGCTTTTCGGTGCGCGACAGGCCGAAGCCGACGAGGCAATCGAAGCGGTCGTGAGCGGCGAGGCACAGGATGCGGCCGTCCGAGCTGTCCTTCACGGCCTTGCGGAAGGCAGGAGGCAGGACAAAGCGACCCTTGTCGCCCGCGGGCGAGAAGGCCTGTCCACTATATCCTCCAAAAGCAGACACGTGCCTGCAACCCCCTCTTCCCCTCGCGGCACTCCCTGACGGCGCTCCGCGACAAATGACCCGCTCGAAATCCCCCGGACACGCCTTCTCTGCCCCGGCCGCACGCGTGCGATCGGATGCGCCAGCCCCACCGACCGGACGCGAGACATTAGGTGCATGTCTGATGGACCATGGTCATATCGGGGAAGCCACGGGGATGGAAGGGATTTTTCGGGGATTTTGCGGGAAAACTTGGTAATAATCTGATTTACTTATAGATTACAGCAATCCCTAGGACATTCACTTTGCCGATACACACGATGAATCGCTGCTGAATCGACAAGTTTGCGGCCTGTTTCCCGTGATTTCCCGAGGGACTCGGGGGCGACCGAGTCCCCTGTCCCGCGATTTCCCCAAGAGTGCCTATTGGAGCGCAGCGCGGACTACGCTTCGCAACGCAGCGCCGCCCTCACCGGCAAGTTCGGCGTGCTCGAACAGCGCGGCATCGGCGATCAGCGTCACGCGGCCTTTGCCCACTTGGCAGATGGCAATCGCGCCTGCGGGCTGGACACAGCTTTTTTCGGCTCCGGGGAGCAAGTCGATGTCACCGGGCCAGTCCAGCGGTACTCTCGCCCCGCCCGGCATGATTTCTGTGCTGTAAGCGGCGTCCGCCGTTTCATGAAATACCATGCTGATCTTCATGCCCCAGCGGGCCACCACCGGCGGGATAAGCGCGGTTTCGACCGGGCGGCGCGGATCGCCGAGTGGCAGGTCGTACTCCCCCGTCAGCATCGGATCGAGCACCAGCAGCAGGTGCCCGCCGGCCCGCACCCAGTCGTCGAGCGCGACATTGTCGGCAGGCGAAAGCCCGCGCGGCTGGATCACCGCAAGGCGGGTGAGGCCCTTCAGCGGGTCGGTGTCCGGCGCATCCGGGGACAGCGCGGGAATGGGCGAGAGCGTGTCGAGCGGCTCGATCACATAGTCGCCCGACAGCGCCGCGCGCTGCCACGGCACCTCGGCGCTGCCATCCGCGATCGCGGTCATGTCGACGCCGAGCGGCCAATAGAGCGGCAGGCTGGTCATCAGGCCAATCTTCACCTCGGGCGCTGCATCTGCGTCCGGGGCATCGCCCAGCGCATCGCCCGGCGCGCTGTGGCACGCCGCCAGCGTCAGCAATGCGGCGGCGATCAGGCTATTGCGAAGGAGCGACATTGCCCGCAGCCCCGCCCTGCGAGGGCAGGTCAAGCGTCTTGGCCTCCGGTGAGGGGCTCGGCTCGGAGGCGATGTCTGGCACCACGCCCGCATCCGCCAGCGGATTGGCCTGCGCCGCAGGTGCGCCCGGCTCCGTGGTCGGTGCGGCCTCGGGCACGGCGAGCAGATCGTTCTTGTCCGCCTGCCCGCCGATGATGCTGGCAAGCCCCACCAGCAGCACCATCGCAACGATCCCGGACAACCCGACCTGCAAACGCTGCACCGCCTCGCCCCGCGCCGAGGTGGCGGCGGAACGAACTTCTTCGGCGATTTCGGGCGCAGTGGTGGCGCGAGCGCTCGCGGAGCCGAACAGGCTGCGCTGGTTCATCCTGAGCATCCGCTCGCGCAGCGACAGCCGGCTCATGCCGCCGCTCCCACCGCAGCAGACGGCGTCCGCGCGAGCCAGTCGAACACCGGCAGGCCTTTCGCCGCGAGCCATTCGGCATTGTAGAGCGTCGAGAGGTAACGGAAGCCCGTGTCGCACAAGATGGTGACCACCTGCGGCTTGTCCCGCCCTTCGGCGACCAATTCCCGGCCCAGCGCCACCGCACCCGCGACGTTGATCCCCGAGGACAGGCCAAGGCACAGGCCTTCGTCCTTCAGCAGCCGCTCGACCCAGACCATGCCTTCCTCGTCCGAGATGCGGAACTGCGTGTCGATCGGCGCGCCGTCCAGGTTGGCGGTGATGCGCCCCTGCCCGATCCCTTCGGCGACAGAAGACCCTTCGGCCTTCAACTCGCCGTGGGCGTAGTAATTATACAGTGCCGCACCGTGCGGGTCGGTGAGCGCGATGCGGACGTTCTCATCGAAGGCCTTGAGGCCGAGGCCCACGCCCGCGATCGTCCCGCCGGTACCCGCTGCGCAGGTGAAGCCGTCGATCCGGCCGCCGGTCTGTTCCCAGATTTCAGGCGCGGTGCCCTCGATATGTGCGCGGCGGTTGGCGATGTTGTCGAACTGGTTGGCCCACACAGCGCCGGGCGTTTCTTCCGCGAGGCGGCGCGAGGTGTGGACGAAATGCCCTGCGTCGGAGAACTTGGTCGGCGGCACCAGCACCAGCTCTGCGCCCAGCGCCCGCAGCGTGTCCATCTTCTCCTTGGACTGGTTGTCAGGCATGACGATGATCGTCTTGTAGCCGCGTGCGTTGGCGACCAGCGCGATGCCGATCCCGGTGTTGCCCGCCGTCCCCTCGACCACCGTGCCGCCGGGCTTGATCTCGCCGCGCGCCTCGGCATCGCGGATGATCCATAGCGCCGCGCGGTCCTTCACCGAGGAGCCGGGGTTGGCGAATTCGCACTTGCCCCAGATGTCGCATCCGGCTGCCGCAGAGGGGCCGGCGAGGTGGACGAGAGGCGTATTGCCGATAAGCGCGAGCGTGTCGCCAAAGGGCTTGGTGATGTTCATGAGACTGAATTAGGCGCTGAGGCCGCGCGGGGCAATGTCGAAGTCCCTGCCTCAGGTTGGCAGCGTCAGCACCGCCTCGACCGCCGTGCCCTCGGCCAGCTTCTCGGCCTTCCTCACCGCGGCCTTCAAAGGCAGCAGCCAGCCGCCGACCGCTTTGGAGGGGAACAGCGAGGTGCGCCACGTCGTCCCGCCGATGGTCGCCTCGACATAGACCGATCCCCACGCGGCGGCGTTCACTGCATTGGCGCGGATCGCCTGCGCGGTCTCGCCGTCGATGGTGAGGAAATACCATGCGGCCTTGGCGGGCTGGCCGTTCTCGCCCTGCCACAGCCACACCGGGCCGCGCACGGTCCACGGACCGGCAGACGTACCCTCGGGCGCGAGGCCCAACTCGTCGCGCAGGAAACGGGCGAGGTCAGCGTCCACTGGACTGCCCCCTCGCCCCGCCTGAAATCAATCTTCCGGAGCGATCGTGACGTGCAGCCCGTCAAGCTCGGCGGTGAAGGGAACCTGGCACGACAGACGCGACGTCGGCGCGCGGTGGTCGGAGGATTCGAGCAGGTCGTCCTCGTCTTCGCTCATCTTCGGCAGCTTATCCGCAAACGCCGGGTCGACCACGATGTGGCAGGTCGCGCACGAGCAGCACCCGCCGCACAGCGCCAGCAGTTCGTCGAAGCCATTGTCGCGGATCGCTTCCATCACGGTCAGGCCGTCTTCGACGGTGATCTCGCTGGTGGTGCCTTCGCGGTTGGTGACGACCAGTCTGGGCATGGATCGGATTTCCTTTTCGGCTATTGGGCGCAAGAACATGCGCTGTGAGGGTGCGCCGAGGCTGCTAAGCCACTCGCGGGCGCAAGGCAAGATGAGGAAAGTGGCAGTGGGTCTGACGGCGGAAAAATTGCGCGAAGACCTCGATGCCCTCGCCGCGCGCGAGCCGGAGGTGGCGGCGGCGCTGGGGCGGGTCGGCTATCCCGCTGCGCGCGTCCGCGATCCCGGCTACAAGACGCTGCTGCGCACCATCGTCGGCCAGCAGGTCTCGGTCGCGTCGGCGGCATCGGTGTGGGCCAAGCTTGAGGCGGAACTGGGCGCGGATTTCACGCCTGCCTGCCTGCTGGAGCGGGATTACGATGCCTTGCGCGCCTGCGGGCTATCCCGCCAGAAGCAGGGCTATGCGCGCAGCCTTTGCGAGCTGATGGCGGCGGGCGAACTCGATTTCGCTGGGCTTCCGGCGGATGACGAGGAAGCGATCGAGCTGCTTACCCGGATCAAGGGCATCGGGCGCTGGTCGGCGGAGATCTATCTGCTGTTCGCCGAAGGCCGCCCCGACATCTGGCCCGCCGGTGACCTTGCCGTGCAAGAGGGCGTGAAGCGGGTGCTGGGCCTGGAGGAGCGCCCGTCCGAAAAGGCCACCCGCGCGCTGGCCGAACCGTGGTCGCCGCAGCGCGGGAGCATGGCGATCTTCACATGGCACTTCTACGCCAATCCGGCGCTGTGAACGGGTTTGAGGCTGCGTCCGGTATCCCCATTTGCGGGCCAAAAGCCGCAGGACGGCAAATGACCCCATCACTGCCGGAAACGCATCCGATTGCTGTTTGAGCAGTTCTTCAACATCCGCGTTTCATAATCGCGCACGCTGAGGCATAGCTGCTCCGATGATTTCGTTCGGGCCGATGAGCATCACGCTGTTGATTTGCGCGGTGCAGGGCTTGCTGCTGGCGGCACTGCTTTGGCGTGGACGGGTCAACCCTGCGGCGAACCGCTGGCTGGCATTGCTGATCGTCGCGGTGGCGATACTGATGACACCCTACATCATCGGCTATGCCGGGGTTTACGCGGTGTGGCCGTGGCTCAGCTTTGCGCCGGTGTCTTATACGCT
Source organism: uncultured Alphaproteobacteria bacterium (assembly GCA_963765775.1). Classification (GTDB taxonomy): domain Bacteria; phylum Pseudomonadota; class Alphaproteobacteria; order Sphingomonadales; family Sphingomonadaceae; genus Erythrobacter. The sequence goes on from CAVXXQ010000003.1 coordinate 378,598, forward strand.
GGCGTTCGGCCCGTTGCTGTTTCTCTATACCGCCACGTTGATCGGCACGCCGCCGGCGCGGGTGTGGCCGCATTTCGTGCCGGTGGCCGTGCAGTTCCTCGCCTATGCGGCGGTGTTCCCGTTCCCCTTGCCGACCAAGGACTGGTGGAACACCATCGCCCACGCGCCGATCATCGACCCGGCGTTCGATATCACCGCGCTGGTGAGCATCGCCGCCTACAGCGCGGCAGCCTATCACCGCTATCGCGCCTACCGGGTGTGGCTGAGCGAAAACCGCACCGACGGGGTGGATTTTGAGCCGACCTGGATCCGCAATTTCCTCGCCGCGCTGGCGCTGATCGCCCTGATCTGGGCGGGGTTCGTGATCGCCAAATGGGCCGATCCGGCGCGCGATTATTTCGATCAGTTCCCGCTCTATGTCGGGTTTTCGGTGCTGGTGCTGTATCTCGGAATCGGCGGGTGGCGGCATTCGGAAACCCTGTTTCCGCAAGTCACCAGCGCTGCTCCGCCCGAGCCTGCCGAACCTTCGCTCCCCACCCGTGACTGGGCCGCGCAAGGCAGGGCGTGGTTGGCACAAATCGACGACGATGAATTGTGGCGCGATCCCGCATTGACGCTGGCCGGGCTGGCGCGACACTTCGGCACCAACACCACCTACCTGTCGCGCGGGCTGAGGGCAGCGGCGGGCGAGAACTTCAACACGATCATCAACCGCCGCCGGGTGGCCGAATTGCAGCGCCTGCTCGCCTTGCCGGGCGAGGCGCGCGATCTGCTGACCCTCGCGTTCGAGGTCGGGTTCAATTCCAAGGCCAGTTTCAATCGCGCCTTTCTCGATCTCGCCGGGATGAGCCCCAGCCAGTGGCGGCTCAAATCACAAAAATTGCCGGCAATCTGACCATTGAGGCGCGCGCACCCGCCGCTTTGGGCAGAGGAGATTGCGTTACCGACCAATGGAGCGATCCCGATGAAAAGCCTTTATCTCGCCGCCGCCGCCGCCCTGTTCACTTTGCCGCCACCCCTGAGCGCCGCTGCTGCCGAGCCTGCCGCCGCCGCTACGCCGGCCGCACCGCGTTACGCCCCGCGCCTGCTGAGCGCCGAGGAAGCCGCCCGCGACGTTGCCCTGCTACGCCGCGCGCTGGAAACGGTGCACCCCGGGCTTTACCGCTACAGCGCCAAGGCCGAGATCGATGCGGCGTTTGCGCAGCTGGAAGCCGCCGCCGCCGCGCCGATCACCGACCTTGCGCTGCACGCCGAAGTCGCGCGCCTGCTCGCAGCGATCCACTGCGATCACACCAAGGCAGAAATGTCGGACGAACTGACGGCGTTCCGCACCAACAATCCCACTCACCTGCCGCTGCGGTTCCAGCTGATCGAAGGGCGGATGATCGTGGTGTCGAACGATGGGCAGGCAGGCGCCCCGCCGGTGGGTAGCGAGCTCGTCAGCATCAATGGCATGGCGGTGCCCGCGCTGCTGCTCAAGCTTGCGCCGCTGGTGTCCTATGACGGCACCACCGATCACGCGATTGCCGCCAAACTGGCCGATGACAGCGACCTGATGGGCGATGATTTCAACGAGAATTATCCCGCGCTTTTCGGCTTTCCCGATAGCTGGCAGGTGGAATGGAAGCCGGTTGATAGTAAGACGGCCACCACCGCGACGCTCCAGCCGATCAAGTTTGCGCAGTGGACTACCCTTACCGCGCCGGGTGCGAAATATCGCGGCGAATTCTACAATAGCGTCAGCTGGCGGATGAACGGCAAGACGGCGCGGCTGGGCATCGATACCTTCGTCAACTACCGCAACCCGGTGCAAGCCACGGCGTTTCTGAGCGGGTTCTTTGCTGCGATGGAAGAGGCCGGGACCGAGCACCTGATCCTCGACCTGCGCAAGAATGGCGGTGGTTCGGAGGATGTATCGGTCGCGCTGGGACGCTATCTGATCGATACGCCCTTCACCTGGACCAAACCGCTGCGGTTGAAGGCGGTGCGGTACGGCGATCTGCCGCAATATTTTGAGACCTGGGGCGACCGTGAGGCGCGGTTCAACCCGCCGATGTCGGCCTTCACCCAGACCAAGGATGGCTGGTTCGACCGTATCCCGGTGCAGCGCGGCGCTACGCTGAGCGATGGGGATACGACGCTGGAGCAGCAGCCGATTGGCGCGTTTGGCTTTGACGGACGCCTCACCATCCTGAGCGGGCCGCGCAATGGCTCGGGCGCGACCCGCACCATCGCACAATTGAAGGAAAGAGCTGGCGCAACCGTGATCGGAGAAGATAGCGCCGGCAGCGCCGAAGGACCGACGGCAGGGAGCCTCTTCCTCCTCAAACTTCCTGCCAGCGGCCTGAAAGTGCGCATCCCCGAAGCCTGGAACCGCACCGCGATCGCCAGCTTTGATCCGGGCAAGGGCGTCGCTGTCGATCAGTTGGTCGTGCCGACTCTGGCCGATTTCGAGGCCGGGCGCGACCGCACGGTTGGAGTGGCGCAGGGTCTGCTGACCGCTAACACCGATACCGCAGCGGTGACCGCCAAGGTGCTGGCGGGCGATTGGACCGGCACGCTCGAATACCGCGATTACAGTGATGACAGCCGCGAAACCCTGCCCGCCCTGATGCAAAGTAACGGGCAGGTGCTGGCGTGGACGTTCGACGATGGGCCGGGCAAGACGGTGCGGTCATCCGAGACGTGGGCGTTCGATGCGACGGGCCAAATGCTCACCATCACCAGCGGCAGCAATGCTCCGGATCCATGGCGCGTGGTGGAATCGCGTACCTCGGGCGATGGGGCCTCGATCACCATCGTGCTCGAAGGCGAGAGTCTCGAAAACGGCCGCACCGTGATCGCGCGCAAGATCCTTACCCGCGATGGCAACCGGTTGCGGATCACCAAGCAGACGCGCGTCGCGGGCGAACCGTTCCTGATGCGCCAGAGCTATGAATTGCGGCAGTAACGCCTGGGCTCAGAACCTGGCCGTCGTTCGGACCGACCTAAAACCCGCCGCTCGAGGCAGGCCAGTCCTGCGCTGTGAACTTGGCGAAGGCGCCTGCTGACAAGCGTGTCAGTCCGCTCTAGACAGGTTGCAAATCGCAATCGGGAGAGGGACTACCATGCCAACACAGCGCAGCATCTTCATCACCGGCGGCGGCTCGGGCATCGGGCGCGCCGCCGCGTTGCACTTTGCGGCCAAGGGCTGGTTCGTGGGCGTCGCCGACATCAACGAGGCCGGGATGGCCGAAACGCTGGCCGGGATCGCGGGCGAGGCCAAGTGGTCGGGCAAGCTCGACGTGCGCGACCGGGCGGGCTGGGACGCAACTCTCACCGCCTTCGCGGCTGCGGCCGGGGGCCGGATCGACGCGCTGGTCAACAATGCCGGGATCGGCACGGGCGGATCGCTGTCGGAGCTTGAGCCTGAGGAAATCGACCGCTGCCTCGATATCAATCTGAAGGGCGTGCTCTACGGCGCGCAGGCGGTCTATGCCTATCTGAAGGCAGCCGCGCCCGGCTCCGCCCTCGTCAACATCGCGAGCGCGGCGGGCATTGCGGGATCGGCCGGGATGAGCGTCTATTGTGCCACCAAGTTCGGGGTGCGCGCGGTTTCGGAAAGCCTCGATGCCGAATGGGCGGGCGATCACATCACGGTCGCCTCGGTGTGCCCTTCCTTCATCGAGACCCCGCTGCTGAACGGCACCGGCAACCGCAAGTCCAACGAACAGATCCGCGACCGGGTGAAGGCCGCCGGGCTGGAGATCACTCCGGTCGAAAACGTCGCGCAGGCCATCTGGGACGCGGTGCACGGCACCAAGCTCGACTATTTCGTGGGCGCGACGTCGAAGCGGATGGCGTTTGCCAAGCGCTGGATGCCGGGCAAGGTGCGCAAGCAATTGCGCGCGAGTTCGGGGCCGCTCGGGAGGTAAGTACCAACGTCCGAAACTCCGTTCGCCCTGAGCCTGTCGAAGGGCCGTTTTTTCTTTGGGATCGTTGTCCGAAGAAAAGCAGGGCTTCGACAAGCTCAGCCCGAACGGGTTCTTACTTGAGGCTGGCCATCACCGCCCTGCCCTCGTCCGACAGCAACGGGCGAACCGCCTTCCACGGGATCGCCACTTCCTCGGTGCAGGCGAACATCACGTGCGGCAATTGCGGGACGAACACCGGGCCTTCGCGGGTCAGGCCGATGTCCCAGCTGAAGCCGCCGAGATCTTCGGGCAGGCCGCATTCGTCCTCGTCCTCGCGCGCGGGCCAATGCGCCCGCAGGGCCTTTGCGAGCGCCGCAGACATTCCGGCGACGGGCCGCTTTGCAGGCTTGGGGCTGATGTCGCTTTCGAAGTCATAGAATTCGAGCGCGCCGGGTTTGAACCACGCCGACGGATCGACCTCTGCGCCGCTGGCGCGGTCATATACGGCAAGCGTGATCGAATGGTTGGGATGCGCCCCGCCGCAATAGCTGCTGCCAGAGCGCCGGATGCCGAGCCATCGCGCGGTGATCATCGTCGGTGCCCAAGCCTCTTCCATGTAGCCGCCGATGCCGCCCGGCAGGCTCATACCGACGCATTGCCCCATAATGTGGCTCGCCGTGCCATCGGGCAGCGCCTCGGCCAACGCGCGGTTGATCGCCGCGTCGCCGGGGCGCACAGGGTCGAGCGCGAAGGAGGAGACGGCGTAGTCCTCGATCCCGGCGCGCTTGGGGCCTTGGTAGGTGAGTACGGTGTAGGCCGTGCCGTCGAAGCTATCGCGCTTGGAGCTGGTTTCGCCCCCGACCAGCAAGGGATCGAGGAAGGCTGCGGTCTCGCAGGCCGAGCCATATTCGGGGAGCTGGACGGGGGACGCAGTGAGGCGGATCGGCAGGGTCTCCTCACCCTTGCTTCGCTCGCCCGCAATGTTGCCCTCGCCGCTTTGCAGCGTCCATGTCGCACCGGTCGCATCGTCATAGCCGCGCATCTCGGTGATGGCCGGGGGATCGCTGCCCTCGACCTGCGCGAGCCTGATCGGCTCAAGCACGCTATCGACGTAGTAGGCCCCGTCATAGGCCGACTCCTCCGCAAAGCAGGCGGTGATCGCCGCCTCGCCAAGCGTCCCTTTCCAGATGCGCCCCTGTTGCGGCGGCTCCTGCGCGGATGCGGGCGCAGCGACCAGCGCCAGCGCGGCGAGGAGGACGATGCGGGTCACGCCAGCCCGTCTATCGCTGCCGCCATCTTGGCATCGCGCGCCGACAGCCCGCCGCTCTCCCCAGCGTCATGGGTGGTCAGCGTCACCTCGACGCGGTTGTAGACGTTGAACCATTCGGGGTGGTGATCCTGCGTCTCGGCCAGCAACGCCACGCGGCTCATGAAGCCCCAGGCCTGCGAAAAATCCTTGAACTGGAACGTCCGCGTGATCGCTTTGCCATCGCGCGCCGATGCCCAATCGGGATGGGCGGCAAGGAGCGCGGTGATTTCTTCAGGGGTGAGTTCGGGAACGGACATCTTGGTACTTCCTGTAAAAAGGCGTCGCTTGTTTGCGCATCGGCTTTTCCCTAACGCTCAGAGGTAATGCAAGCCTCCCCGCCTTCGCTGACCGCCGAAAACCTCGCCTGCCGACGGGGCGAGCGGCTGTTGTTCCGGCGCTTGTCGTTCAGGCTCGAGGCCGGGGCGGCGTGCCATGTGACCGGTGCGAACGGGGCGGGCAAGACGACGCTGATCCGCGCGGTGGCGGGCCTGACGACGCCCTATGCGGGAGACGTCCGCCACGAGGGCGCGCTGGCGCTGCTCGATGAACGCGGCGGGCTCGACCCCGACCTGCCGCTGGGCCGCGCGCTGGCCTTCTGGGCGCAGATCGACCGCGTCGGCGACCTCGCGCTGGAAAGCTGCTGCGACCGGATGGGCCTTGGCAATCTGCTTGAGGTGCCGGTGCGCTACCTTTCGACAGGCCAGAAAAAGCGCGCGGCGCTGGCGCGGGTGCTGGGGCAGCAAGCACCGATCTGGCTGCTGGACGAGCCGCTTTCGGGCCTCGACACCGCCTCGCAGGGCCTCGTCAGCACCTTGGTGCGCGAGCATTGCCAAGGCGGCGGCATCGCGCTGATAGCCTCGCACCAGCCGCTGGATGTGCCGGGCATGACGAGCTTCGCCATCGAGGACTTCGCGCCTGCTGATGCGGAGGAAGAGGCATGATCCTCGCCCTGCTCCGCCGCGATCTGGCGCGGTTCTTCCCCTTCACCGGCAGCGGCGCGGCGCTTCCCGTGGTGTTCTTCATCGCGGTCGCCATGCTCTTCCCCTTCGCAGTCGGGCCGGACGCCAATCTGATGCTCAAGACCGGCGGCGGCGTGGTGTGGATCGCGGCTCTGCTCGCGGCGATCCTGCCGCTGGAGAAGCTGGTCGCCCGCGACATCGAACTCGGGTTCTTCGAGCAATTGCGCCTGCGCGGCATGGCAGAAGAAGCGATGATGGCGGTGCGCCTGATCGCCCACTGGCTGAGCTTCGGCCCGCCGCTGTTGCTGGCGACTTTCCCCGCGGCCGCGCTGCTCAAGATCGAGGGCGAGACCTTCCGCCTGCTGCTGCTCGGGTTGCTCGCAGGCACGCCGGGGCTGGCCGCAATCGGGTTGATGATCGCGGCCCTCACCGCCAGCTTGCGCGCGGGCGCGGCGCTTTCGGGGCTGCTGCTAATCCCCCTCGCCCTCCCGATCCTGATTTTCGGCGCCGGCGCGCTCGCGCGTCAGGATCACATCAGCCTCGTCTTCGTTGCAGCCATAAGCCTCGCGCTGGTGGCAATCGCTCCGTTTGCCGCCGGAGCCGCGATCCGGGCGGCAAGGGAGAATTGATGCGCGCGCCTGAGAGCCACACCCGCGCGAACACATTGATGGGCAAGATCGCGCTAGGGCTGCTCGCCTTCACGCTGTTCGCCTTCGCATTGAAGGCCTTCGCCCACCCGCAGGTGCAGGCGCGCTATACGCCGATCGTGGTGTTCCACGCCTTGAGCATGGTGCTGTGGCTGGGCCTGCTGGCGAGCCAGAGCTTCGACGCCGCGCGCCTCAAGCTCAACCGCCACCGCGCCACGGGCCGCGCCTCGATTGCGCTGGTCGGCGCAATGCTGGCGAGCGGCGGGGTAATCTCGTGGCGCATCGGGCTGGAGCTCGGCCGCCCCGAGGTGACGGTGGTGAACCTCGCGGCGTTTGCGACCTTCATCCCGCTCTACTTTGCCGCGCTGCACTTCGCCCGCCACCGCGACATCGCCGCGCACCGCCAAGCGATGCTGATCGCGACACTGGCGCTGATGACCCCCGCCTATGCCCGCGTGGTGCAGGTGCTGGGCCTGCCCGACCCGCTCGCCATCGCCGTCCAGCCGCCGATCACGATCCTGATCGCTTGCGGGTATGATTGGGCGGTGCACGGAAGGGTGACGAAGCCGGTGCTGGTGATGCTGGGGTTTTCGGTCGGGCTTGTGGTGGTGATGAGCGCCGTGCTGGCGGTGTTGTTTTTGTGAGGCCTAAGGAGCTGGGTCCCGGGTCAAGCCCGGGACGGGGTAGTGTTGACCTTTGTCCATTTCCCCCGTCCCGGGCTTGACCCGGGACCCAGCTTGTTCTTTGTTCTTGCAATGGAAAGAGAAACCCGAGGCGGATGGGTCTACATCATGACCAACCGTTATCGCGGCACGCTCTACGTCGGTTCAACCACCGACCTCGCCGCTCGGATCAGCCTGCACCGCGTCGGAGAAGGATCGGAATTCTGCGCCGAGCATGGGCTGACACGGCTCGTCTGGGCGGAATTCCTGCCCACAATTGTCGACACGAAGCATCACGAACGGCGCCTCAAACGCTGGCACCGCAATTGGAAGATTGCGCTGATCGAGAAGGCCAATCCGGAGTGGGAAGACCTGTTTGATCGGCTGCTGGCTTGAAGAAGCTGGGTCCCGGGTCAAGCCCGGGACGGGGCGCCTAGGAATCCGGGACGGGGCGCCTAGGAATAAGGCGGGAAATCCCGCCCGGTCTCGCTCTTGGTGAAAATCTCGTTGCCCGTTTCAGTGATCGCGATCGAATGCTCGAACTGCGCCGAGAGCGACTTGTCGCGCGTCACCGCCGTCCAGCCGTCGCCCAGCACCTTGGCCCAGGGCTTGCCGAGGTTGATCATCGGCTCGATGGTGAAGAACATCCCCGGTCGCAGCTCCGGCCCGGTGCCCGCGCGTCCGGCGTGGACCACCTCGGGGGCGTCGTGGAACAGGCGGCCCAGACCATGCCCGCAGAACTCGCGGACAATGCCATAGCGGAACTGGCTGGCATGGGCTTCGATGGCCGCGCCAATGTCACCCAAGCGCGCACCCGGCTGGGCGGCGGCGATGCCGAGCATCAGGCATTCATAGGTCACTTCGACCAGCTTGCGCGCCTTCAGCGAAGGCTCGCCCGCGTAGAACATCCGGCTGGTATCGCCGTGCCAGCCGTCGACCAGCGGAGTGACGTCGATGTTGAGGATGTCGCCATCCTTCAGCGGCTTGTCGCCCGGAATGCCGTGGCAGATCACGTGGTTGATCGAGATGCAGCTTGAGTGCGCATAGCCGCGGTAACCCAACGTCGCGGGCACCGCGCCTGCATCGAGGATCATACCGCGCACTGCATCGTCAAGCGCGCCGGTGGTCACCCCCGGCTTCACCATATCGGCAAGCGCGTCGAGGATTTCGGCGGCGAGCTTTCCGGCCTTCCGCATCCCCTCGAACCCTTCGGGTCCGTGGAGCTTGATCGTGCCGTCGCGAAGGACGGCCTCGGTGCCGTCGATGACCTGATAATCGTGCATGGCGGCTACATAGCGAGCCTGCGCGCAAAATGCTACTTTCCGAGCGCGAAAGCCGCCTTGTATTCGGGTTTCAGGGCGGCGAGCACCTTGGGAGTGACGAGCAGCGTCACGTCGTAGGCACCTTCCGCATAGGAGCCCGCCACATAGGGATCGGCGATCAGACCAATGCGGTCGAAGCTCTGCTTGTTCGACGAGCCGACCAGCACAGTCAGGTCGCTGACCGGCGGGCACTGGAAGAAGCCGTCGTCGGTGTAGTTGGGGCCGAGGCGCGCGGCGCGTCTGGTCTTCAGCGCCTTGCACCACGCCGTCCCGAGTGCATCCTGCAGGGCGACGTCGGAGCGGAACATCGTCTTGGGATCGAAGGCGGACTTGGTCTCGCGGTCCCAGACCAGCGCTTCGGTGGCGTTGTTGCCGTGCGCGCCGCCCGAATATTCATAGAAATCGGCGGACAGCGAGAGGAAACGGGGCAGGTCGGCGACCACTTCCCAGGTCTTCTGGAAGTCGCGGTTGACGCATGAGAAGCAGTCCTGCCCGGCGAATTCCTTGAGCGAGTCTTCCCATTCGCCCTTCTGGCTGGCGAGCAGCTCGCCCCGCTCGGAGGTGAAACGCTCGACGAGTTCCGGCACGGCCGAGACGGCGGCGGGCCAGCGATAGCCGAAGTCGCGGGACGGCGCATTATCGCCGGTGCCCTTCGCGGCGTTGTCGGTGAAGTCGACCAGGTCGGGCGCGGGTGTCGGCGGCGCAGGCGGTGTCGGCGCGGCAGGCGCGCCCGCAGTGGTCACGGCGACGCCGGTGTCGCGGGCGATCTCCTCGGGCGAGGAACACGCCGCGAGCAGCAGGACGCCCAAAGACAGGCAAGACGTGCCGAAACAGACCCCTGCCAGACCCCTGTTTGCGCGGTCTAGACCCGCTTTAGACCGGTTTAGACCCCCCCTCCAGACCCCCTCTTGCGCGGCGTTTTTGCGGTGTTTCACGTGAAACATGGGTTCTCCGATCGGGCCGTGGCCGAATCTGCTGGTGACTTCGGGCTGGCGGCGATTATGGAACAGGGATGAGCGAAGCTAAAGCATTGATCCGCCCCGACCGCGGCGAGGACGCCGTTGCCATCCATCTCGTCAACAAGGACGGCTTCGAAGCCTTCGCCAAGGGGCTGACCGCAGGCCAACGCGCGGCGCTGGTGGCGCAGAAATTCGAGGGCGGCGGGTACCAGTTCGGCATCGTTCCCGAAGGCGATTCCTTCTTTGTTGTCAGCGGGGTAGCAAACCCTGAAAACCTTTCCAGCTGGTGTCTCGCCAAGCTAGCAGAGGAGCTTCCCGAGGGGGTCTACCGCCTCGCCTCAGGAGACCCCGGCCCGGCAATGTTCGGCTGGGTCACGGGGCAATACCGCTTCACCCGCTACAAGAGCGAGGACAAGAGCCAGGGCCCGCGCATCCTGCTCACCGGACAGGTCGGGCAGATCGAAGGCTATGTGGCTGAAGCACAAGCGGAATGTTTCGTGCGCGATCTCGTCAATTCGCCCCCTGAGGACATGGGCCCAGCCGCTCTGGAAGCCGAATGCGAACGCCTCGCCAAGGCGCACAAGGCCGAGCTTGCCGTGGTGCGGGGCGATAGCCTCGAACAGGACTATCCGATGATCCACGCCGTCGGGCGCGCCGCCGCGCGGCACCATGCGCCGCGGCTGATGCATTTGACCTGGGGCAATCCTACGCATCCGGTGCTGGCGGTGGTCGGCAAAGGGGTGTGCTTCGACAGCGGCGGCCTCAACATCAAGCCGGGCGCCGGGATGCGGCTGATGAAGAAGGACATGGGCGGCGCGGCCCATGCGCTGGCGCTGGCGGGGCTGATCATGGGCGGCAAGCTGAAGGTGCGCCTCCATCTCCTTATTCCGGCAGTGGAAAATGCCATTTCGGGCGGCGCTTTCCGCCCCGGCGATGTCCTCAAAAGCAGGAAAGGCCTGACGGTCGAGATCGACAATACCGATGCCGAAGGGCGGTTGATCCTCGGCGATGCGCTGACCCGGGCGTCAGAGGAAGCGCCTGATCTGATTGTCGATTTTGCCACGCTGACAGGCGCAGCAAGGGTCGCCCTCGGCCCTGATCTGCCCGCCCTGATGGCGCGCCGGGACGAGACCGCCGACGCTTTTCTCGCCGCCGGCAAGGCCCACGATGATGCCGCCTGGCGCCTCCCCCTGCCCGAGGCCTACCGCGAATATCTCGCCTCCGACGTCGCCGATATGGCAAACTCCGCCGCCAATCCCTTCGCAGGCGCAAGCGTCGCCGGGCTGTTCCTCGACCGCTTCGTCGGTGAGGGGATCGACTGGGTGCATTTCGACACCTTCGCCTGGAACCCCTCCCCCAAACCGGGCCGCGCGCGGGGCGGACGGGGTCTTGGCCTCAGGGCGTCATGGCATGCGATCCGCGCCCGTTACGCCTGAGAAACAGGGCCTGACCTTGCCCCGCGCCACGCTTGCCGCTAACGGCCCTGCCACGCGGCGCTCTGGGGAGAACGCGCGGCGCTGGCACGGAAGGCACACGGACGCAGATGAGCGGCGAGGCGCGCGAGGTATCGGATTACGCAGTGCCGTCAGGCGTGCTGGGCCTCAAGGGTCCGGTCGAAAAGCCTGCGCCCGGCACGCTGCCGCTGCGCGGTGATCTTGCCCATATCGCGCTCGCCAGCACGCACCTGGCTGCGCACTACGTGATCCCCCATGTCCACGTCGTTGGTGAAGCGGGCGCTGGCCTCAGACTAAACCCGCGCGGCGATGCCGAGGTCTTCATCACGCTCCCCGCCGGAAGCCGTTTCGAACTGCTCGACGTGGCGGGCGAATGGGCGTGGGGATGCCCCGGCCCGCAAGGCCCCTCCGGCTGGTGCCGGGCGAGCGAACTTGCAGCCCAGAGGGCCTAGGACAGTGGCAATCCGCCTTTTCATCGACGGTGCGGCAGGCACCACCGGCCTCGAAATCCGCGAGCGTCTCGAAGGCCGAGCCGAGTTCGAATTGCTGGTGCTCGGCGATGCCCAGCGCAAGGACGAAAGTGCCCGCCGCGACGCGCTCCACGCCGCCGATGTCGCAATTTTGTGCTTGCCTGACGAGGCTGCCAAGGAGGCGGTGAAGCTTGCCCAAGGATCGGGCACCCGCATCATCGACGCCTCCTCCGCGCATCGTGTGGCGGACGGCTGGACCTACGGGTTTCCCGAGCTGATCGGGCGCGAAACGATCGCATCTGCCCAATTTGTGAGCAACCCCGGGTGCTACCCCACAGGCTTCCTTGCACTGGTCGCTCCGCTGGTTCGCGCCGGGCTGCTGCCAGCCGACTGGCCCTATACCGTTAACGCAGTGAGCGGCTATTCCGGCGGCGGCAACGCGCTGATCGATCGCTTCGAGCAGAACCCCGACATCGCCTTCCGCGCCTATGGTCTAAACATGGGCCACAAGCACCTCCCCGAGATGCAGGAATACGCGGGCCTCGCCTACCTGCCGGTGTTCTCGCCGAGCGTGATACCTGCGCACCGCGGAATGGTGGTCGACGTGCCGTTGCCACTGGCAGCCCTGCCGGGCCAGCCGCAAGGCGAGGCGTTGCACGCGGCGCTCGCGGCTTTTTACGCCGCTTCCCCTGTCGTGACCGTCGCGCCGCTGACCCCTGCCCCATCCGAGCTTTTGCTGCTGAAGTCGGCCGCGCCGATGGACGGGCTGACCCTCCACGTCTTTTCCGGTGCCGATGGCGCGCAGGCGCGGCTCGTCGCGGTACTCGACAACCTCGGCAAGGGCGCCTCGGGGGCGGCGATCCAGAATCTCAACATCATGTGCGGCCTGCCTGAGACCGCCGGGTTGCATCTGTAATATCCGCAAGCCTGCTTAAAATTTAGGCAAGCGCCGATCAGATGCTGTGCACCATTGCGCGGTGCACCATAATCTTGCTAACCGCGCTCCATCGGCGAAAGACATCCGCACCCTTGAGTCTTCAAGCGGCAAGGATCGTTCGCAGCCACCACCAAGAGGCTTGGCACGGTTCTTGTTAAGAATCGGTCAGCAATCAGCCAAGCGCGGATGGGGACGACGTGAAAAAGATCGAAGCGATCATCAAACCCTTCAAGCTCGACGAGGTGAAGGAGGCGCTGCATGAAATCGGCGTGTCCGGCATCACCGTCACCGAAGCCAAGGGCTTCGGGCGTCAGAAGGGCCATACCGAACTCTACCGCGGCGCCGAATATGTCGTCGACTTCCTGCCCAAGGTGAAGCTCGAGGTGGTCGTCGCCGACGATCAGGCCGAGCGCGTCGTGGAAGCGATTGCCGCAGCCGCGCAGACTGGCCGGATCGGCGACGGAAAGATCTTCGTCACAGCCATCGAAAGTGCGCTGCGCATCCGCACCGGCGAGACCAACGACGACGCGATCTGATTTCTCACCCTCTCCTGCCTGCCTGACGCGCGGGCCGGCCCAAAACACACCGCCATAATATCCGGAGGCAAACACCAATGTCGAAAGTGAAAGACGTCCTGCAGAAGATCAAGGACGAGGAAATCGAGTGGGTCGATCTGCGCTTCACTGACCCCAAGGGCAAGTGGCAGCACCTGACTATGGTCGCCAGCGTGATGGGCGAGGACGAGCTTGAAGACGGACTGATGTTCGATGGTTCGTCGATCGCGGGCTGGAAGGCCATCAACGAGAGCGACATGATCCTCAAGCCCGATCTGGACGCGGTCTATATTGATCCGTTCTCGGCGACGCCGATGCTGATCATCTGCTGCGATATTGTCGAGCCGTCGACCGGCGAGCTGTATTCGCGCGATCCGCGCTCGACCGCCAAGCGCGCCGAAGCCTACGTGATCTCCAGCGGCGTAGGCGATACGGTCTATGTCGGCCCGGAAGCGGAATTCTTCCTGTTTGACGATGTGAAGTATTACGACGGCTATGACGGCAACGGCTTCCGCATCGACGATATCGAGCTGCCGACCAACACCAACAAGGACTATGACGGCGGCAACCTGGGCCATCGCCCCGGCGTTAAGGGCGGCTATTTCCCGGTCGCCCCGATCGACACCTGTGTCGATATCCGCGGCGAGATGGTGTCGACCATGATCGAAATGGGCCTGCCCTGCGACAAGCATCACCACGAAGTGGCCGCCGCGCAGCACGAACTCGGCCTGACGTTCGGCACGCTGGTGCAGACCGCCGACCGCATGCAGGTCTACAAGTATGTCGTGCAGCAGGTGGCCCACGCCTATGGCAAATCGGCCACGTTCATGCCCAAGCCGATCAAGGGAGACAACGGCTCTGGCATGCACACCCACATCTCGATCTGGGAAGCAGGCAAGCCACTGTTTGCTGGCAATGGCTATGCCGGGCTGTCCGACATGTGCCTGTATTTCATCGGCGGCGTGATCAAGCATGCCAAGGCGCTGAATGCCTTCACCAACCCGACCACCAACAGCTACAAGCGGCTGGTGCCGGGGTTTGAAGCGCCGGTGCTGCTGGCCTATTCGGCGCGCAACCGGTCGGCCTCGTGCCGTATTCCCTACGGTGCGGGCGACAAGGCCAAGCGAGTGGAATTCCGTTTCCCCGATGCGATGGCCAACCCGTACCTGTGCTATTCGGCGCTGGTGATGGCCGGGCTCGACGGGATCGAGAACAAGATCCACCCGGGCGAGGCGATGGACAAGAACCTTTACGATCTGCCGCCGGCGGAGCTCGCCGAAGTGCCGACCGTGTGCGGTTCCCTGCGTGAGGCGCTCGATTCGCTGGCCGCCGATCACGAATTCCTGTTGAAGGGCGACGTGTTCACCAAGGACCAGATTGAGTCCTATGCCGAGCTCAAGTGGGAAGAGGTGATCCGCACCGAAACCACCCCCTGCGCGGTCGAGTTCGACATGTATTACTCGATGTAATCACCCGCCGCGTCATACGCTTTGGGGCGGGAGGAGCGATCCTCCCGCCCTTTTTCGTGCGCGACGCAGCAAATTGCCTGCCCAAGGGCCCGCCCACCCGCATCTGATGCATGAAAGCCACGATCCGGCGAAATATTCTGCCCCTCTTGCCCTGTCATTTTAGCCCATTAGGGTGCTGCTCTTCGCGCGGGGTGTGTGAGTCCATCCCGGGTCGCAATAGGGGTTATGTATATGGTTAAGAATGTTCGCGGGCTTCGCCCGGCGCTGATGACGAGTGTGGCTTTGCTTGGCCTAGTACTGGGCAATGGTGCGGCGCATGCCGAAGATCTGCGCGTCAATGACGGTCCGTCCCTGGACACGTCGGAAGAAGACGCCGCGGAACAGCAGGCGCAGAACGCCCGCTTCCTGATCAACGCTGCCGATGTTGCGCTGGAGCGTCATGGCTTCGGTGCCACCACTACGATTGCGGCCCCGATCGCGCCGACCGCGCCGGACGCCAGCATCCTCATCGCCCTGCCCGGCACGTCCACCACAGCGCGCGATCCGGTCAACATCACCGGCATCGCCCAGATGGTCGTCGACAATGGCAACGGCGGGGTTGGCCTGTGCACGGGCAGCTTGATCAACCCGCGCACAGTCCTGTTTGCCGCGCACTGCGTCAACACCCGCGCAGCGACGGCCTATGGCGCCAACTCGGGCGGCGTAGGGATCGCCTTCGGGTTCGAGACCAACACCCGCGCCAATGCCCCCGGCGAAACCGACGAACTGGTGCGTTGGCTCTTGGGCTCCGGCCCGACTGCCACCGGACGGTTCCAGACCAACACGGCGCAGGCATTCTACAATGTCAACGCGGTCGCTTACAATCCGCTCTCGCTGGAGCCCGAAGCCCGCGGCTTCCTGTATGGCGATGTCGCAATCGCGTCGCTTGACACCCCGGCAAAGGGTATCCCGACCTGGGCGCTGATGTTCTCTCCGCTGACCGCTCCGAGCCAGATCACGGCCGCTAGCGGCACCGGCTACCACGTCACTCTCGCGGGATACGGCGGCAATGGCACCGGAACGAGCGGAACTCAGGCGATCGACTTCCGCCGGCGCACTGCGGAAAACTGGCTTGGCGCGGTAACCTCGCTGTTCAACTTCGAGTCCTTCCTGTTCGGTGGCAGCTCCAGCCCGACGCAGAACGTCTATTTCATCGACTTCGATGATCCGGCCCGCGGCACTGCGGCCGCGAGCCGCTTCGACTTCAACGCCTTCCGCGACAACGCACTGCCGCGGGAAGGCACGACGGCCGGCGGCGACTCCGGCGGTCCGCTGATTCTCGACCAGGCCTTCAGCCGTCAGCTCGTGATCGGCGTGCTTTCGGGCGGCTACACGCGCTTCTTCAACGGCCAGCCGTCCAACGGCTACGGGACGGTCAGCTTCTACCAGCCGCTCTACCTCTATTGGGACTGGATCGCGGCCAATAACCCCTATCGCTACGTCGGCGCCAACGCCGGTAACGGCAACTGGGAAGACGCGAGTCGCTGGGTTTCGCTGACCGACCCGAACTACTTCATCATTGGCGCCAATGGCCAGCTGGTGAACGGCGTACCGTCCGTGACCGGCGAGGAGAAGGACGGCACCTCGAACCAGTTTGGCCAGGCCTGCTTCCAGAACACCACTTCGAGCGAATGCGTGGACTTCCGCACAGGAGCCATCACGACCGGTCCCGGTCCGATCGGCACAAATAACGACGGTTCGCCGGCCACCGACCTGAACAACAACGCGGGTAGCGCGCTGATCGACGGTAGCAGCGTTGCTTCCAATCAGCCCGGTTCGGCTCTCATCGGCGGCAGCAATTTCGTGCTTGAGCCGCAGAAGGTTGCGACTCCGCTGCCGCCGGCGACGATTGCCAACGGCCTGCCGGGTGCGACCAACTTCGTGCCCAACAATACCCCCGGGAACCGTCTCAACGGTGTGCTGCCGCGTTACTTCGACGTGACGCTCAGCAACGCCGGCACCACGACTCTTAGCAGCAACGTGGTGATCGACCGCCTGACCGTGACCGGTTCGGCCGGCCTGACCATCGCCGCCAACGGCCGCCTGGACACGCTGATCGACATCACGCAGCGCGGCGGCACGATTACCACCAACGGCGTTCTCGCCTCCGACGGCGACTTCCTGCTGGCCGCGGGCCTGCTGCAGGGCACCGGCCGGGTCACCACGCCGTTCCTGACCAGCATTGCCGGCACCATCGCGCCCGGCACGATCGGGACGATCGGCACGCTGTCGGTGAAGGGTAACGTGATCCTCGCATCGGCGAGCATGCTCCACATCGACGTGTCGGGCACCAGCTCTGACCGCCTCGAGGTGCTCGGTGCGGCCAACGTTGGCGGTGTGGTCTCGGTGGGCACAGGCATCGCCGGACAGGTCAATGGCCTCGGTCGTCAGTTCACCATCCTTTCCGCCACGGGCGCGGTCACCGGCACCTTCACGCCGGGTAACCTCACCCCGATCCTCAGCCAGCAGTTCACTTACCAGCCGAACGCGGTGCTGATGCAGATCCGTGCGGCGAGCTACTCCACGGTGATTCAAGCCGGAAACCCGGTGCAGGCTGCCTACGCCCAGCTGCTCGACCAGAACCGTGCGAACGGTGCCCTGTCGAGCTTCTACGCGCTGGACTTCGCCAACACCGACACCATCCGCAGCACCTTCAACGGCCTTGCGCCGGTGAACGAGCAGGCGGTGCGTTCGCTGGCGGGCCAGTCGGTCAACCTGATCCAGAACTTCAACGCTACCCGCATGCGTGAGGCCGACGTGAACACCGCTGGTGGCAAGGTCGCCATCACCGGTCGTCCGCTAGAGCTCGCGCAGATGAGCTTCTCGCCGATGAGCCAGCCGCTCGGCGGCGCGCTGATGGCGATGCAGGATGGCGGCGAAGAGACCGAAATGACCGAAGCGAACCTGCCTAGCAACGTGGGCATCTTCCTTTCGGGCGGTTTCATCGACGGCGATATTGCAGCGCTTCCGGGCTACACGACATCGAGCGACATGAACGGCTACTACATTGCCGGCGGCATGGAGTACTTCCCGAGCGATGCCACCGTGATCGGCGTGTCGGGCTATTACAACTCGCTCGATGCAGACACCCCGCTCGGCCAGGCGGTGAGCAGCGAAACCTACGCTGGCTCGGTCTACCTGCGCCACAAGGGCCAAGGCGGCCTGGTGGTCGATGGGCAGTTCTCGATCGGCTCGCTGGGCCTCGACACCACCCGTCAGGTGCAGTTCCTCGCTGCCTCACAGACCCTCAGCTCGTCCTCGGACGATTTGATCGTCTCGGGCGCGCTGGGCATCTCCTTTGACCTCGAGACCGGAATCGGCACGATCTCGCCGGGCCTTGAGGCACGCTACGCCAGCGTCGATCTGTCGACCGTGCAGGAAGCCGGCGGAACTCTCGGCCTCGCCATCTCGCGCGAGAACTTCAAGAGCTCGCAGGCCCGCTTCGGGCTCGGTTACGACAAGGAAGGCAAGCTGTTCGACATCGTGGCCAACGCCCAGATGGTGTGGGAGTTCGAGAACGGTCCGACGCTGCTCGGCGCGAACTTCGTGCAAGGCACCGGCCCGAACGCCAACTTCGTGCTCCAGACCGCCGATCAGACCTGGGCTGAGCTCGGCGTGGCTGCGGTCTTCGGCGATGGTCCGCTCAAGGTCAGCGCGGGCTTCGACACCACCGTCGGGCGCACCGATGCTGATGCGCAGGTTATCCGCGGTTCGGCGACCTACCGCTTCTGATCGCCCATCAGGGCACAAAAAAGGGGCGCCCGCAGCGATGCGGGCGCCCCTTTTGTTTGGGCGGTTGCGGCTTCAGCGCGGTGCCAGCATCCCGCGCCGCCCGACAGTGATGAAGCTTGCGATCAACATCAGCACATAGAGCAGCGAGAGCAGGTCGAGGGGCGCCGGGCCGGCGGCATAGCCGAGATGCGCGAGTATCGCCCACGTTCCTGCGACCAGCATAACGAGCCCAAAGCCGATAGCGCTGGCCTCCAGACTGATGGCGCGCATCAGCTCGTCACTGGCGCGATAGGCCGGCAACGAGAGCCAACTTCCGATGGCTAGTCCGCCAACCCCAACAGCCAGTGCAATCCCTTGAGGCACCGGTCCATCCGGAGCAGCGAGTGCCAGTGCAAGGAGGCTACCTCCCCACAACGCCATCGCAGCCCCTGAAAGCGTCAGCACCTTCTTCTGCTCGCGCAGCTCGTCGGCATCCTCCACGTTAAGGAAGCGCGCTCCAATTGCCGGGCTGAGCGCCCCGAAGCCGACGCCAAGCCCGATCAGCGCATAAATCAGCCCGACCAGAGCTGCGACCGTAGCCGAAATATCCAGCCCGCCGACTGCCGAGCTGTCGATGAAGGACATCATCGCAGCAGCGCCAGCATAACCCACGACCCCGCCGATCAGCGTGGGGATCAGCAGCTTGCGAACCCAGCGGGGGGTGCCGGGGGACTTTACTTCAGTCATCATGTTCAGGCTCCCAATCATCGATAAAAAGCTCCGGCACCGCGACCCCGAACAGGCGAGACATGCGCAGGGCGAGAGGCAAGGAAGGGTCGTACTTGTCGGTCTCAACCGCGTTGATCGTCTGACGCGACACGCCAAGCCGACGGGCGAGTTCGCCCTGGCTCCAGCACTTGGCTTCGCGGTGGTGCTTCAGACGGTTTTCCAACGGCAGTCCTGATCGCAAGTTGAGCAAGTACATGCGGGAACCGAGTTGAAGCGATGCCGAGTCAACTTGGGTCCTGACAAGAGCTCTTTACAGACAAGAGCTCTTGTCAGTCAAGAACTCTTGTCACCCCGGCGCTGAAACCATTTTCCTACTCGTTCCGATCGTGCTGAATCCGGCGGCCTCATCCCCGCAGAAGGCCGCTCACCATGTCCGACACCCTCGCAACGACCCCCACCCCCAAAGCGACGGGGCGCCGCATCAGCGCCGCCGGTATCGCGCTGATCCAGCGTTTCGAGGGCTGCGCGCAGCTCCACACCGACGGGATGATCGATGCCTACCCCGACCCCGGCACGGGCGGCCCGCCGTGGACGATCGGCTGGGGCGCGACCGGGCGGGACGCTTTCAATGGCGGGCGCATCCGCAAGGGCACGCGCTGGACCCAGGCACAGTGCGACGCCCGGCTCGCCGATGATCTCCTGCGCTTTGCCGACGAGGTCGCCGCCGCGATCGGCGACGCACCCACCACCCAAAGCCAGTTCGATGCGCTCGTAAGCTTCCACTACAACACGGGAGCCATCGGCCGCGCAACACTGACGAAGAAACACCTCGCGGGCGACGTAAAGGGCGCGGTGCGCGAGTTCGGACGCTGGAACAGGGCGGGCGGACAGGTGCTCAGAGGCCTCACCCGCAGGCGCGCCGCGGAAGCAGAGATGTATCTCTGCTAGGGATCAATAATCCTTGCTGACCTGCACCAGCACCGAATCCCGCCCGATGGTCGACACCGTACCGAGCAGCGCCAGCCAGCTGGTGATGCGATACTCCACCTGCGTCGCGCTATAGCCCCGCCCGTCGGTGATCAGCTCGACATAGATGCTGCGGGTGATGTTCTTGCCGATCGCCACCCCGGTCCCGCGCCCGATCAGCGGATCGGCGCTGACGATGCGCAGCTGGTCGAGCCCGATCGAGCGGCGCAGTTTGCCGATCGGGTCTAGCCCCCCGCCCCCGCCCTGCAAGGCGGCCAGCGCCGCGGCAAGCTGCACGGCATCGGTCGCGGACAGCGAGGTCACAGACCCGCCGAACAACAGCCGGGCGAGGATCTCCTCCTCGGGAAGCGCCGGGTCGGAGGAGAAGGCGATCGCGGGCGAAAGCGCATTGCCGGTGATCGCGATATTGACGTTGGTGCCGTTCTTCGCGGTCTCGGCAAGCACGTCGAGGCGCGGGTTGATCGGCTCGCCCACGTCGAACAGGATGCGCCCCCGGGTCAGATCGAAGCGGGTGCCCGCAAAGGTGTAGTCGCCGCGAACCAGCCGCGCCGTGCCGCCGATGCGCGGATCGCTGACTGTGCCGCGCAGCGCGATGTCGAGGCCCCACTCGCTGTCCAGCCCCAGCCCTTCTACCGCCACGCGGTTCGGCGCCGTGGCGTTGACGAGGTAGCGCCACGCCGCATCGCGGCCCGAAAGCTGCGTCCGGGCGCGCCCCGGCTCGCCATTGATCTCGCGCGTAGCGATACGCGGCAAGGCATTGTCTTCGGCGGCATTGCCCAGCGCCCAGCGCGCGCGGTCCAGCCTGACACGGCCCGCAATCGTGCCGCCGAGCCCGTTGGAGACAATCCGCAGTGGCCCTGTGATAGTCGCCTCGAGCCCATTGGCGTCGAGCAACTGCGCACCCTTGGCCGATGCGCGCAGGTCGAGGCTGGGACCGCGGTTGGCACTGATGCCCGCAAGGTCAACCGTGCCGCTGCCAGTCACGCTGCCCCCGCCGCCGGTTTCCCCTGCAAAGCGCACCAGTTCAAGCCGCGATCCGGCAAAGCGCCCGCGCGCGCTGACCTTGGTGATGCGCGTGCCGGTAAGCGCGCTCTGCACGGTCATGTCGTCCGATGCGACCGTCCCCGTTATGCGCGGCGCGGCGAGCGTGCCGGTCGCGCGCGCGGCAATCCGCACCGGGCCGGCAAGGTCGAAGGCTTCGATCGCGGCGAGCCGCCACAACGTCTCCGCCGCCCCGTCGAAGGCGAGCCGTGCGTCGAGGCTCCCTCGCATCAGCCGGTCGGTCAGCGCGCCGTCGCGGGCAAGGCCATTGATGCCAAGCGCAATGTCGCCGCGCCGGTCATTGCCCTCGAACAATCGCAGCGCAGCGGTGAGGCGCGCCGGCGTCAGGTCGATGACGCCGAGGACATTGATGGGCTTGGAGGACAGCACCAGGCCGGCGCGGCTGAACCGGTCGATCCGCCCGCGCGCGCGCGCTGTCGGCGGCTCGCGGCCGGACTGGTTGTAATCGATGATCCCGGTCAGCCGCCCGCCAAGCCCAAGATCGGTGCCGGTCAGATCAAGCAGGCGCAGCGGCATCCGCGAGAGTTTGAGCTCAAGGTCGGTGGTGCCGCCACCGAAGCTGCCTTGCGCGATGGCGAAGCCGCCGCCGTAGCCGATCTGGGTCGGCGCGAGGCTCCAGCCGCCGCCGTCCTGCGCGGTCAGCACAGCGCGGCGCGGCATGGTGATCGCGCCATTGCCGTAAGTTCCGCGCGCGACGGCGGCGATCTGGTCCGGCGCGATATTGGCATCGAAATTGAGCGCAAGCCGGTCCGCGCGGCGTCCGGCAAGCGTGCCGGTGACTTTGCCGCGCCCGTTGGTGATCGCCGCCTTGGCGGTGAGGCTGGCGACGTTAAGCCCGCCATACTCGAAGCCCGCCGCCGAGACGTTGGCGTCAACGGTGGTGTTGCCCTCACCCACGCGGCCGGTGGCGGCGATGTCGGCGCGGGCGATACTGATCGGGGTCGCGCCGCCGAAGCTGGCGTTGCGGACAGCAAGATCGACCGCGAAGCCCGTAGCGCCGCCCTGCGGACGGAAAAGGATGGTGCCGTTGACCCCGCCGCCCGCCAGCGCGAGGTCGCCCGAGGGGCCAGCCTCGCCCAGCGTCACATCACCGGTGACATTGGTGCGATAGACCTCGAGCCGGTTGATCGCGATGCGGGTCGGCGCATTCGCGGGCAGGAACAGCTCAAGCGCGCCGTCGAAATCGCCCAGCAGCGATCCGCCTGCCACGTCGAGCCCGAAGCCCTCCTTGCTCGGCGCGAGCGCGATGCGCACGTCCTTGAGGCCCGCCGCCGGATAGGGATCGGCCAACACCAGCACGGCGCGCGGGCCGTCGCCGGTGATCTCGGCGTCGAATCGAAACGGCCCGTATTGGGCCTGCTGCCCGCTCCCGGCGAGCACGGTGCGGGTCACGCCGCCGGCCGTCACGACACGGCTGTCGAGCCGGGCGGTAAGGCGGGCTGACGTCACGGTGGTATTGCGCATCACGATCGGCTGGCCCGCGCCCATCCCGAGCTCGCCCTTGAAGCGAATCTGATTGCCCGCGAGGGTAACGACGCTGTCGTTGGCGATGCGGCTGAGCACGCCTGCCAGATTGGCGCGTAGGCTCCACGGCACGGATGGGCCGAACTTGGCGAGGATCTTGGCATTGGCCGTGACCTCGCCCGCGCCCTCGACCTTGAGGCGCTGCGCTACGACCGGTCCGGCGATGGCGTAGGCCCCGGCGGGGATATCTCCGCGCAGGCTGAGGGTTCCTTCCAAGCCGGGGAAGGTGATCCGCGCAGCGTCGACGGCGAGGTATTGGCGGGTGAAATCATAGGTCAACACGCCGGTCGCCCGGCCCTTGACGAGGCGCGGGTCGGCAAAAGCGTTGCCCGTCGTCACCCGCTCGGCGGTGAGAGCCAGAGGCACACTGAGCACCGCGTTCTCGAGCAACGCGCTGCCCTCATGCGCGAGGCCAGTCGCGGTGATGCCGGGGGCGATGAGCCTGGCAACCGCGATCTCGTGCTTGATCGCCAAATCGTCGAAGGCGCCATTGAGGTTGGCGGCGAGCCTTCCGCCTTCGAGGCGCAGGCTCTCGCCGAAGATGTCGGCATTGCGCAAGGCAAGGCGCACCCGCGCGCCGTCGACCACCTTGTCAGCAAGGTTCACCACGCCGCCCGCCCGCGCATCGAGGCCCGATGACACAGCGGCGGCACGGCCTTCAACCACAGAGTTCTCGAGCGTGAAGCTGGCGGCAAGCGAGGTCTTTTCGCCCGCCGCGCGGCCCATGATGCTGTCGCCCGCCAGCCCTGCACGAAGCTGGCCGAGCACGCCGTATTTGCCGGCATCGTTGCTGATCTGGAAGGCTGCGACCGGAGGCGCACCCTCGGTTCCGATCCGCCGCGTCACCATCGCCCCGCGCCAGCGCGCCCAGGTGCCATCGCCGACGATCCGCCCGGCATAACCGGTCTCGAATCCCGCAAGCCCCGCCAGCACGCCGCCAGCGGGCGCGAGGGCGTCGCCCTCAAGCTCGAAGCGGTCACCGCCTGGCTGGGCATCGAGCAGCACCGTGATCCGGTCCTCCGCGCCGAGCCGCGCCTTGGCGTCGATCAGCGCGCGGCCTTCGCGGATGTCGATTGTGGCGGTGAGGTCGGCGCGCTCGTCACGGGCCGTGGCAAGGCCCTTGGCGATCACCAAGTCATCGACCACCAGCTTGTCGACGCGGATGTCGAAATTGGGGAGCAGCGGCGCGTCGGGATCTCCCGGGAGCAGCTCGGGCAGGCGCGTCAGCCGCCCGCGCCGCGCCGTCAACTCGCGGATGTCGAGCCCGCTCCACAGCCAGTTCAGCGGCCGCCAGTCGAGCTCAACCTCGGGGATGGTGAGGAACGCGCCCTTGGCGTCACTCACCACCACCTTGCGCAAGGTGGCTTGTCCGTAAAGATCGCCCTCGATCCGGCCGACTGTGAACCTCAGGCCCGAAGCCGGGGCGACAGCGGCAATTTGGTCGGCGATGAAACGCTTGCCGATCGGGGTGGCAAAGAAGGTCGCGGCCAGCACCACGGGCACGAGCAGGATCGCCAGCACCAAGCCGAGCCACTTGCCCCAGCGCCGTGCGGCACTGCGAGGCGCGGGCGCGGCCGCTTCAGCTTTGACCTGCGCGTCGCCCACCATCAGAACGCCTGCCCGAGGCTGACATAGACCACCACCGGGCTATCACCGGGAAGCGGGTTGATCGGCGTGGCGACATCGACGCGGATCGGGCCGAAGGTCGTCTTGTAGCGTATGCCGATTCCGGCCCCGAAGCGGATGTCGCCGAAGCTGGGCGTCGAGCCGCGCGATACCGAGCCTGCGTCGATGAACGGCACAACCTCGATTGCACCGCTGAACAGCGGGGTCGGCACGCGCGCCTCGAGGGAGAATTCGACCAGCGAGGCCCCGCCGGTCGGGTTGCCGTCCGCATCGCGCGGGCCGACGCCCTGGAAGCCATAGCCGCGCACCGATGCCCCGCCGCCTGCATAAAGCCGCCGCGATGGCGCGATGTCGTCGATGCCTGCGCCCTGGATCGTCGCCCCGCGCACGCGCCCCGCCAGCGTCAACTCGCCGAAGGACTGGTAGTAGCTCGCATCGACCTGCGAGCGCAGGTAAAAGCTCTCCGACCCGTCCGACCGCGAGGCCTCGGGCGCAAGGAACACGGTGGCGCGGTAGCCCTTGGTCGGGTCGAGCAGGTCGTCGCTGCCGTCGAGCGTGACGCTGCCGAACAACCCGCCGACAAGGAAGGTGCGGCGCGGCGTCGGTCCGCCCGGCGCGATCCGCACGTCACGGTTGCGCTCGTCGGTATAGAGCAGTTCGCCGCCGACCTGCCAGCTCAGCGGCTTCTGGAACAGGAAGTTGGAGACCCGCTCGAAGGTGGTGCGCAGGCCCAAGCCGCGCGAGTCCACCGCCTGCGTGGTGATGTCGCTGGCGAAGAGATCGGCGCTCAGCACCTGATCGCGGCCGCGGAAATTGTTGCGCCGCAGGCCGACGCTGGCGAGCGCCTCGCGCGTGCCGAGGATGCCGCGCAGCCGCAGCGCGCCTTCGGGCGGGAAGAGGTTGCGGTGCTCCCAGCGGCCTTCGAGCTTGAAGCCGTCCTCGGTGCCGTAGCCGATCGCGCCTGCGACGGTGCGCAGCGGTGCCTTTTCGAATTCGACATCGAGCGCCACTTCGCCCGGCTGGTCGCCGAGCGGCGCGCGGGTTTCGCGCGGGGTGACGGTGACGCTGGAGACCAGCCCGGTGGCAAGGATGGCGCGGCGCAGGTCAGTCTCAAGGCTCTGCTGGAACACGTCGCCCGGATCGAAGCGCGCGATGCGGCCAAGGTGGCGGCCCGACAGGAAGCCCGGATCGCTGCTGACCACAGGGCCGAACACATATTTGCCCTTCGGCTGGACATCGAGCGTGAGGTCGCCCTGCTGGCGCGCATGGTCGATCAGCAGCTCGGGATCGGCGAGTTGCGCGAAAGGATAGCCGGTCTCGCCAAGCGCGACGCGCAGGTTCAGCTCCTGCTCGATGATCCGGTCGGCATAAAGCGGGTCGCCGGTCTTGATGCCGAAGGCGGCAATGAGCGTGCTCGCATCAGGCTCGCGCAGCGTGGGGAGCGCGCCCAGGTCGATGCGCCCGAAGCTGTAGCGCACGCCGGGCAGAATATCGAAGCGCACGCTGGGTTCCCGCGAGGCGGCTACGGCATCAGCGTCAGCGTTGGCGTTGGTTTGGGTCGCGGCATCGCCCGCCACACCGTCACGCCGACCGCCGGAGAGCTGGCGCACCACCTCGCCGTCGTAATAGCCGTAAGTGCGCAGGATATCGCCGAGCAGTTCCTCGTCGGCGCGCGCACGGGCGGCGACCTGGGGCGTGGAGTCCTCGCCCTCATCGAGCGCGCTCAAGGTCGATAGCGCCTTGTAGCGATCGACGAAGTCGTCTTTCTCGGGGAAGGCCTCGGCCGCTGCGGGGAGCGCCAGTACCAGCGTGCTCTTGATCCGCGTCTCGGCGAGTTCGGGCAGGTCGGCGAGCACCGGCGGGTCAATCGCGGCGAGCGCTTCAAGCTCGGCATCGGCGGGCAGCGGCTCGATCTGCTCGATCGCGAAATCGCCGACGCTTTCGTCGATGCCGGCCTGCACAGCGGGGTCCGAGGCCGCAAATCCGGCGAATGCGTCATCCACCAGTGCGCTGGCACCGTCTGCCAGGGCGCCTTGCGGCACCTCTACCGGCGACGTGTCAGCGACGCCCGCAGCGGCCCAACCGTCGGGATCGGTGACCGCGCCTTCGGGGATCAGCTCGTCGAGCGATTCGGGAACAGGCGTGAGTTCGGGCGCGAGGCTGACGGGCGATGGCAGCGCGGTGTCATCGCTCTCGTCCTGATCCTGAGCGGGCAGATCTTCACGCGGCTGCGCGACCGGGCTGTCCTGCACGCCGGCATCTTGCGCGGCAGCCGGAACCGCGCCCAATACGAGCGTTCCCTGACCCAATCCTGCGAAAAGTGCGAGACCGAGCGTGAACCGCCGCCGGGTCTCAGCTGGCCGGGAACTTGACAGGCTGGCCATCCTTGCCCCGTGCGCCCAACAGATCTGCATCCTGCATCACGCGAGGCGCAGTCGCCTCCGCGATCAGCCGATACTGCTCCTGCGGCTCCATGAGCTGCCACCCCTCGCGCGTCAGCCGCTCGAGCGGACGATAGCGAACCTTGTATTGCATGCGCGGGGAGCCCTCGACCCAATATCCGAGATAGACATAGGGCAATGCCTCAGCCGCAGCGCGGCGAATATGATCGAGGATAATAAAGTTGCCCAGACCCGCGCGGTCCGTGTGATCGGGATCGTAGAAGGAATAGATCATCGACAGCCCGTCGCTTTGCCGGTCGGTCAGGCAGGCGCCGACCAGCCGTCCGGGCCGGCCCTGCGCATCAGGCTCGCGATATTCGGTGACGACCGTGCTGACCGGGGTATGCTCGATCATGTCGGCATAGTCGAGCTCGTCCATCGCCGACATCCCGCCATCGGGGTGGCGCGCGCCGAGGTAGCGGGCAAGCAGTTCAAACTGCTCGTCAGTCGCCCAGGGGCGGCATTCGCTGACGATCAGGTCGCTGTTGCGCTTCAGGTCGCGCTTCTGCGTGCCCGAGGGACGGAACTTGCTCGCCAGCACCCGCACCGAAACGCAGGCCTGACAATCGAGGCAGGACGGGCGGTAGGCGACAGTCTGACTGCGGCGGAAGCCGATGCGGCCCAGCGCTTCGTTGAGCTGATCGGCGTGCGAGCCCTTCAATTCGGTGAAAACCTTGCGCTCGCTCCGGCCCGGTAGATAGGGGCACGGCGCGGGGCTGGTCACAAAGAACCGGGGAAAGCGGATAGGTGCCGTCACGTGTGGAGCCTGTCCTTCTTGCGCGGGATTCGCGCGTCGCCAATCGTTAAGAAAATCTTATGCATGGACCCGGGCCCGGGTTAAAGTCCCTTAACCATCAAAATGTCGGCAAATGCGCGAAAGCCATGTCGGCCCGTCGCAAAAGTGGAACCGAAACGGCGCAAATTCAGCACTTTGGCGGGTTTACGGCGCGCGCCGGGCGGGCCGATTTGTCAGCCGAAATCAGCCGAGTTCGACGAGCTGGACCGAATAGCCCTGCGCACGCAGCCCCTCGACCAGCCGATCAACCTGCTCGGCGTCGCGCGCTTCGCATTCGATGTCGGTGATCAGGCCCTTGGCGGGCAGCGTGGTGAAAATCCGCTGGTGGTAGATCTCGATGATGTTGACGTTGTGCTCGTCGAACAGGCGCATCACCTTGAACAGCGCGCCGGGGCGGTCCTGCAGCGTGACGCGCAGCCGCGCGAGGCGGCCCTGCCGGGCGAGATCGCGCAGCAGCACGTTCGCGAGCAGGCGCGTGTCGATATTGCCGCCGCACAGCACGAGGCCGATGGTCTTGCCTTTGAACCGCGCCGGGTTGCTCAGCACCGCTGCAAGTCCTGCGGCGCCCGCACCTTCGACCACGGTCTTTTCGATCTGGAGCAGCAGCGCCACGGCCTTTTCCAGCGCCGGCTCGTCCACCAGCAGGATGTCGTCGACCCGCTCGGCGATCACCTTGGCCGTGAAGTCGCCCGGCTGCTTGACCGCGATGCCCTCTGCCAGCGTATCGCCGCCGCAGGGCAGGTTCGCGCCCTTGATGCGGTCGAACATGCTCGGGAACAGGGCAGCCTGCACGCCGACCACTTCGATCGCCGGATTGATCGCCTTGGCGACGGTCGACATGCCCGAAATGAGCCCGCCCCCGCCGATCGGCGTGACGATGCAGTCGAGATCGGGCTTCACGGCCAGCATTTCGAGCGCGACCGTGCCAGCGCCTGCCGCGACATGCGGATCATCGAAGGGGTGAACGAAGGTGAGACCGAGCTCGATCTCGAGCTTGCGCGCGTGGGAGTACGCCTCGTCGAAGGTTTCGCCTTCCAGCACCACCTTGCCGCCGACGCTCTCGGTCTGCATCACCTTCACCGTCGGCGTGGGCTTCGGCATGACGATCGTGACCGGCACACCCAGCCGGGTGCCGTGGTAGGAGAGGCCTTGGCTGTGGTTGCCTGCCGAGGCCGCAATCACGCCGCGCGCGCGCTGCTCGTCATTGAGCTGCAGCAGCGCGTTCAGCGCCCCGCGCTCCTTGTAGGCGGCGGTAAACTGCAGGTTCTCGAACTTCAGCCAGATATCCGCGCCGGTAATCTCCGACAGCGTGATCGAGTGCATCATCGGCGTCTCGACCACCGCGCCCGCAATCCGGGCAGCGGCGGCGCGAACGTCGGCGATCGTCAGATCGGCCGGAGTGGCGGTGGCCCCTGTGGGGCGCGAGACAGCGGGCTGCGAAGACATGGCCGCCGCGATTAGAGGTTTGGCGCCGCAAGGGCAATGATGCACACGCCGCGCGCGGACAAGGAATTCTGTGCGGGGGTGAAAGTTGGCAAGCGCGCCTGAAGGCGATAGGCACCGCATTCACTGTTCTGCCCAAGGATTGCCATGCGCCGCACCTTCGCCTTCGCTCTTGCCGCTGCTTCCACACTCGCACTTGCCGCGCCCGCCTGGGCCGACACGCTGGTCGACAATGTCGATGGGGTGACGATCAACAAGGACGGTAAGGTGCAGCGCTTCACCGCCCTTGTCTTCGATGACGAGGGTAAGGTGGTGACTGTGCTGGCGCGCGGCGACAAGCGGCCGCAGACCGATTACCGCCTTGATGGCGAGAGCAAGGTGATGCTGCCCGGCATGATCGACGCGCACGTCCACGTCATGGACATGGGCTTTGCCGCGCTGACGCTCGACCTGTCGGACACGACCTCGCTCGACGGCGCGCTCGCCAAGATCAAGGCGTTTGCGGAGGCCAATCCGGGGCGCCCGTGGATCATCGGGCGCGGCTGGAATCAGGAGAAGTGGGGCCTCGGCCGTTTCCCGACCGCCGCTGAACTCGACACCGTCGTCAGCGACCGCCCGGTGTGGCTGGAACGCGCGGACAATCACGCCAACTGGGCCAACACCCGCGCCATGACGGCGGCGGAGATCACCGCAAAGACGCCCGATCCGGCGGGCGGCAAGATCATCCGCGACGCTTCGGGCGCGCCTGCGGGCGTGTTCGTCGACAAGGCCGTGCAGCTGGTGGGCAAGGTCGTGCCCCCGCCCCGCCCGCAGGACCGCGACCTTGCCTTCTCCAAGGCGCAGGACGTGCTGCTTGCCAAGGGCGTGACCGCTGTTGCCGACATGGGCACCAATGCGGCCGACTGGGAGACCTTCCGCCGCGCGGGCGACAGCGGGCGATTGGTCGTCCGCATCATGTCCTATGCCAGCAGCCTCGACATCCTGGAGATGATTGCCGGGGCCGAGCCGACGGTGTGGCTCTATGATGACCGGCTGCGGATGGGCGGGATCAAGCTATTCCTCGACGGCGCGCTGGGATCGCGCGGGGCAAGCCTCAAGGCGCCCTATGCCGACGATCACGGCACGCGCGGCCTGCCGTTGCTCAGCCCGGCGCAGCTGCGCAACCTGATGAGCCGCGCGGCAATGGGCAATTTCCAGACCGCCGTCCACGCGATCGGCGATGCGGCCAATGCCGAAGTGCTCGGCGCGATCGAAGAGCTTTCGGAGACCTATGAAGGCGACCGGCGCTGGCGGATCGAGCACGCGCAGATCGTCGATCCGGTCGACATCGCGCGGCTGGGTCTGCACGGCGTCATCGCCTCGATGCAGCCGCTGCACCAGACGTCGGACCGGTTGATGGCCGAAGCGCGGCTGGGCCCGGACCGGCTGGCGGGCGCCTATCCGTGGCGCTCTGTGATCAAGGCCGGCGGGCGGTTGGCGTTCGGTTCGGATGCGCCGGTCGAGCCTGCCGATCCCTGGGCCGGCATGGCCGCCGCGATCAGCCGCACCGATGCGACCGGGCAGCCCTTCGGCGGCTGGTTCCCGCAAGAGACGGTGAGCCGCGAACAAGCGCTCGCCGGGTTTACGTCGGATGCGGCATTTGCGGGCTTTGCGGAAGGCCGCTTCGGGCGGCTTGCGCCGGGCGAACGCGCCGACTTCCTGCTGGTCGACCGCGATCCCCTGCTCGCCTCGCCCGACGCGATCCGCGAGACGAAGATCATGGAAGTGTGGATTGCGGGCGTGAAGGTGCGCGGAGAGTAATTACTCCGCCGCCGCGCGCTCTGCGGCTTCCAGGGCTTCCTCGGCCTCGCGCGCCAGCTTGTCGGCGGCGATCGCTTTTTCCTGGAATCGCATCAGGAACAGCGAGGCTTCGAACAATAGCCACAGCGGCACCGCAAGGACGATCTGCGAGCCCGGATCAGGCGGGGTCACGATCGCGGCGATGACGAAGATGCCGACGATCACATAGCGCCGCGCCGCCACCATCTGCGTGCGGGAGATGATCCCGGCGCGGTGCAGCAGCAATAGCAGCACCGGCAGCAGGAACGTCACCCCGAAGCCCATGATGAACTGCATCACGAGGCTGAGGTATTCCCCCGCGCTCGGCAAGGCCTCGACCTTGAGCCCGCCAGCCGTCCCGCTAAAGCCAAGGAAGAACTTGAAGGCGGTCGGCATCACCACGAAATAGGCGAGCGACGCGCCTGCGGTGAACAGCACCGGCGTGGCGAACAGGAACGGCAGAAACGCCTTCTTCTCACGCGCATAGAGCCCCGGCGCGATGAAGGCCCACAGCTGGTTGGCGATCACCGGGAAGCTGACCATGAAGCCCGCGAACAGCGCGACCTTCAGCTCGACGAAGAACACTTCGGGCAGCTTGGTGAAGATCAGTTGGCCCTCGCCTTCGGGGAAGGCCTGCTTGAGCGGCTGCACCAGCAATCCGAGGATATCGTCGGCGAAATAGAGGCACACCGCAAAGCCCACACCCAGCGCCAGCAATGCGCGCACGATGCGGGTGCGCAGCTCGATCAGGTGGGTCAGCAGCGGCTGGCGGGTCTCGTCGAGGTCCTTGACGTTAAACATCGACGTTGCCCTTCGGGGCAGGTTCCGGGAGCGGAAGCTGCGCCAGCGGCTCGGCGGGGGCTTCGACCGGGGGCATGTCCGCTTCGGGCGCCTCAATCACCTTGGGCGCTTCCACAGGGGCGACATTCACAGGCGGCGTATCGATGGGAGGGGGGCCGGTCATCACCGGCGCGCCCGCCTCGGCTTCGGTCAGAGCGGCGGAGCGGCGCATGATTTCCTCGTTCTGCGCCTTCCACTTCTTCTCCATGTCCTCAAGCTCGGCTTCGCGCACCATCGTGTCGATACCGCTGCGGAAATGGGCGGACATGCGCCGCATCTTGCCGATCCAGCGGCCCGCCGTGCGCATGGCAAGTGGCAGGTCCTTCGGCCCGATCACCACGACCGCGACGATGATGATGACCAGCAGCTCGCCTGCGCCGACGTCGAACATAGGGGGTGCGGGTGCGCCGCTCTTTCAGGGAAGGAGGAAGATCAGGCGCCGGTGCCGTCGGTCTTTTCGACCGGGGCAGCAGCGGGGGTCTCGCTGACGATCGGAGCAGGGGGCGGAGCCGGCGGCTCGATGCGCGCCGACTTGATCGTCTCGTCGGTCTCGTTGAGGCCCTTCTTGAAGCTCGAGATGCCCTTACCGAAATCGCCCATCATCTCCGAGATGCGGCCGCGTCCGAACAGGATCAGCACGACCAGAAGGACGATCAGCCAGTGTACGATCGAAAGGCCACCCATTGTCTCAACTCCTGAAATGCGGTCCGGGGGGATCGGTGCGCCGCATGGCCGGGGCGTGGCCCGGCATCCGATAGAGGCTCATTTAGGGCAAGCGCGGACAGATTGCGAGTCAGTCTGCCAGATTCTCGTCGGTGTCGGCGTCGCTTTCGTCGACCGCATCGTCGGGGTCGAAGCGCATTTGCGCCTCCAGCGCCTCGTCGACCGGATCGAGCAGGCCGGCTGCCCGCAATTCGTCGATGCCGGGCAGGTCACGGCGGCTGGCGAGGCCGAAATGGTCGAGGAAGGTCGGCGTGGTGGCGTAAATCACCGGACGGCCCGGCACCTCGCGGCGGCCCGCAGGTTTCACCCAGCCCGCCTCCATCAAAACGTCGAGCGTCCCCGCGCTGGTCTGCACGCCGCGGATCGACTCGATCTCGGCGCGGCTGACCGGTTCGTGATAGGCTATGATCGCGAGGACTTCCGTAGCAGCGCGGCTGAGGCGGCGGACCTGCTCCTTCTCGCGGCGCAGCAGGTGGGCGAGGTCGGGCGCGGTCTCGAAATGCCAGCGGCCGCCGCGTTCGACGAGGTGGATGCCGCGAGAGCGGTAGTGGGCTTCAAGCAGACCCAGCGTATCGCGGACATCCGCAGGCGCCAGCCCGCCGAGATGCGCGGAAATCGCCTCGATGCTGAGCGGCTCTTCAGCAGCAAAGAGCGTCGCTTCAACTGCGCGTTCGAGAGTGCCGGGCTCCTCGCTCATGCAGCAGCCGCGTCCTTCAACCGGCGAATGCGCAAGGGGGCAAAGGCGCTGTCCTGCTCCAGCTCAGCGCGCCCGCGTTTGGTGAGTTCGAGCGCGGCGACGAAGCTCGACGCCAGCGCTGATCGGCGCAGCGCGGGCGAGGCGTGAGGCGGCAGGAAGTCGCGGATCTCCATCCATTCGAGCGTCACGCCGAGCATCGCCGCCACGCGCTCCAAGGCGCTGTCGAGCGTCATGACCGGACGGTTCGCGACGTGGTAGATGCGCGGCGCGGTGCGGGCCTTCACCTGTCCGTAGGCCTGAATGACGCTGAACAGGTCGGAGCGCCACACGGTCCTGCGGTCGGTGCGCAGGCCTTCGGGCGCGCCGCGCAGGAACACATCGCGCCCGATCCGGTCGCGGCCCATCAAGCGGCCCGCAGCCTCGCGCATCGCGCCTAGGCGTTGCAGCCGCAGTTGCAGACGCAGCGCGAGTTCCTCTGGGCTCGGGTCTTCCTGCTCGGCCTTGGGCAGCAGCATCGCGGATTTGAGATAGGCGAGCCACGCCGCCATCACGAGGTAATCGGCGGCGAGCTCCAGCTTCATCGCCCCGGCGCGCTCGATATAGGTGAGGTACTGGTCGACGAGGGCAAGGATCGAGATTTGGCGCAGATCGACCTTCTGCCGCCGTGCGAGATCGAGCAGCAGGTCGAGCGGCCCCTCCCACCCATCGAGCGCGAGATAGAGCGCGTCCTCCTCGGACTTGGCCTCAGGCGGGAACATGAAGGGCTGGTCGTTCATGCGGCGAGCGCCAGCAGGGCATCGCGCTTGGCGAGAAGGACGGCGTGTTCAGGGGCGATGGCAGGCGCGACGCGGGTGCCTTCCAGCGCCCGGTCGAGCCGCGCGGCGGTGGCTTCGGACATGGCGGGCAGAACGTCGCAAATGCCCTGCATGTCGTCCATCTTCGCCCAGCAGTTGAGGATGATGTCGCACCCAGCCGCATGGGCGCGCGCGGAGCGTTCGGGGATGGTGCCGCCAAGCGCCTCCATGTCGATGTCGTCGGTGAGCAGCAGGCCATCGAAGCCGATGCTCCTGCGGATCACGTCGCGGATAACGGTTTCCGACAGCGTCGCCGCGTTTGCAGCGTCCCATGCGGTGAACAGCAGGTGCCCGGTCATGCCGATCAGCGCGTGATTGAGCGTCTTGAAGGGCGCGAGGTCGGCTTCCAACTCCTCGGCGCTGGCGGTGACGGTGGGCATCGCCTTGTGCGTGTCGACATCGGTGCGGCCGTGGCCGGGCATGTGCTTGACGCACCCGGTTACCCCGCCTGCGCTGAGCCCTTCGAGGATCGCACGGCCCAGTGCCGCCACCTGCATCGGATCACTCCCCAGCGAACGGTCGCCGATCACGTCGTGCGCGCCCGGCACGCGCAGGTCGAGCGGGGGGTGATAATCGACCGTGATGCCCATCGCCGACAGTTCCAGCCCCATCGCGGCGGCGTTCACCCGCGCCGCCTCGATCGCGCTGGCGGGGGCGATCTGGTACAGCGCATCGAAGGCTTGTCCTGTCGGATAGGGTGACCAACCGGGCGGACGGAGGCGCGCAACGCGGCCGCCTTCCTGATCGATCGAGACGAGTAGGCGATCATGCCCGTGGATGCTGCGCAGATCATCGGTCAGCGCGCGCAGTTGCGCAGGGTCCACGCAATTGCGCCCGAACAGGATGTAGCCCGCCGGGTCCGCCTCGCGGAAGAAGGCGCGCTCTTCTGCAGTCAGTTGCGGGCCGGAAAGGCCGAAGATTGCCGGTATCATGGCGGCAGAGTCGCACTCTAAGGGGGGTCTAGCAAGAGCAAGAGGGGGTCTAACCCACCCCTATTTCACCTGACAATCAACCCCGTCGGCCTTGAGCGCGGCGCACAGGCGATCAGCCTCGGCGCGGCTGCCGGCGACCGCTTGCAGGCGGTAGACCGTGCCGATGTCGACCTTGCCCTCAAGGATGCGGTACTTGACGCCCGAGAGCGCATCGGTGCGGCGCGAGACCTGCGTCCAGCCTTCCTCGGCGCGGGCGCGGGTGCCATAGGCGGCGAGCTGTACGCCGATGCCGCTGACAGGTGCCGCAGCGGTCGGGGTGGCGGTGGGCACGGGCTTGGTCGCGCCAGCGGAAGGGGGCGCTACAGGCGAGCCGCCCGGCAGCGGCGGCATCGGTGCTTCGGCGACCGTTGCGGGCCGCGATCCGCCCTCGCCCACCACGGGCGCGACGTTGCCGGTGCCGGCGAATTCCTTGCCGCCCGGATCATCGGGGCGCTGCTTGATCGGGCCTTCGGGCGCGGCGATCACGCTGCCATCGGCCACCACTTCCTGGCCCGCCATGCGGTTCGAGACGAACCACACCCCGCCGACCACGGCTCCCAGTACCGCGAGCAACAGCGCGACAAAGCCGACGATCTGCATGACATCAAGCCCGCCCGCGTCCTCGTCCTCCTCATCGGATTCGAGCCACGGCAGGCTATCGGTGTCCGCAAGATCGAGCTCGCCGTCATCGGGGAGCTCTTCATATTCGGCTTCGACCATCATCGGAATCTCACGCGCCTTCCCTGCCCGGCCAAAAGCGCGGGTCACATGCTTTCGACAGCCTCGACACCCAGAACGCCGAGACCACCGCGGATCACTTGCCCGATTGCTTCGCCGAGGAAAAGCCTCGCCGCAGTCAGCTCTGCGTCCTGTTCCACGATGAAGCGCTTTTCCGGACGCTCGTTACCCACGTTCCAGTAGGAATGGAGGTCGCCGGCAAGGTCGTAGAGATAGAAGGCGATGCGGTGCGGTTCGCGCGCGCGGGCAGCGGCCTCGATCTCGCGCGGGAACTGCGCGGCGCGGGCGATCAGCGCCAGCTCCTCGGTCCCGAGCCTGTCCAGCGCCGCATCCGAAGGTGTCAGGCCGAGGTCGGCGGCCTTCCTCAGCGTCGAGCGGATCCGGGCATGGGCGTACTGCACATAGAAGACCGGATTGTCCTTCGAGGCTTCGACCACCTTGTCGAAGTCGAAATCCATCTGCGCGTCGGGCTTGCGGGTCAGCATGGTGAAGCGCACCACGTCCCTGCCGACCATCTCCACGACATCGGCGAGCGTGACGAAATTGCCCGAGCGCTTGGACATCTTGAACGGCTGGCCGCCCTTCAGAAGCTGCACCATCTGGACGAGCTTGACCTCGAAGGGCTTGGGCACCCCGCCGTCCGCGCTGGTCAGCGCCGCCACAGCAGCCTTGATCCGCTTGACGGTGCCTGCATGGTCCGCGCCCCAGATATCGACCAGCGCGTCGGCGTTCTGCGCCTTCTGGAAATGGTAAGCCAAGTCCGCGCCGAAGTACGTCCACGCGCCGTTCGACTTCTTGATCGGGCGGTCCTGATCGTCCCCGAACTTGGTCGAGCGAAACAGCGGCAGCTGCACAGGCTCCCAGTCTTCGGGCGGGGCCTTGCCCTTAGGCGCTTCGAGCACGCCATCATAGACGAGGTCGTGGTCACGCAGCCACTTTTCGGCGGCATCGACCTTGCCCGAGGCTTGCAGCTCGGCTTCCGAGGAGAAGAGGTCGTGCTTGATGCCGAGGGTGGCGAGATCCTCGCGGATCATGTCCATCATGGCCGCCACCGCGCGGGTGCGGAACAGGATCAGCCATTCGGCCTCTGGCGCGGCAGCATAGGCGTCACCGAACTCGGCAGCGAGCGCCTGCCCAACGGGCACGAGGTAGTCGCCGGGGTAGAGACCCTCGGGAATCGTGATCGTCTGCCCCAGCACCTCGAGATAACGCATGTGCACCGAGCGGGCGAGGACATCGACCTGCGCGCCCGCATCGTTGACGTAGTATTCGCGGATCACCTGATGGCCGGCGAATTCGAGCAGCGAGCCCAGCGCATCGCCCACAACCGCGCCGCGGCAATGGCCCATGTGCATCGGCCCGGTGGGGTTGGCCGAGACGTATTCGATGTTGACGCTGGTGCCTCCGCCCATAGTGGAGCGGCCATAGTCGTTGCCCAGCTGCGCAATGGCGCGAAGTTCATCGATCCACGCCTGCGGGGCCAGGCGCAGGTTGATGAAGCCCGGCCCGGCGATGTCCGCGCTGGTGATGCCGGGAAGCACGGCGAGCTTGGCGGTGATCGCCTCGGCGAGCGCGCGCGGGTTCAGCCCGGCGGGCTTGGCGAGCACCATCGCGGCGTTGGTCGCAAGGTCGCCATGCGACGCATCACGCGGCGGTTCCAGAGTGACATTGGCGAAGCTGGTCCCGGCGGGCAGCATGCCTTCGGCCACCAGTTCGGTCAGCACGGTTTCAACTAGCGCCGCATGGGCGGCATAAAGCGTCTTGGTCATGGTTTTCTCGTGCGATTGGCGCGGAATATCGCGCGTGCAAGATAGGAAGCGGGGTCCCGGGTCAAGCCCGGGAAGGCGAGGAAGGAAGGGCAAGCGTACGCCAGATCGACGCCAAAGGCGTCGCAAGGCCGACCGGCCGCCCGCAGGCGCTCCGAAGCGAAGCGAAGGAAACGCGCCGAGGACGCACCCGCGGAGGCGGGTGCGAAACAAAATCAGCGCGTAGCGTTATACTTCAGCTGCTCTTCGGTCAGCTGGAAGCCGACCAGCATCTCGAAGCGGGTGCGGGCGATGGCCGCCTTCACTTCGGGATCGGCAAGCGGGTCGAGCGCCGCTTCCTCGTCGCCCGCGCGTCGTCGGCGCGTGATCTTCTCGCGAATGTCGTCGGGCAGCGCGGCATCGGCGCGGTTGATGAAGGCGCCCGCCTTGGCGGTGCCGCTCGCGCGCTCTTGTCCATCGGCAAAGGCGAGGGTGACGGTGCCGACGCGCTTGGAGACAACAGCGCTGCCGCCGCGCAGCACGGTGACGAAGTAGGGCACCTCGACAGTGCGCGCCCCGCGCGTGTCGGTGCGGCGGCCGTTCACGGTGAAGCTCGCCTCGGAATAGACCTTGTCAGCGGTGTCGTTGCAGACCGACCGCAGGTCGGTCATCGCCGCGCTCATGTCGAGCCCGGCCACGGTGCGGTCATCGCCGCGGAAAGTGGTGATGTCGCCGGTATAGTCGGGAATACCGACCGCCGGGCACAGGGTCAGCACGCTGGCGATCCCGACACCCTGGTCGATCACCAGCTCGCCCTTGTTCGAGCAAGCGGAGAGCACCGCCAAAGCGGAAAGAGCCATCAGGGTGCGCGCGCGAAGCATCATCAAAGCCGTCCTCGAAGTTCCGATCCCGTGCGCCCTAGCGAGAGCCGTCAGAAAACGCTAGGGGAAGCCACATGAACGCGCCCTTTCCCGCAACAGATGCTCCCGCCGACACGGCCGAGCTCCCGCCGCTCAACCTTTTGATCGCTGCCCCGCGCGGTTTCTGCGCCGGAGTCGACCGGGCGATCGAGATCGTCGAGAAGGCGCTCGAACGCTACGGCTCGCCGGTGTTCGTGCGCCACGAGATCGTCCACAACAAATACGTGGTCGAGCAGCTGAAGGCCAAGGGCGCGATCTTCGTCGAGGAATTGGACGAGGTGCCCGACGATGCACCCGTGGTGTTCAGCGCCCACGGCGTGCCCAAGGCGGTCCCGGCCGAGGCCAAGCGCCGCAAGCTGCTGTATGTCGACGCCACCTGCCCGCTGGTCTCCAAGGTCCACCGCCAGGCCGAGCGCCAGATCGAGAAAGGCCGCCACATCATCTTCATCGGCCACGAAGGCCACCCCGAAGTGATCGGCACGATGGGTCAGGTCGAACCGGGGCAGATGACGCTGGTCGAGACCATCGAGGATGTGGACAAGCTGGCGTTCGATGCCGATGAGGAGCTCGCCTACCTCACCCAGACCACGCTGTCGGTCGACGACACGCGCGAGGTGATTCAGGCGCTCGAATGGCGCTATCCGAACATCACCGGGCCGCGCGACGAGGACATCTGCTATGCGACCTCGAACCGTCAGGCGGCGGTCAAGGAACTGGCGCACGACTGCGACCTTGTGCTGGTGATCGGCGCGCCCAATTCCTCGAACTCGCTGCGGCTGGTCGAGGTGTCGGAGCGGCTGGGCACGCCCGCCAAGCTGATCCAGCGCGCGACCGAAATCGACTTTGCATGGCTCGAAGGGGTGGAAACGATGGGGCTGACCGCAGGAGCCTCCGCGCCCGAGATTCTCGTGCGCGAGGTTGTCGCCGCGCTCGGCCAGCACCGCCAGATCACCGTGCGCGAGATCACCGCGACGGTCGAGAACATGGTCTTCAAGCTCCCGCGCCAGCTCACCGAATAAATCGGGGAGCAGGCGTTTGGCGGTCTACACCCACCTCGGGGCCGAGGATCTCGCCCGGCTGATCGCCGAATATGATGTCGGCGAGCTGGTCATGGCCAAGGGCATCGCTGAAGGCGTGTCCAATTCCAACTGGCTGGTCGAGACGACGGGGGCCGGAGAGTCGGGCACGCGCTTCATCCTCACGCTTTACGAGCGCCGGATCGACTATGCCGACCTGCCCTACTTCCTCGGGTTGCTGGATCACCTAGCGGGCAAGGACTGCCCGGTGCCGCGCACCATCCACGACCGCTCAGGCGCGGCGTACCGGATGGTCGAAGGCAAGGCGGCGGCGCTGATCGAGTTCCTGCCCGGCGTTTCGCCGACGCGGCCCACGCCGCAGCAGGCCTATGCGGTGGGCGAGGTGCTGGCGCAGCTGCATCTCGCCGCGCAGGATTTCCCCCAGACCCGCGCCAACGCGATGGACTTTGCCGCCACCGCTGCGATCCTTGAAAGCTGCGGAGCAGAGGCGTTGGCGACGATCAATGCAGGGCTTCCGGCGATGCTGGACCATGCGCGGGCCGCCGCCGCGCTCGACCTGTCGGCCCTGCCGCAGTCGCAGACCCACACCGATCTGTTCCCAGACAATGTGCTGATGCTCGGCGACCGGGTGACTGGGCTGATCGACTTCTACTTCGCCTGCACCGGGCCGATGGTGCTCGACCTTGCCGTGACCCACGCGGCGTGGTGCTTCGATAGCGCCAATGCCTACCGCTCGGATTGCGGCGCGGCGCTGATCCGCGGCTACCAGAACGTCCGGCGTCTTAACGAGGCGGAGCGCGCACTGTTCGCAGAGGTGGCCAAGGGCGCGTGCCTCAGGTTCGTCGCCAGCCGCGCCGAGGACTGGCTCGATACCCCCGACGACGCGCTCGTCACCCGCAAGGACCCGATGCAGTTCGCGCAGCGCTGGGCGTTCTACGACGTGCATGGCGACGGGTTGCTTGCCTGATCGCCCCTCCCCGCCCTAGGGGGTCGGGCATGAGACAGGTCGACATCTTCACCGACGGCGCGTGCAAGGGCAATCCGGGCCCGGGCGGCTGGGCCGCGATACTGCGCAGCGACGGGCACGAGAAGGAGCTTGTCGGCGGCGAGGCGCAGACCACCAACAACCGCATGGAAATGACCGCCGTGCTGCGCGGGCTGAGCGCGCTCAAGGAGCCGTGCGCCGTCACCGTCCACACCGACAGCCGCTACGTCATCGACGGCATGACCCAGTGGATCTTCGGCTGGCAGAAGCGCGGCTGGGTGAATGCGGCAAAAAAGCCGGTCGCCAACGAGGACCTGTGGCGCGAGCTGATCGCCGCTGCGGGCCCGCACAAGCTGGCGTGGCAATGGGTCAAAGGCCATTCCGGCCACCCCGAAAACGAACGCTGCGACGCGCTGGCGAGCGCGGAGGCAGCGCGGTTTGCGGGGGGCCGTTAAGACCCGCCCGCGAACCTACAATTCAGCTGTTGTCTTCGACTTCAGCGCCAGGGCCGTTCTTCTTGATCGAATCGATGGCGTTCTGCGCGCTCGCCTTGCTCGAATAGCCCTCGGTCGAGAACATCGTCTCCGAGTTGTATTTGAACTTCACGCGGAATTCGCCCGCCTTGTCCTTATAAATCTCGAACGTGTGAGCCATCGGTCTTCCCTCCACAGTGGTTAATCCACATTAGGGAAATGCCAGAAGGCTGCCAGCTTGCCTAGGCGGATTGTCGCGCAAGGTGCAGCCGCGCAGGCGCAAACGTGGCAGGATCTATCCCCGCTGTCATCGCGTCCGGTCCCTGCCCCGTCAGCACCTGCGCCGCGAGCCGAGCGGCGGCGGGCGCGGTCTGGATGCCGAAGCCGCCCTGCCCTGCAAACCAGAAGAACCCTTCGCTTTCCGCATCATAGCCATAGACCGGCATCCGGTCGGGCGCGAAGCTTCTGAGGCCCGCCCAGCGCCGCTCGACCGCTTCGATCCGCCAGTCGGTCACCTGCTGAAACCTGTCGATGGCGATCGCGACGTCAAGCTCCTCGGGCGCGGCGTCGCAGGGGTCGGACGGGATCTCGTCATGCGGGCTGAGCCACAAGCGCCCCGCATCGGGCTTGAAGTAGAAGCCGCCATTGATGTCGAGCACCAGCGGCAGATCGGCGGGCGCTTGCGGCGCGACTCGCAGGACGGCGACGGTGCGGCGCAAGGGCGTGATGCCGACCGGGCGCACGCCTGCGAGGCGTGCGATCTCGTCCGCCCAGGCACCAGCGGCATTGACGATCCGGGCCGCCTGAAACGTCTCGCCGCGCTCGGTGGTGATCTCCCACACGCCCGCCGTCCGCGAGAGCCCCGCGACTCGGGCGCGGGTGACGGTCTCCACGCCGTGCCGCTTGGCGAGCGCCAAGTAGTGCTGATGCAGCCCGGCCACGTCGATATCGGCGCAGGCCGGCTGGTAGAGCGCCTCGCTCCATTCGGGCCGGATATGCGGCAGCCTTGCGGCGAGATCGTCGGGCGCGAGCGGTTCGATCCGAACGCCCGTCCCTTCATACGAAGCGCGGAATTCGGCCATCGCCGCGCGGTCTTCAGACCGTCCGACATAGAGCGCGCCGCGCGGGGTGAGGAAGCCGTGTTCGGCCAGATAGGCCCCCGAGGCGCGGGTCAGCGGGACCACACCCGGCCCGCCGTAGCATTCCTCGTAAAAGGCGGCCGAGCGCCCGGTCGCATGGTAGCCGGGCGCGTCCTCGGCCTCGATCAGCAGCACGCTGGCATGGGGCGCAAGCTCGGCAGCGATGCTCGCGCCCGCCATGCCTGCGCCGATAACGGCGATGTCGTGGATCATTGCGCCTGCGACTCTGGCGGCACTGTCCGGTCGAGGAAGTCGGCGATCCGCGCCATGATCGGCCCGCGCACCGCGTCAACCTCGCGCAGCACCTCGTGATAGGCCTCTGCCCCCAGCGCCATCAGCTCGCCCTTGGGCAGGCGGGCGGCGGCGGCGAGGTTGGCGGGGTGGCTGACCAGCTTGTCGGCGGAGGTCGAGATGAACAGCACCGGCACCTTCACGCCCTCCAGCGCGCCCGGCGCCTCCAGCATTTGCCACGAGGCATAGGCCCGCTCGACCCAACGCCAGCTGCCGGGGCCCATCACGAGTTCGGGCCGCGCTTCGCGCCACCACTGTTCGTCGGAGTAGCGATCGCGATCGTGGGTGAGGAGGCCGGCGCGGGCGGCGGGGATTTCACCCGGCTTCTCGCTCCACTTCCATGCCGGGCGCGCCGGGTCGCCGATCCGGCACATGGTCCGCGCCGCGCCCTGGAGCACGCCGAGCGGCAGGCGCGGGCCGGCAATGCCGGTCATCGGCGCGCTGAGCACGACTGCATCGGGCGCGACCCGCTTTTCGACCAGCGCGCGCAGGATGATGTGCCCGCCCATCGAATGCCCGGCGAGCACGTGCGGCCCCGGCGTTTCGGCGATCCACCGCTTCCAGAGCTGCGCCAGATCGTCGATCCAGATTGCGAAATCCGCGATATGGCCGGTCACCGCGTCCTTGCCGAACCGGCCGGAGCCCGCCTGCCCGCGCCAGTCCGCGGCGGTGACCCGCCACCCGGCGCGGTGCCATTCTTCGAGCGTTTCGAGATACTTCTCGTAAAAATCGCCGCGTCCGGGGAGGAACAGGATTGAACCGCGGGGCGTCGACGCTCCATCGCTCGTTCCGGGCCAGTCGATGCGGCGCACTGTGTGGCCGTCGGCGGCGGTCCAGGTGCTTTCGCGCGCTGCGGCCGGGATCGCGCGCCGGTCGATCGCCGGAAAATTCACTGTCTCGCTCCCCGTATTGCTCATCGCAACGTCTCCCCGCGCATATCCGCCCGCTGCAGCGTGGACCCAGCTTCCGGGCCGCTCAGCGTGGTTACTATTTGGTAAGTCATGGTCTGTAGAGGTGTCCCAATCAAGGACGGCCAGTGCACCTCGCACGGCCTTGCCGGGGGCACGAAGTCGATGAATTCCATTTCCTACGGTCTGCTGATCGCCTTGGCAATTGCGCTGCTGGTCGCCGCGTTCACTGACATGCGCCGCCGCCAGATCGACAATTGGCTGAACCTTGCCATCGCGCTGGGTGCTCCGGTGTTCTGGTGGTCGCAGGGCCTTTCGCTGTGGCCCGACATCGCCATCCAGCTCGGCGTGGCCGTGGTCGCCTTCGGCATCTTTGCAACGATGTTCGCCTTCAAGGTGATGGGCGGCGGCGACGTCAAGCTGCTGACCGCGCTCGCGCTGTGGATCCCGCTCTACGAATATATGCAGCTGCTGCTGATCATGTCGATCGCAGGCGGCGTGCTGACCGTCATGCTGGTGTTCTGGCACGTCGCCCGCCGCCAGCGCGACCGGATCGCGATCCCCTACGGAGTCGCGATTGCATTCGGCGCGCTGTGGACGCTCGCGATTAATTATCTGCCCGACGGCGCGCTCGCCGTTGGGGCCGCGTAA
Organism: uncultured Alphaproteobacteria bacterium; assembly: GCA_963765775.1. Lineage (GTDB taxonomy): Bacteria > Pseudomonadota > Alphaproteobacteria > Sphingomonadales > Sphingomonadaceae > Erythrobacter. The sequence continues at coordinate 422,381 of CAVXXQ010000003.1, forward strand.
CTCGATTTTAACCAGTCAAGCCTTACGCCACGCAACCATACCTGCCCGCTAACCACATTCAGGGCGATTACGAGGGGGCTACTTGAGCCATGGATAGGAAGAAACTGGTTCTGCTGCTCGGTGCGTTGATTATCGCAATCGGGACAGCGTTTGCCGCACGCACCATCTTCGCGGGGGGCGCTGCTCCTGATGCCGAGGCGGCTGTGCCGACCGGCCCGCGGGTCCTCGTCGCCAAGCGGGCGCTGCCTGCCGGCACGATCATCACCGCCGATGCGCTGGGCTTCCAGCCCTGGCCCAAGGAGCTGGTGCAGGACGCCTATTACATCGACGGCGAGGCTGACATGAACAAGCTGCTCGGCACGGTCGTGCGCTTCCCGGTCACCGCCGGCGAGCCGGTCACGCAGGGTGCACTGGTTGCTCCGGGCGACCGCGGCTTCCTTGCTGCGGCCTTGGGCCCGGGCATGCGCGCCGTCACTGTGCCGGTTTCGGCCATGAGCGGGGTTGCAGGCTTCATCTTCCCGGGTGACCGCGTCGACCTTCTGCTCAGCCAACAGGTCGACTCGAAGGATGACGGCCCGCCGCTGCGCGCCGCCGAGACCATCGTGCGCAACCTGCGCGTTCTGGCCACCGACCAGTCGACCGAGAAAACCACCGACGAAAACGGCAAGACCATTGTCGCCGAGTTCCGCACCGTGACGCTCGAGGTGACGCCCAAGATCGCCGAGAAGATCGCGGTCAGCCAGACCTTCGGCGCGATCAGCCTGGCGCTGCGTTCGATCTCGGACAATCCGGCCGATCTCGAAAAGGCGATCGCTTCGGGCAATGTGCGGATCCCCGCAGGTGCCACGTCCGAGCAGGAAGAACGTCTGCTCAAGGCAGCGATGGGCCAGCCGATGGACCAGGGTTCCTCGTTCGTCACCGGTGCCGACGTGTCGCGCTTCCAGCGTGGCAGCGTGGGCGCCAAGCAAGCGCCGCAGGCCGCTGCGCCGCAGTACAGCGCGCCGGCCCAGTATGCCGCACAGGGCGGCGCCGCTGCACCGAAAGTCTACACCGGTCCGAGCGTGCGGGTCACCCGCGGCAAGGAAACCACTGAAGAAAACGTCAGCGCCAAGACCGGCGCGGTCCTCTCGGGCCAGTCGAGCAGCGTGCGCCGTGCCGGGCAGACTCTGCCCGCCGCGGGCGCGACGCTCGTCTTCTGAGAGGGATCACCAGCATGTCGATTTTATCCCAGGGGGGTCAACCCATGACACGCAAGTTCAAAACCAAGCTGATGGTGGCCGCGCTCGCCGCGGTGCCGATGGCAGCGATGCCGGCAGCCACCGCCACCGCGCAGCAGGTCGTCCGCCCTTCGCAGGAAATCGTCCTGTCGATCGGCAAGGGCGAACTGGTGACGGTGCCGGGCAGCATGGCCGACGTGTTCGTCGCCAATGACGAAATCGCCGACGTCCAGGTCAAGTCGCAGCGCCAGCTCTACGTGTTCGGCAAGTCCGGCGGCGAGACCACCGTCTACGCCAGCAACGAACGCGGCGACGTGATCTTCTCGGCCAACATCCGGGTCGGCTCGAACATCGGCAGCATCGACCAGATGCTGACGATGGCCATGCCCGATGCCAAGGTGAGCGTGTCGACGATGGGCGCCAACACCGTGCTGCTGACCGGCACCGTGAGCGCTCCCGAGGATGCCGCCGAGGCCGAACGCCTCGTCACTGCATTCCTCGGCAAGGACGCCAACGTCATCAGCCGCCTCAAGACCGCGACCCCGCTGCAGGTCAACCTGCACGTCAAGATCGCCGAAGTCAGCCGCAGCCTGCTGCGCGAAGTGGGCGGCAACCTGACCAGCTTGGACGGTTCGGGCGGCTTCCGCTTCGGCGTCGGCACCGGCCGACCTGTCGGCGGTGCGCAAGGCGGTCCGTCCGGCCCGCTGGGCGTCGGCAACGCGGTCGGCAATGCGGCCTTCGTCCTGCCCGACGGCACCGAGATCCCGGGTTACGCGGTCGATTCACGCGGCGGTACTACGCTGTCGGGTCTCGGCAAGCTGTTCGGCATCGACATGCTCGGCGCGCTCGACCTGTCGGAACGTCTTGGCCTGGTGACCACCATCACCGAGCCCAACCTCACCGCGCTTTCGGGCGAGACCGCGACCTTCCTGGCGGGCGGCGAATTCCCGATCCCGGTGTCGCAGGGCCTCGGCCAGGTGACCGTGCAGTTCCGTCAGTTCGGCGTTAGCCTTGCCTACACCCCGACCGTGCTCTCCAACGGCCGCATTTCGATGCGGGTGCGTCCGGAAGTCTCCGAGCTTTCGACGCAGGGCGCGATCACGCTGAACGGTTTCCAGGTCCCGGCGATCACCACCCGCCGTACCGAGACGACCGTCGAGCTGGGCTCTGGCCAGAGCTTCATGATCGCCGGTCTGATGAGCGCCAACTCGCAGAACCAGATCGAAAAGGCACCGGGCGTCGGTGACGTTCCGATCCTCGGCAACCTGTTCCGCAGCCGCAGCTTCCGCAAGGGCGAGACTGAGCTCGTGATCATCGTGACACCTTATCTGGTGAACCCGGTCAACGCGAAGGACATCAAGCTCCCGACCGACGGCTTCCATTCGGCCAACGAGTTCGAGCAGCTGCTCGGCTACCAGAACAACGCAGGGATTTCGAGCGAACAGCGCCCCGGTCCGACGGCCGCCGAGCCCGATGCGCCCGAGCCCAAGGTGAGCGCCGCCGACCCGGTCGGCATCGTGCCCACCCAACCCGAAAAGCCGCGCCGTGCGGAAAAGAAATCCCGCAAGCCGGAACGTGCCGCCAGCGCCGCCGCGCCGGGCTTCAGCCTCTAACGTGAGAAAGGTGACTGCGATGCCCCATGCACGACAAACCCGGCTGGCCCGCGTGCCCGCCCCTACCGCAAAGCTCGCGCTTGCGCTCGCACTCGGCCTTGGCCTTGCTGGCTGCGGCGGGATGCCGACCAACACCGCGCTTTACAGCGTCAAGCAACCGGTGGTCGAGCGCACCAACATGACGTTCGACGTCAGCACCACCCCCGGCGGCATTCCTGTCTCCGAGCAGCAGCGCCTCAACGGCTGGTTCGAAACCCTCGACCTGCGTTATGGCGACCGCATCGCGATCGAGAACCCGGGCCAAAACCCCGCGGTGACGGGCGCGGTCCGCGACCTTGCTGCGCGCTACGGGCTGATGATCGCTGATACTGCACCGATCACGCCGGGTATGCTCGAACCGGGCAAGGCGCGCGTGGTCATCACCCGCTCCTCCGCCAGCGTGCCGGGCTGCCCTGATTGGTCGGCCAAGTCGGACATGAACTACACCAACGGCCTGAGCCCGGGCTACGGCTGCGCGGTGAACAGCAATCTCGCCGCGATGGTCGCCGATCCGCAGGACCTGCTGGAAGGCAAGAAGGGATCGGGCGAGACCGTGATCGCCACGTCGAACAAGGCGATTACGTCTTATCGTGATCAGGATCCGACCGGCAAGGGCGGGCTCAAGGATGCCGGCACTGCCGCGGCTGGAGGAGGTAACTAAGCCATGAATGCTCCCTGGAAATCCGGCCTGCCCGGCAATCGCGACCCCTTCTCGGCCTACATCTGCGACGACAGCGCGCTGGATGTGCTGCGTCCGGTGGTGATCGAACTCGGCTGGCAGCCGGAAAAGTGCAACAAGGGCGGCCTGCGTAACGCAGTCCAGTCGCTCTCGGTCAGCGCGTCTCCTGCGATCCTGATCGTCGACCTGTCGGAAAGCGGCGATCCGCTCAACGACATCAACGCGCTCGCCGAAGTGTGCGAGCCGGGCACGGTGGTGATCGCCATCGGCCAGGTCAACGACGTGCGCCTGTACCGCGACCTGCTTTCAAGCGGGATCCACGACTACCTGCTCAAGCCGCTTTCGCCGCAGCAGGTGCATGACGCGCTCAACCAGGCGCTCGCGGTGTTCATGTCGCCCAAGGGGGGCGATGCGGATTCGGCCAAGCGCCACATCTCGACCGCCGTGGTCGGCACGCGCGGCGGCGTCGGCGCATCGATGCTGGCGACCTCGCTCGCCTGGCTGTTCGCTGAACAGCACAAGGCACCGACTGCGCTGCTCGATCTCGACGTGCACTTCGGCACCGGCGCCCTGTCGCTCGATCTCGAACCGGGCCGCGGGTTGACCGACGCGATCGAAAACCCGAGCCGCATTGACCCCTTGTTCATCGAGCGCGCGATGGTGCGGGCCGGCGACAACCTGTCGATCCTGTCGGCCGAAGCCCCGATCAACCAGCCGCTGATGACCGATGGTTCGGCCTTCGTGCAGCTGGAAGACGAGTTCCGGCAGGCCTTCGAGATGACGGTCATCGACATGCCGCGCAACATGCTCATCAACTTCCCCCAGCTTCTGGCGGACGTGAACCTGGTGGTGCTGGCCTGTGAGCTGACCCTCGCCTCGGCGCGCGACACGATCCGGCTGCTCTCGTGGCTCAAGACCAACGCGAGCCACGCGCATCCGATGATTGTCGCCAACAAGGTGCAGCCCGGCCTCGCCGAGATCACCAAGGCCGATTTCGAAGCCTCGATCGAGCGCAAGATCGACTTCGTGGTGCCCTACGACATCAAGGCAGCGTCCAACGCGGCCAAGCTTGGTCAGGTGTTCGTCGATGCCAACCGCTCGAGCAAGGCGACCGCGGCCATCCGCCAGATCGCCGAGCGCGTGATGGGCGTAAGCTCGGACGTGTCGGGCGGCCTCGGCGCCGAGAAGAAGTCGCTGCTTGGCGGCTTCGACCTCAAGTCGCTGCTGGCCAAGAAGGACAAGGCCGAGAGCGAACCGGCGTAATTGGCTTCGTGACGGCGTGGGGGTGCGCGCAAAGCCGCTCCCCCGCCCTTCGCGAGACCGAAGACGCAGCACCCCGCCGCCCCATCAGGGGGCACCGAGAACTCAGCAGGAAACGACCGCATGGATATCTTGCAAACCCTGTTCATCACACTGGTGATCTTCGCCGTGCTGGTCATGGGCTACACGGTGGTCACCGGCTCGGGAGCGGGCAAGGCCCAGAAGCGCCGCATGCAGGCGGTGCGCTATCGCCACTCGGAAAGCCTCGACGCCAAGGTCGACGCCCAGTTCAAGCGCGCGATCGCGGCCCGCAAGCCCAAGACCTACAAGGTCGCAGGCTCGGGCTCGCGGACCGAGGCGCTATCAGGGCGGCTCAACCGCACCGGCAAGGGCTGGACCGTCAGGAACTACATCTATGTCTCGTTGGGCCTCGCGCTCGGCGTGGCGGCGGTGCTGTTCGTCTTCACCGGCGCGCCGCTGCTCTCGCTCGGCGTCGGGCTGTTTGTCGGCGCGGGTCTGCCGCACATGGTGGTCAACAGCCTGATCAACCGCCGCACCAACAAATTCATCACCAAGTTTCCCGACGGCATCGAGCTGCTGGTGCGCGGCCTGCGCTCCGGCCTGCCGGTGACCGAAACCCTCGGCATCGTCTCCACCGAGATTCCCGGCCCGGTCGGCTCCGAGTTCAAGGCGATCATTGACCGCATCAAGGTCGGCAAGACGATGGAGGACGCCCTCCAGGACACCGCCGACAAGCTGGGCATCCCCGAATTCAACTTCTTCACCATCACGCTGGCGATCCAGCGCGAGACGGGCGGCAACCTTGCCGAGACGCTGTCGAACCTGGCCGACGTGCTGCGCAAGCGCGCGCAGATGAAGCTCAAGATCAAATCGATGAGCTCGGAATCCAAGGCCTCGGCCTACATCATCGGGGCGCTGCCGTTCCTCGTTTTCGCCGCCATCATGTACATCAACCCGAACTACATGAGCAAATTCTTCGAAGACGATCGCCTGATCGTCGCGGGGCTTGGCGCGGGCGTGTGGATGGGCATCGGCGTGTGGATGATGTCCAAAATGATCAACTTCGAAATCTGAGGGCGGGGGGAACCATATCATGATCAATCAACCCACCGGCCCGTTCATCCTCGGCTTCGACGTCATCGTCGTCGGCACCATACTCGCCGGCATGGCCGCCTTTGCGATCATGCTCGCGATCTACGCCGCGGTCACGATCCGCGATCCGATGGCCAAGCGCGTCCGCGCGCTCGAAGCGCGGCGCGAACAGCTCAAGGCAGGGATCGTCACCGCCTCGTCGAAGAAGCGCACCAGCCTGGTCCGCCGCTCCGATACCACAGACGCGGTCAAGGACCGGCTCGGCAGGCTGAACATCCTGCAGGAAAGCCAGGTCAAGATCATCCAGCAGAAGATGGCGCACGCCGGTTACCGCAACAAGGAACTCGCGGTGCTGATCATCGGCATGCGCGCCATCGCGCCGCTTGTGGTCGGCGGGATCATGGGCCTGTTGATCTACGGCATCGAATTCTGGCCGACGTGGAGCCCGATCTTCCGGTTGGTGGTGTTCGCAGCCAGCGTCTTCCTGTCCTACAAGGGCCCGGAAATCTACCTCAGCAACAAGGCGACCAAGCGCACCAAGGAAATCCAGAAGGGCCTGCCCGACGCGCTCGATCTGCTGGTGATCTGCGCCGAGGCCGGTCTTACCGTCGACGCCGCCTTCAACCGCGTCGCCAAGGAGTTGGGCCGCGCCTATCCCGAACTGGGCGACGAATTCGCGCTGACCGCGATCGAGCTGAGCTTCCTCAACGAGCGGCGCATGGCGTTCAACAACCTTGCCTACCGCGTCAATCTCGAAGCGGTGAAGGGCGTGGTCACCACAATGGTCCAGACCGAGCGTTACGGTACGCCGCTTGCCAGCGCGTTGCGTGTGCTGTCGGCCGAGTTCCGCAACGAGCGCATGATGCGCGCCGAGGAAAAGGCCGCGCGTCTGCCCGCGATCATGACCGTGCCGCTGATCATCTTCATTCTGCCCACGCTGTTTGTGGTTATTCTCGGCCCGGCAGCCTGTTCGATCTCGGACAACCTCGTCAACACCTCGCTCGGCCAGGGATAACCGCCGCCAAGCGTTGATGCCCGCAGAAGGGCCGGAACAGGATCAGTCCTGTTCCGGCCCTTCTTGCGTTTCATCCGCCAGCCGCATCGCCCGCGCCCTGAGCCGCGCGAGGAGCTGGCGCAGCAGCGCCTCCTCCGCTCCGGCAAGTTCGGCGATAAGGTCGGCTTCGGTCGCGCGGGCGAGCGGCATCACCTCGCCGTGGATGCCCCGCCCCTCGCCCGTCAACGCCAAGAGGTGCGAGCGTCCGTCACCCGGATTGGGCAAGCGCAACACAAGGCCGCGCTCTTCCAGCACCTTGACCGCACGGTTCACCGCCACCTTGTCCATCACCGTCGCTGCGGTCAGGTCGCGCTGGGTGAGGCTGCCGCCAAGCGCCTCGGCGTCGCCCAGCACAGCCATTACCCGCCACTCGGCGATCTTCAGCCCGAAGCGTTTGCGGTAACGCTCGGCAATCAGCGCGCTGACCGCATTGGAAGCAACCGAAAGCTGGTAGGGCAGGAAGCCCGCAAGATCGCCGGTCCCCCCCTCCTTGGCGTCATCACTCATAGGGCCGCTCGTCCCACCACGGGTAGAAATCGGGCATGTCGGCGCTGACCTTGCCGGGATACATCGCCTTGCGCTTGTCGAGGAAGCTGGCGATCCCCTCCTTGGCATCGGCCCCGCGGCTCAGGCGATAGATCGCGCGGCTGTCGATCTTGTGCGCCTCCATCGGGTGATCGGCGCTCGCCAGCCGCCACATCATCGCCCGGGTCATGGCGACCGAGATCGCCGAGGTGTTGTCGGCAATCTCGCGGGCGAGGGTTTGGGCTGCGTGCAGCAGGTCCTCCGGCGCATGGACGGATCGCACCAGCCCGCCCGCCTTGGCCTCATCCGCATCGAAGATCCGGCCCGTGTAGCACCACTCCAGCGCCTGGGAGATGCCGACGATGCGCGGCAGGAACCAGCTCGACGCGGCCTCGGGCACGATCCCGCGCCGCGCGAAAACAAAGCCGTAACGTGCGGTGGTGCTGGCAAGGCGGATGTCCATCGCCAGCTGCATCGTCGCACCCACGCCCACTGCCACGCCGTTGCAGGCGGAGATCAGCGGCTTCTTGCTCTCGAACAACCGCAGCGTCAGCAGTCCCCCGCCGTCGCGCACGCGCGCGTCGGACAGGTCATCGACCTGCGTGGGGTCGGAAAACACCTGCCCCCCGCCCTCGGGCGTAAGGTCCGCTCCGGCGCAGAACGCCCGCTCGCCCGATCCGGTGAAGATCACCGCGCGGCAACCATCATCGGCGTCAATATCGTCCATCGCCGCCATGATCTCCTGACCCATCGTGCGGGTATAGGCGTTCATCTTGTCGGGGCGGTTCAGCGTGATGGTGGCGATGCCGTCAGCCTTGGTGACGATGATCTGGGTGTATTGGGTCATCGGCTTGTCTCTCTCCTTGATCGGGGCCGGCACATTCATGCCGCCTCAGGCAATCCCGCTTGGGCATCACGCTAGGCCGCTTCGCCTGCCAGCGGCAAGCCTGACTTTTGTGCGAGGCGGCGCAGGCGGAATTCGCGGCTTGTTTCCGCTGTTGGCGGATGGCAGACACGCGGCGACGCGGCGACCGCGCCGAAAAGGACAATCGACCATGCTCCCGGTGGCGGCGGAAAAGCTGCGTGATCCTGATTATTTCGGGCTCCATCTCGAAGCCCTCGCTTCGCTCCGCGAGGTCGGGGGGTTAAACTGGTACGACGACCAGTTCCTGCGCCATTATCAGGCCGCCAAGCACTTCCTTGCCAAGGTCCGGCCCGATGCGCTCGGCCGCTTCATGGAATGCTTTGCGCCGCTGATCCCGGCGGACACGTTCCGCGAGATCACGATGGACGATGTGTTCGACGCGGCCACCCATGCGGCGATCGTCGAGGCGAGCCGCACGGCGGTGGTGCGGATGACCCGCCAGTTGGAGGACGAAAACACCACCTTTGGCCGCGACGTGGTTTGGGACGAGCCGTTCTACAGGGAGTTGCAGGAGCAGCTGCGACCGACGCTGGAGGGCCTTCTGGGGCAGCCGCTGGTGTCCAGCTATAACTTCCTCAGCCTCTATGGCGCGCATGGCAAATGCGAGCCGCATCTCGATCATCCCAAAGCGATGATCACCTTCGATTACTGTATCGATCAGGACGAGGTCTGGCCGATCTATGTCAGCCGCGCGGTATCGTGGCCGGATGCTGCGTTTGCCCAAGGCTTCGATCCCGCCGCACTCAAGGCCGATCCGGCGATGGCGTTCCGCGAACACGAGCTGCGCCCCAACAACGCGCTGGTCTTTAACGGCTCGTCACAGTGGCACTACCGCGAGCCGAAGAGCTCAGGCGCGTTCTGCAATCTGCTATTCTTCCATTATTATCCGGCCGGTTGCACGGATCTCGTCCATCCTGTGCAGTGGGCGGATTGCACCGGGATCGAGGACCTGCGGCCGCTGTGCGACCTGTTCGCGACGCTTTGAGTTGGGAAAAACAGGGGGGCGTTAAGCCGCGTTCAGAGGGCCGCCAGCGCGTTCTAGACCCCGGTTAGACCCCCTCTAGACCCCCTTTAGACCCCAGTTAGACGCGTGCCGGGGCACTGTTTCACGTGAAACAGTGCCCCAATCATGATTAGCGAGGGGCCATGCGAATGGCGCCGTCGAGCCGGACGTCTTCGCCATTGAAGTAGCCGGTCTCGATCATGGTCATGGCCAGCTTGGCATACTCCATCGGCATCCCGAGACGCTTGGGGAACGGCACCGAAGCCGCCAGTGCATCGCGCACATTCTGCGGTGCTGCAGCGAGCAGCGGGGTGTCGAAAATGCCCGGCAGGATGGTGTTGACGCGAATACCCTCGCCCATAAGATCGCGCGCGATGGGGAGCGTCATGCCGATCACCCCCGCCTTCGACGCGGCGTATGCAGCCTGGCCGATCTGGCCGTCCTCACCCGCCACCGAAGCAGTGTTGACGATCGCCCCGCGCTCGCCAAATTCGTCAAGCGGGTCAAGGGTTAGCATGCCGGCCGCCGACTTGGCGATGCAGCGGAACGTGCCGATCAGGTTGACCTGAATGACGAAATCGAAGGCCGAAACCGGGAAGTGCTTGATCGAGCCGTCTTCCTTGGAGCGGCTGGCGGTCTTGATCGCGTTGCCGATCCCGGCGCAGTTGACCAGAATGCGCTCCTGCCCGTGGGCCTCGCGGGCCTTGGCGAACCCGGCGTCGACATCGGCGTCGCTGGTCACGTTGACGAGGCAGAACACGCCGCCGAGTTCAGCGGCGAGAGCCTCGCCCTTCTCGGCGTTCATGTCGAAGATCGCGACCTTGGCGCCCTTGGCGGCCAGCGCCCGCGCAGTGGCAGCGCCGAGGCCCGAGGCACCGCCGGTGACGACGGCGGGGGTATTGGCAGAAACTTCCATTGTTATTCCTCTCGAATTGTAAAGACTTAGAGCGCTTCGATGATGGTGACGTTAGCGACGCCGCCGCCTTCGCACATCGTCTGCAGGCCGTATTTCTTGCCCTGCGCCCGTAGGGCGTGGACCAGCGTCGCCATCAGCTTGGTTCCGCTCGCGCCGAGCGGGTGGCCGAGCGCGATCGCGCCGCCGTTGACGTTGAGCTTGGCCGGGTCAGCACCCGTGTGCTTGAGCCAGGCGAGCGGCACCGAAGCGAAGGCCTCGTTCACCTCGTAGAGGTCGATATCGTCAATGGTGAGGCCCGCGCGCTGGAGCGCCTTGTCCGTCGCAAACAACGGTTCTTCCAGCATAATCACCGGATCGCCCGCCGTGACGGTGAGGTTGTGGATGCGCGCCAGCGGGGTGAGGTTATGAGCCTTCAGCGCCGCCTCCGATACCACCAGCACCGCCGAAGAGCCGTCGCAGATCTGGCTTGCCGACGCCGCAGTCAGTGCACCATCCGGCTGGATCAGCTTGACGCCCGCGATGCCTTCCAGCGTGGCGTCGAAGCGGATACCTTCGTCGACGGTGTGGAACTGGGTGCCCTCGGAAGTCTCGATTGCGATGACGACCAATTCGCGCTCGAAAGCGCCAGCCTTGGTCGCGGCGATGGCCTTCTGATGACTTTCAAAGGCGAAACGATCGAGATCGTCCTTGGTGAAGCCGTGCTTCCTGACGATCATCTCGGCGCCCATGAACTGGCTGAAGTTGATGCCGGGGAACTTTGCCTCGATCCCGGCGGCCTTGCTGTAGAGGCCTTCCTTCATGTGCAGTGTGACGTTGGAGCCCATCGGCACGCGGGTCATGCTTTCGACGCCGCTGGCGATCACCACGTCCTGCGTGCCGCTCATCACCGCCTGCGCGGCAAATTGGATCGCCTGCTGCGAGGAGCCGCACTGGCGGTCGATGGTGACGGCCGGGGTTGATTGCGGGAGCAGCTTGGAGGCAAGCACGCCCATGCGGCCGACCTGCATCGCCTGCTCACCCGCCTGGCTGACGCAGCCGGTGATCACGTCGTCGATCGCCTTGGGGTCAATTCCGCTGCGCTCGACAATCGCATCAAGCGACTTTGCCAGAAGATCGACCGGGTGAACTCCGGCAAGACGCCCGCCGCGGCGGCCGCCGGCAGTACGGACGGCTTCGACAATATATGCAGTGGTCATGAATCTCTCCTCGAAACCTGCTGGGCAGGGGACGGCGTTTGACGCAGCCTGATAGGTTGCACTTAGCCACCTGACCTTTTCTGAGATCCGACTATTGGAGGCCCCCACGCAAATCAAGCGCGCAGAAACGCCAGCAGGAACCTAAAGCCGCAGACCGTGGTTTGCGCGTCGCTTATAAGGCACTGAAAAGTCGCTTCCGGCTATGTTGCAGGATTGTCACGCACGCACGGCCGAATGATAAAAACTAACATACATTAGTAATTTGCTGATAAACGTGCTTCATCGCCCGAGCCTTGGGGCGTGCGCAGACATGCGTTGCCCCCTCAAGTCCCAGTATGGAGGAACTACCCCGATGAAAACGCTTGCATTCTTGAAGGCTGGCACGGCATCCGCCGTTGTCGCCCTGACGCTCGCGACCCCTGTCTACGCACAGGACACTGATTCTGCAGACGTTGCATCGGCTGATACGGCCGAAGCGCCTGAAGGCGCCATCGTGGTGACCGGTACGCGTCTGCGCTCGCCGAACCTCGATTCCGCCAGTCCAGTGACCGTCGTCACTGCCGAGGAATTCGCTCTCACCGGCACGACCCGCGTGGAAGACCTGATCAACTCGCTGCCGCAGGTGTTTGCTGCCCAGGGCGGCAACGTCTCGAACGGGGCTACCGGCACCGCAACAGTTAACCTGCGCGGCCTCGGTGCCGAACGCACGCTGGTGTTGGTCAATGGCCGCCGCCTGATGCCGGGCACGCCGAGCACTTCGGCTGCTGATATCAACGCCATCCCCGCCGCACTGGTCAAGCGCGTCGACGTGCTGACCAGCGGTGCCTCTTCCGTGTACGGCGCCGACGCAGTCGCAGGCGTTGTCAACTTCGTGCTCGACACCGAGTTCGAAGGCTTCAAGATCAACGCCAACTACGGCGTGTACAACCACCAGAACCGCGCCAACTCCAGCATCCGCGGTGCGAATGATGCGCGCGGCTTCACCTACCCGACTGGCATGGTCACCGACGGCGGCACGCTCGACGCCACCATCGCATTCGGTAGCAGCTTCGATGACGGCCGCGGCCATGTCACTGCCTATGCTGGCTACCGCAAGATCGATCCGGTGCTGCAGGCCCGCCGCGACTACTCCGCGTGCTCGCTCTCGGCCAACACCGCCGCTTCGGTTACCGCTGGCGGCCGCCTCTACAACTGCGGTGGCTCGGCCACCTCGCAGACCGGCACCGTGTTCTACAACGTCGGTAACGGCGCGGACTTCACTTCGACGCTCGCACAGTTCGGCCCCAACCGCACCCTGCTGCCCGGCACCACGCCGTTCAACTTCGGTCCGCTGAACTACTTCCAGCGCCCGGACGAGCGTTACACCGCCGGCGTCTTCGCGGATTACGAAATCTCGAGCGCGCTCAAGCCCTACCTCGAGTTCATGTTCATGGACGACCGCACGGTTGCCCAGATCGCTCCGTCGGGCAACTTCGGCAACACCCTGTCGCTCAACTGCGATAACCCGCTGCTTTCGGGCGCCCAGCGCGGCGAGCTTTGCAATGCCGACAACCTGCTGGTCAGCCCGCTGCCGGGCAACGCCTTCATCGTGACCGGCAACGTCGCGGCTGAAAACGCTGCCCGCGCCGCCCGCGGTCTGGGTGAACCCCAGCTGCAGACCACGCCGTTCAACTTCGTAAACCAGCTGGACGGAACCACCTACAACCGTGCTTTCGCGCAGATCCTTCGTCGTAACGTCGAAGGCGGTGCGCGTCAGGATGACCTGCAGCACACCAGCTACCGCGCTGTGATCGGTGCCAAGGGCGACCTGTCGCCGGCATGGTCGTATGATGCCTACTACCAGTACGGCCGCAACAACTACTCGCAGACCTACCTCAATGACTTCTCGGTCAACCGTCTCGGCCGTGCGCTCGACGTCGTGCGTGGCCCGGACGGCAACCCGGTGTGCCGTTCGACTCTCGACGGTACTGATCCGAACTGTGTGCCTTGGGACATCTTCTCGCCGGGTACGGTGGCACCGAGCCAGGCTTCGGTGCAGTATCTCTCGACCCCGGGCTTCTCGCGCGGGATCGTGAGCGAGCAGGTCGCCAGCGCCTTCCTCACCGGTTCGCTGGGCGAGTACGGCTTCAAGACCCCGTGGGCCGACGATGGCGTCGATCTGGTTTTGGGCGCCGAGTATCGGAAGGAGAGCCTCGAGTTCAACTCCGACTCTGCCTTCAGCACCGGTGACCTTGCCGGTCAGGGCGCGGCGACGCTTCCCGTCTCGGGCAGCTTCGATGTGAAGGAGTTCTTCGCCGAAGTCCGTATCCCGATCGCTCAGGACAGCTGGGTCTACGACTTCAATGTCGCGGGTGGCTATCGCTACTCCGACTACAGCACTGGCGTGAGCACGGACACCTACAAGATCGAGGCCCAGTTCGCCCCGATCCGTGACGTGCGCCTCCGCGGCAGTTACAACCGGGCCGTCCGCGCACCGACCATCCAGGATCTGTTCGCACCGAACCGGGTTGCGCTTGATGCCTCGTCGGATCCCTGCTCCGACTTCATCATCACGGCGGCGAATACCGGCTGTATCGCCCAAGGCCTCACGGTCGGTCAGTTCGTTGCCCCGAACCCGGCTGACCAGTACAACGGGTTTGTTGGTGGCAACACCAACCTCACCCCTGAGGTTGCCGACACCTTCACCGGCGGCGTGGTGCTTGCCCCGTCGTTCGTGCCCGGCCTCACCGCCAGCGTCGATTACTTCAACATCGACATCACGAGTGCAATCGGCGGGATCGGTTCGGACACGATCTTGGCTGCCTGTACCGCAACAGCAGATCCGTTCTTCTGCGGCCTCATCAACCGTGATGCCACTGGTTCGCTGTGGCGCTCGGCTGGCGGCTTCGTGACCAACGTCACGCAAAACATCGGTGGCTTCACGACTTCGGGTATCGACGCTCAGGTCAACTACAGCACCGAAATTGGTGATGTGGGTACCTTGACCTTCAACTTCACCGGTACCTACCTCGACGAATTGGTCGTTGACACAGGGGTTGTGATCCCTGGCAATGACCAAACGTTCGACTGTGTCGGGCTTTACGGTAACGTCTGCGGAACCCCTGCCCCCGAGTGGCGCCACACGGCCCGCGTCGGCTTCAACCTGAAGAACGGTGTGGGTGCCTCGGTCCGGTGGCGCTATTTCGACTCGGTCACGCTCGATGCGCTCTCGACCAACACCAACCTCCGCAATGCGGGCCCCAACGGTCCGGCTCCTGGCGGCATTGCCCGTCCGGGTGCGGCCGGCTTCGATGCCGTCAACTACTTCGATCTGGCGTTCACCTACGAAGCCACGGACAACTTCAACTTCGTCCTTGGCGCCAACAACGTGCTCGACAAGTCGCCGCCGACCACCGGCTCGCAGGCCTGCCCTGCCGGCTCGTGCAACGGTAACGTCTACGCGCAGGTGTATGACGCTCTCGGGCGCTACATCTTCGCCGGCATCACGCTTGATTTCTAAGCGTAGCCATCGGTAGAAAGGGAATGGCGGGCCGCAAGGTCCGCCATTTTCTTTTGAGCGAACCGAAAACGGCGTGAACCACTCCGAAGTCCTCGACCGGATAGCGCAATTTCCTGCAGGCGACCCGGTGGCGGCGCTCGGCGCGGGGATCCCGCTGATCAACGCAGACTTCCCCGAAATTCTGCTCCCGGCCGCACGCAAACTTGCCGCCGACCACCCCGCCAGCGCTCAGGCCCACCAGCTGCTGGGCCTTGCCGCACGTGCCTGCGGTGAGAGCCTCACCGCTTACGAAGCCTTCCACGCTGCGGCCGTGCTCGCCCCGCACAATGCGCTGATCGCTCACTCCCACGCTCGCACCGCGCTTGAGGCAGGCCTTCCCGCCGCAGACCTGTTCGCTGCAGCCGCCGCGCTCGCGCCGCAGGATGGCGGCGTCCTTCTGGGGCAAGCCGCTGCGCTGCTCCACGAGGATCGCCCCAAAGACGGAGTCGCACTGCTCGAGCGTAGTCTGGCCGCAAACCCGCTGTGGATCGAAGGCCACCGCAGTCTCGCGGGGCTGCGTGGCCAGATAGGTCAAGACCCGCTCGCCTCGCTCGCCCCGGCGCTGGCGATCAACCCCCGAGCGCCTGGCCTTCACCACCTCGCAATCTCGCTCGCGCTCCAGGCCCGCGACCTGCCCCGCGCCGAGGCGGCAGTGGGCGAGGCGCGCACGGCGCTGGGGATGCCGGAGTGGCTTGTGCTGCTCGCCGGACACATCGCCTCGGAGACCGGCGCGCATGACACGGCAGATGCGCACTTCGCCGCTGCCGGTAACCCTGCCGACGCCAATTCTGCATGGATGTATGCGCGTCACAGCATTCGCCGCAACCAGCCGCACAGGGCCGCCGCGCTGCTCGAACCGCTGCTCAACGAACCCGGAGCGCAGGCGCTTTGGCCGCTCCTCGCGCTCGCTTGGCGGATGCTCGGCGATCCGCGGCACGCGTGGCTCGAAGGCGATCCGCGGCTTGTTGGCGTCTACGACCTCGACCTTTCACCTGCCGAGCTCGCGGCCCTCGCCGGTCACCTGCGCGCGCTGCATGTTGCCACCAGCGCCCCGCTCGACCAGTCGGTGCGCGGCGGCACGCAGACCGACGGCAACCTGTTGCTGCGCGTCGACGCGCCGATGCGCGATCTCAAGGCCCGCCTCCTCACCCTAGCCGATCGCCACGTCGCCCAGCTCCCCGCGCCCGAACCCGGCCACCCCACGCTGCTAGCGACCCGCCAGCCGCTGCGCATCGCCGGGTCATGGTCAGTGCGGCTTGAGGGCGCCGGCTTCCACACCGATCACATCCATCCGCAGGGCTGGTTCAGCTCGGCGCTTTATCTGGCCCTCCCCGGCACGCTCGGACAGGGGCATGAGGATCACGCGGGCTGGCTCTCGCTTGGCGAAGCGCGCGACCTCGTTCCGGGGCTCGAACCGCTACAGCTGGTCGAGCCCAAGCCCGGCCGCCTCGTGCTGTTCCCATCCACAATGTGGCATGGTACGCGCCCCTTCCCCGCTGGCGAGCGACTGACTGTCGCGTTCGATATCGCCCGCCCTCGACAGGATTGACTGCAATGAACCAGCCCGCCGCGCCCACCGCCAGTCAGGCCTCCGCGCTTGCCGAAGTGATCCGCCTACGGCGGTCAGGCGATGCCGCAGGTGCTCTGGCGCTGGCCGAAGCGCACGCCGCGCCGGGCGAGGCGGGCGCGCCCTTCCTCGCGATCGCAGGGCTGGCCGCTCTCGAACTGGGCGATGCGGCGCGTGCGCTTCGTCATCTTGAACCCCTTGCCCGCCAGCGCCCGAACGACCCGGAGATCCGGGCCGACCTCGCCAAGGCGCTGCTCGCTGCCGGGCGCGAGGAGGAGGCCCTGCGACTCTCCGATGGCGCTGCCCTTCCCGACCTTGCCCGGATCGAGGCCTGGATCCGCCAGCAGCGCGGCGAGGATGCACGCACGGTTGCTGCCTATGCCCGTGTGCTCAAGGTCGAGCCCACAGACGCCGGAAGCTGGAACAACCTCGGCAATGTTCACGCTGCCGCCGGCCGTTTCGACGAGGCGATTGTCGCCTTCGAGCATGCCATCACCTACCGGCCCGATGAGCCCGGCATCTACCTCAACCTCGCCGACGTGCTGCGCCGCGCCGATCTGGGTGTTCCGCGCCTCAAGGTTGCGCGCGATGCCGCCGAATTGGCACCAGGCGACCGCGCGGTGCAGACCGAACTCGGCATGGCGCTCGCACACAACGAGGAGATCGAGGAAGCCATCGCAGTGCTCGAAGCAGCTGTGACACGTTGGCCGGAATTCGGCGAATCCCACATCGAACTGGGGCGGCTCTACGAGGCAACCAACCGCACCGAGGCGCTTGCCGCCTTCCTCGCCACGCTCGACCCCGCCGCCTGCCCGCCCGAGGCCGCGTTCCTGCACGCCTGGCTCGCCCAGCGCGAAGGCCGCTTCGAGGATGCCGCACGCCATGCCGAGGCGATCCCGGAGACGATCCACCCGATGCGCCGCGAGGCGCTGATCGGTGCCATAGCCGAACGTCTCGGCGATGCCCCGCGCGCCTTTGCCGCGTTCGCACGGATGAACGCCACCGCGCTCGCCGACGCCGCGCCGCGCGCGGGTCCGACCTATCGCGAAGGGATCGAGGCGAACCTTGCACGCTGGACTCCGGAATGGGCCGCACGCTGGGCACCGCCGCTCGCTCCCGATCCGGTGCGGCGCGATCCTGTGTTCCTCGTCGGCTTCCCGCGCTCGGGCACGACGCTTCTCGATACCATGCTGATGGGCCTGCCCGAGCTCTGCGTGCTTGAGGAGCGGCCGATGGTCGCCGAGACGCTGCAGCTGCTTGGCGGTGCGGATTTCGGCGCGCTGTCGCCGCCGCAATGCGCGCAGCTGCGTGACGCCTATTTCGCGAGCGCGCTGCGCCACGGTTGGGATGGAGAACGCTGGCTGGTCGACAAGCACCCGCTCAATATGGCGAGCGCGGTGGCAATCCACCGCCTCTTCCCGCAAGCCCGCTTCATCCTCGCCGAGCGCCATCCCGCAGACGTGGTGCTGAGCTGCTTCATGGCGAACTTCACGCTCAACCCGGCGATGCGCAGCTTCACCGATCTGATCGAGGCGGCGCGCACCTATGACGCAGTGTTCCGCGCCTGGCACCGTGCGGGCGAGCTGTCCGCAATTGACGCCTTCCCGGTCCGCTACGAGCGGCTGGTCGAGGACGCGCGTTCCGAATTGCAGCCGCTCGTCGCGTGGCTTGGGGTGGCATGGTCCGATCGCCTGCTTGCTCATGACGAGACTGCCCGCACGCGCGGGCGGGTGCGCACGGCCAGCTATTCGCAGATCGGCGAGAAACTCTACACCCGTGCCAGCGGACGCTGGCGGCGGTACGAGGCCGAGCTTGCACCCGTGATGCCGATCCTCGCACCGTGGATCAGCCGCATGGGGTATGAGGATTGAACGCTCACCTGTGATTTGCCACGCCGCGCGCGGGGGCGTAACCAGAGCACCGAGGAAAGGCCTATCGGCCTTGCGAGGGGAGATGACGAGGATGATCACTATCCGTGCCGCCGCCGCTTCGGTGGTGCTTGCCGCCCTGATCGCTGCCGGCCCGCTCACGGCCGCGGACGAGACCGGCGAGAGCGCCTACATCAAGGCTCTGCGCGACTGCCAGACCAAGACGGACCCTGCCGCCCGCCTCGCCTGTTATGACACAGCGGTTGGCACGATGCTGTCGGCCAGCACCGATGGCGAGATGCGCGTCGTCGACCGGGCCGACGTGCGCGAGGCCCGGCGCAAGCTGTTTGGCTTCACGCTCCCTGATCTCGGCATCTTCGGCGGCAAGAGCGACAAGGAAGATGCCGCGCAAGCTGAGGAATTCCAGTCGCTCAAGACCACCATCGCGAGCGTACGATCGGGTAAGGGGACCTATCTCATTACCACGGCAGAGGGCGCGGAGTGGCAGCTTGACGAAATGCCGGCCCGGCTGATGTCGCCCAAGGTTGGCCAGCCGCTCGAGATCCGTGCGGGCACCTTCAGTAGCTACTTCCTGCGCATCGACGGCCAGAAAGGCGTCAAGGGGCGCCGGGTCCGCTGAGGCTTTTGGCGGGCTGCAAAGTGGCATCCAAGAGGACCTTTTTCGGCTGCTGCTTCATCCGCACCAACGGACCAATCGGCGTCAAGGGTTGGCGAGTCGTTTGAGGGCCACAACCGGCCCGCACTGACATCTCGTTCGGCGCACTTCGGCGGCGACGTATCGCTGTCGCTGCGCCGGAGCGACCTCGCACATTGCCGCTGCACGCCTTAAAGCAAGCGCTTAACACCAGTGCCGGCGGCGTATTGTTGCGTTCGCGCAACAACCGGGACTCTTCTGTGACGTTTTTTTCTTTTGGCGCTGGCATAAGAAAAGGATGAACGGCAAATGTACCGCTGGAGCGACAGATTGTTGCGCAATCCATCTACTCAGGGGACTGAACACATGAACATCTTGACGGTTTCGGGCCGCCGTATCGGCCTGCGTTCTGGCGTTGGGCTTGCTGCCCTCGCGCTCGCAACTCCCGCTTTCGCGCAGGACGTGGAAGGCTCGACCGATCAGGACAGCGCCGAAGCAGCTGCCGACACGAGCGATACTGCTGAGTCGATCACCGTCACCGGTTCGCGCATCCGTCGCCCCAACCTCGATTCGACGGTTCCGGTCGCGACGGTTCAGGCAAGAGACCTGATTGATCGCGGTTCGCTGTCGCTGGGCGACGCCCTTGCAGAACTGCCGCAGCTCGGTTCGACCTTCACCCAGGCGAACTCGACCCGCTTCATCGGCACCGCCGGCATCAACCGCCTCGACCTGCGCAACCTCGGCACCGCCCGCACGTTGGTGCTGGTCAACGGCCGTCGTCACGTGACGTCGTCGCCGGGCACCTACGACGTCGACACCAACACCATTCCGTCCGACTTGCTTGAGCGCGTGGACATCACCACCGGCGGCAACTCGGCGATCTACGGCTCCGACGCGATCGCAGGTGTCGTCAACTTCGTCATGAAGACCGACTTTGAAGGCCTGCGCATCCGCGGCCAGGCCGGTATCTCGGACGAAGGCGATGCCGCTTCGCAGTTCGTCAGCGTCACCGCAGGCAAGAACTTCATGGACGGCCGTCTGAACATCTCGTTCGCCGGTGAATACGCCAACAGCGACCAGCTGCTGAACAATGATCGCGATGGGCAGACCGGCGCTCTGACCGGCACCTACGGCTTCAGCACCACGCAGCCGACCAGCACGTTCAACCCGGCTAACCGCACGATCACCAACACGCCGAATCGCAACTTCGACGGCATTCCGAACACGACCCTCATCCAAGGGATTCGCTTCCCGCAGCTGAACGGCAACGGCATGCTTCAGACGGTTTGCCCGTACCTCACCAACGCGCAATACGACGCGCTGAGCCCGAACGCGCGCGCACAACACATCGCGCGCCTGCAGCTCAGCTGCTCCGGAACCACCACGGTCGACGGCCGCGTTATCCCGTCGCAGTTCGGCCCCACCGGCGGCGGTATCAACCACTTCTGGTCGTTCAACGACGCCGGCACTGAGTTGGTTCGCTCGGTTCCGACGGGTGATCTTCGTCCGGTCGGCGGCAGCGTCATTGGCGGTCTCGGTTCGACTGGCCTCGAAGGCGGCCAGCTTCTGCCCGAACTGCAGCGCTACGCCGGCAACATCTTCATCAACGCCGACATCAGCCCCGCGTTCCAGCCGTTCCTGGAAGCCAAGTACGTCCGCGTCGACTCGATCCAGGGCTCCAACCAGGCGACCTTCGCCACCGGCTTCCTGCGTTCGAGCTTCCGCATCGACAACCCGTTCCTGACCACCACGGCCCGGAACCAGATTATCAACATTCAGGGTTTGGATCCGACATCGGCAGCGGTCACATCTGGCACAGCGACCTTCAACTCGTTCCGCTTCAACTACGACCTCGGAACACGTGCGGAGGATCACCGTCGTGAAACCTACCGTGGGGTGATCGGTGCACGTGGCGATCTGTCGACCAAGGGCAACCTGCGCTACGAAATCGCAGCAAGCTATGGTCGCACCGAAACCTATTACGACACCGGCGGCAACATCAACGTGGCGAGGTACAACAACGCGACCGACGCTGCCCGCAACTCTGCTGGCCAGATCGTCTGCCGTATCAACCTTGTCACGGTTGTCGACCCGGCCTGCGCGCCTCTGAACCCGTTCGGTTTCGGGAACGCCAGTCAGGCCGCCAAGGACTACGTCCTTGCGGTTGCCTCGCGTGAACAGTGGGCCGAGCAGGTCAACGTAGTCGGTTACCTTTCGGGCGACACCGACGGCCTCTTCCGCCTTCCCGGCGGCCCGATCGGCTTTGCGATCGGTGCGGAATATCGCAGTGAAGACGCCTACTCGGCCTTCGACCCGCTGACCGTCAGCGGTGCGACCTTCCTCAACGCAATCGGCGCATTCGACCCGCCGAAGCAGGAAGTTCGCGAGATCTTCGGCGAAGTCCGTCTTCCGCTGCTTGCCGACCTTCCTTTCGTCGAAGAACTGACGGTCGAAGGCGCAGTGCGCTATTCAGACTACAACACCGCCAGCAAGGGTGTTTGGGCCTATAACGGCGGCATCGTCTACTCGCCGGTGCGCGATGTGCGTTTCCGGGCTGCCTACGGCCGCGCGGTGCGTGCGCCGAACATCGGTGACCTGTTCTCGACCGCTTCGCAAACCTTCCTCAATGGCCTCGTCGATCCGTGCAGCCAAACCGTCATCAACGACAACCCGAACCGCGTTCGCAACTGCGCCGCGGCCGGCGTTCCGACGACGTTGGTGGTGAACGGCGAGACTCGCCCGTGGACCAACACTGCAGCCTCCGGTATTTCGGGCATTCAGGCCGGTAACCCGAACCTGAACCCAGAAACCAGCGACTCGCTCACGTTTGGTGCCGTGTTCCAGCCGAGCTTCGTGCCCGGACTGAGCTTCTCGGTCGATTACTACAACATCAAGGTGAAGAGCGTCATTGCCGCGGTGGGTTCGCAGGCGATCATCAACTCGTGCTATGACGATCCGGTAAGCATCAACAACCCGTTCTGCGCCGCCACGTTCCGTCGTACCAGCGCCGATCCGTTCGCGAATGCGACCTTCCAAGGTCAGCGCGACCGTACCGTGGCTGGCATCCCGAACATTGACCTGCCAGCTGTCGGTCCGTCCTTCCTCCAGGCACCGTTTAACTTTGCAAAGCTGGTGGCGAAGGGCATCGACTTCGAAATGAGCTACGTCACGGACCTCTCGGATGGTATCAACCTGAGCGTGCGCGGTGTGGCCAGCTACAACCTCGAGCGTGAGGACTTCACCTTCATTACCGCTCCGGGCCAGTCTGTCCGTCAGAACGGCACGCTCGGTAACCCGGAATGGGAAGCCAGCTTCTTCACGACGCTGGACTTGGGGGAGTTTGACCTGGGCTATACTGCTCGCTTCGTCGGCAAGCAGACCGTCAACGCGTATGAAACCCAGTTCACGCACCAGGGCCGCGGACCGATCAACCCGGATGCGACCCCGTTCAAGTTCTACCCGGACATTCTCTACCACAACCTGCGCTTCGGCTTCGAACCGGAAGGCACCGACTTCCGCTTCTACATGGGCATGGACAACGTCCTCGACCAGCTTCCCCCGCAGCCGCTCAGCGGCACCGGCGGCGGCGACGGGATCTTCCCGATCCAGGGTCGCTACATGTACGCAGGCGCGACCGTGAAGTTCTAAGCTTCACGCAAATCGCACCAATCACGAAGAAAGGCCCCGGCGATTGCCGGGGCCTTTTTGTTGGCTTCAAGCGATGCGCTCAGCGACGCGGTGCAGGTGGTGTAAGGGCAGCGCCTAGACCAGTTCCATCCGCAGTTTGCCGTCGCCCTCGTCCACCTTGAGCGTGCTGCCGTCGGGCAGACGGCCCTCCAGCAGCATGTCGGCGAGCGGGTCCTGTACATAGCGCTGCACCGCCCGCTTCAGAGGCCGCGCGCCATAGACAGGATCATAACCCACCCGCCCGAGCCAGCGGAGTGCCGCATCGGTGAGATCGATCGTGATCTTGCGATCGGCGAGTAGCTTCTGCACGCGCTTCACCTGAATCTCGACGATCGGCGCCATGTGCTCGTGCCCGAGGCGGTGGAACAGGATGATCTCGTCGAGCCTGTTCAGGAACTCGGGCCGGAAATGCCCGCGCACCACGTCCATCACGTCCTTCTCGACAGTCGCGACCTCGGCCCCGTCAGGCAGATTGGCAAGATACTGGCTAC
This sequence comes from uncultured Alphaproteobacteria bacterium, assembly GCA_963765775.1. Classification (GTDB taxonomy): domain Bacteria; phylum Pseudomonadota; class Alphaproteobacteria; order Sphingomonadales; family Sphingomonadaceae; genus Erythrobacter. Next base: position 445,727 of record CAVXXQ010000003.1, read on the forward strand.
CGAGGTTGGATGTGAGGATGATCAGCGTGTTGCTGAAATCCACCACACGGCCCTGCCCGTCGGTCAGCCGGCCATCGTCGAGCACCTGCAGCAGCACGTTGAAGACATCCGAGTGAGCCTTCTCGACCTCGTCGAACAGCACCACCTGATAGGGCCGCCGCCGCACCGCTTCGGTAAGGACACCGCCCTCCTCGTAACCGACATAGCCCGGAGGCGCGCCGATTAGCCGAGCGACGGCGTGCTTCTCCATGAACTCGCTCATATCGATGCGTACCATCGCGCTATCATCGTCGAACAGGAAGCCCGCGAGCGCCTTGGTAAGTTCGGTCTTGCCGACGCCCGTGGGGCCGAGGAACAGGAACGAGCCCAAGGGCCGCCCAGGGTCCTGCAAACCGGCGCGCGCGCGGCGGACAGCCTTGGAGACCGCTTCGATCGCTTGGCTCTGGCCTATCACGCGCTTGCCGAGGATGCTCTCCATCGCCAGCAGCTTCTCGCGCTCGCCCTCCATCATCTTGTCGACCGGCACGCCCGTCCAGCGGCTGACCACGCCGGCAATGTCCTCTTCGGTCACCTCTTCGCGAAGCAGCGCGTTGGCGCTCTGGCTCTGGGCCTCGGCGAGCTGCTTTTCGAGCTCGGGGATGCGCCCGTAGGACAGCTCGCCCGCACGGGCGAGATCGCCCTCACGCTGCGCCTGCTCAAGCTCGAGCCGGGCACCGTCGAGCTGTTCCTTGATCTTGCCTTCGGCCGCGATCTTGTCGCGCTCGTTCTGCCAGCGGGTAGTGACCTCGGCCGACTGCTGCTCGAGGTTTGCGAGTTCCTCGCGCAGCGCGACAAGGCGGTCCTTCGAGTTCGCGTCGGTTTCCTTCTGGAGCGCGCTTTCCTCGATCTTGAGCTGGATGATCCGCCGATCGAGGTTCTCGATCTCCTCGGGCTTGCTTTCCACTTCCATCCGCAGGCGGCTCGCCGCCTCGTCCATCAGGTCGATCGCCTTGTCGGGGAGGAAGCGGTTCTGGATGTAGCGGTAGGACAGTTTCGCCGCCGCGACGATCGCGGCGTCGGTGATGCGCACCCCGTGATGCAGCTCGTACTTGTCCTTGATACCGCGCAGGATCGAGATCGTATCCTCGACGCTGGGTTCGGCGATGAACACCGGTTGGAACCGCCGCTGGAGCGCGGGGTCCTTCTCGACATACTTCTGGTATTCGTCGAGCGTGGTCGCGCCGATGCAGTGCAACTCGCCGCGCGACAAGGCGGGTTTCAACAGGTTGGAGGCATCCATCGAGCCTTCCGACGCGCCCGCCCCGATCAGCGTGTGCATCTCGTCGATGAACAGGATGATCTGGCCGTCCGCATTTTTGACCTCGTCGAGCACGGACTTGAGCCGCTCCTCGAACTCGCCGCGATACTTCGCGCCTGCGATCAGCGCGCCCATGTCGAGGCTCATGAGCGTGCGGCCCTTGAGGCTGTCGGGCACGTCGCCATTGGCAATGCGCAGCGCGAGGCCTTCGGCGATAGCAGTCTTGCCGGTGCCGGGCTCGCCGATCAGCGCGGGGTTGTTCTTGGTGCGCCGGGCAAGGATCTGGATGGTGCGGCGGATTTCTTCGTCGCGGCCGATGACGGGATCGAGCTTGCCGTCGCGCGCCGCCTGGGTGAGGTCGCGGGCGAATTTCTGCATCGCATCGTAGGTATTCTCGGCGCCGGCGCTGTCCGCACGCTTGCCGCCGCGCAGCTGTTCGATGGCGGTGTTGAGGCTCTGCGGGGTCACACCAGCGGCCTTCATGGCTTCGCCCGCGGCGCCTTGCGACAGGGCGAGCGCAGTAAGGAGACGCTCTACGGTGACGTAGCTATCCCCTGCCTTGTCGGCGAGTTGCTCGGCGGAATCGAGCAGACGCACCGCGTCATTGTCCAGGCCGGGGGTCGCCTGGGCGCCGCCCCCGGTCACCGCAGCGATTTTCGACAGGCCCGCATCGACCGCGGTCGCGGCAAGCGGCGCCTGACCGCCGGCGCGCTGGATCAGCCCGGCGGCCATGCCCTCGCTGTCCTCGAGCAGCGCCTTGGCGATGTGCAGGGGCGTGATGCGCTGGTGGTTCAGGCGGATCGCGACGGTCTGCGCGGATTGCAGGAAGCCCTTCGCCCGGTCGGTGAACTTCTCGAGATTCATTGGATCTGACCCCTTCAAACTTACCTCAGCAAGGTAATGTTGCACATTGGCAACACAAGCCCCCCTGTCATGAAACCGCGCGCTCAGGTGTATTAGTCAGATAGGTGGGTTCGTTCGCGGCGCATAGCAAGAGGCATCGGCGGCCTTGACCTTACCTTGCGGCCAAGCGATGGAACCCGCACGCGATTTGGGAGAGAAATCGGCGATGATCTGGGTGAAGCGCGGCGCGCTGGCGTTGGTTGGGGTGCTCGTGCTCGCGGTGGTGGTGCTCGCCACGTGGGAGCCGTTTTTCGCCAAACCCGCCGCTGCCTCCCAAGGACGGATCTACAAGGCAGAGGTTGTCCGCGACGAATGGGGCGTGCCCCATGTTTATGGCGCGACTGACGCCGACACGGCTTACGGCGTCGCCATCGCGCATGCGCAGGACGATTTCTTCACTCTGCAGGACGTCGTTGCCATGTCGCGGGGCCGCTACGGAGCGATCGCAGGGCAGGACGGAGCGAAGGTCGATTACGTCTATCACCTGATCGACGCGCGCGGCACGGCGGAACGGGAATATCCCAAGCTCCCAGTCGATACCCGCGCGCTGTTCGAGGCCTATGCCGCAGGCCTTAACCAGTATGCCGAGGGTCATCCTGGCGAGCTGAAGCTTGCCAATCTCTTCCCGGTGAGCGGCATGGACGTCGCTGCGGGCTTTGCCCTGCGCCAGCCGTTCTTCTTCGGGCTCGACAGCGTCATCGGCCCGCTGGTCGCAGGCGAGGAACTCCGCCGCGAGCATGGCCCAGATATTCCCGGCTTCCCGCGCGCAGCTTTGCCCGGCGCCGCTCCTATCGAAGCTGCGCCCCAAACGACCAAGCAGGCGCATGCGCCGTCCCGCGTGTTGCCGATCGGCGAAGACGGCGAGCACCTCGGCTCCAACGCCTTCGCTGTCGCCCCGCAAAAGGGCGGCGGGATCACGACCCTCATCTCCAACTCGCACCAGCCGCTGCGCGGAGGCGTGGCGTGGTACGAACTCGTTGTCGAGAGCGGCGAAGGCTGGCACTTTGCGGGCGCGAATTTCCCCGGCTCGCCCTTCCCTTTCCTCGGGCACAACGAGCACCTGGGCTGGACGAACACTGTCAACACGGCTGACATGGTCGACGTCTACAAGCTGGAGCTCGACGATACCGGCACGCGCTATAAGCTCGACGGCAAGTGGCTTCCCCTCGAAAGCGAGTGGGTGACGCTGCCGGTCAAGATGGGGCCCGTGGTCCTGCCAATCCGCAAAGAGGTGCTGCGATCGGTGCACGGCCCGGTGATCCGCAACGACAAGGGCACTTTTGCAATCCGTTATGGCGGGATCGGCGAGCTCGGCCAGCTCGACGCCTATTACCGGATCAACAAGGCCAAGACCTTCGCCGAATGGCAGGCGCAAATCGCGCGGCTTGCGATCCCCTCGACCAACTTCATCTATGCCGACGAGGCGGGCACCATTGCCTATGTCTACAACGCCGCGATCCCCAACCGCCCCGAGAGCATCAAGGCGGACTGGCGCTCGGTGCTGCCGGGCAACCGCTCGGACTTGATCTGGAAGGGCGCGGTCGACTATGCCGCGCTGCCCAAGATCGTTAACCCGGCGTCCGGCTGGGTCTATAACTCGAACAATACGCCTTTCACCGCCGCCGGTGCGGGAAGCGACCTCGATCCTGCGAGCTTCTCACCTGCGATGGGGATTGAATTGAAGCAGACCAACCGCTCACGCCGCGCTTACAAGCTGCTCTCCGAAGCGGGCGTGCTCGACCGAGCCGCGCTTGAGCGGATCAAGTACGACACCGGCTACGAGCGCGAAGGCTATGTCGCACGGCTGTTCGATACGCTTGGCACGATGAAGGCGGACGGCCAGCTTGCTCAGGCGCGCGATCTGCTGCTGTCGTGGGACTTCACTGCCGACAACAAGGGCCGCGCCGACGCGCTGGCGCTACTGATGATCCGCGACTTCATGTCGGCCGATTACAACAACAAGCCCTTCCCCGACGTGGCTGAAAAGCTGCAAGCAGCCGCCGACCACCTGACGAAACATTTTGGCCGGCTTGACCCGCCGATGGGCGATCTGCTGCGGCTGCGCCAAGGCGCCGTCGACCTGCCGCTCGACGGCGGCTCGGACACGCTTCGCGCTTCGACCACCTGGAACGTGGATGATGACGGGCGACTCAGCATGAAGCACGGCGATAGCTTCATCATGTGGATCGAGTGGGCCCCGGGGCAAAAGGTTGTCTCGCGTTCGGTCCAGCCCTTCGGCGCGGCTTCCACACGGCCCCGGAGTGCGCATTACACCGACCAGATGCGGCTGTTCGTCGAACATCGGCTGAAGCCGGTCCACTTCTGGCGCGATGATCTGCTGGCGAATGCCAGCAGCACCGCGACCGTCACCAATGCGCGCTGACCAGCGCACGACTTTCCTCAGATTACACAATCGGAGCCTTCGTTCATGACCATCCGCTTTGCTGCCGCCAGCCTTTCGGCGCTCGCTCTCGCGCTCACCGCGACTGCCACTCCCGCCTTCGCCCAGACCAAGCCTGCCGCAGCGCCCGCAGGCCCGCAGGCGACCGCTGACCTGCCTTCGCTGGTTGAGCAGGTGACGATCCCCTACGAGGAGTACAAGCTCGCCAACGGCCTCACCGTCATCGTCCACGAAGATCGCAAGGCGCCGATTGTCGGCGTTGCGGTGTGGTACAATGTCGGCTCCAAGGACGAACCCACAGGCCAGACGGGTTTCGCGCACCTTTTCGAGCACCTGATGTTCAACGGCTCGGAGAACGCACCCGACGACTACTTCCAGTACCTCGCCGAGATGGGCGCGACCGATTACAACGGTACCACGAATTTCGACCGCACCAACTACTTCCAGACCGTGCCCCGCCCGGCGCTCGAACGCGCATTGTGGCTGGAGAGCGACCGGATGGGCTACCTGCTCGGGGCGGTTACGCAGGAGAAGCTCGATAACCAGCGCGGCGTGGTGCAGAACGAAAAGCGGCAGGGCGACAACCAGCCGGGCGGGCTCGTGTTCTACGAACTCCTCAAGCAGCTCTTCCCCGAAGGACATCCTTACCGGCACAATGTGATCGGCTCGATGGCCGACCTCGATGCCGCCTCGATGCAGGACGTGCAAGCATGGTTCCGCGACAAGTATGGCCCCAATAATGCGACGCTGGTGCTGGCTGGCGACGTCTCCCCAGCCGAGGCGCGGCCGTTGGTGGAGAAGTATTTCGGCCCGATTGCGGCTGGCCCGGTCAATATCCCCGCCGCCGCTGACATTCCGACCATCGCGGCGCCAGTGCGCACGCTGATGAAAGACCAGGTCGCCGCCACAACCGTAAGCAAGTACTGGGCCGTTCCCGGCCTTGCCGACAAGGACCGCACCGCGTTGGCGATGGGCGCCAGCATCCTCGGGGGCCTCGCGTCGAGCCGGCTCGACGAGGTGCTGGTACGCAACGAACAGCTCGCAGTGAGCGTCTCGGCGGGCACCTTCGATTTCCAGCGCGTCGGTGCGCTCAGCGTCAGCGCAGTGCTCAAGCCGGGCGTCGATCAAGCGACTCTCGAGAAGCGTCTCGACGAGGTGCTTGCCAAGTTCATCGCCGAGGGTCCGACTGAGGACGAGGTGCGCCGCGCCTCGACCAGCACCGTCGCCGAGACCATCCGCGGGCTCGAACAAGTCGGCGGCTTCAGCGGCAAGGCAGTTACCCTGGCGGAGGGCAACGTCCTTGCCGGCGACACCGCCTTCTTCAGCAAGGACCTGAAGCGCTTTGCATCAGTCACCCCCACCGAGATCCGCGAGACAATGGCCAAGTGGATGAACCGTCCGGCCTTCACGCTCGTCCTCGAGCCGGGCGCGCGCGATGCCGCCTACGAGGAAGCCGCATCGGTCGGCGCCGCCGCCAATGCTTCGGAGCGTGACCGCTCGGCCGAAACGCTGACCGTCACCAAGGAGCGTCCCAAGCCGGAGATAGCGACCGAAGCCCAGCTCGACTTCCCGACGCTGGAGCGCGCGACGCTCAAGAACGGCATGAAGGTCACCTATGCGCGCCGCACTGCGGTGCCGGCGACCTATGTGGCCATGAACTTCAACGCTGGCAGCGCAGCTGACCCGGCGGGCAAGGCCGGGCTTGCCGGTCTGGCGCTGGGTCTCTTCGACGAGGGCACTGCCAAGCTGTCATCGCAGCAGATCGCCGAAGCGAGCGAGCGTCTGGGCGCGAACATCGCGGCCGGAAGCAGCGATGACCGCTCCACCTTCACCCTCTCGGCCCTGACCGCCAACCTTGCCCCCTCGCTCGATCTGATGCGTCAGATCATGCGCGAGCCGGCCTTCAATGCGGCCGATCTCGAGCGGGTGCGCACCCAGTCGATCACCGGCATCCGCCAGTCGATGAAGTCGCCGCAAGGCATCGCCCAGCGCACGCTGACGCCCGAACTGTTCGGCGACAGTCCCTATGGCGGGGTGAGCACCGTCGCGAGTGTCGGCAGCATCACCCGCGACGATCTGGTCACCTTCAAGGACCAGTGGATCCGCCCCGACAACGGCGAGGTCTTCGTGATCTCCGACAAGCCGCTTTCGGAAGTCGTCACCGCGCTCAACAAGGCGTTCGGTGACTGGAAGGCGCCGAAGGCTACGAAGGGGACGAAGCAGTTTGCAGCCAGTCCGGCCGCCAAGGGCAACCGCATCATCCTGGTGAACCGCCCCAACTCGCCGCAGAGCATCATCACCGGCGCGCAGATTACCGCACTCAACGCGGGCGATCCGGCGTTCATCGCCTTCAACAGCGCCAACAACTCGCTGGGCGGCAACTTCCTCGCCCGGCTCAATATGAACCTGCGCGAGACCAAGGGCTGGAGCTACGGCGTGCGCGGCGCGACTCAAGCGCGCGAGAAGGCGGTAGTCTACGCTATTTCGGGCGGCGTGCAGGCCGACCGGACCGGCGATTCGCTCGCCGAGATGATCCGCGAGACCCGCGAGTTCCTGACCAACAAGGGCGTGACCACCGCCGAGCTTGACCGCAACGTCGCCTCGGAAGTCGGCGCGCTGCCAGGCCGGTTCGAAACCTCGCCTGCGGTGCTTGGCGCGATGCAGAGCAATGCCCTGTTCGGCCGTCCCGACGACTACCAGGAGACCCTCGCCGCCATCTACCGCGCGCAGACCACCGGAAGCCTCGATGCCGTCGCACGCAGCGGGATCGACACCGACAAGTTCGTCTGGGTGGTGGTCGGCGATGCCAGTAAGGTGCGCGCCCAGCTCGAACCGCTCGGCCTGCCGATCGAACAGCGCGAGATCGAGGGGGAATAAGGAACCCTGTGGCAGCGCGCTTCGGTCGGAATCCGGTTGAAGCGCGCTGACATGAGTGTAAATAACGCCACCGAAGTGCCGGGTCGCGAAAGGCCTGCACGCCAACTGAGGAGCCTAATCATGTCCGTTGCAGGTAGCTACAAGACCGTCGTCAAGAGCCCGATGGGCGACCAGACCGGCACCCTGACCGTCGTTCCCGAAGGTGACACCTTCAGCGGTTCGCTGATCGGCAGCCTCGGCTCGATGGACATCGCCGGCGGCACCGTCAGCGGCAACACCATCTCGTGGAAGATGAACATGGTCGTCCCCATGCCGATGACCCTCGACTGCGAAGCCACAATCGACGGCGACACGCTGACCGGTTCAGTCAATGCGGGCGCATTCGGCGCGATGCCGCTGTCGGGCACCCGCGAAGCCTGATCGTTTCGGCCAGAATTGCAAAAAAGCCGCCGGAGTTTGCGCTCCGGCGGCTTTTTTGTACGTCAACTGGCAACCGACACGCCGAAGCAGCGCCTTCCTCTTGCTGCCGCCAATAGTCCCTGCATCCGCCTCATGCGACCAAGGTCTAGCTTTCGCCGCGGCCGATAACGCGCGACTTTGCAATCCTCGACAGGGGCGGCACCATGCGGTCGCCGGGGATCGAGCGCACGAGCGGGAGACGGACAATGGCGACGGCATATGATGGCGCCCTGCCCAAGCATCACAAGGTCACAGGGACGGAAAAGCGCGTCATCCTGGCCTCGTCGCTGGGTACGGTTTTCGAATGGTATGATTTCTACCTCTATGGCCTGCTGGCGACGATCATCTCGGCGCAATTCTTCTCCGGGGTGAACGAGACGACCGGCTTCATCTTTGCGCTCGCGGCGTTTGCCGCTGGCTTTGCGGTGCGGCCCTTCGGCGCGCTGGTATTCGGCCGGCTGGGCGACATGGTCGGGCGCAAATACACCTTCCTCGTGACGATGGGCCTGATGGGCTTTGCGACATTCACTGTCGGCTTGCTGCCGAACTATACCAGCATCGGGGTTGCGGCCCCGATCATGCTGGTGGTGCTGCGGCTGGTGCAAGGTCTGGCGCTTGGCGGCGAATATGGCGGTGCGGCGACTTACGTTGCCGAACACGCCCCCGACAACAAGCGCGGGCTGTACACCAGCTTCATCCAGACCACCGCCACGCTCGGCCTGTTTGCCGCCCTGCTGGTGGTGATCGGCACCCGCACCATGATCGGCGAGGAAGCGTTCAAGGAATGGGGCTGGCGCGTGCCGTTCCTGATCTCGGCGCTGCTGCTCGGCGTGTCGCTGTGGATCCGGATGCAATTGCAGGAAAGTCCGGTCTTCCAGAAGATGAAGGACGAAGGCACCAATTCCAAAGCTCCGATTTCAGAAGCATTCGGCAACTGGAAGAACGGCCGTTGGGCGCTGATCGCGCTGCTCGGTGCGGTCGCTGGGCAGGCGGTGGTGTGGTACACTGGCCAGTTCTACGCCTTGTTCTTCCTGGAAAAGGTGCTGATGGTGGACGGGGCGACCACTAACATCCTGATCGCGGTTGCGCTTGCCATCGGGACGCCATTCTTCATCTTCTTTGGCTGGCTGTCCGACAGGATCGGCCGCAAGCCGATCATCCTTTCCGGCTGCGCCTTGGCGGCGATGACCTTCTTCCCAGCCTTCCATGCGCTGACCGAGGCCGCCAATCCGGCACTTGCTCAGGCACAGCGGACCGCTCCTGTCAGCGTGATCGTCAATGATGACGATTGCTCGGTCCAGTTTGATCCGGTCGGCAAGAACAAGTTCGACGCCAAGAGCTGCGATATCGCCAAATCGTTCCTCGCCAAAAATGGCGTGAGCTACACCAAGGTCGAGGCCCAGGCAGGGGTGATCGCCCAGATCAAGGTCGGCACGCAGGCCTATATTGCGCCCGATCCGGCCCTAGTTTCGGGCGACGAGCGCAAGGCCGCCATCACTGCCTATCAGGGCGAAGTGAAGGCGGCGCTGACAGCGGCGGGCTACCCTGCCAAGGCCGATCCGGACGCGATCAATACGCCTGTGGTGATCGCGATCCTCACCTACCTCGTGCTGCTGGTGACGATGGTCTACGGGCCGATCGCGGCGCTGCTGGTCGAGCTCTTCCCCACCCGCATCCGCTACACCGCGATGAGCCTGCCCTATCACATCGGCAATGGCTGGTTCGGAGGCTTCCTGCCCACCACCGCCTTCGCGATGGTCGCGGCCACGGGCAATATCTACTTCGGCCTGTGGTATCCGGTGGCGATCTGCGCGGCGACCGTGGTGATCGGGCTGCTGTTCCTGCCCGAAACCTTCCGCCGCAATATCGACGACTGATCCCGCAGCCAGCGGGTCGCAACGGGGGGCGGTGCCGCAAGGTGCCGCCCCTTTGCTTTGCGCGTGCCATGCAGTAGTTTGTTCGGCGGCGTGAGGGGAACAAAGCCATGATGCTGGGTGCGGCAATGATCGCCGCCACATTCTATCTGGGCGTGCTGTTCTGGCTGGCTGCGTGGCGCGACCGGCAGCCGTGGGGCGACGTGCTGGAGCGGCGGTCGGGCGCCGTTTACGGGCTCAGCCTTGCCGTCTATTGCACCAGCTGGACGTTTTTCGGCGGGGTCGGCACTGCGGCGACGGCCGGGCTGGATTATCTGCCCATCTATCTCGGGCCGATCCTGGTGTTCACGCTCGGTTTCGGGCTGGTGCGCAAGATCCTCGCGCAGGCCAAGGCGCAGCATTCGACCTCGATCGCCGACTTTCTATCGGCCCGCTACGGCAAGAGCGCGAGCCTCGCCGCGCTGGTGACCGTAATCGCCACCGTGGGAACCTTGCCCTACATGGCGCTCCAGCTGGAATCGGTCGGCGCGACGCTGCTGCTCCTCGATCCCGATCTGCGTGCGCAGGTCGCGGCGGACGAACTGGTGCTGATCGTCGCCGCGCTGATGGGCCTGTTCGCGATCCTGTTCGGCTCGCGCCGCGCTGACCGGGCGGGAGACAATGCGGGGCTGGTGCTCACCATCGCTCTGGAGGCAGTGGTGAAGCTCGCCGCGCTGCTCGCAGTGGGCGCGCTGGCGCTTTGGGTGCTTGCAACGGCCAGCCCTGCTGCTGCCCCGGCGACGCCCCTTGCGCTGCTCGCCCCCGACCAGCTGGACGCGCGCTTCGCTGTCCTGACGCTGCTCGCCGCTGCCGCCATCCTTTGCCTGCCGCGCCAGTTTCACATGGGCTTCGTCGAGGCTCCGGGCGAACGGGCCACCCGCTCGATGCGCTGGGTGCTTCCTGCCTACCTTGCGCTTAACGCTGCGGTGATCGTGCCGATCGTGCTCGCCAGCAGCGCGGTGCTGCCCGCCGGGACCGCGCCCGACACCATCGTCCTCGCTTTGCCGCTCGCTACGGACTTGCCGTGGCTTGCGGTGCTCGTGTTCCTCGGCGGATTTTCGGCAGCGACGGGGATGATCGTGGTCGAGTGCGTGGCGTTGTCGATCATGATCACCAATGATCTCGTCGCACCGCTGCTGCTGCGCCGTGCGCTCGCGGGCCGAGGCGATCGCAGCCGCATTGCGGCCCGGCTGCTCCTGATTCGCCGCATGGTGATCGGCGCGCTGCTGATGGCGGCCTATGCCTTCTACCGCGGCTTTACCGGGGTGACCGACCTTGCCGGGCTCGGCACGCTCGCCTTTGCCGCCGCAGCGCAGTTCGCGCCGGGTCTGGTGCTGGGCATGCTGAGCCAGCATGGCAACCGTGCGGGGATGCTCACCGGCCTTGGTGCAGGCTTTGCGCTGTGGCTGACGCTCCTTATCCTTCCCGCTGCTGGCGGCACGCCTGCGCCCTTTGCCGTTCACCCCGACCCGCTGGTCTCGGGCGTAGTCCTCAGCCTCGGCGTCAATGCTGCGCTCTACTGGCTGGTTTCGGCGCTGGTCCGGCCCTCGCTGCTCGATCAGGCACAGGCGGCCGCCTTCGTGGGCACACCGATGCCGGGCGAACTCCTTCGACATGCCACCGCAAAGCGTGTCGGCGATGTGCGCGCGCTGCTCGCCCAGTTCGTGGGACGTGAGCGCGCCGATGCCGCGCTCGCTTCCCTGCCGATGCGCAACGGCGATCCGGCCGGCGCAGCAGTGCTGGAGCTTGCGGAGCGGGTCATTTCGGGGGTGATCGGCACATCGTCGGCGCGGATGCTGGTGGGATCGTGGGCGGGCGGCGACCCGATCCCGCTGCCCGAGGTCGTCGCGATGTTCGACGAGACCCAGCGCCGCCTCAGCTTCTCGGGCGAGCTGCTCCAGATCGCCATCGAATCGATCGATCAGGGGGTCGCACTGGTCGATGGCGAGATGCGGCTGGTGGCGTGGAACAGTCGCTATCAGGAAATCTTCGATCTGCCCGACCCGCTGGTCAGTGTCGGTACGCCGATTGCCGATCTGATCCGCTTCAACCTCGAACGCAGCCGCCTGTCCGAAGCCGAGATCGCCGCGCAGGTCGCCCGGCGGCTCGACCATATGCGCGCCGGGCGCGAACACCGGATGGAACGCGAACAGCACGATGGCCGCGTGCTCAGGATCGTCGGCTCACCCACCCCCGGCGGCGGTTATACCACCTCCTATACCGACATCACCGCGGACCGCCGGGCCGGACAGGCGCTCGAACACAAGGTTGCCGAACGCACTAGTCAGCTCAGCGCCGCCAATGCCGCGCTCGCTGAAGCGACCCGGTCCAAGACCCGCTTTCTGGCAGCCGCGAGCCACGACCTGATCCAGCCGCTCAACGCCGCACGGCTCTTCGCATCGGCCTTGGGCGAGGAAGTCGCGGGCAGCCCGGCGCTCGAGCGGCTGGTCACCGATCTCGACGGCTCGATCGTCGCTGCGGACCGGTTGATCCGGGCGCTGCTGGAGATCTCCAAGCTCGACAGCGGCGCAGTGATCCCGGCGCCCGAGCCGATCGCGCTGGACCAGCTATTCGAGGACGTGGCGCGCGAATTCGGTCTGCAGGCGCAGGCCAAGGGGTTGCGGCTCAGGCGCGTGCGCACCAGCGTCTGGGTCATGGCCGACCGCGCGCTGCTGACCGCAGTGCTGCGCAACCTCCTCGGCAACGCCGTGCGCTACACCGCGGCAGGCGGCGTGCTGATCGGGGTGCGGCGGCGCGGACCCGGCGCGCTGATCTGCATCCACGACACCGGCCGCGGCATCGCGCCCGAGGACATCGAACGCATCTTCGCCGAGTTCGAGCGCGGCGCTTCGACCGACCGCGAGGGGCTGGGGCTCGGCCTCGCCATCGTCCGGCGGGCCGGACGGCTGCTGGCACTGGAGGTCGAGACCACCTCGACGCCGGGACGGGGGAGCTGCTTTGCCTTCGCCATGCCGGTGCTGCGGCGCGAAGCCGTGGCAGCAGCCAAACCCGCCCCGGCACGCGCGGCTGGCGGGTTCGGGGCGGCGCGGGTGCTGATTGTCGACAACGACCCGGCTGCGCTGAGCGCTGCCGCAGCGCTGCTCGGCAAGTGGGGGCTCGCGGTCACCTGTGCCGCCAGCCTCGCCGAGGCGCAGGCCCTCGGCGGCGAAGCACCGGACCTTGCGGTCATGGACTACCGCCTCGACGGCGATGAGCGCGGGGATGCGACCTATGCCGCTTTGTGCGAAGGCTGGGGCACGCGCCCGCCAGCGATCCTGCTGACTGCCGAAGGCTCGGAGGAGACCGAGGCCGCGGCACTGCGCATGGGGGCGAACCGGCTGCTCAAACCCTCATCGCCCGCGGCTCTGCGCGCCCTGATCGCCGCGGCCCTTGCACCGGGGCGCGCGGCGGCGGTTCAACCCGTTGCGGAGTCGGCCGCCGGCTGATCGACGTCGAGCTTGGCAGCGAGCAGCACGGCCTGCGTGCGGCTGCCGACACCGAGCTTTCTGAGGATCGCGGTGATGTGCGCTTTCACCGTCGCCTCGCTGATCGAGAGTTCGTAGGCGATCTGTTTGTTGAGCAGCCCCTGCCGGATCGCGCCGAGGATGCGCCGCTGTGCGGGCGTCAGGCTGGCGATGCGGGCAAGATCGTCGTCCTGCACCGCGCCGCTTTCCGGGAACCAGGTGTCGCCGCCCTGCACTGCGGCAAGGCCGTCGCGGATCGCTTCGAGGCTGGCCGATTTGGGGATGAACCCGGCTGCGCCCAGCTGCGCTGCCGCCGCCGTGACACGCGGCTCCTCGCTGGCCGAGACGATCACAATCGGGAGCGCCGGGTAATCCTGCCGCAGGTCCATCAGCACGCTGAGCCCGGTCGAATCTGCCATATGGAGGTCGAGCAGCAGCGCGCCCACCTCGTCAGCGCCGCCGCCCTCCTGTAACGCCGCGCGCGCTTCGGCGGCGGAGCTGGCCTCGATGATGGCCGCCCCAGGCCACACCTTGCCCACCGCATGCGAAAGCGCGCTGCGGAACAGCGGGTGATCGTCAGCAATCACGATCCTTGTGGTCATGGCCTCAGCGGTTCTGCCTGCCCTCGATCAGCCGCTCGACCAGCGAGGGGTCAGCCAGCGTCGAGGTGTCGCCCAAAGCGCCGAAGTCGTTCTCGGCGATCTTGCGCAGGATGCGGCGCATGATCTTGCCCGAGCGGGTCTTGGGCAATCCGTCGGTGAAGTGGATGATATCGGGCGTGGCGACGGGCCCGATCTCCTTGCGCACCTGCGTCTTCAGCTCGGCCAGCAAGGCGTCGGTGCCGTCCTCGCCCGCGTTAAGGGTGACGTAGCAATAGATGCCCTGCCCCTTGATATCGTGGGGATATCCGACCACTGCGGCTTCGGCGACCTTGGGGTGGAGCACCAGCGCGCTCTCGACTTCGGCGGTGCCCATGCGGTGGCCCGACACGTTGATGACGTCATCGACACGGCCGGTGATCCAGTAATACCCGTCACCGTCGCGCTTGCATCCGTCGCCGGTGAAGTACTTTCCGGCATAGGTGCTGAAATAGGTCTGCCCGAAGCGGTCGTGGTCGCCGTAGATGGTGCGGGCTTGCCCTGGCCAGCTATGCGTGATGGTGAGATTGCCCTCGGCAGCGCCATCAAGAACGCCGCCCTCAGCATCAACCAGCTCAGGGCGGATGCCGAAGAACGGCAGGCCTGCGCTCCCCGGCTTCATGTCATGCGCGCCGGGCAATGTGGTGATCATGCAGCCGCCGGTTTCGGTCTGCCACCAGGTGTCGATGATCGGGCAGCGGCCCTCGCCCACGACGTCGAAATACCAGCGCCAGGCCTCGGGGTTGATCGGTTCGCCGACGCTCCCGAGCAGGCGCAACGAGGCGCGGCTGCGGCTGGTGACGTGGGCGTCCCCCTCGCGCATCAACGCGCGGATCGCGGTCGGCGCGGTGTAGATGATGTTGACCTGGTGCTTGTCCACCACGTCCCAGAACCGCCCGTGATCGGGGTAATTGGGCACGCCTTCGAACACCACGGCGGTCGCCGCATTGAACAGCGGTCCGTAGACGACGTAGCTATGCCCCGTGACCCAGCCGATATCGGCGGTGCACCAGAACACCTCGCCCGGCTGGTAATCGAAAATGTAGTGGAACGTCGCGGCGGTCCATACGCCATAGCCGCCGGTGGTGTGGAGCACGCCCTTGGGTTTTCCGGTCGAACCGGAGGTGTAGAGAATGAACAATGGGTCCTCTGCGTCCATCACCTCGCAGGGGACATCGGCATCGCTGGCGAGCGTTTCGAGCCAGTGGTCGCGGCCCTCCTGCATGGCGATGTCGCCGCCGGTGTGCTGGATCACCAGCACCCCCTCGACTGCGGTGCCCGGGTGGTCCAACGCCGCGTCGACATTGGCCTTGAGCGGAACGCGCTTGCCGCCCCTCAGCCCCTCGTCGGCGGTGACCACGAAGCGACTGCCGCAATCGTCGATCCGGCCCGCCAGCGCCTCGGGCGAGAAGCCGCCGAACACCACCGAATGCACCGCGCCCAACCGCGCGCAGGCGAGCATGGCGACCACCCCTTCGAGGATCATCGGCATGTAGATCGTCACCCGGTCGCCCCTGGCGACGCCGAGCGTTTTCAGCGCATTGGCCATGCGCACCACCTCGCGGTGGAGCTCGCCATAGGTGAGTGTGCGGCTTTCCGATGCCGGATCGTCGGGCTCGAAAATCAGCGCCGTGCGGTCAGCGTTTTCGGCGAGGTGGCGGTCAACGGCGTTGTAGCACAGGTTGAGCTTGCCGTCGGAAAACCATTGGATTTGCACCGGATCATAGGCCCAGTCCCCGCCGATCGTCGGCGGCACCGCCCAGTCGAGCCGCTGTGCCTGCTCCAGCCAGAAGGCGTCCGGCGTCGCGATCGAGGCGCGGTACATCTCGTCGTATTGCGCCGGGGTGCAGTGTGTCGGCGTATCGGCTCGCGGCCGCGCGACGGCGTGGATCATCTCGACTCTCCCTGTCTTCTCAGACCCGTAATACAACAGGCTACCAGCCCCGCGCTCTCAGACAAAGGTCTTACGACCATCCGCTAACTGTCCGTTGCCGCCGTGCCGGGTCATTGTCCCGAGGATAAGAAACGGGAGGATAGCATGGTGCATCATGGTGTGCGGCGCGCGCTGCGGCTGGCGTTGCTGGGGGCGACAATGCTCACCGCAAGCCCGACACTGGCGCAGGTGCAGAGCGTCGACGAGCGGCTTGACCGGCTGGAAAAGCTGGTCGAAGGCTTGATATCCCGGCTCGATGCCGAGAATGGCGCGCACCTGTCCGAGGATGCCGCGCTGCGCGCCGAACAGGACGCGATGCGCGAACAGAGCACCGCGCTGCTCGCCGCGACCCGCGATCTCAAGGACCGCCAAACCGAACTCGCCCAGCAGATCGCTGTGCCAAAAGCGCAGGAAGACAAGGGCTTCCGCGTCGGCAAGACCACCGTCTCCTATGCCGGCTATGTCAAGCTCGACACCCTCGTCCAGCGCACCAGCGGCGGGCAGATGCCCGACGGGAGTATCGGGCGCGACTTCCTTATTCCGGCGCTGATCCCGGTCGGTGGAACCCCGTCGGGCTATGATACCGACTACAGCGCGCGCCAGACGCGGTTCATCCTCAAGACCGCGACCGATGTCGGCACCGCGCACACCCTCAATTCGCAGATCGAGCTGGATTTCAACGTCACTGACGGGGGCGACGAGCGGACCACCAACAGCTACACCCCGCGCCTTCGGCAGGCCTTCATCACCTACGACAACTGGATGTTCGGGCAGGCCTGGTCGACCTTCCAGAACGTCACCGCGCTGCCCGACAGTCTCGACTTCATCGGCATCACGCCGGGCACTGTGTTCGATCGTCAGCCGCAGATCCGGTGGAGCAAGAACGGCTGGCAGTTGGCGCTCGAGCAGCCCGAGACGACCGTTACCACGCCCACCGGAGCGCGGGTTCTGGCGGGGGACGATACGCTGCCCGACCTCGTCGCGCGGTACAATCTGACCCGCAAATGGGGCACGCTCACTGCCGCAGGGATCGTTCGTAACTTGCAGATTTCGAACGACGATTTCGGGACCGGCAACGACAGCGCACTGGCTTACGGGATCAGCCTGTCGGGCAAGATCAAGGTCGGCGCGGCGGACGATATCCGCTTCATGGCGACCGCGGGCGACGGGCTGGGCCGCTATATCGGGCTCAATATCGTCAACGATGCAGCGATCGATGCTGCCGGAAATCTCGACCCGATCTTCACCTGGTCGGGCTTTGCCGCCTACCAGCACCACTGGGGCAACCGGCTGCGGTCGAGCGTGGCGGGGTCCTATTTCAAGGCGGACAACCCGGTGCTGCTGACGTCCCGGCAGGTCACCGACGAAAGCTGGAACGCCTTTGCCAACCTCATCTGGAACCCGGTCGATCCGCTCGATATCGGGATCGAGCTGCTCTATGCCGAACGCTCGCTGGAGGATGGCCGGTCAGGCGATTTGCGGCGCCTGATGGTTTCGACCCGCTACAACTTCTGAGCCTGCCGAAAAGGCGGTGTTTCACGTGAAACATCGCCTTTTTGCCGTTCTGAAGGGGGTTTAACAGGGGTCTGGAGGGGGTCTAAAAGGGGTCTAAGGGGGGTCTAAACCGCGCAAGGCCCTGCCTAAACCGGCCTGAAACACCCATCAAAAAACCCCGCCGGGCTGATGTCGGGCCGACGGGGTTTTCTTCTCAGCGATAGAATTGCGATCAGAAGCGGTAGCTGACCCCTGCGCTGATCAGCCACGGGTCGAGCTTGTGCTGTGTATCGATCGCCAGCGTATTGCCGACATACCAGCGCGCGGTGGTGTCGATGAAATACCGCTTCACATCGAGGCTGAGGCCGAGGCCCTTGGTGCCCAGCGGCACATCCACGCCCGCCTGCAAAGCGAGGCCGAGCTCGTCCGACAGATCGGTGCGGGTCACGCCCAACGGCAAGGTCGCCGCGCCAGGCTCGTCGCCGACCCACAGGAAGTAAGCCGGTCCTGCGCCCACGTAAGGCTTTATGCCGCCCAGATCGAAGTGATACTTGGCCGTCAGCGTCGCCGGTATCAGCTTGGCGTTGGACACCAGCTCGGCCCCGGCGGGCAGCCCTGCGACCGTATCGACATCGTGCTGCGTCATGCCCGCGATGGTTTCCAGCGAGATATTGTCGGTCACGAACCATTCTACCGCGATGGTCGGGGTGACGTTGTCGTTGGACTTGGTCTGCAATGTTGCCGGCAGGCCCGGCAGGTTGACGCGGATATCGGTGATCTTGCCGTCGGTCGCCACATAGGTGCCGAGCAGCTTGATCTGGATATCGCCTGCGCGGTCGCTTTCGCCGTCCTGCGCCATCGCAGGCGTTGCAGCCAGCGCCAGAGCCGCACCGGTCAGCATCAGTAAGGTCTTCATTTTCGCGTCCTCATCGGCAGCAGTAGCCGCGCTTTGCGGCCCAGGATATTTGCTGCCTGTGGGGGCCGGATAGAACCAAGCCGGCGGCACTTCTTTGATCGCGATCAAAGACCTTTGCATAAGCACGCGCCATTGCGGCATCCATCATGGCGACCCTCAGCCTCTCTGCGCCCGCCTGTTGGCTGACGGCACTGCGCGCCTCGCTGCCGGAAGGAACCCGCGACGGCGCGACGGCCGACCGGCTCTGTGCGACAGGCGCAGGGACACAGCTTCACCGCGGCGAGTGCCTTGCTCCTGATCCGCACGAAGACCGGCTGGTCTGGATGGCGAGCGGATCGGCCAAGCTCGTCGCCCCGCACGTCACCCCGCACGTCACCGCCCCTGCGGCCATCTCGGCCGGACAGGTGCTCGCCTTCCACTTCGTCGGCGATCTTGTTTCGGTGGTGCGCCAGAGTGACGGGGACTTCCGCCTCGTCGCGCTGACCGCCTGCGACCTTGTGGTGTTCCCCGCCGAACGCTTCCTCGATGCAGCACAGGGGGACCCCGCAGTGCTGCGCTCGGTGCTGACGCGCTCGTTGCAGGCGCTGCATCGCAGCCGCACGCGGATGATGCAGATGGGGCACAAGTCTGCGGCCGCGCGGATCGCAGATTTTCTGGTCGCGATGGCCGAACGGCTCGAAGGCTGCACGACCGGTACCTGCGCCTTGGCCCTGCCAATGAGCCGCCGCGACATCGGGGATTCGCTGGGCCTCACGATCGAGACCGTCAGCCGCCAGTTCGCCGAACTGCGCCATGCCGGTCTCGTTGTGACCGAGGGGCGCTCGAAGGTGTGCCTCTCAGACGTGGCGGCACTGGCGCGCATCGCCGGAAGGCAAGGAATGCATGTCGAATGATACTGAAGAAACGACCGGTATTTGATCAAAATCAATAACGCCGGCTGGGCGCTCCTCTACACCGCAGCCCGACGGAAGGGATAAATCAAAAATGGAATCAGTCGTTAAGCGGCTGGGGGTGTGGGCGCTTGTCCTCATCGCCTGCATCGCGGCCATCGCGCTCACCCCTGACAAGGGCTTTGCCATGCAGATGGGGATCGTGGCGCTCGTCGCGGTGGTCCTGATCATCGCCACGCTCACCACCTTTGATCCGATGGCGCGCGTGCAGAGCATCTTCCGGATGCCTCCCGGGCCGTCGCGCTACGATGACGACGTGATCCGCTGGGGCGTGATCGCAACGATGTTCTGGGGCATCGTGGGCCTGCTGGTGGGCGTGTTCATCGCCGCGCAGCTGGCCTTCCCGCAGCTCAATTTCGAGCCCTACCTGAACTTTGGCCGGGTCCGCCCGCTGCACACAAGCGCGGTGATCTTCGCGTTCGGCGGCAATGCCTTGCTGGCGACCAGCTTCTACGTCGTGCAGCGCACCTGCCGCACCACGCTAGCACTGCCAGGCACCGCGCGCTTCGTGTTCTGGGGCTACCAGCTGTTCATCGTGCTGGCGGCGACCGGCTACATCCTCGGCATCGGCCAGGGCAAGGAATATGCCGAGCCCGAATGGTATGTCGACCTGTGGCTGACCGTGGTGTGGCTCGCTTATCTCGCGGTGTTCGTGGGCACGCTGCTGCGCCGGAGCGAGCCGCACATCTACGTCGCCAACTGGTTCTACCTCGCCTTCATCATCACCGTCGCGATGCTCCACGTGGTCAACAATCTGGCGATGCCGGTGAGTTTCCTCGGATCGAAGAGCTACAGCGCCTTTGCGGGCGTGCAGGATGCGCTGACCCAGTGGTGGTACGGCCACAACGCGGTCGGGTTCTTCCTCACTGCCGGGTTCTTGGCGATGATGTATTACTTCGTGCCCAAGCAGGCCGGGCGGCCGGTCTATTCCTATCGCCTGTCGATCATCCACTTCTGGTCGCTGATCTTCCTCTACATCTGGGCCGGCCCGCACCACCTGCACTACACCGCGCTGCCCGACTGGGCGCAGACGCTGGGCATGGTGTTCAGCGTGATGCTGTGGATGCCCAGCTGGGGCGGTATGATCAACGGTCTGATGACCCTGAACGGCGCGTGGGACAAGGTGCGCACCGATCCGATCATCCGCATGATGGTGATGGCGCTCGCCTTCTACGGGATGAGCACCTTCGAAGGCCCGATGCTGTCGATCAAGGCGGTCAACAGCCTGTCGCACTACACCGACTGGACGATCGGCCATGTGCATTCGGGCGCGCTGGGGTGGAATGGCCTCATCACCTTCGCCTGTGTCTACTACCTCGTGCCGCGCCTGTGGAACCGCCCGCGGCTTTACTCCTTGCGGATGATCAACTGGCACTTCTGGCTCGCGACGCTGGGGATCGTTTTCTACGCTTCCTCGATGTGGGTCGCCGGGCTCACCCAAGGGTTGATGTGGCGCGAATATGGCGCGGACGGATACCTGGTGAACAGCTTCGTCGACACCGTCGCGGCGCTCCACCCGATGTACATCCTGCGCGCCGTGGGCGGGCTCATGTACCTCAGCGGCGCGCTGATCATGGCCTTCAACATCTGGATGACGGTGCTCGGCAAGCTGCGCATCGAAGCTCCGATGGGGGACACGCCGCATGACATCGCTGCCGATCGGCCCCTCGTCGCCGAACCGGCCGAATGAACGCTCAGCAGGATATTGAACGATGAGCAAGAACGCACCCCCCTCCGGCGCCTTCGAGAGCCACAAGACGCTCGAGCGGAACGTCACCTTGCTCGCCGCTGCAACCCTTGCGGTGGTGGCGATCGGCGGGATCGTCGAGATCGCTCCGCTGTTCTGGATCGACAACACGATCGAGAAGGTCGCCGGGATGCGCCCCTATACCCCGCTCGAGCAGGCGGGGCGGGACATCTACATCCGCGAGGGCTGCTACACCTGCCACAGTCAGATGATCCGCCCGTTCCGGGACGAGGTCGAACGCTACGGCCACTACAGCCTTGCGGCGGAATCGATGTACGACCACCCCTTCCAGTGGGGCAGCAAGCGCACCGGGCCCGATCTGGCGCGCGTCGGGGGCAAGTATTCGGATGACTGGCACGTCCAGCATCTCAAGGCCCCGCGCTCGGTCGTACCTGAGAGCATCATGCCGAACTACAGCTTCCTCGCCGAAGCCGCGCTGGAGGTGTCAGACCCCGCAGCCAGCCTCACCGCGCTGCGCCGCGTCGGCGTGCCGTACTCGGACACCGACATCGCCAAGGCGGCCGCCGATCTGACAGCGCAGGCCGATCCCGAAGCGGACGCGGGCGATCTCGCCACCCGCTACCCCAAGGCGCAGATCCGCGACTTCGACGGCGACCCTACGAAGGTCACCGAGATGGATGCGCTGGTCGCCTATCTCCAGATGCTCGGCACGCTGGTCGACCTGAACAGCGCCGCCGCGCAGGAAGAACTGACCAAGGGCAAGGAGGGCGGCCGATGAGCCTCTACACCGCCCTGCGCCACTTCGCCGACAGTTACGCGCTGGCGATGATCTGCGCGCTCTATCTGGTGCTGTGCCTGTGGCACTTCCGCCCCGGCGCCAAGGCCCGCATCATCGACGCCAAGCTCTCGATTTTCAGGGATGACGACCATGAATAAGCGCATCGACGAGCCCACCGGCACCGAGACCGTGGGCCACGAATGGGACGGGATCGAGGAGCTCAACACCCCGCTCCCGCGCTGGTGGCTGTACACCTTCTACGCCTGCATCGCGTTCGCTGCTGTCTATGTCGTGCTCTACCCCGCCTGGCCGATGATCGACCGGGCCACGGCAGGCACGCTCGGCTGGTCCAGCCGCGGAGATCTCGCCAAGGAGCTGAGCGCGGCCGACATGGCGCGCCAAAGCGTCTTCGAAAAGATCGCCGCGACCGATATCGAGAAGCTCTCCGCCTCGCCCGAACTGATGGCGCAAGCGGTGGCGGGCGGCGCGGCGGCGTTCAAGGTCAATTGCGTGCAGTGCCACGGCGCAGGCGCGGCGGGGTATCAGGAATTCGGCTACCCCAACCTCAACGATGACGACTGGATCTGGGGCGGCACCCTCACCGATATCGAATACACGCTCAATCACGGGATCCGCTGGCAGGCGTCCGAAACCACGCGGGTCAATTACATGCCCGCCTTCGAAGGCGTGCTGGATGCAGGGCAAATCAAGGCGGTGACAGGCCACGTGCGCTCGCTCAGCGGCAAGGCCAGCGGCAACCCGGCCGGCGCGGCGCTGTTCGCCGCGAATTGCGCCGCCTGCCACGGCCCGGCGGGCGCAGGCATGCAGGCGATGGGCGCGCCTGCGCTGAACGATGCGATCTGGCTCTATGGCAGCGGCGAAGCGGCGATCACCAAGCAATTGCGCGCCCCGCGCCACGGCGTCATGCCCGCTTGGAAAGACCGCCTCGATCCGGTGACGATCAAGATGCTGGCGGCCTATGTGCACTCGCGCGGCGGCGGGCAGAAGGCTGCGCCTGCGCAACCTGCGGCAGGTGCCGTCACCGCCGCGCCGGACACTGTCGCGCAGGCGCCCAAGGCCGACAATGATGGTTGATCCCGGGGAACGCGAGCGCCCTGTCCCGAGCGCGGAACCCTCCCGCGATTGGGCCGGCGCGCTCGGTTCCGCCGCGCCGGTGCGCGCAGGCACTGCCGATCACGCCATCACCGGGAACGAGCTCTACGCCAAGGGCAAGACCGTGCACAACAAGCGGATCGACGGTCCGTTCCGGCGCTTCAAGTGGCTGGTGATGCTCGTCACGCTTGCGATCTATTACGTCACCCCGTGGCTGCGCTGGGACCGCGGGCCTTACGCGCCCGATCAGGCGGTGCTGATCGACCTTTCCAACCGCCGCTTCTACATGTTCGACATCGAGATCTGGCCGCACGAGTTCTACTTCGTTGCTGGCCTCCTCATCATGGCAGGCATCGGCCTGTTCCTCGTCACCACGGCGGTGGGCCGCGCATGGTGCGGCTATGCCTGCCCGCAGACGGTGTGGACCGATCTGTTCCAGCACGTCGACCGCCTATTCGACGGCGACCGCAACGCCCGCGCGCGGCTCGACACTGCGCCGTGGACCGCCGGCAAGACCGCGCGGCGGCTGTCCAAATGGAGCGTCTATCTCGCAATCAGTTTCTGGACCGGCGGCGCGTGGATCATGTATTTCGCCGACGCGCCAACGCTCACCGTTGATTTCTGGCGCGGGGACGCGGCCCCGGTTGCCTATGCCACCGTCGCGATCCTCACCGGCACGACCTTCTGGCTGGGCGGCTTCATGCGCGAACAGGTGTGCATCTACATGTGCCCCTGGCCGCGTATCCAGACCGCGATGCTCGACGAAAAATCGCTGATCGTCACCTACAAGGACTGGCGCGGCGAGACGCGCGGCAGCCTCAAGAAGGCCGCCAAGAACCCCGAGGCTTTCGGCGACTGCATCGATTGCCAGCAATGCGTCGCGGTGTGCCCGACGGGGATCGACATCCGCGAAGGCCAGCAGATCGGCTGCATCACCTGCGGGCTGTGCATCGACGCCTGTGACAAGGTGATGGCAGAGGTCGGCCGCCCGCGCGGGCTGATCGACTACGCCACGCTCGACCAGTGCAAGGCCGAGGCTGCAGGCGCTCCCGCCACGCCTGCATGGAAGGCGCTGCTGCGTCCGCGCATCTTTATCTATTTCGGCGTCTGGGGCGCGATCGGCGCCGGACTGCTGTTCGCGCTCGGCACCCGCAGCCACACCGATCTCACCGTCGCGCCCGACCGCAACCCGCCGTTCATGCTGCTCAAGGACGGCTCGATACGCAACGCCTACACGCTGCGCCTGCGCAACATGGAGGCGCGCCCGCGCAACATGGAAATCGCGATGCTCGGGCTCCCGCGCGGCGCGGTAATCTGGACTGACGAGGTGAGCCTCGAAAACGCAGCGCCGGTGCAGATCATCGCCGTGCCCGCCAATGCCACCAAGATCGTGCGCGCCTATGTGCTGCTGCCGGCGGGGACCGATGAAGACGAGAGCGAACACTTCAGCTTCCGCCTCACCAGCCTCGACAACCAGCGCGAGCAGGACCTGACCGAAGTCACCTTTGCCATGCCCGAGGACGACGAATGACCAGCAAGACCAAAAGGTTCACCGGCAAGCACATGGCCGCAATCTTCGTCGCCGGGTTCGGGGTGGTGATCGCGGTCAACTTCGTCATGGCAAGCTATGCCGTGGGCAGCTTTCACGGCACGGTGGTCGACAATTCCTACGTGGCGAGCCAGAATTACAACGACTGGCTGAAGCAGGCGGCAGCGTCGAAAGCGCTGGGCTGGCAGGCGGTGCCGCACCGGCGCGCGGATGGCCGCGTGGTTCTCGAAACCCTCGCCGTTCCAGTAGATGCGACGATCACCGCGACCGCCGAACGCCCGCTGGGTCAGCGCAAGGATACGCTGCTCACCTTCACCGAGCAGGGCAAGGGCCGCTGGGTCTCCAACGAGGTCGTCGCGCCCGGCCGCTGGCAGATGCGCACCGCCATCCGGGCGAACGGCAAGGCCTGGGCGGGCGAGAGCGAACTGCGATGAACGCGCCTGCTGCCATCCTTGAAGCGGGCCACCCGCTTGTCACCACGCGCTTCACCGTGCCGGGGATGAAGTGCGCCGGGTGCATCGGCAAGATCGAACGCGAACTGCCCAAGCTTTCGGGCATCGCTGCGGCGCGAGCGAACTTCTCGGCCAAGCGCGTGGCGATCAGCCATGATCCGGCGCTGGGCGAGGATGCGCTCACCGCTGCGCTGCTGGGCCTCGGCTTCGAAGCGCAGCCGGTCGGCGACGATCCGCTCGGGCTCGGCAGCGACGTCGCCGAGCGCAAGCGGCTGAACCGCGCGCTCGGGGTGGCAGGCTTCGGGATGATGAACGTGATGCTGCTGTCGGTCAGCATCTGGTCGGGCGCGGATGGCACCACCCGCGAGCTGTTCCACTGGCTTTCGGCGGTGATCGCGCTGCCGGTGATCGCCTATTCGGGGCGTCCGTTCTTCGCGTCTGCTTGGATGGCGCTGAAGCACCGGCGCACCAATATGGACGTGCCGATCTCGATCGGCGTGATCCTTGCCAGCGTGCTGTCGCTTTACGAAACGATGACCGGCGGGGAGCACGCCTTCTTCGATTCTGCCGTGATGCTGCTGTTTTTCCTGCTGGCGGGCCGTGCGCTCGATGCCGAGATGCGCACCCGCACCCGCGCAGGCATCGGCGCGCTGCTGGGGCGGATGGGCAAAAGCGCCAGCGTCATCGCCCCTGACGGTTCGACCCGGCGGGTGGCGGCCAAGGACCTCGCACCCGGCATGCTGGTGCTGGTCGCCGCTGGAGAGGCGCTGGCCGCCGATGGCGAGGTGACAGACGGCACCAGCGCGCTCGACAATGCCATGCTCACCGGCGAAAGCGCGCCCGAACCGGTCGGGCCGGGGAGCGTCGTCCATGCCGGGACGATCAACCTTTCGGCACCCCTGCGCATCCGCATCACCCGTGTCGCCGAGGACACCGCGCTGGCCGAGATCGCGCGGCTGATGGACGAGGCGGGGCAATCGCGCAGCACTTACGTGCGCATCGCCGACCGCGCCTCGCGGCTCTATGCGCCGGTGGTGCACAGCCTTGCGCTGCTCGCCTTTGCCGGATGGATGATCGCAGGCGCAGGCTGGCACCAGTCGCTGACCATCGCGATCGCCGTGCTGATCATCACCTGCCCCTGCGCGATGGGCCTCGCCGTGCCCGCCGCGCAGGTCGTGGCCGCAGGCGCACTGCTGCGGCGCGGGTTGCTGGTGAAGGACGGCAGCGCGCTCGAACGTCTCGCCGAATGCGACATCGCGCTGTTCGACAAGACCGGCACGCTTACGCTGGGGAGCCCGCGCGCCGATGTGAGCGGCCTTGATGCAGACGCCCGCGCGATCGCCCTCGGACTGGCGCAGGCGAGCCGCCATCCGCTGAGCCGCGGCCTCGCTGCAGCTCTGCGCGCCGAGGGGACGGAGCCTGCCGCGATTGCGGACGTGCGCGAGGTCGGCGGACAGGGGCTGACAGGGCAATGGCAAGGCATGGTGGTAGCTCTCGAAAAGCCCGAGGGTGAGACGCAGTCGCTTGCCACCACGCTCCGGATCGGGGATCGCTGCCAGATCATCACCTTCGCCGACCCGTTGCGCACCGATGCCGACGAAACCCTCGCCGCGCTCCGGCGCGAAGGGATCGCGGCCAGCATCCTGTCGGGTGACCGCGCCGGGCCGGTCGATGCCGCAGCCCGCTGGCTCGGCCTAGCCGCACAAGCCGAGGCGAGCCCACAGGCCAAGCTCGCCGCGCTGGAGGCGCTCAAAGCGCAAGGCCGCCGCCCGCTGATGGTCGGCGACGGGCTCAACGATGGCCCTGCTCTGGCCGCCGCGCACGCCTCGATCGCGCCCGGCACCGCGTCCGACGCAAGCCAGCAGGCCGCCGACGCGGTGTTCATCGGCGAGCGGCTGATGCCCGTCGCCCTCGCAGTGCGTGTGGCGCGCGCTACGATGCGGATCGTGCGCCAGAATTTCGGCTTCTCGATCGCCTACAACCTGCTCGCCGTGCCGCTCGCGCTGACCGGCCTGGTCACCCCGCTGGTGGCCGCCATCGCCATGTCGGTGAGCTCGCTGGTGGTGGTCGCCAATTCGCTGCGGTTGGCAGGCGCTGCCCGATGACCGGCCTTGCCCTCCTCATCCCGATTGCGCTGGGCATGGGGCTACTGGGCCTGGCGGCGTTTTTCTGGTCGATGAAGGACGGGCAGTATGACGACATGGACGGCGCGGCGAACCGCATCCTGATCGACGAGGAGGACGAGACATGATCCTCGCCGCCCTCCCTTTCGCCCTTGCCGTGCTCCTGCCGGTGATGCTCGGCCCCCTGCCGACCGGCGGTACCCCTGCAACGCTCATCGCGCGCCTGTGTAACGGGGGCACGATCACCATCCCGCTCGGCCCGCACAAATCGCCTGCCGATAATCGCGACTGCCACCCCAAGGGCTGCCACGGCGGCACCTGCCGCGAGGACGAGGACGAGGACGACGTCATTTGATCTCGCGCAAAGACGTAACGCGGCGGGCTGGATTACCCGGGAAAAGCTGAAGCGGCACGCACGTCCGCAGCTTGCCGAGGAGCGCCCGAATAATGTGGACCTATCACCCCGAGCTGCTGGCCACACCCGTGCCCCGCTACACCAGCTATCCCACCGCGGCCGATTTCACCGCGCTGGAGCCCGGCTCGCTCGAGCGCGCCATCGCGGGGGCCACCGGCGACATATCGCTCTACGTCCACATCCCGTTCTGTGAACAGATCTGCTACTATTGCGGCTGCAACACCGCGGTCTCCGGCAAGCGCGCGCGGGTCGAGGCCTACCTTGCCGCGCTGCATCAGGAGATCGCCACGGTCGCCAGCCTTCTCCCCCAGACCGCCCGCGTCCGGCGGGTCGCCTTTGGCGGGGGCAGCCCCAATGCGCTCGAGACCGGCGACTTCCTTGCCATCGTCGAGGCGCTCCACGCGCACTTCCCGATGGGCGCGCCCACGGTCTCGATCGAACTTGATCCGCGCAGCCTCACCTCGGCCTGGGCGCAGGCGATCAGTTCTGTCGGCGTCACCCACGCCAGCATGGGTGTGCAGACCTTCGCGGCGCATTGCCAGAAGGCGATCGGGCGCGAACAATCGCTGACGATGATCTGCCGCTCGGTCGACTGGCTGCGCGGCGCGGGTGTGCAATCGCTCAACTTCGATCTGATGTATGGCCTTCCCCACCAGAGCGAGACGGATCTTGAAGACAGTCTCGATTACACCCGCAAGCTCGGCGCGGACCGGGTCGCGGTGTTCGGCTATGCCCACGTGCCGCATCTGGTACCGCGCCAGACGATGATTCCGGAAGACGCGCTGCCCGGCGCGGCGGCGCGGTTTGCGATGGCCGCGCAGGCGCATGATATGCTGGTCGCGGGCGGTTATGACCGGGTCGGCTTCGATCACTTCGCCCTGCCCCACGATCCGATGGCGCGCGCGGCGCGCAGCGGCACGCTGAGGCGCAATTTCCAGGGCTTCACCGACGATCAGGCCGACGTGCTGATCGGCCTTGGCGCAAGTTCGATTTCGGGCTTCCCCGGGCTGCTCGCGCAGAACGAAAAGCATACCGGACGCTACCGCCGGCTGTGCGCCGAGGGGCGGCTTTCGGCCAGCCACGGCATTGTCCGCAGCCCTGAGGACCAACGCCGCGGGGCATTGATCGAGGCGCTGCTGTGCAGGGACGAGGCGGCGGTCGATTCCGATCTGCTCGCCGATGTCGAGGACCGGCTCGCGCCCTTCATCGACGCAGGCCTTGTGCGGGTGGGCCACGACAGGCTTGCGATCCTGCCCGGCGGCCTGCCCTATGCCCGCGTCATCGCCGCGATGTTCGACACCTACCGCGCCGCCGCCCCGCGCCGCTTCAGCTCGGCGATCTGACCACTACGCTACCCTTCCCCGACCCGCCTTGCCCAATATCCGCACCGCGCAGACAGTTTGCCGCAAATCGACAAGCGGAGTCTCGCCCACGCGCATACAACGGGTTCAGGGGGGAAATTATCATCATGCTAAATACCGATCACGTCGACCTCAATGGGTTCATGGAGGGCGTCAAGCGGCGCAATCCCTATCAGCCCGAATTCGTCCAGGCGGTCCAGGAAGTGGCCGAGGACATCTTCGAATTCATGGCCGACAAGGAAGAATATCACTCGCAGCAGATCCTGCGCCGCATCGCCGAGCCTGACCGGATCGTCTCGTTCCGCGTGTGCTGGGAAGACGACAACGGTAACATCCGCGTCCAGCGCGGTTGGCGGGTGCAGAACAACAACGCGATCGGGCCTTACAAGGGCGGGATCCGCTTCCACCCTTCGGTCACGGAGAGCGTGCTGAAGTTCCTCGCTTTCGAGCAGACCTTCAAGAACGCGCTCACCGGCCTGCCGATGGGAGGCGGCAAGGGCGGATCGAACTTCAACCCCAAGGGCAAGAGCGTGCGCGAGATCATGCGCTTCTGCCAGAGCTTCATGACCGAGCTGTACCGCCACATCGGCGCGGACATCGACGTTCCGGCGGGCGATATCGGCGTGGGCGGGCGCGAGATCGGCTTCATGTTCGGCCAGTACAAGCGCATCACCAACAACTTCACCGGCGTCTTGACCGGCAAGGGGCTGGAATGGGGCGGGAGCCTGATCCGCACCGAGGCGACCGGTTACGGCGCGGTCTATTTCCTCGAAAACATGCTGGCGACCAAAGGCGAGAACCTTGAGGGCAAGACCGCCGTCATTTCCGGCAGCGGCAATGTCGCCACCCATGCGGCCGAGAAGATCGTGCAGCTGGGCGGCAAGGTGCTGACCCTGTCGGATTCGGGCGGGTTCATCCATGATCCCGACGGCATCGGCCAAGACAAGATCGACTGGGTGAAGACCCACAAGACCCACCGCCGCGGGCGGATCGAGGAATATGTCGAGGCCTTCCCCAAGGCGACCTTCCATGCGGGCAAGACCCCGTGGGGCGTGCCTTGCGATGTGGCCCTGCCCTGTGCAACGCAGAACGAGCTGCTCGGCGAGGACGCCAAGCTGCTGGTCGCCAATGGCTGCCGCGCAGTCTCGGAAGGCGCCAACATGCCGACCGACCTGGACGGTGTGCACATCTTCAAGGCCGCCAAGCTGCTCTACGCACCGGGCAAGGCGTCCAACGCCGGCGGGGTCGCGGTCTCGGGTCTGGAGATGAGCCAGAACTCCGAACGCCGCTCGTGGAAGGAAGACGAGCTGCAACAGATGCTCAAGGACATCATGTCCGGCATCCACACATCCTGCATCCGCTACGGCGATCAGGGCGGCGGCTACATCGACTACGTGAAGGGCGCGAACATCGCAGGCTTCAAGAAAGTGGCCGATGCGATGCTGGCGTTCGGGGTGGTCTGAAGGGGCAGCGGAGTGCGCAATCCATCAGCATCCGGACGGATGCGGGGAAAATAAAAGAAACGGGTCGCTCCGAGGGGATGTCGGGTTTCACGACATCCCGGTTTCTTTCTGATTTTTTCCGGAGACAGACATGTTAGTTTCGCAGTTCGAACTCGTATACAAACCGCAATCCCCCGTGCCGCCTGCAGACGTTGTTTTGCAAGGCTATTTCCTCGAGATCAGCAACCTTGAGGCCAAGCCCTACAGGTTCACGCTGGATTTCGTCACATCCTCCATCACAAATGCGGATCGGACCCTGTTTGGCAACACGATCGTCTTTATCGATGTACCCGGGATCAACAACCAGAGCGGGGTCTATTCGCTGAGTGGTGCGTCCGACGCCAAGCAGTTCACCCTCAACAAGACGTTCGAGATCCCCGCGCATGGAACGGCCTTGGTGGCCCTGTTGCCATCAGATCCGTTTTCGATGCCGGGCACTACTCCGCCGGTTCAGAATTTCGAGTGCCGCGGATATGTGAACCTGCGACTGCCGACAGTCGGATTTAAGTTCAATCCGAAGAAGCAAAGCGCGACACCGGTCAAGGTGATGCTGACTCCGCAGAACCGTGCGACGTATTTCTCTCCGGGCGGGGCGATCAACGACCAGACCCAATCGTCGTTGCCGCTGGCCGGCGGCTCTGCGGTCGTCGATGTACCGTCCGACACGCCAGTCAATCCCTTTGATGACTTTGTGGTGGGGCCGATTACCGGACTCGATCTGGAGCCTTTCCTGACCGGGCGTACGCTGATCGAGGAATTGATGATGGCGGTGGCAGAGCAGCCCGATGGGGTATCAAAATTCAATGCCATCCTCGCCAACAAGGGGATGAAGCTGTCACTCGAAGGACGCGCGCCCCGCGGCAAAACGCCGAAATAGCCGGTTGCCGTTGCACCCAGTCTCGGTCGCTCGCCGTCGGGGCGGGAGGGCCGAGACTGGGAGCAAGTTCAATCGGCCAGCACGGTCATCGGACTGCTCTGCTCCTTGGGCGGGATCACCAGCGCGGGCGTCTCCAGCAGATCGCCAAGGCTGACCGGATCGGCGGTCAGCGTGGGGTGCGGCGAATAGCCGTCGTGCCAGTATTTGCGCTCGATCATGTCGCGCGCGATGCTCATCCCGAAGAAGCGGCGGGGCTGGGGCGAGCGGTTGTCGGGTCCGGCGTGGAGCAGATCGCTGCGATAGAGAATGACCGTGCCCTTGCGCGGCGCAGTCTGGACGAGGCGGAAGTGCCGGTCCAGTTCCGCGCGGCGGCGATAGAGCTTCCACACGGTGCGCGGGCCAAGCATCCGAAGGCTGAACTGTGCGTTCTTGCCCAGCACAAAACGCAGCAGATTGGGCTGGTGCTGATCCCACTTTGCAGAGAACACCCGGTCGAGAAATTCACCGGGTGCCAGCACGTCGCCAGACGTGCGCATGCGCAGCAGCTTGGCAAGGTTGTGGCGCGCGATCCGGTAGTTGCACTGGGTCCGGAACAGCTCGATCAACGCATTGGCGCGGCCGCCGTGGTTGTTGCCCGCCCCGCCATACTGGTGCGTGCCGGGGACGAACACGGTCCCGCCCTGTTGCTCCGAGACATCCTCGACCGCCGCAAACAGGCTGATCACGCCGCTCGGGTCGCGGTGCACATATTGGTGCGATGATCCGAAATAGCTGGTGAAGGTGGCGACTTCGAGCAGCGGGCGCGACCGGCCGCAATACTCGGTGTAAATGCCTTCGAGCCGCTGGCACAGCATCGCGGCAAAGCCCAAGACCTGCGGGGTAGACGGCAGCGAGCAGAAGTCGCGGCGCTTGTAGCTGTTGTCGGTCTCGCTGGCGAAGGCGCTGTGGCAGCGATCGGGATCGTCAATGGTCTGCTGCATCAGGGCCAAGCCGACAGCGGCTTCCTCGTCCGACAGCAGGCCCGTCAGTACAACCAGTCCGTGGCTATCCATGACCGTCAGCGCCTGGCGGAGGCAATCATCGGCGAGCCGGCCCCGTTCGTCGAGGACGGCCAGCACTTCAAAGGCCGACGTATCGCTGGAAACCGAAAGTTCACTCATGCCAAACTGCCCTGCGATGACCCGGCGTTGCCCCAGCGCAGGCTGCTGCCCGTCACGCCGATGCGCGGCCTCGCGGAACG
This sequence comes from uncultured Alphaproteobacteria bacterium, assembly GCA_963765775.1. Classification (GTDB taxonomy): domain Bacteria; phylum Pseudomonadota; class Alphaproteobacteria; order Sphingomonadales; family Sphingomonadaceae; genus Erythrobacter. Next base: position 478,090 of record CAVXXQ010000003.1, read on the forward strand.
GCGGGCGCCGGTCCATCGTAGTGACACACAAGTTTCACCATGCGGTTAACCGCGCGGTGATCTCTGCCCTCAGTTGACCCCGAGCGCCGCCGCCTGCGCGCGCAAGTCTGCCGCCGCGCCGGGGTTGGCCTTCACCGCCGCCTCCAGCGCGGCCTTGGCCTTGGCCGGTTCGCCCAGCGTCATGCGGCTGCGGATCAGCATCACCCAGCCATCGACATTCTTGGGCTCGCTCTGAAGCCGCGCTTCAAGCTGCGCGACCATGCCCTTGGCCATTTCGTTCTGTTCGCTAGGCTTCATTTTGCTGGCCGCCGCAACTTCCGCGGCGCTCGGCCCGCGCAAGGCTGGCGAGGCGGCATCGCCCGCAACGCTGCCCGATCCGGGGGCCAGCAGCGCGGGCTTACGTGCGCCTTGCGCCTTGGCAATGCGCGCGGTGACGTCGATTGTGTTCATCTGCCCCACCTGTTCGATGGTGCGCACCAGGTCCGCCTCCCACGGCGCGCCCTGCGGGCTCTCGGCCAGCAGCGCGAGCCACGCGGCAATCGCCCCCTCGTGGTCCTTGTCGAGATCCTTCTTGGCGGCGAGGAAGTACCGAGCGCGGGGGTCTTGGGGATCGAGCGACACGGCCTTCTGGAAGGCGGTAAGCGCCTCAGGGGGGAGCGGATCGCGCTTGCTCGCCAGCACCAGCGTTTCGCCCAGCGCCGACCACAGCACCGCTTCGCCCGGCGCGATGGCCAGCGCGCGGCGATAGGCGTCAGCCGCCTCGTCGTAGCGCTGGGCCTGGAAATAGGCGAAGGCAAGGTCGCTCCACGGGCCTGCATCCTTGGTTGATGCTTCGGCGGCCGCCTTCAGCGCCTCGATCGAGCGCGCCCCATCGGGGGCAGCTTGCGGCGCGCTGTCGCCGCCCGCTCCGCCCAGCACATTGAACCCGATCGAGCCTGCCGCCAGCAGCAGCGCCGCCCCCAGCAAAACCCAGCCCGCTTTCGATGATCCGCCCACAGGCGGCTTGTCCCCAGTTGTCATGCCCACCTCGCTAGCACCGTGCGAAAAGCGGGGCAATTCGCGCTGGCATCGCAGGGCAAGTCGGGTATTGTGTCTGAAGGGGTTCGACATATCCGAAGGGGGGTGGATAGTTGGCCGACATGTTCAAGGTCGCTATCATCGGTTCGGGTCCTGCAGGGCTCAGTGCAGCTGCGCGCGCCGCGGCTCTGGGGATGAGCCACGTGCTCCTCGAAAAAACCGACCACCTCTCGGACACGATCTACAAGTACCAGAAGGGCAAGCACGTCATGGCGACGCCCAGCAATCTGGTGCTGCGCAGCGACATCGACTTCGAGGCGGGCAAGCGCGAGGCGATCCTCGGTACGTGGGACGAACAGATCGCCGGCCACAAGGTCAACGTCAAATACATGGCCGAGGCCAAGGCGATCCGCGGCACCGGCGAGGCGATCCCCGGCAGCATCCAGCAGATCGTAACCCGCGCGCGGGACGGCACCAAGTCGGTGAAAGAGGTTCAGCGCCACGCCCCGCCCTACGCGATCGAGCTGACAAACGGCGAGGTGGTGATGGCCGAAAACGTCATCCTCGCCATCGGCACGCAGGGCAATCCCAACCGGATGCGCTGCCCGGGCGCTGATCTGCCGCATGTCCAGTACCAGCTGGATGACCCTGCGGAGTATGTCGACGAGCATATCGTGATCGTCGGCACCGGGGACGCAGGGATCGAGAACGCGCGCGGGCTTGCCGAAGACCCGGCGCAGCGCAACACCGTCTCGATCCTCAACCGCGGCACCGAATTTCCGACCGCCAAGGACGCCAACGTCAAGGCGCTGAACGCCGATCACGAGGCGGGCAAGCTGATGATCCGCACCGAGAGCGAGACCCACTCGATCGAGCCGGGCTTCATCACGCTCACCACCCGCGACGGCGAATTGCGCATTCCGTGCGACCGGATCATCGCCCGCATCGGCTCGGCCCCGCCGCGCGCCTTCGTGGAAGAATGCGGCATCGAATTCGCAAGCGAGGACCGCGCCGCCTTCCCGAAACTGTCCCCGGTGTTCGAAAGCACCGCGCCCGGCATCTTCGTGATCGGCGCGCTGGCGGGCTATCCGCTCATCAAGCACTGCATCAACCAGGGCCACGATGTCATCGAATTCATCGGCGGCAACACCGATTTGAAGCCCGCCGACGAGCCGATCATTGCTGCCAAGTTCGCCGGGTTGCCAGGTGGTCGCAGCACCGAGGAATGGCTGGAATTCCTGCGCACCAACGTCTCGATCTTGAACGGCATGAACCCGCTGCAGATGCGCGAATTCATGCTCGATTCCGAGGCGAAGTTCTTTGGCCCCGGGGAGGTGATCTTCGAGCGTAACGCGCCCGGATCATCGCTGTTCGGCATCGCCAGCGGCTCGGTCGCGGTGGAGGTGAACCCCGCCGATCCGTCGATCACCATTCCCATCGGGGCAGGCTCGATCTTCGGCGAGGTTGGCCTGATCTCGGGCCGCCGCCGGGGCGCGACGATCCGCGCTGCCGAAGACACCGTCGTGGTCGAAATCTCGCGCCTCGCCGCGCTCAAGCTGCAATCGCAGGTGCCAGCCGCAAAGGCGGCGATCCAGCGCATCTCGATCGAGCGGCAATTGCTGCAGATGTTCGGATCAGGCCTCACCCCCAGCGATGTCGCGCCGCTGGTGGACGCTGCCAAGGTCGAGGAAAAGCGCGCAGGTGAAATCGTCGTCACCGAGGGCGCGGATGACAAGGACGTGTTTATCGTCCGGCGCGGATCGATGATCGTTGCGCGCAATATCGGCGAGCACCCGGTGTTCCTCTCCTACCTGCCCGCAGGCAGCTATTTCGGCGAGATGGCGGTGATCGACGGGAGCGTCCGCTCCGCCACGGTCAGGGCCGCGATCAAATCCGAAGTGATCCGCATTCCCGGTGAAGGCTTTCTCGAACTGCTCGCCAAGAAGCCCGCCCTGCGTGAGCGCGCGATGAAGGACATGGCCGGACGCCGCGCCACCAACGCCTTCATCGAAAGCCGCAAAGGCGACTTCTTCAGCGCGGTCGATCTCTATTCGCAAACCGCACAGTTCCTCGTCGACAACGGCATCGGCGAAGCGACCGACGTGCTGCTGATCGACGAGAAGTTGTGCATCGGCTGTGACAATTGCGAAAAGGCCTGCGCTGACAGCCACGACGGATTGTCGCGATTGGACCGTGAGGCGGGCAAGACCTACGCGCACCTCCACGTGCCGACCTCGTGCCGCCACTGCGAACACCCGCATTGCATGGCGGATTGCCCGCCCAATGCGATCAAGCGCGGGCCGGACGGCGAGGTGTTCATCGACGAGACCTGCATCGGCTGCGGCAATTGCCAGCGCAACTGCCCTTACGGCGTGATCCGCATGGACGCCAAGCCGCCCAAGAAGCCGAGCCTCCTCCAGTGGATGCTGTTCGGCAAAGGGCCGGGTCCGGGCGAGGCCCCCTATGGCTGGCGCAAGAAAGCCGCCGAGGCCGAAGGCCCGCCCAAGCCCAAGCAGGCGATCAAGTGCGACATGTGCTCCGGCATCGACGGCGGCCCCGCCTGCGTGCGCGCCTGCCCGACCGGCGCGGCGATCCGCGTGGCGCCTGACAAGTTCCTGACCTTCACGAAGCTCATCGAGGACTCCGAGTAGTGGCGAGCCGGGCGCAGGGGGGCGCGAAAAACCGTTTCAAACAGGACGAGAAGCGGCGCGATTCCGATCACGTCAGCTTTCTAAAACACCGGGGCTTCCGCTGGCTGTGGATTGCGCTCGGCCTCAGTGTTTTGGCGACCGCGGGCTACCTGATGATTGACCAACAGCCGCGCCCAAATGGCGGCACGTGGTATGGGTATACGCTGGGCACGATCGGCTTCGGACTGATCGTCTGGCTCTCGATGCTCGGGGTGAGGAAGCGGCGGATCAATCCGGGCGCTTGGAGCCTCAAGGCCTGGACCAGCGCCCACGTCTATCTCGGCCTTTCGCTGGCGGTGGTGGGCACGCTGCACACCGGGTTTCAGGTCGGCTGGAATGTCCACACGCTCGCCTATGTGCTGATGCTGCTGGTCATCGCGACGGGCATCTACGGTGTGGTGGTCTATGCGCGCCTCCCCGCCAGCCTCTCGGCCAATCGCCGCGAGATGACGCGCGCGGAGATGCTGGGTGCGCTGACCGCCATCGACCGCCAGCTCGAAAGCGCCGCCCAGCCGCTGGCGCGCGCCGAGGCTGATCTTGTCATCGCAGCGCTGGGCCAAGACGTGTTCGGCGGCAGCGCGCTGGCGCGGTTGACGGGCCGCTACCCCCGCTGCGCCACCGCGCGGGCGCTGGCGGGCATGGGCAGCGGTTCGGAAGGCGAGCAGCGCGTCACCGCCCTCCTCGAAAAGCGCCGCGAACAGCTCACCCAGATCCGCGGCGCCCTGCGCATCCGCGCGATGCTCGAGGTCTGGCTGTTCGTCCACGTGCCTCTCACCATCGCCCTGATCGCCGCGCTGACCGCGCATGTGATCAGCGTGTTCTACTATTGGTGAAGGGGCGGCGATGGCATTCCTGATCCGCACCATCGACTTCACCGCCGCCGGGCGCGAGATCATCCGCGACCGGGTGGTGGATCAGACCAGGCTCACCGTGGGCCGCGCGGCGGAGTGCGACATTCACCTGCCCGACCTCGCGGTTGAACAGCAGCATGTGCGGATCGAAAGCCAGCCGGACGGCACGCTCGCGGTTACGGCGCTCGGCACGCTGGGCTTCGCGCTCGACGGGCGGGTGGTCAGCGAAGGCACCATCGACCCGCGCACCGGCGGCGAGATCGCGCTGGGTGCGGCGCGGCTGGCCGTGGCGCGCGAGGCTGACGGCAAAATTGCGATAACCATCCGCCAGGTCGCCGCCGAAGAGGGCAAGAACGACGCCCTGCGCGGCTTTGCACTGGCCAGCGTCCTGCCGAGCAAGCGCGCGATGAGCTGGGTCTTTGCGACCGCGATCCTGCTGCTGTTGCTGGCGATCCCGGTGGCGAGCCATCTGCTGCGCACCCCGGTCAAGAATGATCCCACCGGCAAGACCCCCGGCCAAGTGGTGCTCGACGCCGCGTGGACCAGCGGCGAAATGTCACTGAAGCATAAAAGCCTCGAGAATAACTGCGAAAGCTGCCACGTCGCGGCTTTTGAAAGCGTGCAGGATGAAACCTGCGTCTCGTGCCACAAGGACACCGGCGATCACGCCGCGATGCCGCGCCTCGCCAAGGGCAGCCCGGAGCTTTCGCCCGGCGACGCGGTGCAGTGGCGCATCGCGCAAGGGCTGGGCAAGGAAGGCCCGCTGGGCTGCGTCTCCTGCCATTCCGAGCACGAAGGCCCGGTGCGCCAGAAGGCAGGCGGCGAGGCGTTCTGCTCCGATTGCCACAAGGACCTCGATACGCGGCTGACCGACACCAAGCTCACCGCTGCGCATGATTTTGGCAAGGCGCACCCACAGTTCCGCCCCGCCTATTTCGCAAGCTTCGGCGCGGCCAAGCCGGTGCGTGCGGCTGCGGGAAGCCTGCCGGTCGAACGCTCCGGTCTCAAATTCCCGCACAATGTCCACATGGACGCGCGCGGCGGCGCGGCGCGCATGGCGGTCTCGCTCCAGCAATACGGCAAGCCGCTCGAATGCAAGGACTGCCACAGCCCCACCGCCGACAAGGTGAGCTTCAAGGAGGTGAAAATGGAGGACGCCTGCGAAGGCTGCCACAGCCTCGTTTCGGGCCGCACCGCGATCGGCGGGTTCAGCAAGCTGCGTCACGGCGACGTGAAGGACCTGGCCGAAGACCTCGCGCGGATCAGCACTGCCCCCCGCCCCCGCGTCGGCCCAGCGCGCCAACGCCCCGGCCAGTTGGGGAGCGCCTCGCCCTATCGTGCAGACTTCGGACGCCCGGTGCGCGCCTATATCGGCCTCTCCAACGCGCTCTCGGTCGGCGGGGTGTGCACCGAGTGCCACCTGCCCACCCGCGGGCCGACGGGGCAAGCCGACCTCATGCCGGTCAACCTGCCCGACCGGTTCCTGACCAGCGGCTATTTCAACCACGAGGCGCACAAACAGGAGAAATGCTCCGATTGCCACGCGGCGGGCACGTCCAAGGCGGCGAGCGACCTTCTGATCCCCGATCTCAAGAGCTGCCGCACCTGCCACCTCGGAGCGACGGCGGTGAAGACCAAGAAGATCGTCCCCTCCGACTGCGCGATGTGCCACGCCTATCACGTGCCCTCGGGCCAGTGGTCGCCCAAGGGCCCTTCGCCGCATTACAAACCGCCTCCTGACAAAACCGTAGTTGCGTCAAAGCTCGCAAAGGCTAGACCGTAGCGATGAGCGGGGGCGCTTCATCTTCGGGCAGGGCGGTTCTCATCGCGCAGATGACCGACATTCACGTCGGCTTTGCGCCTGACGAGACGCCCGAGGAACTGAACCTCACCCGCTTCCGCGCGACGTTGCAGCGGCTGATCGATGGCCCCAACCAGCCCGATGTGCTGGTGCTGACGGGCGATATCACCGATCGCGGCGACCACGAAAGCTTCGCCAAGACCGCCGGTCTGCTGCGCGATTGCCCTTTTCCGATCATCGCGATGGTGGGCAATCACGATAGCCGCGCCGCATTGATGGGCGCGTTCCCGCAGGCCGAACCGGCCGAGGGGGGCTTTCTGCACTGGGTGGTCGACGCGCCGCTCGGTCTCCGGATCATCTGCCTCGATACGCTTGAGGATGGCCGCCACGGCGGGGCGTTCTGCGAAGCGCGTGCGGCATGGCTGGCGGCGCGGCTGGCCGAAGCGCCCGATGCTCCGACGCTGATCTTCATGCACCACCCCCCGGTGGTCGCCGGGATCGACTGGATGGACCCTGCGCCCGACGAGCCGTGGATCGTCCGACTGCGCGAGGTGCTGGAGGGCCAGTCACAGGTGCTCGCGATCCATTGCGGGCACCTCCACCGCCAAATCACCACGCGCTTTGCCGGCATCCCGCTCGGCGTGACGCCCTCGGTCGCGCCGCTGGTGGCGATGGACCTCAATCCCATCGACGCGCACGCGCCCGACGATCGGGAGCTCATCACCGCCGAACCGCCGACCTACGCCTTACATCGCTGGGACGGCGAGGCGCTGGTGTCGCATTACGAGCGGGTCGGTGACTGGCAGGTGCTGGCGCGCTTCAACGCAGGGCTGCAGCCGATGATCGAAGGCATGTTCGCCGAGCGGGATTGATTGTCGGCCCCCCTGCCCCGGGCTTGACCCGGGGCGAGGGGGCTTACCTCCCCGCAACCCCCACCCAGCGCTTCATGTCGACCTCGTCCGAGACCTTCCACGGTACGCCGCTGCGGGTCATGAACAGGCGCTCCATTTCGGGCCTTGTGAAGGGCCGCGAGCCGAGCCTGCCGAACACCGCCATCTGCCCGCCGGTCTCGTCCACCGCGCGGTCGCGGTCGATGCCCTTACTGATCGCGACCGCCGGGGTCGGCGTCTTGGCCCAGGCGATCATTTCAGGCACCGGCGCGGGACTGAAGCCGTAGAAATTGCGCTGGCTGTCGGGGCTGGTGAGCTGCAGCACCTTCATCCCGTTGCGCCCGTCGGCCACGTAAGCGAACAGCGAGGCGTTGGTGGTGCCGACGATCACGTCCTCGGCATCGTTGAGCGTCCCGCCGAGTGTCACCTTCTGGAAGACCTTTGGCGCGCGGGGGTTGGTGACATTGAGGATCACCAGACCATCCTGCTTCGCGGCGACATAGGCATAGGTGCGCGCGATATACATCCGCCGCGCATCGGCGAGCGGCACCGTCGCCTCCGGCACCGCCACCGGATTGCGCAATGAGGTGATGTCGAACAGCTTCACGCCTTCAGCGTCCGTCACCCACAGATAACGGAACTGCACCGCGCTCGCCCGCGCATCGCGAAGCTCGCGCACGGCGGCCAGTTTGGGCGTGCCAGGGTCAGACAGGTCGACCACCACAAGGCCCTTGGCAGAGGTGATGTAGGCCACCTCGCCCGCCAGCACGATGTGCCGCGCGCCGGTCAGCACCCCGCCGGGGTTCCACGCGGTCGAGCCGTCCGCGTAGACCTTGCGGGTTAGCTTGTTGTTGCGGAACTCGCCGTCCGCCAGCGTGTCGACGTTGACGAGGATCAGCCCCTCCACCGCATCGGTGACGGCGGCGTAGCTGTAGATCGGCTTGAAGGCCTGCTCCTGATTGAGCAGGCGCAGCTCCGCCGTGCTGCGGGTCGGTGCGATCGGCTGGTTGGTCGGCAGCGCCATGCAGGTGGCGTTGGTGGTCTTGACGGTGGTGTCGTGGCCCAGCGCGGAGAACGGCGCCTTGAGGATCTTTTCAGACGTGCCCTTGTTGGCGATGCTCGCCACGTCATAGGCGGTAAAGCCGCCCTTGCCCGAGGCCACGAACATGTATTCGCCGCGCAGTTGCAGGCAGCCGACGCGATCAGACGTGCCTTCGTGGACATTCACGAATTCCTCGATCGGATGGGTCTCTCCGGAAAGCTTACCGTCGAAGGTCTTGCCCCGCACCCAGTTCTTCAGCTCGCGCCCGTTCTGGTGGACATGGAGGTTCCAGTAATCCGGGTAGGCATAGCGCTGGAGGTAGGAGCCGATCACCGCCTGTGGCTCGTCATATTCGGTCACGCGCGTGGCCTGGAAGCCGCCTTCGAGGCCGGTCCACGCATTCAGCCCCACGAAGTTGACGTAGTTCGTCCCCATCAGGAGAAGCTGCGCCATGATCGCGTTGTTGTCGTCCTTGGCGGACAGGTGACAATCGGTGCAGGTCTTGGTCTCGGTCTTGCGCACCGTGTGCGGGAAGTGCGGCGCGAAGGCCTGGCTGGAGAAACCGATCGCGCTGATCGGCGGCTGCTGCACGTAGATCCGCTCGCGGTTGACGTTGGTCGACGACAGAACCAGCGCCGAAGACGAGCGCACCGGCGTGACCTGGCTGCCCTTGGTGGTCATGCCCTTGCCCAGCTGGAACATCTCGTCGCGCGCGACCTGCGGGTTGTAGGTCGCAAAGTTGCGCGTCTCGCCGCCTTCGTACTTATGGCTCTTGGTCTTCCAGTTGGCCTCAATCGGCAGGTGGCACCCGCCGCAGCTGGTCGTCCATGAAAGGTGGCAGGTGAAGCACGCCATTTCCGGCTCGCGGTGCGCGCGGTCGGGTTCGGCGATGCCGGTGCCGAATTCAAAATTGCCGGTCTCCGCCCCGTAGCTGCCGACGAGTTTCGCGCGCGCGGCCTTGGCGTTGAACTCGGGCGTGGCCGGGTCAACGGAGTCCTTGACGAGGCTCATCGTCCATTCGAGCTTGGGGTCAACGATCGAACGCTGGACAAGTTTTCGCCTGCCATCCGCCCCTTCCATCCATTCGAAGCGGCGCTTGCCGTCGGGGTTGCGCAGCAGGCTGAGGTCATGGCCCTCGGGCGGCGCGGCGGGACCGCTGGTGCGCAATGTGGGATTGGCATCAGCGGTGCCGTGGCAGTCCTTACACGTGATCTCGATCGCGTTGGCGACTTCGCCGTAGATCATGCCGTTGCCGTGGCTGTCCTGCTCGAAGTGGCAGTCGGCGCATTGCATCCCGATCTCGGCGTGGATGTCCATCAGGTGCACCGCCTTGCCCGGATTGGTGCCGGGTTCGACGAACTTGCCCTCATCCTTCTTGCGCCACTTCTCGGGATCGTCGTTGTCGACAATGGCACCGTCCTTGTCGAGCAGATTGCCCTCGCGGTCGCGCTTGAAGATCGCGCGGAAGTTCCAGCCGTGACCGTGGTAGTCAGCGAATTGGGTGTCCTTGAGCGTCGGGTTCAGGTCATAGACGTTGCGCAGGAAGTCGAGGTCCGACCACAGGCCCTTGGGCGCGGCACCTTCCGGGTTGCGGTCGGTGACGGCGCGGACCTCGGCCGCGGTCGGGTATTTCTGCTGTTTCGGCCACATCGACGGCGCATCGGACTCGTAGTCCCACATGGTGTAGCCGAGGAACGAGTTCAGGAAGATGTTGGGCTGGTGCATGTGGCAGTTCATGCATTGGCTGGTCGGGATGGCGCGGGTGAAGACGTGCTGGAGGGGGTGGCCCTTCTCCTTCACCTCGCCCGAGGCAGTGCGCAGGGCGCCATCGTCTTTCTTGTCGTGATCGTGGCCGTCTTCTTCGACATGCCCCGGCTGCTTCACCCCGCCGTGGCCGCTGGTCTTCTCGCTGTATCCGGCCGCGTGCTCGATCTTCTCGGCGATGGTCGGGTCGGCGGTGATCGACTGCCCGTCGCGGCCATATTGGGCATAGATCAGCGAATGGCGCGGCTCGCGGTCGTTGGCGTAGACCACGTGACAGCTCGCACATCCCGAATGGCGGTAGTCGCCCGGCTGATCGTTGGTCCCCATGAACCATGTGAAGGGATCGTTGAGGCGGGTCTTGTGGATGTTGAGCGCCGGGATCGCCACGCGCAGGCCCGTGCCGGGGCCACGGTTCGACTGCTTGAGGTCGGGCCGCCCCGGCTCCTCAAGCCTCTGGATCGCGCCGCTCGGGTTGGGCAGGCCGATCTCTGGGAACTGCGAGTTGATGGTGCGCCCGCCGCGCTCGAACACGCGGAACACATCGCCCGGCGGGATCACCTGCCATGTCGGCAGCGGATACATCTCGGCGAGTACGCCGCGCGCGACCTGATCTTCCGACAGCGCGCCCCCCGGCCCCGCGCCCGGCGTGGTCAGCTTCGCGGGCAGACCTTCGCGGGTATAGGCCTCGCCCAGCAGGTAATTCTTGAACGGCAGGATCCCGTTATTGTAGCTCGCCCCGCCCCACAGCATCGCGCCAGTCGCCATGATCGAGCGTTCCGCCGCCTCGATCGACTGGACGTGGCACGCCCCGCAGGCATCGCGCGCCACACGGTAGTCCGACGGGTTGACGAACTTCACGAACTCCGGCGATTCCTGATTGAGCAGCGCGTAGGAGCGCTGCGGGTTCGCCGATGACGGGAAGTGCCAGGACTTGGGATACTTCGGCAGCACGTGGGCGGTGTCGCGCGCCGCGAGATAGTCGGGGTCGTCATGCGCAAGCTCGGAATTGCCGCGCACGCTGGCATTGCCGCCGTGGCAGTCGGTGCAGCCCAGCCGGACCGCGGGCGAGAGGTGCATCGTCGGCGCGTCGGTCTTGACGTGGCAGGTGTTGCAGCCCTCCGACTTGGCATTCATCTCGGCCACCGATTGCCGCTGCGGCGCGGGCGGGGCAAAAACGGCGGAGTAGTCGCGCTTGACCGGCTTTTCCTTGTCCGACGCCATCGGCGACCCTGCGAACAGCGTCACGGCAAGGATCATCGCCGCAACCAGCAGCGCAAGGTGACGGGTGAAGGCTTGGGCGATCTTACGCATCAGTAGGTCAGCACCACATTGGCGAGGATGGAGACGAATTCCTTGCCCCCGCCGCGCGCGGTGAACAGGTCCTTGAAGCCGTCACCCGCCAGCAGCGTCGCGGCAGAGAGGCGGAACACGAGGTTCTGGTTGGCATGCGGCCGCCAGATCGCCGAGGCCGACAGGTCGAAGCCGATGTCCTTGGGGATCGAGCCTTCGTTCCTGAGCACCTGAAGCGTCGAAGTATCCTCGAACCACAGGTGGTTGGCGTTGGCCGACAGCCTGAATTGCGGCGTCAGATCGAAGTCCCCGCCCGCACCGATCAGCATCAGGCCCGGATTGTTGAAGTTAGACTGTCCCTGCTCCTTCGAGCTGCGCAGCGAATTGAGGAGGCCGTTGCGTCCGTTGATGCTGATCGCGCGCCCGCCACCTGCAAAGGGGATAGTCTGGCGGATCCAGTAGGATGTGTCCGCGCCCGCAAACACCGGGTTCTCGAAGATCGCGTCGAAGCCGGTTTCCTTGTTGTCATAGGGATCGGAATCCCCGCTGGCATAGGCGGCCGAGAGGCGCAGGCGCATCCAGTTGCGGTCGTAGCTTGCCTCCACTGCGGCGAACTGCGCGTTGATGTCGGCAGGACGGTCGGTGAAGAAGCTGTTCCGGTCCTCGCCCAGCGCCCAGTAGAAACTGCCCGTCAGGTTCACCCGGCCGACGCGCCCGTCGAGGTTGTAGCCGAGGTAGAGGGCATCGTAGTCCCGGCCCCGCAGCGTCCCCAGCAAGGCGGGGCGCACCGGGAAGCCATTGTCGTCGACCTCGATCTCGTTGCCCTCGCGGTTGCGGTTGTAGACCGCGGTGATCTGGCTGGTCAGCGCGGGGATCAGGAAATCCTGCCGGTAGAGGTTGGCGACGAACACGAGGTCGTCGCGCGGGCGCTGCACCACCGAATTGAGGCCCGAGTTGGTATCTTTCTCCAGCCGCCAGAACGCGCCGAGGTTGAACTGGAAGCGGTTGTTGTCGCGCGATCCGAACAAGCGCACGCCCAGCTGCTGATCGTTGAACAGGAAGCCGCGGAAGTCCGACTGGAAGGGCTGGATGCCCGCACGGATCGAGATGAAGTCGAAGCGGTCGTTGTCGAACTGGCTGAAGTGGTAATCGACGAAGGCTTCCTGCACCCCGAGGAAATGGTCGAGCCGGTGGCTGGGCAGCGACGGCTCGACAAACAGCACGCGGCGTTCGGGCACGTCGACATAGTTGACGTTATAGGCGAGCGTGACCCGGTACTCGATGCTCGGCGGTTTGAAGGTGGTCGAGCCTTTTAGCAGCGCGAAACCGGCGATAAAAGTCTGGCTGAAGACCTGGCTGAAGTCATTCCCGAACACATCATTGCGGTCCGGGTCTTCGGTGGTCTGGACGCCGACCGGGATGGGGAAGGTGCGCGGTTCGTACACCGTGTCGCTGATCAGGTTGGCGACGAAGAACCAGTCGTCTTCCTTGATCGGCAGCCACGGCACCTTGGCGCGGTCAATCGGCCGGTCGCCCTTCAGGGTGTTCTGGTGATAGGGATCAAACAGGTTCTCCTTGACCAGCCCGAGGCTCTGGATGAGCCGCCAGCGGTCGGGGATCGGGATCTGATCGGTCGGGAAGGCCTCAGGCGGCGGCGCGCGGATCGCGCCTTCGTTGCGCTGCTCGATCCTGTCGGGGAGCGGCGCGGTGTAGCCGGGGCGATCCCGGCCCTCGAGAATCTGCGGATCGACCGGGGGGACATCCTGCTCCCAGTCCGCTGGCTTGGCCTGTTCACCGGGCGGCGCTGCGGGCGGCTGCGCCTGCTCGGGCGGCGGCGGTGCCTGTAGCAGCAGCAGCGCGGGCAGCAGCGGGCTCATCTATAGCCCCTCGCATACGTTCTGCGCGGCCGTGTCGAGGAACGGCGCGAAGGGGCAATTGACATAGCGCAGCCGCACTTGCCGTGAGCCAACCTGCACCACGATCCGGTCCGCACGCATCGCGGCCGGAGCATTGCCGAGGCCTCCGCCGGCGCGAACCGTGCCGTTGTTGAGGCCTAGGAAGCTGATCATGTCGTCCTGATCGATCCCGTCGCCCGACACGCCGATCGCGCCGACCAGCATATTGCCGCGATAGATCGGGACCGAGCCGGGGAAAATCTGGATGCCGTTGGCGAGCCGCGGATTTCCCCCTGCCACTCCCGGCAGCCCGGTGCAGGCGCGCGGGGTGTCCGTGCCGCTCGCGCCGGTGACGAAACCGAGATGCTGCGCGAGATTGCCGACGATCAGCGCCGATTGCAGCCCGGTCGAGAAGGGGTTGAATTGCGCAATCGGGCGCGACAATGGCCCGTTGGGCTGGCCCACCTCGCCATCGGGAAAATAGGGCCGAGACAGATTGCCGCCCGCCCGGTCAGAGAAGGCAAAGGCCCCGGTCAGCGCGGTGGGATCGCCAAGGAAGGTGCGCGTCCGGGCGACGAACTGCGGCACTTCTCCGCTGGTGGCATTAAGCTCAGCGGCGGCGAAGCTGCTGGAGAAGAAGTTGGCGGTGCGCGCCTTCTGCAAGCTCACATCGATGCCGAAGATCGGCGCATCGGGCGATCGCACGATGCCGAGCACGCTGCCGCGCGTGTCGACGAGGCTGATCGTCACCTGTGCGCGGCTGTCCAAAGGCTGGCGGATCTGCGCCCGCGCGCGGCTCATGACGGTGAAGGCTTCCTCGAGGATCGCCCGTGCTTCGGCGGCAGTCAGCGGCGTCGCAACGTCGCCCGCATCGGTGGCGGCGCGGACGGGATAGCGGTTTAACCCCGCCCCGTTGCTGAGCACGAAGGCGTCGCGGTTGGCGAATTCGGCCGAGGTCGAAGCGCGCACGCCCGAGGCCTCGGTGCCGTAGATGCTGCCCCCCAGCAGGCCTGCGCCAGTGTAATAGCCAGCGACGGGCACCAGCGCACCTGCCGTCCCCGCAAAGCTCGCGCCTGCGACAGCGCTGATCTGACTGTATTCGATGTCGGTGTAGCGCAGCGATGTGCCGTCGGCGGTGATGCGGTTGGCGCGGATGCTGTCGGGCGCAGCGAAGCCGACTGTCCCGCCGAGCGCGATCCCCTCGTCAAGGTCGGTCTCGCGGTCGAGCACATTGGGATCGAAGCCGTATACCCCGTCGGCGATCACCCCGATGCCGCCCACCACCACGCCGTTCTTGTAGAGCGGAAAGCCGCCCGGGTCCGCTGCAAGGCCGAGCGGCGAGCGCTTGGGGCCGATCAAGCCGTCGCTCGCGCGGGCGGAAAGGTCGGAACAGGGAAGCTGGCTGAACTGCACCCCGAACAGCGGTCCGCTCTCCAGTCCTGCGGTGCTCGGCGCGGGCGGGAAGTGTTCCTGCACGATCATGCTCGCGGTGCGGCTCGAGAAGGCGTTGCCGCCGCTCGACAGGTACGCGCCGGTGATGGCCTTGGCGATGGCCGCGCCGGCGCTGGGGATGGTTAGCCCCTGCGCGTCGCGGCTAGTGCCGTCGGGTGCAGCGGGGATGCTTGCGGTGGCCGCGGCGCCCGGCATGGCGAAAACGGCGAGGACGTTGCCGACCCGGTCAGTGACCGCAATGGTCGCCGCTCCGCCGCGCGCGCGCGCCTCGGCGGCGGCCTGCGCGATGATCGTGCCGACTTCGGCGCCCGACAGGCTTTCAGGCGCGGGCACGGCGAAGACCTGTCCGGCGGGCGGAGGTGTGGGCGTCGGGGTTGGCGTGGGGGTGCCGCCGCCGCCGCTCGAGCCGCTACCCCCGCCCCCGCAGGACGCGAGCACCAGTGCGCTCGCCGTCAGCCAACCTGTGTTGCCCCCCCGGCGCATCGCTACTGCAACCTGCCGATCGCACTGCTGGCGGATTTGAGCGCGGCGCGGAAATCGGCCGGGCGGTAGGCATTGGGTTCGTCGACCGCCTTGTAGGCCCGCGCGATGTCGCCGCGAATGCCCGCCGCCGCGCCCTGCGTCACCCGGCCCTCGCGCACCAGCGCGTTGAGCAGCGTGTCGACCGCCATCACTGCCTGCACCGATCCGGCGTAGTCGGTGAAGCGCGGAGCTGTCGCCTCGCCTGCGATGATGCCGATCACCTTGAAGGCGTCGGCGCCCGCATAGGCCCTGCCCGAAAGCGCGTCCGACAGCGCGCCCGCCTTGGCCGAAAGCGCCTGCGCCGCGGTGCGCGCCTCAGCCGGACCCTGCGCAAAAGCTTTGTGGAAGTCGCGGCTCGCAGTCTGGAACGCCGCCGCCTCGCCCGGCACCAGTGCGCCCGCGACCGCCTGCAGCATGATGATGTTCTCGTCATTGAAGGGCGGGTTGCCGAAGGGGATCGGCCGCCCGGGATTGGTCTCGAAGGTAAGTTTGCGCTGCGGCCCGTCGGCGATCTGGCGATGGCAGGAATGGCAATCGAGGAAGGTGAACTGCGGGAAGGCGCCCTCGTAAGCGAATTTGGGCTGGGCAAAGAGGCTGGTCGAGCGGCGCACCGCCTCGGCCTGCCCCACGGCCCAGACGCGCACCGAACTGGTGCTGCCCTTGCGCGCGGAATAGTCGGCGTCGAAATTGTGGTGTTGCTGGAGCGCGCTGAACAGGTCGAGCTCGAAGGAGATGCGCGGGTGTCCGGCGGCCATCATCGAGTGCGTCACGAACTGGCCGGGCTTGGCTGAGCCGTAATGGCAATCGAGGCACACGCTGGCGCGCGCCTTGGGGTTGTCGAGCGGGGTAAGCCCTGCGGCGACGTTGGAGGCGTGGGTGGCTGGGAGCGCATAGTGCTCCGCCAGCCATGTGCCGCCGGAGGCGCCGTGGCAGCTCTCGCAGCCCACCCCGTCGGTCAGCGTGAACTTTGCTCCGCGCTGTCCGGCGGGCGCGTTGGTCGCATGGCAGCCAAGGCAGGCGGGCGCGCTTTGCGCATTGCCGAGCCCGAGGCTGGTGGCGATCTGCTGGCCGCGCCGCCCGCCGAGCACCGCATAAGCCCGGCTATGTGCGCCGGACGGCGAGGACGGCTCTTGCCAGGTGGCGATCTCGTCCTGCCGGACCACCGCACCGTTGCCCTCGGCGCGGCCGTGGCAGGTTGAGCCAGCACAGGTCGCCACGCCTTCGAAGGTGCCGCCGCCGATCGCGCCAGCGGCCGGATAGAGCGCGGCAAGGGCCAGCACCGCAAGCGCGCGAACCAGCCCGCGTCTTTTCGCGAGACCAGCCATCACATTCGCCCACAATTGGCTCATCCCATCCCCCCGAGATGTCGGTCCGAAAGACCGCGCACTTGCCGAGTCCCCTCAGCGCATATCCCGGCCTCTTTCTCCCAAGCTTGGGGCCGCGATGCAACCATTCAAAGCGGTTTGCGACCGCTTTCGCCCCCGCTTCTTGGGGCGACTGCGACTATTCAGCCGCCGCTAGCGTCCGCCGAGGCCTCAAGGCTCGATCCAAGCGTTTCAAGCTGCACCCCGCAACCCTTGGCGATCAACGCCTCGGCCAGCGCGTCGGGCGCTTCATAATCCTCGGCCAGCAGCACGAAGCTGATCTGTGCGCTGGTGACATTGTCCGGCCCGGTGATGGTGTAGGGCGCGCCCTCGACGATCGGCAGGCGCGCAGGATCGAGCGCCGCAACAGTTACAGTGTCGTCGAAGGTTACGTCGACCGCCGCACCGTTCTCGCGATTGAACATCCGGTAGGTGCTGGTGCCGGGCGTACTCGGCCGCCAAAGGCGGACGGTCGCGAAATCATACAGACACACCGTGCCCGAGCGAGTGACATCGACATACCACAGGCTCGGATTGCTCGGCACTGCCCCATCATCCGGGTTGCGCACGGCCCCGGTGCGCACGCGGGTTGCGGCGCGCTTGCGGGTGAGCGAGGCAAAGCGGTCGGCGGCGACCTGCGGACGATCGCCAACGCGGAACGTGCCAGCGCCCTTGATCACGCGGGTCCCATCGGCGGTGAGCACAGTCACCACATCGCCGGGCTTGAGGCTGATCGAGGCGCTGTCGTCGAGCTTGGTGCCGACCGGATACTTGGTTGCCGACGGCCCGGTCGATTTGACCACCACGCCGGCCATCGCTGCAACCGGCAGCGCGAGCGCCGCGCCGGCCAGGACCAGCGTCCGAAGCCGTGACTTGAAACTATCCGAGAACATACGTTCCTCCCTCATCCATTGCCTGCATGCGCCCGACAAGATTACCTAGCGCTGAATCATTCGGGTGGCGAGCGGCGACCGCTTGCGCCAGATCGAGGGCGGCGGCGCGGTCCTGCGCAGCAAGCGCGCTCGCTTGGGCAAGGACTTCGCGATCCTCTGCCGGAAAATCGGGCGCCGGTTCAAACAGGTCGACCGCCTTTGCGCGGCCGCGTAGCTGGACCCGGCCCATTTCGCGCCACCAGCCAAGCCCCGAGGCCTCGGCAAATTCGCGGCTCGCCATGACCGCCGAACTCAGCGCCTTGTTGGCCGCTTCGAGCCGCGAGGCTGTGTTCATCGAATCGCCGAGCGCAGTGTACTGGATGCGCGTCGCTCCGCCGAAATTGCCGATCACTGCCTCGCCGTGGTGAAGCCCTACGCGGGTCTTGCCGATCGGCGGGAGCTTACCGTCCATCGCGGCGACTTCCTTGCGGAACGCCTCGCCCGCCTGCCAGATCGCGTAGCCTGCGCGCGCCGCACGCTCGCCGTCGTCCGGGCGGCTGATCGGCGCGCCCCAGAAAGCGACCACTGCATCGCCGACGAACTTGTCGATCACCCCGCCATGGTCGAGCACCACCTGGCTCAGTAGATCGAGATAGCGGTTGAGCAGCTTGGCGACCATTTCCGGCGGGATCGCGTGGCTCATCTTGGTGAAGCCCTCGAGATCGCTGAACATCACGAAGATTTCGCGCTTTTCCCCACCCAAGCTGAGCAGCTCGGGCTTGTCGATGATCGCCTGCGCGATGTCGCGCGGGATATATTTGCCGAGCGCCCCGGTGGCGAAGTTGCGCTGCACCGCGCCTGATGCGCGCGCTGTCGACGTGACCGCGCTGAAGACAATGATCCACGCGACGAACCAGCCTACGGCTGGCAATCCGTAGGTATCGACATTGCGAACCTGCAACAGCATCGGAAAACCCTGAAAGATCACGAGCTGCGCCACGCCAAACATCGCAAGCCGCCGCGCGGGCCATTCGAGCAGCGCGGTCAGGGTCGCCATCAGAACCACCAACACCGCCATCGCCCACAGTACCCAGGCCGGGATCGGGTTGAGAACGCGGTTATCGAGCATCTGCGCAATGATCTCGGCATGGACGGCGATCCCCGCGGGCACTTCACCGTTGATCGAGGTGAAGGTCGTCTCGACCCGGTCATAGTCGACGATATCGCCGCCGATCAGGATGTATTTGCCGGCATATTGCTCCTTGAGGAAGGGCAGAATCTCCGGGTCAGGATCGACGAAGAGGTCGATCTGGGCCGGGGGAAACAGCACCGAATCCACAAATCTGGGCCGCCGGTAATCGATCGCGCGCTGGTAACCAGCAAAGGCGGCAGCCGGCTCGCCCGCATCGGCGAGCATCACCCGCCCGAGCAATGGTGGCAGGCCCTTGCGGATATCGGGCCACAGCCGGGTCGCGCCAAAGGTATTGTCGAGCCGGATGCTTGCCGGGCGCGCCTTGCTGCCCTTCAACCGCGCCATGAACTGTTCGAGATATTGCTGCTGTTCCCACTCGATGTCGTCCGGGTTGGTCGCCGTGGCGGCATAGGCGACCGCGACCGGAGTCTTCATTCCGCGCAGCGCGGCGATCAGCTCCTCATCTTCGTCCTGCGGCTGATCGAACAGGATATCGATCCCGATCGCCTTGGGCTCCATCGCGTCGAGCGTAAGCAGCGTCTTGGCCAGCAGGCCCCGGTCAAGCGGCGAGCGTTTGCGCGCCTTGATCAGGGTCTGGTCGGTATAGACAACCAGCACGACCCGCTTGTCTTCCTCGACCAGGTCGGCGGCATAATAGGCCCTCAGATCATAGAACGCGCGCTCGGCCTCGCTGGTAAGCGGGGTGGGCTCGGAACCGTCGGGCAGAACCCAGCTATAGCGCGCGATGAATAGCGAAACGCACAGGAGCATGACAGTCAAGGCAAGCTGCACAGTGCCCGCTTCGCGCACGGTGCGCCAACCGCGCACAAGCCCGCGGAATGGTGATTGCGCTGCGCCCCGCTCCATCGCCCTTCTCTCTTGGCCCTCTCGCGCTCAGCGCGCGAGGTTGGCTGCGCCGTCGCCGACAATTGCGAAGGCCGACCAGTAGAAGGGGTGCGAAGTCTTGGCGTCGTCCATCAACGCCTCCTGCGAGGTCTTGAGCGCATCGGCGATCGTGCGACCGTCCTTTGCGAACAGCCCGGAGACAAGCCGCCCGGTCGCGTCGTAGTCGTCGGGCACCGGCCAATGGCTGGCGAGCACCGTACGGCCGCCTGCGCCGACAAAGGCGCGCACCAGACCGTCGAGCGCGAACTCGCCGCCGCTCGTCACGCCCGCCTCGCGGGTCGCGCCGACCGTGGCGCTGCCGGCGGTGTCGCAGGCCGACAGGATCACGAGATCGGCGTCAATCCTGAGCCCGAAGATCTCACCGAAGCTGAGCAGGCCATCCGAACCCTCGGTGTCGGCAAAGCTGGTCAGCAACGCCGGGCGCGGCGGGCATTCGGGCTGCGGCGCGGTGACCAGGCCGTGGGTCGCAAAGTGCAGGATGCGGAAGTCAGCAAGGTCGGTTTTGGCGCCGACCCCGCTGTCGGTGAAGGCTGCGCCGGTGAGCACCTCGGCCCCGCTGCCGAGCCGCGCCGCTGCGTCGCGCAGCTCCTTGGCCTTGACGGGGTTGGCCCAGATATTTGGCGACCAGGTGCACTTGACGCCTGCTTCAAGCGCCGACCGCGTGCGCGCTGCGCCCGGCGTGCCGTTACCGATTGGCGCATTCTCGCCAAGGCCGAGATAGGCGCGCTTACCGTTCGAGGGGCGCGCTGCGCGCACATCGCGGAACGCGGAAGCCGCGACCGAGGTGCTGACCTCGGTCGTGCGACCGAGCCACTTGGTGCCGCGGAAATCATATTCGTCGGCGTCCTTGGCCTTCATCCGTTCCTGATAGGCGGCAACGCTGGCATCGTCGGTGACGAGCAGGTTGATCGGCAGCTTGAGCAGCGCGCCGTCGGGCTCGAAGACGAGGTGCTTCACCTGCGGCAGTTCTGCGGCAACAGGGCCGAACAATTTCACATAAAGCTCGCGCGCGCTGGCAACATCGAAGGGATAGGTGAGCACCTGACCCCCTTCGGCGATCGCGATGCTTTCGCGGATCGCGGTCACCAGCTTGTCGAGCTGCTTGGGCGTAGCATCGGCGCGCCATACGCGCGCAGCGACGGGCGTGACGTAAACGACGTATGCATCGCGCTCGAGCGTCACGAGCTTCACATAGGCTTCGTCATCGCCGAGGACCGTCTGCAGCTCAGGCAGGCTGATCGCCGTGCCGCTCACCGCACGGTAACGGGGATAGGCGGCAAGGCGACCCAGCACCTCGGCCTGCTGCTGCTGCAACTGATCGAGCCGCGCGCGGCGCTCTGCGATCTGGGCGATCTGGCTGGCGTTACCTTCGGGCAGGGTCTCGAGCTCGAGCAGCGCGAGGCGCAGCTGTTCGATGCCGCGCCCAAGATTGGTGGCGGTGCGGAACAGCTGGGCAGCCTCGTCCGAGCCTTCCGAAAGCTCACGCGCCAGCGCCGCCTGCGTCTGGGCGAGCCCTGGGCGCTGGAGCAGCTGGCTGGCGGCGAACAGATCGGCCGCGGCGGCGGCATTGTCGCCCGCTTGCGCGTCGGTCAGCAGCGCGAAATAGGGCGTCATGACACCGCGCAGCGAGGGCAGCGGGCGGCCTCCCGCATCGCCAATGATGCCACGATACAGCGTCAGCGCCTCATCGCGGCGACCGCTGCGGGCATAAAGCCCTGCAAGCTGCGCACGCGCGCTGCCGAGCGCGGGGGTGCCCGGATAGGTCACTTCGAGCAGGGCGATCGCGGAATTGTGCAGGCCTTCAGCCTCGCCGAGGCTGCCGGCGCGTTCCGCCACTTCAGCGAGCTCGCCGATGACTTGCGCGCGCAGCCACGCGACCGAGACCACCCGCCCGCCGCGCACCTTGCCGAACGACGCTTCGGCAGCGCGCAGGAAACTGGTCGCCTCGGCGGCGCGGCCCAGTTGGCGCAGCGCGGTCGCCTTGAGATAGTCGTGCTGCCCGTCGAGCAGGGTGGCGCGTTCCATCGGGGTCAGGCTGAGCGAATATTCGCCGGTGATCCGCCCGCTTTCGCTCGCCAGCTGTCCGGCTAGCGCGGGGCCGATTGCGAACTGCCGCACCTGATCGGCATCGGCAAAGTCACTGGTGAGGGGTGCATCGAGCAGCGCAAGCGCCCGCGCAGGCTGGCGCTGGTTGAGCGCGTCCATGCCCTCGTAGTTGCGCTGCATCCGGGCGAGCACTGGACTCGCCGCGCCCGCAGAGCGCGTGGCTTCGAACTGGCGCCGCACCTCGGCAAAGTTGCCGAGGTTGGATTGCTGGAGCGCGCCGTTGAGCTGCGCCTCGGCTGCGCCAGCCCCCGTGAGGGCAGCGGCCGAGGCCGCAAAGAATTCGGAGGCCTCGGCAAAATTTCCCGCATTGGAGCGGCGATAGGCCTCGGCCAGCGCCTGATCGGCAGCGATCGCCTCGGCCTGTTGGCGGGCAAACGCGATGGCGTCGGTGGTGCTGGTGAGCGGAATCTCGACCGTGCCGGGCACGACCGTGTCGCTGGCAAGCGAGGCAAGCCCCAGTTCGAGTGCCTTGCTATAGGCAGTAAGGCCCGAGGCGGCATAGGTGCGGCCTGCGCGGCTGGCGATCAGCAGATCGGTGCGCAGGATGCTCTGCGGACGTGTGCAGGACAGGCGCTGGGAGGCGGCCATGCCCGGAACGCCTGCTGCATCCTCGCGACAGGCGGCGTCAGCCCCGGCGAAGCGCGCCGGCTGCAGCGTCTCGCCGCGATTGGGCTTGATCACCCACAGCGTACCAACGGGCGCGGCGGCATCGCGGCAAATCACCGAATAGCGCCGGTCGAACAGGCCAGCACCAGGCTCGGGAGGGAGGATCTGCGCTTCGCACAATCCGTTGGAGCCGATCGGGAAAGTGTCCCGCAGCGATAGGCTCACCCCGTCCGAAGCGGCCGAGCTGGCGCTGCCCGGAGCGGCGACGGCAATCGCCGCTCCGGCGAGGACAGCGAAACCTGCGGTCAGGACTCGGGGGCCGGGACGGCCGAAACGGGGGTGCGTCATCTTACTTCCCTCCGCCGCCGGGCGCCGCAGTGTCGCCATAGACCGAGGCATCGCCGCCGCTGGTCACGGGATCATCGAGCAACGGATCCTCGGAGATCAGAGGCGCTTCGAGGCTTTCGGGGAAGTCGATGCCGAAGCGCCGCTCATCCTCGTCCTCGATCTCGGGCGGCTGGTCGCCAATCCTGATCGGCGTCTCGAAGTTGATCGGGTTGTTGATCCCCGGCGGGGCCGGAGGAGCATTGATGGTCAGTGTGCCGCCGATATAGGTGATCACGTAATTGGACCCGGCGCCGAGCGTACCTTGGCGGATGGCGAACTCGCCGACCCGCTCGCCCGCATCGCGCACCAGACTGCCCGAGATCCGGTCGCCTTCCACCAGACCATCGCCCGAAAGCATGAAGGTCAAAGCAGGGTCGGCAATGCCCAAGAGCTTGGTGAGGCTGTCCGCGCTCACCGTGAGCAGGCGCGGCGTGATGGTAAGCTGTCCGCCCACGAAGTTGATTGTGTAATTGGCGCTCGCCGCCAGTGTGCCTTGCGTGATGGCAAAGTTGCCCACACCCGTCGTCGTGCCCGCGGTTGTCGCCAAAGCGCCGCTCAACATATCGCCATTGACCAAGCCGAGGCCGCCGAGCGTGAAGGACAGCGCCGGATTGGCATTGCCATAGACCCGCGACAGATTGTTCGCCGTGACCGTGAGCAGGCGCGGCGTGACGTTGAGGACGCCGGGCGCGAAGGTGAACTGGTAGCCCTGAGAGCTCAGCAGAGAGCCTAGCGCGACATTGACAGCGTATTGGCCCACATTCGATGTGCCGTTTGCAAGCGTGGTGAACTGCGGCGTGCCCGTAAGGCCAGCGATCCCATCGCCCGGCAGGAACCCGGCGAAGCTTGCCATGAAGGTCGGGTTGGCGTTGCCGTAGAAACGGCTCGCCGCGGCGGCGGTGACAGTGAGGAAGGGCACGATCCGGAACGCAGCGAAGTTGCCGCCGGGATTGAGCGTGTCATAGGCGGTCGCGTTGGCGACATTGTAGCGCCGCGCGTAGTTGGCAAAGCTTCCGATCTGCGACCCCGTCGGCGTCGCGGCGAAGATGCCGTAATGCCCGCCGCCCGTCAGCACGAGGCCTGCGTCTCCGGCCAGATTGATCACCTCGCCGCCCAGCGAAGCAAGGTCAATCGCCCGCCCGCTGCCCGATGCGTTCAGCACGCCATCGGTGCGCACCGTTATATTGCTGCCAGCGCTCGTCCCGAGAGTCCGCGCGTCGATCCTGCCTGCGGCGATGTTGGCGAGTGTGATCGTGCCATCGGTAATGCGGATCGTGACTGTCCCGGTGCCGGCATCGATGCGGGTGCCTTGCGCCATCGTGATGCTGTCGAAGGTCGGCCCAAAGCCGCGCGCGGTCAGCGCGATCGCGCCGTTACGCGCTGTCAGGTTGCCATCGAGCAAGATCGAGCGGAAGGCGTCGACAGTTATTGACTGGCCGATCAGACCGGTGCCCGCGCTGCCATCGCCGACGATCTGGATCGTACCTCCGGATTGCAGCTCGAGTGCGGTGGTGTTGCCGGCCGCTGCGGCGTTGCCGATGATACTTCCGGAGCCGGTCCGAACCAGAATGTCGTCAATCGAATACAGGGTCATCCGATTAGAAATATTGATGTTCCCTCCGACCGCAACGAGCCGGGAGGTCATTTGGTCGCCTGAAGACCGGCCATTGGCAAAGGCTCGCAAGGTTTCGAGATTTACGGTGCCGCCCAAGACTTCGATATCGAATCGTCCGTCATCGTAAAACGGCCCATTACCGAAAACGAAGGTTTGCGACGTTACATCGCCCCTCATGGAAAGTTCGATGGCATTGACGACGGCCGTGCTGCCGCTTGCGATCCGGAACGAGACTGTTCCCGCCCCGCCCTTATCGAATTCATTGACCGCAGCGGTGGCATCCACGTTGATAACGTCTGCGGTCAGTCCACCAGAGCCGCTGACGTCGATCCCTGCGGTTCCGGCAATCGCAATTCCCCCGCCCCCACGATCGGCGAAGGCAGAGGCGCTCACGTTCAGCCGCTCGACGTTGATGCTCGAGTCGGCAAGGGTCAGTGTGCTCCGTGCGGAGGTGGCGTTGCCGCCGGCGGCCCCGGTCGCGCCGCCTCCGCCCTGCGCCTGTGAGCGCACGTCGAGAAGTCCGAACCGGTTGGTGCCCGAGAGCGTCGAGCCGATCATCCCCACGTTGACAATGCCGCTCAGGGCATCACCGCCGGTTCCCGTCCCTTCACCGCCGTCCCCGCCAATCGCCTCCGAAGCGATGAACGCTAAATCGAGGTCGAGGTCGGCGTTGGTGAGCCCGACACCAACCCCCCCGCTGATCGCGGTGCCGCCCCTGCCGGCCGGATCGGTGGCGTTGCCGCCCGTCGCCACCGACCGCAGCCGCAAAGCGGTGCCGATGAAGTTGGTGTCGCGCAGGCTGAAGCTCACCGCAGCAGAGGTAGCGTTGCCGCCGGTAGCGCCCGTGCCGCCGGTCGCGTTCGATTCAAGCGTGATGCCCGAGCCAGAACTAATTGTTGCATTGGTCGCGCTGAATACGACTCCGCCGCCCTCGCCGGGCGCAAAAACATCGCCGCCGCGCAGGCCCGCGCCGCCGGTCGACTGGTCGATCATCTCGAGAACGCCACTGTAGTTCAGCGTGCCTCCGTTGATTTCCATAAAATTGAAGCCGCTCTGCGCATTGCCACCGTTACCGGTCCCGTTGCCGTCGCCGCCGCGCGCGCCCGACTGTCCGTCGAACGATGCCAGCGTCAGCGATCCGCCGTTCAGCACCCGGATGATCCGCCGCCCGCCGAAGCCCGCCCCGCCGGCGATATTGCTGCTATCGTCGAGCGCCGATCCGCCCTGAGAGAACACGGTAAAGATGGCATCGCCGATTGACAGGCCCGAGCCCTGCCCGTCGACTTCGATGTTCACCTCGCCGCCTGCGCCGATGCCGCCGATGCCGCCTTCAATCCCGGAGCCGCCCCCAGTGCCGCTGGCCCGGATGCGGATCGCGCCGACGCTTGCGGGATCCTGCAGCGGTGCCAACGGTAGCGTTATGGCACCGCCGTTGCTCGCAATCACGTTGACCCGGCCGCCGCGGCCGTTGCCGCCAATGCCGTCACCGCCGAAGGCCGCCTGGCCGATGCCGTCGGCGTTGAGGAGGGCGTCGCCGGCCGGCGATTCGCTGGCCACGCTCCGCGGGACGTTACGATTGATGGTCAGGTTGCTGCCAGCGCCGCTCGATAGCAAGCGCACGATGCCGCCGGTGCCGTCGCCGCCTTCGTGCAAGGTTGCTTGGCCGCCGCGCCCGACCGCGGCGATCTGCGCCGTCTCGAAGTTCATTACGTTGCTACCGAATACGTCGATATAGGCTGTTCCTCCGAAGCCGTTTCCGGCCGCAAAGTTCCCCAGCGAGTCCGCGCCGAGGCCGTTGGCAAAGACGCTGGTGTGGCCGGTGACGTTGAGCGAGCTCGGGCCGGTCGCGCTGGAGATATACGCCACCCCGCCGCGCCCGTCGCCGGACGCGCCATTGGCCGAGTTCGATCCTTCGCCCGAGGCATCGACGGTCAGGTTACCGTTGATCGTCGCGGTGAGCCCGTCGATCTCAATGGCCGCCGTGCCGCCGATCCCATTGCCGCCGCGCCCAGCCTGCGCAAAGCCGCCCGAGCCCCCTGCCAGCAGCTCAAGCCCGGTGGCGGTCAACGCACCGTCGAGTCCGCCGAGCACCTTCACGACCCCGCCAAGCCCATCGCCTCCGGCCGCCCCGGAGCCGCCGAAGCCGTATGCGGTCAATAGAGCCCGATTGGTGGTTACAGCGCCGGCGAGCACGGTCAGCAAGGCGTCTCCGCCCTTGCCGATACCGCCATTGCCGATGCCGTTGTTGCCAGCCGCGGGCACTACTCCGGCACTGCCGAAGTTGCCAGACCCCCCCGATGATCCGGCAAACCCGCCGTTACCGCCGATACCGTCGACCTGAACCCGTAGTTCGCCTGTGAAGCTGGCCCGACCTGCGCCGACCGAGCCGTTCAGGCCGAACAGTGCCAAGCCGGCCTGAGCGAGACCGCCGATCCCGTCCCCGCCGCTTCCGCCGTTGGTGCCGGGTACTCCGCTGATGCCGGGTCCTCCGCGACCGCCCCGGCCGCCCTCGCCAAACGCAAAGACGTTCGACCTGCCAGTCACCTCGAGGGTGCCATTGTCGCCTCCGGCGAGCAGAAATGCCCCGCCGCCAAAAGCAGGATCGGCCTGATTGGGAATCGAGGAGTGTCCGCCGACACCATCGCCGCCGCGTCCGCCCGGCAGAGTGTCGTCACCGTTCCCGCCGCGGCCACCATAGCCGTCGACTTCGACGCTGGCGTCGCCGCCGATGCTGAGACGTGCGGTCTGCGTCAACGTGCCCTGCGCCTGCAGGGCGGCGTAGCCGCCTTGGCCAAGACCACCATTGCCGCCTACACCGAAAATAGAGCCGCCGCCGGAACCGTAACTGTGCGCAAAGGCGTTGTTTGCGATAGTGATCACGCCGGCGACTGCGTTCGCCCCTGCGATGCCGCCGAAGCCGTCGCCGCCTGTCTGTCCCGCTCCGCCGACACCGTCCGCATCAGCCTCGAATTCATTTCGCGCGCGGATCGTGCCGCCGCTGAGCGTTGCGATCGAGGCCCGCCCGCCGAGGCCGGTACCGCCCGTCCCGCCTACGTTGTCGCCGCCAATTCCGGCAGCCAACAAGCGCAGGCGTCCGGTGACGTCAAATGTCCCCGTGCCGGTGATGGTCGCTGTCGCGACACCCGCGTCTCCAAGCGAGCCTGGCCCCGCATTATTCGAACTTCCTCCGGTTGCGCCTGCGTCGAGCAGCACATCGCCGCCGACGGTGATCGTCCCGTTCGGGTCGGACAACGTCAGCAGTGCCTGCCCGCCGTAGGCGTTCGACACGGTCGAAGTGCCGAACTGCGAGCCTGCCGCCCCGGTCGCGTTGGCGAGAATGATCAGATCGCCGCCTAGTGCCGCTTGGCCGCCATTGCTGCCGACCAGCCGAGCCGTCCCGCCGCGCGCCTCCGAGCCCGTGTCGACGCCGAACGTCGAGCCGAAGGCCGAAGCGCGCACGCTGGTGTTGCCGGTGACGGAGACCCTCCCGCCGGTGATAATGATCTCAGCCGTCCCGCCGCGTGCCGTGCCGGCGATGCGGCTGCTCGTTTGCGCGCCGCCGAACGCCTCGGCGGTGACGATCGCCCGGCCGCCAATGTTGATCACAGCGTTGGCATTGCGGGTGAGAATCTGCGCGGTGCCGCCAGTTGCGTTGATCACGTCGAGCGATTGCAGGCTCGAACCGCCGCCGGATGCGCCGAAATCACGCGCATCGACCAGCACGTCGCCACTGACGGTGAAGCTGCGTGGCCCGGTTACAGCGAGCGCGGCAGACTCGCGGCCGACCAGCATGAGGTTGCCGGTCACGCTGCTGTTAGCGTTGAGGCTGGTGGCAAGGGTGCGCCCGGTGCCGATCGCCAGCACGCTGGAGCTCGCATTGAAATCCTGCAGCGTGATGTCGGCGCGTACATTGCTGGTTGAGTTCTCGCGGCGGAACTGGACCGTATCGACGTCCTGCCCGATCGCGCCTCCGCCGACAGACCGCCCGAACACATCGTAGTTGGCGGCAAGGATGATCTCGCCGTTGACGATGCCGGCGCTTTGGGCGGGCGTGAAGCCGATATTGCCGCTCAGCAGCATGCTGATCGGGTCCTGCGCGGCGCGCGCCACGGCGTAGATCATGTGGTTGTCATCGGCGCCGTTGCTCGAGGGACCGCCGATCGATCCGTTGAGCGTCACCACCTCGCCCGAGGCTGCCGTGCCGGTCGACACGAAGATGTCGAACAAGCCGTTCGAGAAGCGCAGATCCACGACCTCGCCCGCGACATAGGCATGGCTGCCGTTGATAATGGCCGTGCCGCGCATCTCGACATCAGCGGCAACGATTGCAAAGAAGGAATTCTCCTGCGTGGCCGCGATCTGCGCGCCTGGGCTGACCGAGATCGTGGCACGCGAGCCTTGCTGGCCCTGAAGCGACAGGAAGCCGCCGTTCGCAAAGTTGTCGAAACTGCCCGGGGTGGTGTCGAGCGTGGTCAGCATCAGGCTGCCGACATCGAAGCTGGCATTGGGACCGATCAGAATGCCGGTAGGCGAATAGAAGGCGATGAAGCCGCCAGTGATGAACCCGGTCGAAGGGTTCCCGAACTGGCTGATCACACTGCCGTCGATCACCGCGATGTTGTTATTGGTCGTGGGCAGGATGCGGTTGAGCACCGCAAAATTGGGAGCATTGCCCCGGAAGTTAGCGGTCGACCCAGTGGGCAGGAACGCAAGCGCATCGCCGTTATTGTCGAGGAACGGGGTCCAGTCGATCACCGCCGTTTGCGAGAACACGTCGATCCGCGTGGTGTTGGCGGCAGGAGAATTGACGTTGGCCGCGCCCGAGACAATCGTCGGGGTCGCCTGGATGCCCTGCGCGGCGGCGCCCTTCGGAGCAAGAGCCAATGCCAGCGCCAGCGCAGCGCTGCCACAGCCGAGCATCAGGCGGGTCCGGTCGAACTTGCGGAGCGGCGTGGTCATATCAGAATCTCCACGGGAACAGGCGGGCAGTCAGCGTGAACATGAGGCGGACGTCGCCCTTCGTTTGCGCAAGATCGGGTTTCACGAGCGGGACCGCGACGAAGACATCGCTCTGTATCCCCGGTCCCCAGGCGAACCGCAGACCGGCGCCTGCCGACCACAGCCGGTCGGGATTATCGGGACGGCGGCTCGGGTCCTCGTTCCAGGCATGGGCGAGGTCGGTAAAGACGTAGGGTTGAAAGGCGATCGCCTTGAGGCTTTCGGGCGTCATCGTGCCGAAGCGCACCTCAAGCGAGTTGAGGATGCCGCTGTCACCAAGCACCGCGCCCGGATCGTAGCCGCGCCCGATCGAGAAGGAACCGGCGGCAATCTCCTCGAAGGCGGGGAGCGCATCGCCCGTCACTTGCGCTTGATTGCGCAGCACAAAGGCGATGTTGGGCGTAGGGCGGTATTCGAAATCGGCGTTAAGGCGCAGCACCAGCGGCGTGGGATCGGCCTCAATCCGGCTCGCCGCGGCTGTGCCATTGATGAGGCAGGCGAACAGGTTCGCCCGGCAATCGGGGCTCGCGCCGAACACGTCCAGACCCTGACGCAGCTCGGCCCCGTAACGGATACGGAACTTTGGCTCGTAAGGCGTGTAACCGCCCGCGCGCAGCACCGAACGCTGGTCGGTCAGCTCGCCAGCGAGCCGCACGAAAGCCATCCGCACCCGGTCGCGGGTGAGCGCGACACCGTTCAAACCGACGTCCTGATCGACATAGTCAAACCCGGCATCGGTATAGAGGCTGTGGCGGCGGGTACGGATCAGCGGGTAGCTTGCCGAAACGCTCGCGAAGACAGTTTCGGCATCGACCGTGAAGCCAGCGAGGCCGGCCGAGGGCTCGGATTGGCTGTAGGTGAACTGGCCGCCAAACCTAAGTCCCTCGCTACCGACGCGGAAGTCGTGGGCGATCTGCAAGGTCTGCTGCTCGGTGAACTCGAGCGTGCTGAATAAGGCCACCGAAGTGCGGTCACCAAGGCCAGTCACGTCGTAGATTTCGCCGCGCAGCACCCCGCCGAATCGACCGATAGCCTGGGAGCCGAGGTTCTGGACGTTGAGATCGACCATCGCCTTCTGGCGCAGCACCGCGATCTCGCCGACCAGATCGCCCGGTGCCCCGCCCGCCGCCGGGCGCAGCGAGAGACGCACTTCGAGCCCCGGCACATCGTCGGCGAGCAGCAGGTAGCGCTCGGCGGTGTTGGTGTTGAACACATCGAGCTTGGTGAGCTTCTCGAGGTAGGAGGCAACAAGCTTCTCGGAAGGGCCCGCATCGCCGCGCACGCGCACGGCGGTCAGCCGGCCGAACACCACCTTGAAGTCGGGGATACCGTCGGAAAGGCTCTGTTCGGGGATCTCGACCGTGGCGAGATAGCCCTGGCCGCGCAGCAGCGCATTGGCCTCGGCGCGGATGTCGCACATCACCGAGACCGGCAGCTCACGGCCGACGTAGCTGGCATAGGCCGCATCGAGCGAAAGCCCCGGAACGCGCGCGAGGCCTTCGAAGGCGGCGCCCTTTACGGTGAAGCGGATGTCGGCGAATTCGGGCTTGTCGAGTGCGCAAGGTGCACGCTCAAGATCGCCGTCAACGGTGAGCGTGGGCGCGCGCTCTTCGCGCCGTAACTCAGGGGGGATCAGATCGCTGCGGTTGGGCGGCGTGATTGCGGGCGGCAGCGGCTGTTGCTGCGCAAGAACGGGGCTGGTCGCAACAACGGCAAGCGTGAGCGCCGAGGCGACGTGGAGCAACGCAGTACTGTGCAGGCTTACGTAACGGTGCGGCAAAGTCCCCCCCAAAAAGCATTCAACCGGTCAGCGCCCATGCGCCTCCCGATCGATCAGCCTTTTCCCCTTAGTCCGCGAACAGTCGGCACTTACAATGCTACCTGACGCGGAGCCTATGACCCCTATGGCGGCGAAACTACTCCTGCTGTACGCAAACACAAGCGCGCACAGCCCCGCAACCTAAGGGGGTGCGCACTTTGTCGCGTTTGCACAAAGTTGGACCTGCGCGCCTTAATTGGCGGCGGCGAGCAGCACCTTGGCCGAAGCGCCCGACAGCGCGCCAGCATCACCGGGGAGCTTGGCCGGACGAGCCGCGCCTGGATAGGCCTTCGCCAGCAGCGCCAGCGCCTCGCTGATGCGGGCGTGGGCGGCGGGGTTCTCCGCCTTGATCGCCGCGCCCGAGGCGGCGAAGGTGCTCGCCGCAACGCGGCTGAAGCCGTAGCCGTCGAGATAGGGCTCGTAGCTCGCTTCCTTGCCGAGACGGCGATACATCGCGCTCGACCGTTCGAGCTGGTCGGCGATCACGCCGGTCGCAACCTTGGCAGGGCTGACAGCGCCTTTCGGAGCCTTCTGCGCCGCACCGCGCAGCGCGGCGATGATCTTGTCATACGCCTTGTTCACCTCGGCGACGCTCTTGCCCTCGCTCGCGGCGACCGAGGCATCGGTGAAGAGCGGCTTCATGTCAGCGACCCCGAGCGTGGTGAAGGCCGGGTCCATGTCGAGCAGCACTTCGCTGACCGGGTGAGCGAACATTTCGGCAGCGGCGTCCTTTTTGCCGGCCGCATAGGCATCGCGCGCGGCGACGACATGCGCCTCGGCAACAGCGAGCGCGATCCCGTAGGCGACGGGGTCCTTGGCCGCATCGGCGACCGCGACGCCGCCTTCGCCCTCTCCGCCTGCGGGCGTCGCTGCGCCTTCACCCGGGCCTGATCCGCCCTCGCCCTCACCCGCCGTCGCGGCAGCCTCGGGCGCGCTCGTGGCACCCTCGCCGCCGGCCTCTCCGCCCGCTTCGCCGCCGCTGCACGCTGCGAGCAGCCCGCCTGCAAGCGCGGTGCCGAGGCCAAGCTGGGTCCAGAGTTTGAGCGTGCTGTTCATCGCAGATGCTGTCCTTTGCGGGGAGTATTGGTTGCGTATGGACCGCCTCATGAAGCAGATGATAATCACTCGCAAGAGGCTTTCTTGAGCGACATGCCCGCAAGTCACCCGCCGAAAGTCATTCGTCGTTCGTCGATGAGGAACAATGCCCCTTTTCATGAACACCGCACTTCGCCTAACAGCGCGCTTCTGCCCGCGTATGGGCCAAGCCAAAACCCGCTGCCGCACAAACGTTGCGGCGCGGTGCAAGTCCAAGGGGATGCATGTGATGAAGAAGTTTCTCCTCGCCGGAGCCTCGGCCCTGATGATCGCTGCCCCTGCCGCGGTGCAAGCCGACGAAGGCATGTGGCTGCCGAGCCAGACCGCTGCCATCGCCGACGACATGAAGGCCGCCGGCCTCGAGCTCGATGCCAAGACGCTCGGCGATCTCCAGCGCCCTCCGCTCACCGCCATCGCCTCGCTGGGCGGCTGTTCGGCCGCGTTCCTCTCGCCCGATGGTTTGGTTGCGACTAACCACCACTGTGTTGCCGGATCGCTCCAGTACAATTCCTCGCCCGAGAACGACTACCTCACCAACGGCTTCCTCGCGAAGGCACTGGGCGACGAGCTTCCCGCCGCGCCCGGCAGCCGCGTTTACGTGATCGAGGACCTGCGCGACGTCAGCAAGGACATGCTCAAGGGCGCTGACAAGCTTGAGGGCCGCGCGCGCTATGACCGCCTGCAGGCCAACCGTGCCGCGCTGATCACGGCGTGCGAGAAGCAGGCCAACCGCCGCTGCGACGTGCGCGCCTATTTCGGCGGCCAGCAGTACTGGCTGCAGCAGCAGCTCGAGATCAAGGACGTCCGCCTCGTCTATGCGCCTGCGGGCGGCGTCGGCAATTTCGGCGGCGAAAAGGACAACTGGATGTGGCCGCGCCACACCGGTGACTTCTCGTTCTACCGCGCTTACGTTGCGCCTGACGGCTCGTCGGCGGCGTTCAGCAATGATAACGTACCCTTCAAGCCCAAAGCCTGGTTGCCGATCGCCAAGCAGGGCGTGAAGGAAGGCGATTTCGTGATGGTCGCAGGCTTCCCCGGCACCACCGAGCGCCTGCGCAGCGCCGAGGAAGCGCGCTTCTACTATGAGGAGCTATATCCCTATCAGCAGCGGATGCTGACCGAATACGGCAACCGCATCGACGAACTGACCGCAGGCAATCAGGCAGCCACCATCGCCTATGCCGCCACGCTGCAGGGCATCGAGAACTACGAAAAGAAGATCGCCGGGCAAATGGCCGGGGCCGAAGCCATCTCGCTGGTCGCCAAGAAGCAGGCCGAGGAAGCGGCGTTCCGCGCATGGATCAAGGCCGATCCCAAGCGCGAGGCGCAGTACGGCGCATCGCTGGCCGAGCTCGACCGTCTGGTGCTCGAAACCGACGCCGGCTCGCTCGCCGATGCCCGCCGCGGGCTGCTCGGACGCGGGCAGCTGTATGGCGCGGCGCGCTCGCTCTACCGCTGGGCGAACGAGCAGGCCAAGCCCGACAAGGACCGCGAACCCGGCTATCAGGAGCGCGACAAGGCCTTCATGACGCAGGGTATGCAGCGCATCGAGCGCCGCTATGTCCAGCCGATCGACGAGGCGCTGTGGCAGGACGGAATCACCGAATACCGCCAGCTCGGTGCCGATGATCGCATCAAGAGCTTCGATGCCTTCATGGAAGGCCGCGACCTCGCCTCGCTCTATGCCACCACCGAGCTCGGCAACACTGCCAAGCGGATGGAGTGGATGGGCAAGTCGGTCGCCGACTTCAAGGCCTCCAGCGATCCCTTCATCCAGCTCGCCGTTGCCACTTATGACGAAGCGATGGCTGCCGAGGCCGCCGACAAGACCCGCTCGGGCGATGTCCAGAAGGCCCGCTCGAAGGTCATGGAAGCGCGCCTTGCTTATGCCGCTTCGCAGGGCAAGGCCATGTACCCTGACGCCAACGGCTCGCTGCGCTTCACTTATGGCAAGGTGACCGGCAAGAAGGTTGACGGTCAGGTGTGGACGCCCTTCACCACCGCCGAAGGCATCGTCGCCAAGCACACCGGCCGCGGCGAATTCGACGCGCCTGACAAGATGATCGAGCTGATCAAGGCGAAGGACTACGGCCGCTACGCCGCGCCAGAGCTCGGCACCCTTCCGGTCGACTTCATGTCGACGGTAGACATCACCAACGGCAATTCGGGCTCCTCGACGCTCAACGCGCGCGGTGAGTTCGTCGGACTGGCGTTTGACGGCACGATCGAAGGCGTGGTGTCCGACTGGATGTACGACCCCGCCATCAACCGCACGATCCACGTCGACAGCCGCTTTATGCTGTGGACGATGGAGAAGGTGGACGGAGCCGACCGCCTGCTCAAGGAAATGGGCGTTACTCAGTAAAATCTGAATAAGTATGCGGCGCGTGGGCAACCCACGCGCCGCCTGCTACGCTGCTCCTTCGGACGAACGGGGGAAGGATTATGAGCATGGCGCGCGATCTGGTGGTGGTCGATATCGGCGGCACCCATGCCCGCTTCGCGATTGCCAGCATCGGCGCCGACGGGGCGATCAGCCTCGATACGCCCGAGACGCTCCACACCGCCGACCACGCCAGTTTCCAGACCGCATGGGAAGCCTTCCGCGACCGTAAGGGCGGCACCCTGCCCAATGCCGTGAGCATGGCGATTGCCGGACCGGTGGGCAGCCCCGGCAACCTCGCCCCGGTGATCCGCTTCACAAACAATCCGTGGATCATCCGCCCGGCGTTGATCCCCGAGAAGCTGGGCGTCACCGACTACACCCTCGTCAACGATTTCGCCGCTGTGGCCCATGCGGTAGCGCGCGCCGACGACAGCCAGTTCCTCGACCTCGCTGGCCCGGATACGCCTTTGGGCCGCGAGGGGACGATCTCTGTGCTCGGCCCAGGCACGGGCCTCGGCGTCGCGCATCTCTACCGCTCGGGCTCGACCTACCGCGTCCAGGCGACCGAGGGGGGGCATATCGACTTCGCCCCGCTGGACAGCATCGAGGACGCAATCCTCGCCCGACTGCGCCGCCGCCACAACCGTGTCTCGGTCGAGCGGGTCGTGGCAGGCCCCGGCATCGTCGATATCTACCAAGCCCTTGCCGCGCTCGAAAACCGCACCGAACCCGAACGCGACGCGATCGAAATCTGGGACCTCGGCACCAGTGGCGCGGACAGTCTTGCGGCGGCGGCGGTAGATCGCTTCTGCCTCGCACTCGGATCGGTAGCGGGCGACCTTGCCCTTGCTCAGGGCGGCTTTGCCGGTGTCGTTATCGCCGGCGGGCTCGGCTACCGCATCCGCGACACGCTGCTCGCCTCGGGCTTTGCCGCGCGCTTCAAGGCCAAGGGGCGGTTCGAGAGTCTGATGGCGAGCATCCCGGTCAAGCTGATCGTCCACCCGCAACCCGGACTGTTTGGCGCAGCCGCCGCCTTCGCCTCCGAGCATCTGCCGGTTCGGGGGGCTGACGCGTGAAGACGCTCGCGGCGCTCGAAGCGCGGCTGGGCGAGCTTCACCAGCGCACCCGCGAGACGCCGCTCTTCAACCCCGTGTTCCAGCTCTCGCTCGACCTGTCGCGGGCGCTGGAGGGCGGCGAGCTAAGCCTCGACGATCTCACCGCGCTTGTGGCGGAGCTAGAGTGCGACGGACTGAAGGCGCGCGCGAACAAGCTGCGCACGCTGCTTGCGCCGCCCGCCGCGCCCATCGCGGACCACGATGATTTCGAAACCTTCCGCGAACGTTGGGAGCGCCCGCAGCTCCACGCCGTGTTCACCGCTCACCCGACCTTCCTGCTCACCCCGGGACAGGCCGAAGCCGTCGCGCGCGCTGCCTCTGCGCCGGACGAAGTGGACGACGCGGTCTGCGCCGTGCCGCCGGTGCACACCGCCGTCACGCTCGACCACGAACACAGAGCGGCAATGGCCGCGATGGCCCGCGCGCAGGACGCCCGTGACGTGATCGTGGCGAGGCTGCTGGAGGATGCTCAGGCCCGCTGGCCGCAGGAATGGCGCGCGCTGCGTCCCCTGCCGTTCCGCTTTGCAAGCTGGGTCGGCTACGACATGGACGGCCGCACCGACATCGGCTGGCACACCTCGATTGCCTTCCGCCTGCACGAGAAGTCCGAACGGTTGGTACGCTATACCACGAGCCTTGAGGCATTGGACGCTGCCCACCCGCTCCTCGACACCCTCCGCCCCGCCACCGCCTTCGCCAAGGCGCGCGCCGAGGACTTCGCGGGCGACCTGTCGAGCGCCGAAGCCCTCGCAACAGCGGCAAATCGCCTGACCGCACATTTGGACGACAACCTGCTCTCCCTCACCCCGCTGATCGCCGCGCTGGAGGCCGAGGCCCAGACCGCCGAGCCCGCACGTGCGGTGCGCCTTCTCACCCTCGCCGCGGCGATGCGCGCGGACGGGCTGGGGATGGGCTGGATCCACTTCCGGGTGAACGCCAAACAGCTCCACAACGCGGTGCGCCGCCGCCTTGGCGACCACGAGGCGATTGACCTCGCGAGCAAGGGCGCCATCGCCACTTTGCGCAAGCTGGTAGACGAGGCCAAGCCGCTCCGCACCAATTTCGCTGCGCTCGCCACCGAGAGCTCGACCGCGATCCGCCAGTTCCTCGCGATGGCGCAGATCCTCAAGCACATCGACGCCGACGCGCCGATCCGGATGCTGGTCGCCGAGTGTGAACAGCCCGCCACGGTGCTTGCCGCGCTCTATTTCGCCAAGCTGTTCGGGGTCGAGGGCAAGGTCGATGTCTCGCCGCTGTTCGAGACCGAAACCGCGCTGGAGCACGGCGGGCGCTTTCTCGACGCGCTGCTCGCCGAGCCTGCCTACCGCGCCTATGCCAGAGCCCGGGGCCGGGTGGCGGTGCAGACCGGCTTTTCCGACGCCGGGCGCTTCGTCGGACAGGTGCCCGCCGCGCTCGCGATCGAGCGCCTTCAAGGCCGTCTGGCCGAGGCAATGGCGGCCAACGGCCTTGGCGATATAGCCGCGCTGGTGTTCAACACCCACGGTGAGAGCATGGGCCGCGGGGCGCATCCCGCATCGCTGCGCGACCGGCTCGAATGGCCGCTATCCCCTTGGGCGCGAAGGCGTTTTGCCCGCGCCGGCATCCGGCTCGAGCCCGAGGTCAGCTTTCAGGGCGGCGACGGCTACCTGTTCTTCGCCACCCCCGAACTGGCGCTGGCGACGCTCTCGCGCATCGCCGAACAGCGCCCCGCCGAGGCCGACCTCGCTGCGCCGGCAGACCCCTTCTACCACCGCACCGATGTCAGTCTCGACTTCTACCGCGCGGTGAAGGAGCATCAGGGCGAACACCTCGCCAGCCGCACCTATGCCCGCGCGGTGACGGCCTTCGGGCTGGGGCTGCTCAACCCCACCGGCAGCCGCGTTTCGCGCCGCCAGTCCGACATCAACGCCGACCGCGAGATGAGCCTGCGCCAGATTCGCGCGATCCCGCATAATGCGATCCTCCAGCAGCTCGGATATCCGGTGAACGTCATCGCCGGGATTGGCACTGCGGCGGATGGCAATCGCGAGGAAATCGCTGCTTTGCTTGACGAATCTCCGCGCGGGCGGCAGATCCTGCGGCTGGTGCGCGCCGCCAATGGCCTCGCCAGCATCAAGACAGTCGCGGCATTCGGCGAGCTGTTCAATTCGGCCTATTGGGCAAGCCGCACCTATCGCGGGACCGAGGATCACCTGGCGGGATCCTGCGCGGCGCTCGCGGAATATCTGGTGGGCGATGACCGCACCGGGGTGTTCCGCCGCCTCGCCTCGCGCCTACGCATCGACGCATTGAAATTCCACAGGTTGTTGGAGCTCCTGCCCGACGAGACCGGCGACACCGAAGCGCGCGAGCATGTCCGCCGCCGCATCGGGGTGTTGCAGGCCCTGCGCCTCGCGTTGCTCCAGCACATGTTCCTCAAGGCCGTCGCCGTCCCCGCCTTCAGCCGCGCCAACGACATCAGCCGCCGCGATGTCATTGAAATGGTGCTGACTTTGCGCGTCGACGAAGCCCTCGCCCAGCTACGCCGCGCCTTCCCCGTGCGCGTTCCCGGCCCCCGCGACTTCCCGCTCGACGAGCCTTCCGACTACCCCGATGGCGGCGAGGAAGGCTACGGCGCTTACGAACGCGATTTCATGACCCCGATCGCCCGCGCGCAGGAATTGAGCCTCAGAATTGCGACCGCCATCGCCAACGAGTTCGGCGCACACGGCTGATCCCCCAACAACGCGATGTTTCACGTGAAACACTGCGGCAAGTGCCCTGCTAAAGGGGGTCTAAAGGGGGTCTAACAGGGGTCTAAACGCGTCTGGAGGGTGTCTAAAACGTTCTGGAGCGCGTCTGAAAAGCCCTACAGTCTCGCCGTGCTGCCGCGCTTGACCAATTTCACCGGCACCCGCCGCCGTGCCTTGACCTCGCCGTCATCCAGCACCGCTTCGACCAGCGCCGCGCCGGCTTCGGCGGGATCGGGCGCGATGGTGGTGAGCGGCGGGCGGCTGAAGCGGCCTGCCACCAGATCATCGAACCCCATCACGCCGACCTGCTGCGGCACCGCGATATCAGCGGCGGCGAAGGCTTCCAGCGCGCCCAGCGCCATCGCATCGCAGGCGGCGAACACCGCGTCGACATCGTCCCCGCGCTCGATCAAGCGGCGCGCGGCGCGGCGGCCTTCCTCCTCGCGGCTTGCAGCGTTGACGGTCGGCGCAAGGCACGGCTCCAATCCGGCGGCCAGCATCCCTTCGGCATAGCCCTCGTACCGCTCGGTAAACTGCACCTGCGGGGTGTTCAGCGCACCGAGGAAGCAGGGGCGCTTGTAGCCCTGCGCCAGCAGATGCTCGACCGCAAGCCGCCCCGCAGCGCGGTTGTCCGAGCGCACCCAGTCGAGCTCGTCGAAGGGCGATCCCCAATAGGCGACCTGCCGCCCTTCAGCATCGAGCCCCCGGAAATGCTCCCACGCCGCGGCATTGGTGGTGGTGCCGATCACCACCAGGCCATCGGCGCGGCCCTGTTCCTGATAGTGGCCGAAGAACGCGCCCTCGCGCGCCTGAAAGCTCACCAGCGTCTCGAACCCGCGCTCCGATGCGGCCACGCACACGCTCCCTAACAGCGCATAGGCGAAAGGGTTGATGCTCGACGCGCTGTCGCCCTCGCGGCAGATCACGACGACCGCGAGCGTGCCGGTCGATCCGCGCCGCAGCCGCGCCGCGCGCTCGTCGACGAAATACCCAAGCGCCTCGGCGGCTTCGATGACCTTGCGGCGGGTCGCTTCGGCGATGGCAGGACTGCCCGATAGCGCACGGCTGACCGTCGGCTGACTGACGCCCGCCCGTTCCGCCACGTCGAACGATGTCGGCCGTCTGCGCTTGTCCCCGCTCATGGCCCATCTCTAGGGCCTGTTGTTATCCCCGCGCAAGCGCCAGAGTTCTTGGGGCTGCATTGCTATTCGCACTGGATTTGTGGCTGAGCGTCTTGCAAGTTGACATGTGCGCGCGGATTGTGAACGTTCGCAAGACAAGCGGCGCGGGATATACCGCGCGCGGGGAGAGGGATCAGCGATGGCAATGTCACCGGGCGGCAGCACCGCGGGGGATTTCGGGCACGCGGGCGATGACGCGCCGCAGGTCAATGCACCGGGCCTCAACTATTTCGTCTTCGCGCTGTTCTTCATCTTCGGCGGCATCACCTCGCTGAACGATGTCATCCTGCCCAAGCTGCAGGAGTTGTTCACCCTCAGCTACACCGAAGCGATGCTGGTGCAGTTCTGCTTCTTCACCGCCTATCTGCTGATCGGCATTCCGGGCGCCGAACTGGTCAAGCGCGTCGGCTATATGCGCGGCGCGGTCGTCGGGCTGCTGACGATGATGGCGGGCTGCCTGCTGTTCATTCCCGCCAGCCAGACCGCCACCTATGGCCTGTTTCTGGGGGCGTTGTTCATCCTTGCGAGCGGGGTTGTGGTGGTGCAGGTCGTCACCAATCCGCTGATCAGTCTGCTCGGGCCGCAAAAGACGGTGCACAGCCGGCTGACCTTTGCGCAGGCGTTCAACAGCCTCGGCACCACGGTTTTTCCCCGCGTCGGATCGGGCCTGATCCTCGGCGGGCTTGCGGGCGTTTCCGCCAAGGAGCTGACCGGCGCCGAGCTCGACGCCTATCGCACCGCCGAAAGCGCGGCGATCGTTTCGACCTATATCGGCCTTGCCGTGGCGCTTGCGGTGATCGCAGCGGTGGTGTGGGTCTATCGCAACAAGCTGCCGCATGATGCATCCGCCGCGCGCGATGCGGCGCTGACCACGCCGGCGCGCTATGCAGCGGGGCTGGTGCCGATCCTCGCCGGCGGCTGGATGGTGATCCAGGGCAGCGAGCTTCCCGGCATCGCCCTGCTGCTGGCAGGTCCGGCGATCTGGCTGTGGGGCAATCCGCTGCTGACGCGCACGCGGTTCAGCTACGGCGCGCTTTGCATCTTCCTTTATGTCGGCGCGGAAGTCGCCATCGGCTCGCTGATTGTCAGCTATCTGATGCAGGAAAGCGTCATGGGCCTGACCGAGCGGGCAGCCGGTGACCTGATCTTCCTTTATTGGGGCGGCGCGCTGGTGGGCCGGATCATCGGTTCCGCTGTGCTGCGCTTTGTCAGCCCGGGCATGGTGCTGGCGGGCGTTGCGGTTGGCGCGATCGCGATGGTGTTGTTCTCGACCAACGCCAGCGGCACCACTGCCGGTTACAGCCTGCTCGCCGTGGGCCTGATGAATTCGATCATGTTCCCGACGATCTTCAGCCTCGCCTGCGAGAAGCTCGGCGCGCGGGCGGCGGACGGATCGGGGATCATCAACATCGCCATCTTCGGCGGCGCGGTGATCCCGCTGCTGACCGGGATGCTTGCCGATGCAAGCGGCAGCCTCGGCACGGCGATGATCCTGCCGATTGCCTGTTATGCGATCATCGCCGGTTTCGGGATCTATGCGCGCCGACCTGCCTGACATCAGCCTGCTTGAATAAGTATGCGCGAAGCTGGCAGGTAGGGCCTTGCGCGCCTAGGTAGGGCGCGACGCTACAAGGGGCCTTTGCGCATGAGCTTCACCGCTGACCGCCTGCTGCTGTTCGGAGCCACCGGCGACCTTGCCCAGCGGATGCTGCTGCCCAGCCTGTTCGCGCTTGATGCCGACGGGTTGCTCGCGCCCGATCTCAAGATCATCGGCACGGCCCGCAGCGCCATGTCCGACAGCGAGTACCGCAACTTCGCGCGCGCGGCCTTGGAGAAGTATCTGCCTGCCGAGCGGCGCGGGCGGATGGCGGAGTTTTTGAACCGCCTCGCCTACCAGACCCTCGATGCGACCACACTCGAAGGCTACGGCGCGCTGGCCGAGAAGGTCGGCACGCCGGCGCGCGGCCTCGCCATCTTCCTCTCGACCGCGCCGAGCCTGTTCGAGCCGACCATCAAGGGGCTGCAATCGGCCGGGCTGACGGGCGAGACGGTGCGCATGTGCCTCGAAAAGCCGCTTGGCACCGATCTGGAAAGCAGCCGCGAGATCAATGATGCGGTGGCGGGCGCCTTCCCCGAGAGCCGCATCTTCCGCATCGACCACTATCTCGGCAAGGAGACGGTGCAGAACCTGCTCGCGCTGCGGTTCGCCAACCTGATGTTCGAGCCGCTGTGGAACGCGGCGCATATCGACCATGTGCAGATCACCGTGGCCGAGACGGTGGGCCTCGAAGGGCGCGTCGCCTTCTACGACGATGCCGGCGCGATCCGCGACATGGTGCAGAACCACATGCTCCAGCTGCTCGCGCTGGTGGCGATGGAGCCGCCTGCGCATTTCGACGCGACGGCCGTGCGTGACGAGAAGGTCAAGGTGCTGCGCGCGCTGCGCAAGGTGGCGGGCGGCGAGACTGTCACCGGCCAGTACCGCGCGGGCGCGATCACCGGGCAGGCGGTGCCGGGCTATGACGAGGAGCTGGGCAAGCCGTCAGACACCGAGACCTTCGTCGCGATCAAGGCCCATGTCGACAACTGGCGCTGGAAGGGCGTGCCCTTCTACCTGCGCACCGGAAAGCGCCTGCCCAAGCGCGTGACCGAGATCGTCATCCAGTTCCGCTGCGTACCGCATTCGATCTTCGCCGGAAAAGGCGCGACGATGCAGCCCAACCGGCTCGTCATCGGCATCCAGCCGGAGGAGAACATCACCCTCTCGCTGATGACCAAGGTGCCGGGATTGGACCGCGAGGGTATCCGTTTGCGCTCGGTGCCGCTCAACATTGCCATGCCCGACGCATTCTCGGGCGCGGTGCGGCGGATTGCTTACGAGCGCCTGCTGCTCGATCTGGTCGAGGGCGACCAGACGCTGTTCGTGCGGCGTGACGAGGTCGAGGCGCAGTGGGACTGGGTCGACGCGATCCGCGCCGGTTGGGAGGCGGACGGCCTCACCCCCAAGACCTACACCGCCGGAAGCTGGGGCCCCTCTGCGGCGATCGCTCTGGCCGAACGCGACGGAGCGACGTGGCATGAGTAGCCTGAACGACACCCTCCACCGCGTCACCCAGCGCGTGATCGAGAAGTCGCTTGGCTCCCGTCAGGCCTATCTCGACCTGATCACGCGCGAGGGCGACAATCTTGGCAAGCGCCCCGCCGTCTCCTGCTCGAACCTCGCCCACGCCTATGCGGGGACGGCGGATGACCGCGCCGCGCTGGTCGCCGCGAGCGGACCCAATATCGGCATCGTCACCGCCTATAACGACATGCTCTCGGCCCACGCGCCGTACTATCGCTACCCCGAGCGCCTGAAGATCT
Organism: uncultured Alphaproteobacteria bacterium; assembly: GCA_963765775.1. GTDB lineage: Bacteria > Pseudomonadota > Alphaproteobacteria > Sphingomonadales > Sphingomonadaceae > Erythrobacter. Next base: position 521,041 of record CAVXXQ010000003.1, read on the forward strand.
ACGCCCGCGAGATCGGCGCCACCGCGCAGGTCGCGGGCGGCACCCCTGCGATGTGCGACGGCGTGACGCAGGGCGAGGTCGGCATGGAGCTGTCGCTGTTCAGCCGCGACGTCATCGCGCTCTCCACCGCGGTCGCGCTCAGCCACACGATGTACGAAGGCGCGCTGATGCTCGGCATCTGCGACAAGATCGTGCCCGGCCTCTTGATGGGCGCTTTGCGCTTCGGCCACCTGCCCACCATCTTTGTCCCCGGCGGCCCGATGCCGACCGGCATTCCGAACAAGGAAAAACAGCGCGTCCGCCAGCTCTATGCCGAGGGCCTGGCCACCCGCGCCGAACTGCTCGCCAGCGAGATGGCGAGCTACCATTCGGCGGGCACCTGCACCTTCTTCGGCACGGCCAACTCCAACCAGATGATGATGGAGATGATGGGGCTGCACGTGCCGGGCAGCGCCTTCATCCAGCCGGGCACCAAGCTGCGCCAGGCGCTCGACCGGGATGCGGTTCACCGCGTCGCACAGATCGGGCGCGGCGGCGATGACTACCGCCCGCTCGGGCTGTGCGTGGACGAAAAAGCGATCGTCAACGCGGCTGTCGGCCTGCTGGCAACGGGCGGATCGACCAACCATGCGATCCACCTGCCCGCGATGGCCCGCGCGGCAGGTGTGATCTTCGACTGGGATGACCTCTCCGAGCTCTCGCACGCCGTCCCGCTGATCGCGCAGATCTATCCCAACGGCTCGGGCGATGTGAACCAGTTCCACGCGGCCGGCGGCATGGGTTACGTGGTGGGCGAGCTGCTCGCAGCGGGCCTTGCGCACGCCGACATCCTCACTGTCGGGCGCGGCGGATTTGCCGATTATGCAAAGGAGCCCGGCCTTGAGGGCGACGATCTCGTCTGGCGCGACGTCCGCGCGGCGGGTGACGACACGATGCTGCGCCCGGTCAGCAACCCCTTCAAGGCCGATGGCGGGATGCGCCTGCTGCAAGGCAATCTCGGCCGCGCCTGCTTCAAGACCTCGGCAGTGGACGAGGCGCGCTGGACGGTCGAGGCACCGTGCCGCGTGTTCGAGGATCAGGTCAGCGTCGCGCACGCCTTTGCCGCTGGCGAGCTTGACCGCGACGTAGTGGTGGTCGTGCGCTTCCAAGGCCCGCGCGCCAACGGGATGCCCGAGCTTCACAAGCTGACCCCGCCCCTGGGTGTGCTGCAAGACCGGGGCTACAAGGTCGCGCTGGTCACCGATGGCCGCATGTCGGGCGCGAGCGGCAAGGTGCCTGCGGCGATCCACTGCACCCCCGAGGCGCTGGGTGGCGGCCCGCTGGCGCTGCTGCGCGATGGCGACATGGTGCGCGTCTGCGCATCGACCGGCGATCTTTTCACCACCGCCGATCTGTCGGCACGCGATCCCGCCCCCGATCCCCGCCCCGAAATGGGCACGGGCCGCGAGCTGTTTGCGATGATGCGCCACCTCGCCGACGGGGCCGAACAAGGCGCGTCAGCCATGCTCGCCTCCGGAGGATTGTGATGAATATCGACGCCATCATGCGCACTGCGCCGGTAATCCCGGTCATCGTGATCGAGGACGAGGCCCACGCGGTCCCGCTGGCCGAGGCGCTTGTCGCAGGAGGTCTGCGCGTGCTCGAAGTCACCTTGCGCACCCCTGCCGCGCTGGGAGCAATTCGAGCGATGAAGCAGGTTCCGGGCGCGATTGTCGGCGCGGGCACCGTCACCAACCCCCGCGAGCTGGACGCCGCAATGGAGGCGGGGAGCGAGTTTATCGTCTCCCCCGGCCTCACCGAACCGCTGGGCATGGCGGCGATCGCGGCGGGCGTGCCGTTCCTCCCCGGCATCGCCAATGCGGGCGACATCATGCGCGGGCTGGACTTGGGCCTCGACCGCTTCAAGTTCTTCCCGGCGATGGCGGCAGGCGGGCTTCCCGCCCTGAAGGCCCTCGCCGCGCCCTTCGGAAACGTCCGCTTCTGCCCGACCGGCGGGATCAGTCTCGACAACGCCGCCGAGTGGCTCGCCTTCGATCCGGTGCTGTGCGTTGGCGGCAGCTGGGTCTCGCCCAAGGGCGCGCCCGACAAGTTTGTGATCGAGGCGCTTGCGAAGGAAGCCTTCGCGCTCCGCTAATCCTTGGCGAGCAGCCAGCCGAAGATTTCGGGGAGCCGCGCCGCCCAAGCGTTCTCCTCGTGCTCGGCGCCTTCGAAGACCTTGCTCTGCCAGTCGCGGCCCTTCTGCCAGCCCGCCTTGGCGAACCGCGCGTCGATGACCTGCTGGTAGGGCGCGTAATAGGCGTCTAGCGTCGCGGTGCCGTGGTCCATCCACACGCGGCGGCCATCGGGCTTGCCGAGCCTCGCCGCGAACCACGCGTCCCACAAAGCCGCCACCGCCGCGCTGTCGCTTTCGACACGGCGCGGGTCGACCGCCGGCCAGTGCGAGCTGACACAGCCCGCGCGCCCGAACACTTCGGGGCGCTCGAGGACAGCGTAGCAGCTCATGATGCCGCCCATGCTCGATCCGATGATCGCAGTATCGTCGCGGCCTGTCCGGGTGCGGAAGCTCGCGTCGACCCATGCCTTCAGCGGCCCGGCGATCCAGTCGAGGTAGCGGTCCGAGACCATCACGCCCTTGACCGCCTCGTCCATCTGCGCGCGGAGCGGCGGCGGGGCTGCGTCGTAAATGCTGCGGGGCAGATATTGGCGGTAGCGGTCGGCTCCCGGCGCCCAGATACCGATGATGATGTGCGGTTCTATGTTCTGATTCGTGACCGCCTCCAGCATCGCCTCATCGGCGGCCCAGATCTTGTTGAAGTTCGACTTCTTGAGGTCGAACAGGTTGTGCCCGTCATGCATGAAGAGCACCGGATAGCGCCCCTCGCCCGCGTCGTAGCCGGGGGGCAGCCAGATGGTGATGCGCTGTTCCGGGAGGCCTGCGGCGGAGACGTTCTGGTATTCGAGCGTGTAGCCGGTGTCCTCAGCGGCGAGCGGCGGGGCAAGACCCATAAGCGCCAGCAGCGCGTATAGCAGTCGGATCATGGCAGCCCTCCTCGTCTCTCCGCCGCCATCTATCGCGGGGATGCGAGGCAGGCTCAACCCCTCGCGGCGGCCTCGGCCAGCAGCATTGCGCCGACGATCCCCGAATCCCCGCCGAGCCGGGGGCGGATCACCGCGTGGCGCGCGCCTCCGGGAAGGTAGCCTGCATCGAGTTCCCGCGCCCGCTTTGCGACCCGCTCGACAAGGCCGGGCGTATTCGCCACGCCGCCGCCGATCACCACTTCGCGGGCTGCAACCGTGGCGAAGATCGTGTGGCACGCCTGCGCGATGTAGTCGGCGATGATGGCCTGGCCGGGGTGGTCGTCCGGCAGTTCGGAGAGCGATGCGCCCCAGCGCGCGAGGATCGCCGGGCCGCTGGCGAGGCCTTCTAGGCAGTCGCCGTGATGCGGACAGATGCCGGCAAAGTCGCGGTCGTCCGGATGGCGGCGCGGGTAGATGTGGCCCATTTCGGGGTGGGCGATGCCGTGGACCGGCCTGCCTTCCAGCACCAGTCCCCCGCCGATGCCGGTGCCGATGGTGAGATAGGCGAGGCTGCCGCTCCCCCCGCCCGCAGCGCGGTGTTCGGCAAGGGCAGCGGCGTTCACGTCGGTGTCAAAGCCGACGGGGACGCCCAGCGCGCGGGCAAAATGGCCCGCAACGTCGCAGTCCGCCCAGCCCGGTTTGGGCGTGTTGGTGATGTAGCCCCATTTCGGCGCAGCGCGGTCCAGCTCGACCGGGCCGAAGCTGCCGATGCCGAGCGCCGCAATTTCGCCCTGCGCCGCGAACCATTCCGCCGCTTCGGCTAGGGTGGTCACAGGGTCGCGGGTGGGAATGGTGTGGCGTGCCGCAATCACATCGGGCGAAGTTCCGACAGCGAGGACGAACTTCGTGCCCCCCGCCTCGATCGCGCCGAGCATCAGGCGGCCAGCCCTGCCGCGATTTGGGCCCGCTCGCCGTCGAGCGCCAGCCGTAGCAGCGGTGCAGGCACGCCGCCGAAGGTGCCATCGGGCAGCATATCGACGAAGCTGCACACCGTGAGGTCGGCATCGACGTACCAGCTATAGGTCTGAAGCGGGCGGTCCGCCGGGTTGGCGAGCACCAACCCGCTGCCGTTCAGCGGGCGCCACGGGCCTTCCATGCTGTCCGCCACCATCCCGTAGAGCCCTCCCGGTGCATGGCGCAGATCGGGTGCGAACGTCCCGGTCTGCGTCGACCAGAAGGCGTAGTAACGTTGAGCGTGAAACACCAGATGCGCGCGCTCAAGCTCGTTGTTGACGCCCTCTGCGTGGATGCAAGGGGGGGCCAGAACCCACCCTGAAGCACCCTTGCGCGCAAGGCCAAAGGCCCCGTTGAACGAGCTTGCCGATCCCGCGAGCGAAGCGGTGAAGGCAAGGTATTCGGCGCCGTCCGCCGGATCGCGGAAATAGGCCGGGTCGCGGAAGGCCTTGATCTCGCCCGGTGCGCCGTCGTGGGCATCGGCGGGCATGTAATATGGGCCATAACCGGTCACGAGCGGGGTGGGATAGGACCACTCCTTTGGGTACCCGCCTTCGCAGATGGTGACTTCGGCCTGCCACAATTCCTGACGGTAGCCGCCCTTGTGCTCGGCTGTTCCGGCAGCGGTGAAGAATAGCGTGATCACGCCGCGGTGATACAGCGCCGATCCGGCCCATTCCCGCTCATAGGGAACCGCTCGATCGGGCATCGCCGCTCCGCGATCGATCCACGATTTGCCCAGCCGTTCGATCCAGTGAATCTTTGCTTCGAAATGTCGCAGGGCCGGATCACCCCGATTGGGTGCGGTCAGCGCCATCCACAACTCCCGCCCGGCACGCGTCATCGGCTTGCCATCGGCATCCTGCACCGGCCACATGTCCCAATAATACCTGTCGGCGCGGAGGCCGCTGCGGACAGGCGCAAGCACCGGCGGTATCCAGGCCCCCGCTGCGGGCGTGATCTGCCGCACGTGCTCGGCTTTCCAGGCGCTCGTCATGGCGGCAGTCTATCCCAATTCCGTTAGCAAGAGAGAGGCTGGCCGCCGGGGGGGGATTTGGCGGCCAGCCCATGTGCCTTGCGGCACAGTCCGTTAGAAGTCGAAGCGCACCGAAGCGAGCACAGTCCGGCCCGCGATCGAGCGCGCGCGCACGATGCCGTTGCCGGGGATCGAGCCTTCTTCGGCCTCGGTATAGCCTTCGGCGTTGAACAGGTTGGTGGCGTTGAGGCCGACCTCCACGCGCTCGATCGGACGCACCGCCAGGAAGGCGTTGACCTGCGTGTAGGCGGGCAGCTTCAGCTGGTTTGAATCCTGCGTGTAGCTGTCCGTGGTGCCAACGAAGTTCGCGCCGAGCGTGAACATGTCGTTCTCGTACTGCGCGGTCGCCTGATAGACGAGGTCCGCCTGCCGGCGCGGCTTGTTGCCGATCACGGTCAGATCGAGCGCATCCTTGATCTCGGCATCGGTCCAGGTGGCCGCTGCCGAAAGCGTGAACGGTCCGGTGCGATAGGCCCCTTCAAGCTCGACGCCGATCGCCTCGTAGGTGCTGTCGAACAGCTCGATCGGAGCGAGTTCGACATTGGTTTCCTTGGTCTTGGCGTAGAAGCCGGTCGCGTAGAGCGACACGCCGCCCGACTGGTACTTCAGCCCGGTTTCGAGCTGATCGACCCGTGCAACCACACCCGCATCGCCGCCCGGCAGGCTGCCGTCGGTGGTGCTGACCGCCGGTGAGAACAGCGAGCGGTCGGCGGTGTGACGACCGCCTTGGCTGTAGCGCGCGAAGACGCCCAGATCGTCGGTCAGCAGGTAGTTCGCACCCAGCGAGAAGCTGAAGTAATCGAAGCTGTAATTGACCGGACGCGCATTGCCGAGCGGCAGGATGCTGGTCTGCGCCTCGGCCGGGCTAATCGTGCCGTTGCGGTCGAAGTCGAAGCTACCGACGCCGGTGCCGAAGCCCGTGTCCGAACCGGTGATCGTGCCGCTGGCATCGCCGTAATCGTAACGGATCGACGCATCGAGCGTCAGGCGGTCAAGATCGACCGACAGCGAGGCGAAGGGCGCGTAGGTGCTGTAATCGACGTCGTAGCTGCGGCGGCAGCAATTGCCGAAGAAGCTCGCGCCGAAACCGACGGTGCCGTTCTGCGTGACGGTCTGCCCGCCCGCATTGCGGATATCGACGAGCACGGCCTGCCCGTCACCCTGCACGGTCTGCACGTGGCTGGTCCACAGCCAGTCGGTGTCGACCGTCTGGCGGGACAGGTAGAAGCCGGTGGTGAAGTTGGCCGAGCCGCCGCCGAAGTCGAACGCCTTGTTCACGCGGAAGTCGTTGGTGATGTTGTCGAGGCTGTTGAGCCGGACGTTGAACACCACCACGTTGGCCAGCAACCCGTTGCCGCCGATGTTCGCCGCGTTGGCGACTTGGCCTGCATTGGGGCCAGTGGCAAAGACGATGCTCGACCCTGCGCCGCCGATGCCGTTGGCCACCGCCTGCGCGGTGTCCGCACCGGCCGGGAAGGGCGACTGGAAGCTGCCCGAATTGTCGGCGAAGCGGAAGCGGTTGGTCAGCGTCCAGCCGCTGCCCACGTCGATCTCGCTCTCGATCCCGAAGGCGAGGCTCTTGACCGACAGGCCGTCACGAAAGTCGTAGCTGGCCGGGTTGTTATTGCCGTCGAGCGAAACCTGCGGGGTCAGGAACGGGCTGTAGAGCGAGTCCGTGCGCGGATCGAAGCCGGCAATCGCCTGATAGGTGGGGCTGGCGTTGGTGCCGGTGACGCGCACCGGCTGCGGCAGGATCGTCGGGGTGGTGTCGTCAAGATACTTGGCCGACAGGCGAATGTAGCCGGCATCGAAGTTCTTGGTGATGTTGGCCTTGATCTGGCCGCCGTCATAGCCGTTGTAGCCGATATCGCGCGGGCCTTCGCCGGTGCGGTAGAAGCCGCCGATGTGGAAGCTGAGGTCTTCGCCCAGCGGCGCGCCGTAATCGAAATCGAGGCGGTAGGTCTCGAAGTCGAGGCCGACGCTGCCCTGGATCGCTCCGCCTTCACGCTCGCCCGTCTTGGAGATGAAGTTGATCACCGCGCCCGGCGCGTTGGATGCGAAGGTCGAAGCCGAGCCGCCGCGCACCGCTTCGACGCGGGCGACATTGCGGTCGGCGCGCAGGAAGTTGTCGGCATTGCCGAAGATGATGTCGCCGAATTCGAGGATCGGCAGGCCGTCCTCCTGCAGCTGGATATAGCGCGCACCGCCGGTCGAAACGGGGATGCCGCGCACTGCGATATTAGCGTTGCCTTCACCGCCCGATGCTTCCGAGCGGATGCCCGGGATCTGGCGGATCAGGTCAGCCGCGGACGGCGCGGCGAGGTTGGCGATGGTATCGGCGCCGATGGTGCTGACCGAGACCGAGCTTTCGATCCGGTTCTGCCCGCGAGCAACGGCGGTGACGATGATTTCTTCGCCTTCAGTGACAGCGCCCTCGGCATTGTCCTGCGCGAAGGCAGGGAAGGCGGCGAGGCCCGACAGGGCGGCTCCGGCGCAAAGCGCGTAACGCAATTTCATGGCATTTCTCCTCTCGGCATCGCGCTTCTTTGGGCGCTGACGTCGCATGGCCTAATCATCCTGCAAACGATTGCAACAGGAATCTTGCAAACGTTTGCATGATGCGCGGAATCGTGTCACCTCTTCACCACAGCGCAGGCTATACATGCGCAAGAGAGAGATGCGGGAGAGACCCATGACGAACAAGCCGCGGCTGTCGCTGGCGCGAATTATCGAGATGAACATCGGCTTTTTCGGCCTCCAGTTCAGCTTCGGATTGCAACAGGCCAACATGGGGCCGATCTACGGGTTCCTCGGCGCGGACGAGGCGGCCATGCCGCTGCTGTGGCTCGCGGGGCCGATGACGGGCCTCATCATCCAGCCGATCGTCGGCGCGATGAGCGACCGGACCAACACCCGCCTCGGCCGCCGCACGCCGTACTTCCTGATCGGCGCGATCATCTGCACGCTCGGCCTGCTTGCGATGCCTTTTTCGAGCACGCTCCTGATGGCGGCAAGCCTGCTATGGATCCTCGATGCGGGCAACAACATCACGATGGAGCCGTACCGCGCCTATGTCGCCGACCGGCTCGCACCCGACCAGCGATCGACCGGGTTCCTGACGCAGAGCGCGTTTACCGGCCTTGCGCAGACGCTCTCCTACCTCGCGCCCAGCTTGCTGACCGCTTTCGTGGCGCGCGACGTGATCGACGCCAACGGCATCCCGGTGATCGTGCGGATCGCCTTCGTGATCGGCGCGATCCTGTCGATCTCGACGATCCTGTGGTCGGTGCTGCGGGTGCGCGAACTGCCGCTGGACGAAGCCGAACAGGCCGAGCTTGCCGCCAAGCCCCTCACCGTCCGCGCCACCTTCGCCGAGATCCGCGACGCAATCCGCGACATGCCGCGCCCGATGCGCCAGCTGGCGGGCGCGATGCTGTGCCAGTGGTACGCGATGTTCTGCTACTGGCAGTACGTCACCTTTGCGGTCGGCCGGTCTGTCTATGGCACCAGCGATCCCGCCAGCAGCGCCTTCCGCGAGGCAACGCTCACCACCCAGCAGGCGGGCGCGATCTACAACTTCATCGCCTTCCTCGGCGCGCTCGCGCTGATCCCGGTGGTGAAGCGGATCGGCGCGCGGCACGCCCATGCGGTGTGCCTCGCCGCCTCGGGCGCGGCGATGCTGATGATCCCCGGCGCGTCCACGCCTGCGGCGCTGTTCGTGCTGATGCTCGGCATCGGGCTCGGCTGGGCGGGGATGATGGGCAACACCTACGTGATGCTCGCCGATTGCATCCCGCCCGAACGCAACGGCGTCTACATGGGCATCTTCAACCTGTTCATCGTCATCCCCATGCTGATCCAGACATTGACCCTGCCGCTGATCTACCGCCCGCTGCTCGGCGGGGACCCGCGCAATGTGCTGCTGCTCGGCGGCGGCTTGATGCTTCTGGGCGCGCTGGCTACGCTGCTCGTCGACGCCGGGCACAAAGCTCCGCGTGCAGAGGGGCTGGCGACAGGACAGGGATGAGTGACGACACTCCTGATGGCAGGCCCGAACGCGTTTCGGTGCGCAACATCACCGATCTGGCGCGGCTTGCCGGGGTCTCGCCCGGCACGGTCAGCCGCGCGCTCGCGGGCAAGAGCCTGGTCAACACCAAGACCCGCGAGAAGATCGAGACCCTCGCGCGCGAGCACGGCTTCCGCCCCAACCAGATGGCGAGCGGACTGCGCCGCCAGAAAACGGACGTGATCGGCGTGGTCATCCCGCTGGGCCATGACACCCGCCAACAGATCTCCGACAGCTTCTTCATGACCCTGCTCGGCCACCTTGCCGACGAGCTGACCCGCGAGGGCTACGACCTCATGCTGCGCCGCGTGGTGCCAGAGGACGACGCCGACTGGCTGGACCGCTTTATCCGCTCGGGCATGATCGACGGGGTGATCGTGATCGGCCAGTCGGACCAGTTCGACCGGATCGAAGACGTCGCCGACGGCTACCGCCCGATGGTGGTGTGGGGCAACCACCAGCAAGGCCAACATCACTGCGTGGTCGGCACCGACAACCGTCTGGGCGGGCGGCTCGCGGCCGAGCGTCTGGTGGCCGCCGGAGCGCAGCGGATCGCGTTCCTTGGCGACACCCGCCCGATGGAATTCGCCGCGCGCTTTGCCGGCGCGCAGGATGTCGCCGCCCGGATGGGATTGCCGCCGATCCTCCCCCTCCCCACCCACCTCTCACCCGACCGCGCGAGCGAGGAAATCGCGCAGCATCTCGCGCATCATGCCAGCGCCATCGACGGGATCTTCGCCGCCACCGACACGCTCGCCTCGCTGTGCCTCACCGAGCTGCGCGATCAGGGGATCGCCGTGCCCGACGACGTGAAGCTGGTGGGCTTCGACGACCTGCCGATCGCCCGCCAGACGGTGCCGCCGCTCACCACGGTGCGGCAGGATATTGCCGCAGGCGCACGCGGGCTGGTCGATCTGCTGCTGCGGCGGTTGGCGGGTGAGACGACCGAGAGCCTCGTCCTACCCCCAGAACTGGTGATCCGCGCCACCGCCTGAGGCGGCGCAAGACCAAGCCGTCATCCCAGCGCAAGCTGGGATCACGAGCAAAAGTGGCGTCCTTCATCCCATCCCACCAAACCTCGAGAAAGGCGCTTGCTTTAATGATAATCATTCGCAATAGCGGTTGCGAATGATTATCAGGAACAGTTCATCCATGCGTATCGCCTTGCTTCTCTCCGCTGCCCTCCTCCCCCTCGCAACCGCCGCGCAGGCCCAGGACGCACCCACCCGCGAAGAACCCGCGGAAGAGCCGATCATCGTCACCGCCGCGCGCACCGCGCTTCCGGTGACCGCCCTCCCCCTCACCGCCGAAGTGATCGACCGCGAGACGCTCGACCGCCAGCTCCAGATTTCGGGCTCGGTGGTCGATGCCATCGCCGCGCTCACCCCCAGCTTCAGCCCTTCGCGCCAGAAGCTCAGCGGACAGGGCGAGACGCTGCGGGGCCGCTCGCCGCTGTTCGCGATCGACGGCATCCCACAGACCGCCCCCTTGCGGGACGGCGCGCGCGACGGCTTCACCATCGATCCCTTCTTCATCGACCGGGTTGAGCTGATCCTCGGCTCGAACGCGCTGCAAGGCATCGGCGGCACCGGCGGGGTGATCAATCAGGTCACCGTCTCGGCCCCCGCGCAGGACGGCTGGAGCGCGCGGACCATCGTGCAAGGCACCGCCGAAAGCGGCTTCAAAAGCGACGGTTTCGGCGGCAAGGTCGGCGCGCTGGTCGCCAACCGTTCGGGCGCGTTCGACGTGGTGGTCGGCGCGGCTTACGAGCGGCGCGGCGTGTTCCGCGACGGCGAGCAGCGCAGCATCGCGCCCGACGGCACGCAGGGCGATCTGATGGATTCCGCCAGCCTCTCTTTCTTCGCCAAGGCAGGCGTCGAGGTTGGCGAAGGCGTGCGGGTGGAGGCGATGGGCCAGCGGTTCCGCCTTCAGGGCGACGACGACCTGATCGCGGTCGCCGGCAACCGCCTGACCGGCCTCCCCTCCACCGGCGCGACCGGCATCGTCCCCGGCGAAGCGCCAGAGAACCTTGCCGAGAGCCTCGCGCTGACCCTCACCGCCGATGATCTGGCAGGCGGCGCGCTGCGGGTGCGCGGCTTCTGGAACCGCACCGCCGACATCTACGGCGGCGGCACCTTCGCCGATTTTCAGGACCCGGCCATCGCGCCCGTCGGCACGCTGTTCGACCAGTCGCAGAACATCAGCCGCAAGTGGGGCGTCAATGCCAGCTGGGAGCGCGGCTTCGGGCCATTGAACATCGTCGCCGGCGTCGATCTCCTCAACGACCACACCGTGCAGAAGCTCGCCGCGACGGACCGCGCCTGGGTGCCGCCGACCGACTACCGCAGCATCGCGCCCTTCGGCCAAGCCAACCTCGCCCTGTGGAACGGCAAGGTCCGCCTTGCGGGCGGCGTGCGCTGGGAGAATGTCGCAATCAGCATCGACGACTACCAGACCCTGTGGTTCTACGGCCCTCAGCAGGTCGGCGGCGGATCGCCCCGCTTTGAGCGCGTGCTACCCAATGGCGGGATCGTCATCGAGCCCGCCCCGGGATTGCGCGCCTATGCCAGCTACGCGCAAGGCTACACTGTCCCCGACGTGGGCCGCATCACCCGCGCGATCCGCACAGCCAATGTGGACCTCGACCGCTTCCTCGACATCGCGCCGATCGTGGCGGACAACCGCGAAATCGGGGTCGAGATCAAGCGCGGACCGATTGACGCGAGCGCGACCTATTACTGGTCGGACAGCGACCGCGGGCAGTTGCTCGTGCTCGTCGGCGATGTTTTCGAAGTGCAGCGCCAGCGCATCGAAATTCAGGGGCTGGAGCTCAATCTCTCCACCGCCACGCCTGTCCCCGGCCTGCGGCTCGGCATCGGCTATGCGCACCTCAATGGGCGCGTTGACACCAATGGCGACGGGATCGTCAATGCCGATCTCGACGGGGCGAATATCGGCCCGGACCGCCTCAACCTCTCCGCCGACTGGAGCTTCGGCCCGGTGAACCTGCGGCTCCAATCACGCACGCATTTCGCCAAGCGTTTCGACGGCGGCGATCCGCGCAACGATTTTGCCGGCTACCACCTGCTCGACGGCGCGGTGAGCGTCGCGACCGATTTCGGCAATGTCACCCTCGCTGCGCAGAACATCCTCGACCGGCAGTATATCGACTACAATTCCGACACCCAGCGCCCGGCCGACAACCTGCGCTACTTCGCCGGGCGCGGGCGCTCGGTGACGCTGAGCTGGCTCGGCCGGTTCTGATGCGGCGCGCGCTGTCACTTCTGCACCGCTGGCTCGGGGGTCTTGTCGGCCTCGGGCTCGCGGTGCTCGGTCTCACCGGCGCGGCGCTGTTGTGGAAGCCGTGGTGGGTGGGCGTCGCGCAGGATGCGCGGGTTCCCACCGACGCCGAGACGCTCGCGATCATCACCGAGGCCGGGACGCTCGGCGCGCGGCACGTCACCCTGCCCTCGGCCGAGTTCGGTGTGGCGCAGGCCGGGCTTGGCGAGGGCGCAGGGGCCTACATCGCGCATGACGGGACACTGCTCGCCCGCTGGGGAAGCACCTGGGACCGGCCCGAGACGTTCCTGTTCGATCTCCACCACCACCTTCTGATGGGCGACACGGGCGAGCTGATTGCCGGTTGGCTCGGGATCGCGGCGGCGGCGTTCACAGTCACCGGCCTGATCCTGTGGTGGCCGACGCGGCGGACCTTTCGGCTCAAAGCCCTCCCTGCAAGGATGACCCGCCCCGCGGTGATCCGCCATCACCGCGATATCGGCGTGGTGCTGGCGCTGCCGATCCTGCTGGCCGGTCTGACCGGCGCGATGATGGTCCTGAAGCCGCTCAGCGCCGTAGTGTTTGCGCCGCTCTCCTCACAAGCCGCGGTCACGGCATGGCAGGCCAAGCCCACCCCGCCTGCGAACGCTGTCGCGCCCGCATGGCCCAAGCTCCTCGCCGCCGCGCACGCCCAGTTTCCTGATGGCGACATGCGGATGATCGTCTGGCCCAAGGCTCCGGGCGAGGCAGTGACGATCCGGATGCGCCGGCCGCAGGAGTGGCACCCCAACGGGCGCACTACCCTCACGCTGGCGGGTGACGGCACGGTGCTGATGGCACGCGATGCCCCCGCAGCACCGCTCGCGGTGAGGGCGCAGAACGCGCTCTATCCGCTCCACTCGGCGCGGATGGCTGGGAGCGCGATGGCGCTGCCCTTGCGGATCGTGATGACGCTCGCCGGGCTGGGGCTGGCCCTGCTGGGGAGCCTCGCGGTGGTGACGTTCTGGCGCGCGCGAGTGCCTGTGCGCTCCGCTGTTGCGACCATCCCGCAGAGCCTCGGCGCCGGCTAGCACCTTACCAGCGGATCAGGCGCGGGACGATCAGGCGGCCCAGTCCGGCCATCGCAAAGACACTCGCGCCGTGCCAGATGCCGAGGTGGACGATGTCGTTGTGGGGACAGTGGAGCGAGAAGGCAAAGGCGCCCAAGGCCCCGGCCGCGACTCCGGCGACCAGTCCGGCACGCGCAGGAGCCGTCGGTGCCCCGCGGCGTAGCCACAGGGTCAAAACCGCGAGCGTGAGAAGCGAGGCAAGGCTGGCGAACACGAAGCACTCCGCCCCGTGCCGCACCGTGGCCTCTGCCATCACAGCGGGCCCTCGGCCCATCGCGACGATCATAGCTGCGATCGGCAGAAGAGCCGCCATCCCCGCCGCCCAGCGCCAGCCGCTGTGGTCGCTGCCCACCTGCGGGCGGCTCATGACGATCACCGTCACGGTCGCCGCCAGACCGAGGCCGCCGAACAGCCCGGTCGCAACGAGGTGCATCGGGTTGACCGATCCTGCCAGCCAGTCAGGGCGCAGGCCGAACAGTGCGACCACCATCACCGCCGACAGTCCTGCCGCCGCCAGCGTCCCTGCCATCCCCGCGCCGAAGCGTAGCGGCCGGACCGGCTCGAGATCGCCCACCAGATCGGCGATCAGGGCATCGGAATTGAGGGAGGTCATCGTCATTCTTTCTCGATCAGCAGAGCGAGCCTTTTCAGCCCGCGGTGGATGTTCACTTTGACGAGGCTCTCGCTTTGCCCCGTCATTTCAGACGCTTCGGCGATGCTCAGGCCCTCGATCTTGACCAGCGCAATAGCCCGCTCCTGCGCCGGGGGGAGCAGGCCGAGAAGGCGGTCGATGCTGATGCGCGCGGCGATCGCGGGTTCGTCATCGGTGCCCAGCAGTTCCTCGTTCAATTCGCGGGTCTCGGCGCGGTAGAGGCGACGCAGGTGATCGACCCAGCGATAGCGCGCAATGGCCGCCAGCCACGGTAGGAAAGGCCGCGCCGGGTCCCACGAGGCGCGCTTGGTGTGTAGGGCGATCAGCGTCTCCTGCACCAGATCGTCGAGGCTGGAGGGCGCGATGCGGCGGCTGTAGTAGCCGCGCAGCCAGCGCTGACAGCTTTCGAGCAGCGCGGCATAGGCCTGCTTGTCGCCCGCCTGCGACAACGCCATCAACCGGGCAAGCGTGGCTTCGTCGGCTCTCATCGCGTCCGGTTCGCACCCGACAACGCGGCGGTTACAGCGCGCATGAAAAAGCCCCGCCCCCGGATGACCGAGAGCGGGGCCGATATCATTCCCGGGCTAAAGCTCAGGACAGCGCGACGTGGCGCTTCAGGTGGTGGTCGACATTGCCGAACTCGCTGTCGAAGATCGTCAGCCGCTTGAAGAAGTGCCCGATCGCATATTCGTCGGTCACGCCGTTGCCGCCGTGGATCTGCACCGCTTCCTGCCCGATCAGGCGCGCGGCCTGCCCGACGCCGACCTTGGCGGCCGAAACCGCCTTCTTGCGCTCCACCGCGTCAGAACCGAGGCGCAGGGTGGCGAGATAGGTGAGCGACACAGCCTGTTCGTAGGCGGTGTACATGTCGACCATGCGGTGCTGGAGCACCTGGAAGCTGCCGATGGGAACCCCGAACTGCTTGCGCTGGCGGCTGTATTCCACGGTCATCGCATGGGCGACCTTCATCGCCCCGCAGGCCTCGGCGCAGGTGGCTGCGATGGCTTCGTCGGTGACCTGTTCGATCAGGGCCAGCCCTTCACCCTCGGCGCCGATCAGCGCTTCGGCGGGGACGGCCACGTTCTCGAAAAAGACTTCCGAAGCGCGGCGACCATCGACCGTTACATAGTCGCGGGTGGTGATCCCGGCGGTGTCCTTGGCCATCACGAACACCGAGACGCCCGAGCGATCCCGCCGCTCGCCGCCGGTGCGCGCGGTGACGATCAGGTGGCTGGCCCAGGGCGAGCCGATCACGACCGCCTTGTGGCCGTTCAGCACATAGCCTGCGCCGTCCTTCTTGGCGGTAGTCTCAAGGTCGGCATAGTCGAAGCGCCCGCGCGGTTCGGCATAGGCGAAGGCGAACACGGTCGTTCCGGCGACGATCCCGCCGATGTATTCTTCCTTCTGCGCGTCCGTTCCGCCGTGCTTGAGGAAGCCGCCGGCGCACACCACGGTGGGCACGAAAGGCTCGATCACGAGGCCCTTGCCAAACTCTTCCATGATAATCATCGCATCAATCGCGCCGCCGCCAAAGCCGCCGTCGGCCTCGGAAAACGGCATGCCGAGGATGCCCAGTTCGGCAAGCTGCGACCACACTTCGGGCCGCCATCCGGCACCGCTGGCAATCGCCTTGCGGCGGGTTTCCCAGTCGTATTGTTCACGCACCAGACGCGACAAACCGTCGCGCACCATGCCTTGTTCTTCGGTGAAGTTGAAATCCACGAATTCTCTCCCGTCCCCGCAGCTCTTACAGGCCGAGGATCATCTTGGTGATGATGTTGCGCTGGATTTCGTTCGATCCGCCATAGATCGACGTCTTGCGCATGTTGAAATAGGTCGCCGCAGCGTGGCTTGCGTAGTCGGGGCCGACCGGGTGCTCGTTGGAGCCGTTGTCGTTCGACACCCCGCCATTATAGGGCGCGCTGTAGGTACCGACTGCTTCCAGCGTAAGCTCGGTCAGGCGCTGCTGGATTTCGGTGCCCTTGATCTTGAGGATCGAGCTTTCCGGCCCCGGCCCCTTGCCCGCCTGCTCGCCAGCCAGAGTGCGCAGTTCGGTGATTTCCAGCGCGGCCAGATCGATTTCGAGCTGGCTCACCTTGCGGGCAAAATCGAAGTCCTTGATGAGCGGCGCGCCGTCCAGCGTCTCGTTCGCGGCGATCTCGCGCAGCTTCTCGATGCCGCGCTTCGACCGGGCCACACCGGCGATGCCGGAGCGTTCGTGGGCGAGCAGGAACTTGGCGTAAGTCCAGCCCTTGTTCTCCTGACCGACAAGGTTTTCGACCGGCACGCGCACGTCGGTCAGCCAGGTCTCGTTGACCTCGTAACCGCCGTCGAGCAGCTTGATCGGCTTCACTTCCACACCCGGCGTCTTCATGTCGACGAGGATGAAGCTGATGCCTTCCTGCGCCTTGGCGGTGGGGTCGGTGCGGCACAGGAAGAAGCCCCAGTCGGCGTGCTGGGCCAGCGTCGTCCAGGTCTTCTGGCCGTTGATCACATAGTGATCGCCGTCACGCACCGCGGTGGTCTTGAGGCTGGCGAGGTCGGAGCCTGCGCCGGGTTCCGAATAGCCCTGGCACCACCACACATCGCCGCTGACGATGCCGGGGAGGTGCTTGGCCTTCTGCTCGGCATTGCCGAAGGTGTAGATGACCGGGCCGACCATCGAGACGCCGAACGGCAGCGGCATGACGGTGCTGGCGCGGGCGTTTTCTTCCGACCAGATGTAGCGCTGCGTCGGGGTCCAGCCGGTGCCGCCATATTCGGTCGGCCAAGCCGCAACCGACCAGCCCTTCTTGCCGAGGATCTTGTGCCAGGCGAGGAAGTCCTCACGGCTCATGTCTTCGCGCATCCCGAAATCGGCGAGGTGCTTGGGATAGTTTGCGGCGATGAAGCTGCGGACTTCCTCGCGGAAGGCCTGTTCTTCGGGGGTGAATTCGAGGTTCATGGCTTGGTCTCTCCACCAGATTGGGTCTGCTTTGCGATACGTCTTGTCATGCCCTGCGGACGCGGAAAAGAGGATAATCGCAGGCCGTTTACGGAGGCGGCCCTGCAGTAGGGGAATGTTTCACGTGAAACACCGATTGGGGGCCATCTAAGGGGGGGCTAAACGGGGCTAAAGGGGGTCTAACAGGGGTCTAGACCGCGCTGGAGTCGCGCAAGGGGGCTCTGAAAGCGTCCAACATTTGGGGGGTGGCGGGGTGTTGGATTAATTCCGTCTCCCCGGGCTTGACCCGGGGTCCAGCTATCCTTCCGCCACGTAGAGCAAGCAAGTGAGCTGGGCCCCGGGTCAAGCCCGGGGCGGGGGAGTTACATCATCAGCGGCCCATGCTGGATATGCGGCAGCACATGCCGCGCGAACAGATCGGCTTCCTGCATATGCGGGTAGCCCGACAGGATGAACGCCTCGATCCCCTCGGCCTGATAGGCGCGCAGCTTGGCGAGCACCTGATCAGGCTTTCCGACAATCGCCGCCCCGCAGCCTGACCGCGCGCGGCCGATGCCGGTCCACAGGTTCTCCTCGACGAAGCCATCGCCGTCCGCCGCGCCGCGCAGTTCCTGCTGGCGCTGGACACCGTAGTTCTTGGCATCAAGGCTCTTCTCGCGGATCGCGCGGCCCGCCTCGTCATCGAGCTTCGACAGCAAGCGGTCGGCGTAGTGGCGCGCCTCGTCCTCGGTATCGCGCACGATCACGTGGACGCGGTAGCCGAACTTCAGCGTGCGGCCATGATTGGCGGCGCGGGCCTTCATGTCGGCGATAGTCTCGCGCACCTTGTCCATCGTGTCGGGCCACATCAGGTAGACGTCGCAGGCCTCGGCGGCGCATTCGCGCGCTTCGTGGCTGAGGCCGCCGAAGTAGAACGGCGGGCACTTGCCATTGAGCGTGGTGATGCGCGGCGGGTCGAGCTTCAGCTTGTAGAACTCGCCGTCGAAATCGAGATGCTCGCCGTTCAGCAGCGTGCGGACGATTTTCATGATCTCGGTGCCGCGCCGGTAGCGCGCACCGCTCTCGATCTTCTCGCCCGGCATGTCCGAGGAGATGATGTTGACGTTCAATCGCCCTCCGGTGCCCGCCGCATTCGGCCCGAGAATGCGGTCGAGGGTGGCGATCCGGCGCGCCAGCTGCGGCGGCCAGTCCTCGCCCATGCGCGTTGCCCACAGCAGTTTGATGCGCTGCACCTGCGTCGCCACGGCAGCCGCGAAGATCGTGGTGTCGACGCCCAGCTGGTAGCCCGAGGGCAGCAGGATATTGTCGAACCCGCCCTCTTCGGCGCGGGTGACGATGTTGCGGCAATGCTCCCAGCTGGATTGCAGATAGGGATCGGGCACGCCGAGGAACTCGTAATCATCATCGCACAGCGCGGAAAACCACGCGATTTCGCATTGTTGCTGGTCAGTCATGGCTTAGTTCCCATCCCAATTTCCGTTCGCCCTGAGCTTGTCGAAGGGCTGCATTTCTCTTTTCCCCGTGCGATCCAAGAAGGACGGTGCTTCGACAAGCTCAGCACGAACGGGGGTGGGTGCTTATGGCAAAGGGACACCACGTGCGGCGACGAGCACCGCGTACCAATCCGTCCGGGTCCAGCGCACGTTGAGCGCGTGTGCGCCTTCCGCGATCCGCTCCGCGTTCTGCGAGCCGATGATCGGCACGATCCCTGCGGGGTGCGCCATCAGCCAGCTATAGGCCGCCACCGTGCGCGAGACGCCTTGCGCTGCGGCCACGGTGTCGAGCTTCGCCGCCACCGCATGCTCGCGCGGTGTCGAGGGGGCTGCCAGACGCCCGCCGCCGAGCGGCGACCATGCCATCGGGGTGAGGCCCAGCATCATCGCCTGATCGAACTCGCCATTCTCGAAGCAGTCGATCCGCAGCGGGCTGATCTCCGGCTGGGTCGTGGCCAGCTTGTTGCCGAGGAAATGTTGGAGCGCGGCGGTCTGGGCTTGCGTGAAGTTGGAGACGCCGAGGCTGCGGATCTTGCCGCTCGCCACTGCATCATCCAGCACGCGCGCCGTCTCTTGCGGGTGGGCGAGAATATCGGGGCGGTGGATTTGCCACAGGTCGACGCTGTCGACCTTGAGGCGCGTCAGCGAGGCGTCGATCGCGCTGCGCAGGTACGCCGCACTCTGGTCATAGGGGAGCGGCGGCATGATCCCGCCCTTGGTCGCCAGCACCATGCGGCCCCGCAAGGAGGGGTCGGCGGCCAGCACCTCGCCCAGCAGCGCCTCGGCATCGCCGAAACCTGCCGAGCCGTCGAAGCCATAAATGTCAGCGGTGTCGAGGAAGGTGATCCCCGCTTCCAGCGCCGTGTGCACCAGCTGGGCGGCATCGGCAGCGGTGCGGCCATTCTCGGCCAGGCGCCACATGCCCCACGCCAGCGGGGACACTTCGATACCGCTCGCGCCAAGCTGGCGGGTGGCGGGCGGCAGGGGCAGTTCACTCATTCAGGGGTTCCTCTTTGGGGGAGCGACCGAGGCGCGCTCCACGAGTTCATGCGGCAGGCGTTTGTGGGTGATGCCCCCGCCTGCGATCAAAATCTGGGTCGCCGTGCGGGCGAGATCGGCCATCGGCTGGCGGATAGTGGTGAGCGGCGGCCAGACGGTGCGCGCCAGCGTGGTATCGTCGAAACCCGCCACCGACAGATCGAGCGGCACGTTGATGCCGCGGTCATGCGCCACGGCGAGCACGCCTGCAGCCATATCGTCATTCGAGGCGAAAATCGCGGTGGGGCAATTCGGCTGATCGAGCAGCACTTTGGCCCCCGCCACGCCAGAGTCGAAATCGAATTCGCCGTCGACCACGAGGTTCGGCTCGAACGGGATGCCCACACGGTCGAGCGCGCGGCGGTATCCGAACAATCGGTCGTCGGAGGCCATGTGGTTGGTGTGGCCCTTGATGAACCCGATCCGGCGGTGGCCTGCATTGATGAGATGCGTGGTCATGTCGTCGGCGGCCTGCGCGTCGTCCATGAACACGCTCGACGTCAGCGCGTGGTTGGTGCCGGGCGAGATGCGGATGAACGGCACATCCATCGTCTCCAGCGCGCGCAGCACCGGATCGCAATCGGTGACGGGGGAGGAGAGGATGATGCCATCGACATGGGTTTCGCTCACCAGCCCGCGCACCTGGTCGCCGACGCGCGGATCGGCGACGTCCACGGGCTGCGCCAGCAGACGGATGCCCGCCTCCTGACACACCTCCCAGCAGCCCTTCTGGATCTGGAACATATAGTAGGGGCTGTGATTGTCGTAGATCAGCGCGACCTGACCCGACTTGGCGCCCGACAGGATGCGCGCCGCGACCGAGGGGCGGAAGTCGAGTTCGGCCACCGCCGCTTGCACCTTCTCGCGCAGGGCATCGCTCACGTAAGGATGGCCGTTGAGGACGCGGCTGACGGTCTTCACCGCCACGCCCGCGCGGGCGGCCACATCGCGGATGTTGGCGCGGCTCATGCGGCGATTTCCGCGAACAGGGGCGCAAAGGCGCTACCTTGGCGGATGAACACCGGTGGCTCGCCGACGGGTGCGGGCACATCGTGCCAGCCGGGAGCGTAGTCCTTCCCGCTCCACAGGTGCTTCCACTCGCCCCTCGGTAGATAGACTGTCCGCATTACCGCCCCCGCTTCGATCACCGGTGCCACCATGACGTCACTGCCATAGAGGTACTGGTCCTGGATCGTGAAGGTCTCGCGGTCATCGGGATAGTGGAGGAACAGCGCACGCTGGGCGGGAAGGCCGCTCGCCTGCGCTTCGGCGACGAGGTGCTGCACATAGGGAGCGAGCGCCGCATGGACGCGGCTCCAGCGCACGCAGCCTTCGATCAGCGCAGGCGTGCTGTCGATCTGCAAGTTGTCGTCCGGACGGTTGCCCTCATGCGTGCGCATCACCGGGCTGAAGGCGCCCAGCTCGTACCAGCGCAGCATCAGCTCCTCGGTCCGCACATTGCCGAACAGGCTGGTATAACCGCCGACGTCGGAATGGCTGAAGGCGTTGCCGACAAGGCCGGATGACAGCGCGGCGGTGATCACCGTGCCGATCCCGTCATGGCGGCTGAAATCGACCGACTGGTCGCCCGCCCACAGCAAGGGGCAATGCGCCTGCACCCCGGTGTGCCCGGCGCGCATGAACCACAGCACTTCGCCCGTCTTGCCGCGTGAGGCGACCGCGCGGGCGTTGACCTCGGCCCAGCGCACCGGCCAGCGATTGTGTTCCTGCATCGGATCGCCGCTGAACAGCCTGAGGTCGGTGGGCAGATACTCGCCGAAGTCCGCCATCCAGCCGTCGAGCCCGAAATCGAGCATCCGCTTGGCGATCACTTCCTCGGCGAACCATTCGGCAGCGGCGGGGTTGGTGAAATCGACGACGCCCGCGTGGAACTCGCCGAAGTCGATCGCATAGGGCTCGTCGCTGTCCAGACACCGGGCGAAGTAGCCCTTGGCCGCAGCTTCGGGGTAGAGCGGGCCGTCGACCGCGAGATAGGGGTTCACATAGCCAAGGAAGCGGATGCCGCTGGCCTTCAGCGCGGCGATGCGGGCGGGCAGGTCGGGATAGCGCTCGGCGTTCCACTGCCAGTCCCAGAACAGGCGGCGGCCGAAGGTGGTCTCGCGGATGCCGACCCAGTCTTCGCACCACAGGCCCGAAATGGCAGCGCCCGCGCCGATCAGCTTTTCCAACCGCTCGAAGGAGGCCTCACCCTGCTTGAGGCCGACGATGGCCCCGCCATACGCCCATTCGGGGAGCGCAGGGCGCGGGCCGAAACGTGCGCCCAGCTTTCGGGTGAGGTCGGCAGGCATGCCTTCGAACAGGTCGATCGCCACATGGCTCGCCCACACATGGATACGCAGCCGCCCGGCCTCAGTCGCATCGAACTCGGCATATTCGCTATTGATGAGGCTCAGCGCCCATCCGCCCGAGCACAGCACGGTCGGTTCGGGATAATTGGTCGTCCAGTAGTCCCCGCCCGCGAAGCTTCCGTCGGCGCTCGCCTGATCGGTGAGGTGCGTGCCGGGTTCACGGCCGACGCCCGGCTCGCTGGTCCACAGCGGGAACGTGCGGCCATTGAGGACAAGGTGGCTCATCTGCTCACCCCCGCCCCACAGGATGTCGCCCTCGCCCAACGTGAAATCGAGTGTCATGCGGTCGCGGCCGCGGGACGACAGGAACAGGCGCTCGCCATCCAGCCACACATCGACCCGCTCGGCTTCATCCGCGCTGGTCAGCGTCACAGCCGTGTCGGATTCGCGATTGCTGACGGTGAGTGGCGCTCCTGCCACAGTGGTGTCATGAAGCCGGAAGTTACCGCGCACCATCGTGACCTGCGGATCGCCGGAAGCGACGGAAATTGCGGAATTTTCGGAGTGATGGCGCAGGATCGGAACGCCTGCCAGCAGCAGGTCGAAACCGTCCTCACGTGCCTCCAGCCGCGCCACCAAATCCCTCAATCCTTGCACCGGGCTGTCCCTTCGCCCGTTGTGACACCGCTTGACAGAATGCGACAGACAGCGCAACCCGACGGGCCAAAGATCGACCGCACGGGCGATGATCTTGCCAAGCATTTTTGACGTCGCCCGAACGAAAAACCGATCATGCAAGGGGAGAGAACATCATGTCGGCCACCACCCGAATTGCGCGCGCCTATACGCTGAAGGCGCTTGCCATTTCCGCCAGTTCGCTGGCCCTCGCCTCCGCCGCACCGGCGATGGCGCAGGTCGAGGAAATCATCGTCACCGCCCAGAAGGTCAAGGAAAACGTCCAGGACGTGCCGATCGCGGTGACCGCGGTCTCGGGCGACCGGCTCGATCAAGCGCTGGTCCGCAACCTCGAAAACATCGCCACCCTCGTCCCCTCCGTAAACTTCCGCAAGGGCACCACCAGCGCCAACAGCGCGATCGTGATGCGCGGCGTGGGCACCATCTCCTTCGCGATCGGTGCCGAGCCAAGCGTGTCCACCGTCGTTGACGGCGTGGTGCTGAGCCGCTCGGGCCAAGCCTTTGCCGCGCTGGTCGATCTGGAACGCATCGAAGTGCTGCGCGGCCCGCAGGGCACGCTGTTCGGCAAGAACGCGAGCGCCGGCCTCATCAACATCGTCTCGAAGGGCGGCACGAGCAGCTTCCAGTCCGAAGTGCTGGCCGAGGCTTTCGAGGGCGACGAATACCGGTTCCGCGGCTCGCTCGCTGGCCCGCTCTCCGACACGCTGTCCGCCCGCCTCACCGGTTTCTACGGCACCTATGATGGCAACATCACCAACATCAACGGCGGCCGCAACCGCCAGGTCAACGGGTACGAACAATACGGCGTGCGCGCGATCGTCGACTATGATGACGGCCCGGCCCGCCTCCGCTTTATCGCCGACTACTTCAAGGCAAACGACGACTGCTGCGCCGACGTGACCGGCATCAGCCGCGGCGCGGTGCTCGATGCCGAGCTCGGCCTGCCCGGCGGCAACGCCAACGGCGAGAACCAGCGCTTCGTCAACCACAACGTCGACACCACCACTGACGACAGCCAGTGGAGCTTCACCGCGAACGGCGATTTCGACATTGGCGAAAGCCACACGCTGAGCGTGATCGCGGGCTACCGCAACTGGTCCAACCTCGAAGTGCGCGAGGCCGACTTCCTGCCGCGCGCTCTGGTCGGAACGCCGCAGCAGACCGACACCGGCACCGTGCGCACCAACCAGATCAGCCTCGAAACGCGCATTGCCTCGGATCAGTCGAAGCCGTTCTTCTACCAGATCGGCGCCTTCGCATGGCAGTCGAAGAACCGTCAGGATTTCACCCGCCGGGCGATCACCTGCGCGTCCTCTACCCTGCCGGTGTCGGCAACGGGCGGACAGCCGTGCAATCTCGCCGACACCGTCAACACGATCTTCCCTGTGGCGGTGGGCGACAGCGACGTCACCATCAAGAACTTCGCGCTGTTCGGCCAGGCGACCTACAAGCTGACCGAGCAGCTCGCGGTGATCGGCGGCCTGCGCT
Source organism: uncultured Alphaproteobacteria bacterium (assembly GCA_963765775.1). GTDB lineage: Bacteria > Pseudomonadota > Alphaproteobacteria > Sphingomonadales > Sphingomonadaceae > Erythrobacter. The sequence continues at coordinate 545,183 of CAVXXQ010000003.1, forward strand.
ACACGTGGGATGACCTGTCGTTCACCCACACCCGTGGGCCGGGCACCAACGCGACCAACGGCCTGCCGGCGACCGGCCCGGGGATCGTCAATGTCGGCGCGGGCGGCGTGAACGGCAACACGTCGCGCGGCACGACCGACAACGGCAACCTGTCGGGCCGCGCGGTGCTGCAGTTCTCGCCAACCGATGACGTGATGCTCTACGGATCGTACACCCGCGGCTACAAGGGTCCGGCGTTCAACGTGTTCTTCAACCACGTCGCGCCCAACAACGCGGTGCCGCTCACCGAGGAAACCTCGGACAGTTTCGAAATCGGTCTGAAGTCGCAGTTCTTCGACCGCCGCGTGCAGCTCAACCTTGCCGCCTTCACGGTCGAATATGACGGGTTCCAGGCCAACAACTTCTTCTTGGTCAACAACTCGCTGGTGTCGAACCTGACCAACGCCGGGACGATCAAGAGCCAGGGCTTCGAAGCCGATCTCGTGGTGAGCCCGGTCAGCGGCCTCAACTTCCGCGCCAGCGCGGCCTATGCCGATGCCAAGGTCAAGCGCTTCAACCCCAACCCGCAGACAAACGCGCCCGACGCGCGCAACGGCACCGTGCTGCCCTTCGCGCCCGAGTTCGTCTACACGCTGGGCGCGGATTACGAGACCAACCTCGGCGATGCGGCGACACTCTACCTCGGCACCGATTACCGCCACACCAGCACCCAGTATTCCGATCTCGGCCAGGCGGCTGCGACCCGGATTGCGCCTTACGGCTTGTGGAATGCGTCGGTCGGCGTGTCGGACCCGGACGACAAGTATCGCCTGACCTTCCACGTCCGCAACATCCTCGATGACAGCTACGTGACGGTCAACCTGTCGAACCTCCAGCGGCTCCAGATCCCGCGCGATGCGGATCGTTATGTCGGGGTGTCGCTGCGCGTCAGGACCAATTGAGCCTGCACTGCCCGAGCTAATCGCAGAAGGGCCGCCGGAGCGATCCGGCGGCCCTCTTTGCGCCGGCCTCGCCCTGCCCTAGGAGACATCCCTGATGGCCGCCGATACCCACTCCACCTTGTCCGCCCGCCTGCGCTGGTCGCTGTTTACGGTGCTGTGCATCGCGGGCGTGTTCAACGCGATGGACCGGCCGATCATCGCCATCCTGAAGCCCGACGTGATGGACGACTTCGGCTGGACCGACAGCGACTTCGGCGATCTGGCGGCGGTCACGCAGTTCTCCGCCGCCTTCGCCTTCCTGTTCACCGGCTGGCTGGTCGACCGGCTGGGGGTCAATCGCTCGATGCAGGTCGGGGCTACGGCGTGGAGCTTTGCCGCGATCGCCCACGGCTGGGCGCTGACGACGTGGCAGGTGGTCACAGCCCGCGTCGGCCTTGGCGTGACCGAGGCGGTGCAGACCCCGCTCACCATCAAGACCGTGGCGAGCCTGTTTCCGCCCGACAAACGCTCCTTCGCCTTCGGTTTCGCCACGATGCTGGCGGGTGCGGGGACGATTGCGATGCCGTTTGTCATCCCGGCGCTGGCGCTCAGCGTGGGCTGGCGCGGGGCCTTGGTGGCAGGCGGGATCGGCGGGCTGATCTCGCTCTTTGCATGGATGTGGCTGGCGCGCGGGATCGCGCAGCTGAACGAGCGCAGCAGCACGGCCACCGCCGCCGACGAAGCGGGGAGCGCCGCTTACGGCCCGATCCTCATGAACCGCCAGACCTGGGCGATTGTCGTCGCCAAGGCGCTGTCGGACATGACCTGGTGGTTCATCAACTTCTGGCTCGCCGACTATTACCGCAAGGAATTCGGCCTCTCGACGCTCGAGCTCGCCGTGCCGCTCGCCATCGCCTTTGCCGGATCGGGCCTCGGCGCACTGCTCGCCGGCTGGGCCTCGACCCGGCTGCTGGAGGCTGGGGTGAGCCCCAACCGCGTGCGCAAGGGCGTGATGCTGGTCTGCGCGCTCGTCGTGCTGCCGCTGCCGCTGGTGTTGTCACTCAACTCCTTTTGGCCTGTCGCGGTGATGATCGGAGTGGTGATGGCCGGACACCAAGGCTTCTCGCTGTCGATCTTCTCGACCATCACCGACGTGGTGCCCGGCGCGAAGGTGGGCCGCGTGACCGCGTTCGGCGCGTTCATGGGCAATATGGGCGGGGTGGCGATCAGCCTCGTCACCGGACGGGTTCTGGACGCGGGCTTCGGCTTCGTCCCACTGTTCGTCTTCGCTGCGGCGTCCTACCTCGTCGCGCTCGCGTGGTTCCAGTGGCTGCTCCCCGAGATCCGCCGCCCTGAGGAGGTGCCGTCCGCGTTTGACTGAGGCCCCGTGCGGTTGCATTGAGGGGGTCCGCGCGGTAGGGATATGACACCGCAAGACACAAACTAGGGCCAAGCCGGCATGAAGCGCAATCCGCGCCCCGATTTCGAGGCTTATGCCGGCGACCTGTATGGCGAGATGATCCTCGCCGACACCGCTGCTGCTGCCGACGCCAAGCCCGAGAGGAAGCCGCTGTCGCGCTTCGTGCCGGGCGCGGCGATCTGCGCGATCGCGGGCGCGGCTGCGGCATGGCTGGCGCAGAACTACGGCGTGCCGGTTATCCTCGCCGGATTGCTCATCGGCCTTGCGGTCAATTTCGCCGCGACGGACCCGCGCACCCATGACGGCCTCGATGCGGTCTCGCGCCACGGCCTTCGCGCCGGGATCGTGCTGCTCGGTTTTCAGGTCACCGCGATGCAGGTCATGGCGATGGGCATCGTCCCCTTTGCGGGCCTTGCGCTGGTGATGAGCGCCGCGCTGTTCGCCGCGCTGCTGGCCGCGCGCATCACCGGACAGAGCCCCGCTATCGGCCTGCTCGGCGGGGGCGCGACCGCGATCTGCGGAGCTTCGGCGGCGCTGGCCCTCTACGGCGTGATCGGGCGCGAGCGGGTCGACCAGGCGCAGTTCACGCTGACGCTGGTGATCCTCGCCGCCGCCTCGGCCATCGCGCTGATCGCCTACCCGCCGCTCACCCAGATGCTCGGCTTTACCGATGCGCAGGCGGGCTTCCTCGTCGGCGCGTCGATCCATGACGTTGCGCAGGCGATCGGCGCAGGCTTTGCCGTCTCGGACGCGGCGGGCGCGCAGGCGACAGTGGTGAAGCTGACCCGCGTGGCGCTGCTCGCCCCGCTGGTGACGCTTGCCGCCCTGTGGATCGCCCGCGTCCAGCCGCTGCCTGAAGGCGTGGGCCGTGCGCGGGTGCCGGTGCTGCCGGGCTTCATTCTCATGTTTCTCGCGCTGGTTGGGGTGAATTCGCTCGTGACCATGCCGCCCGCTCTGGCAGGCTATGCGCTGACCTTTTCAAAGACGCTTCTGCTGCTCGCTGTCACCGCCACCGCGATGCGCACGCGGACCGACCTGCTGCTCGAACTCGGCTGGCGTTCGGTGATGCCGGTGCTGGCGGCGACCATCGCCTCGCTGGTCGTCGCGCTCGCCTTTGCCGAGTGGGTGATCTGATGCATCAGGTGTTCGACCTCGCGGTGATCGGCGGCGGCGTGAACGGCGCTGGCATCGCCCGCGATGCGGCGGGGCGCGGGGCAAAGGTGCTGCTGCTGGAACGCGGCGATCTGGCCACCGGCACTTCGTCCAACTCCACCAAGCTGATCCACGGCGGGCTGCGCTATCTGGAGCATTACGAGTTCGCCCTCGTGCGTGAATCCCTGTCAGAGCGCGAAGTGCTGTGGGGCATCGCGCCGCACATCATCTGGCCGCTGCGCTTCATCCTCCCCCACCGCCCCGGCCTGCGCCCGCGCTGGCTGCTGCGGCTGGGGCTGTTCCTTTACGATCATATCGGGGGCCGCAAACGCCTGCCCTCGGCGGAAAGCGTCGACCTGTCACGCCACCCGGCAGGTGCGCCGCTGAAGCCGCAATACACCCGCGCCTTCGCCTATTCGGATGGCTGGGTGGATGACGCGCGCCTCGTCGTGCTCAACGCCCGCGACGCGGCGGATCGCGGCGCGGAGGTGCGCACCCGCTGCGAGGTGACCGCGCTCACCCGCGAGGGCGACCATTGGCGGATCGACGCAGGCGGCGAAACCTTCCACGCCCGCGCCGTGGTCAACGCCGCCGGCCCCCGCGTGCTCGACCTGCTGGGCCGTGCAGGTGAGCCGACGACGCAGAAACTGCGCCTTGTGCGCGGGTCGCACATCGTTGTCCGCAAGCTGTTCGATCACGACTTCGCCTATTTCTTCCAGCTCCCCGACGGGCGGATCTTCTTCGCCATCCCCTACGAGAGTGACTTCACGCTGATCGGCACCACCGATGTCGACCATCAGGGCGGCCTCGACGAGGTGAAGGCGAGCGCCGAGGAGATCGCCTACCTGTGCGAAGGCGCCTCCGAATATTTCCGCACCCCCGTCACGCCTGCCGACGTGGTGTGGACCTATTCCGGCGTGCGCCCGCTGGTCGATGACGGCTCGGGTCGGCCCGAGGCGGCGACACGCGGATATAGCTTCGAGCTTGATGGCGGCGCGGACGGAACCGCGCCGTTGCTCTCCATCTTCGGCGGCAAGATCACCACCTACCGGCACTTGGCGGGCGAAGCGGTGGAGCAGCTCGCGCCGTTCCTCCCAGTCCTCACTGCACCCGAGTGGACCGGCAGCGCCCCGCTCCCCGGCGGCGATTTCGGTATGACCGAAGCGCCTGCGAAGATACGCGAACTCAGCCAGCGCTACCCGTTCCTGAGCGCGCGCGACGCGCAGCGCCTGATCCGCCTCTACGGCACCCGCGCCTTCGCCTTCCTCGGCGATGCCAAGCAGGCGAGCGACCTCGGCGAGGATTTTGGCCACGGGCTGACCGCTGCCGAGGTCGATTACCTCGTCTCCACCGAATGGGCGCAGACGGCCGAGGATGTGCTATGGCGGCGCACCAAGCTCGGCCTGCACTTCACCGCGCCCGAAACCGCGCGGCTCGCCGCCACCATCTCTGAAAGGACAACCACTTCATGACGCGCATCGTAGCCCTCGGCGGCACGGTCAATCCCGGCTCCTCCACCGAGCAGGCGCTGCGCCTCGCTGCCAGCGTGGCCGCCGGCGAAGGGGCCGAGGTGACGGTGTTCGGCGGCGAATATCTGACCGCGCTCCAGCATTATCGCGGCCCCGGTCACGATGCCGCGATGGGCGCCGAGATGGTCGAAGCCGTGCGCGCCGCCGATGGCCTGCTGATTGCCGCCCCCGGCTATCACGGCACGATCTCGGGCGTGGTCAAGAACGCGCTCGATTACCTCGAAGACCTTTCGCGCGATGAACGCCCCTACCTCGATGGCCGCGCGGTCGGCCTGATCGCCACCGCGTTCGGTGATCAGGCGTCGATGTCGACGCTGCTCACCATGCGCGCGATCACCCACGCCCTGCGCGGTTGGCCGACCCCGATGGGCGCGACGATCCGCACCTATCAGGGGATGTTCTCGCCCGATGGCGAGTGCCTCGACGAGCGCGCGCGTGGGCAGCTCGAACTGGTCGGCAAGCAAGTGGTGCTGGGCGCCAAGAGCTTTGCCGCCGGGCGGGACCTTGCGTGATGCCTGCGGGCTTTGACGCGGCTCTCGCGGCGATTGCCGCGGGGCGGATGGTCGTCATTTCGGGCGACCGGCTGCGCGGCGGTGACATCGACCTGATGATCGCGGCACGGCACATCACGCCCGATGCGATCAACTTCATGGCCACCCACGGCCGAGGGTTGATCTGCCTTTCGGTGACGCCGGAGAAGGCCGAACAGCTTGGCCTCACCCTCGTCAACCCCGGCACTGCGCGCCAGACCGGACGGCCATTTGCGCGCTCGATCGAGGCGGGGCACGGCGTCTCGACCGGCATCTCCGCCGCCGACCGCGCCCATACGGTGCAGGTCGCGATCGCCGAGGGCGCGAGCCATGCCGACATCCATTCGCCCGGCCACGTCTTCCCGCTGATCGCGCGGCACGGCGGCGTGCTGGAGCGTGCGGCGGCCTGCGAGGCATCCATCGACCTCGCCCGGCTTGCGGGCGCTGGCGATGCGGCGGTGATCTGCTCGATCCTGCGCGACGATGGCGAGATGGCGCGGGTCGACGATATTGCCGAACTTATAGCGACTTACGATCTTGCGGTCGCCGATGTCGGTGCACTGATCGCGCGGCTTGAGGGGGCGGACGCGTGAGAGAGCCGAGGCTCACCCGCCGCGCGCTGATCGCGGGTGCCAGTGCTGGTGGTCTCGGTGCGGCGCTGGCGGGGCCGGTGCTCGGCCAAAAACTGGTCGACCTCGGCCTCCCCGGCGGGCCGAGCCTCAGGCCGCTCGCACCGCAGTTCCCAGGCAAGGGCGAGATGATCGTCCAGCGCATCCGACCCCCGCTGCTCGAAGCGCCGATGGAGGTGTTTGCCAAGGGCACCATCACCCCCAATGACCGCCACTTCGTGCGCTGGAACTGGGCGATGCCGACCGAGGTGAACGCCGCCAAGCACCGCGTCGCGGTGGGCGGCGCGGTCAAGACGCCGGTGTCGCTGACCCTCGACGCAATCGCGTCTGCTGGCGAAACCGTTGAAATTGTTGCGATCAACCAATGTGCGGGCAACGGGCGCGGGTTGTCCGAGCCGCGCGTGACCGGCACCCAGTGGGGCAATGGCGCGATGGGCTGCGCGAAGTGGACCGGGGTGCGCCTCAAGGATGTGCTCGCCAAGGCGGGCGTTGCGCAGGGGGCAAAACGGGTGCGTTTCGCGGGTCTCGACGTGCCGATGACCGATGGCGGGCCGCAATTTATCAAGTCCATTCCGATGGATATCGCGATGCGCGATGATGTGCTGGTCGCTTGGGGCATGAATGACGAGCCGCTCCCGATCCTCCACGGCTTCCCGTTGCGGATCGTGGTGCCGGGGTGGTTTTCGACCTATTGGGTCAAGATGCTCTCGACCATCGAGGTGCTGACGGGCGAGGACGAAAGCCATTACGTCGCAGAGACTTACCGCTGGCCGATGGTGGCGGTAGAACCGGGGGACAAGGGTTTCCCGACCGTCCCGATCACCGCCATGCCGCCGCGCAGCTTCATCACCAGCCATGCGGATGGCGGGGTTGTGGCGCTCGGCAAACCGCTGACGCTGGAGGGCATCGCGATGGGCGGGGATGCGGGTCTCGCCAAGGTCGATCTGGTCGGTAAGGGCCGGGCCATCCCCTGCACCCTCGGCCCGGACGAGGGCGGCCCCTATGCCTTGCGCCGCTGGTCGCTGACACTGCCGCAGGTCTCTGATAATCTGACGGAAATCGGCGTCAGAGCGACCAACTTGGACGGCGCGGTGCAGCCCGAAACGCTCGTCTGGAACCCCAGCGGCTATGCCCGCAACGTGATCGAACGCATCACTCTGGTGGCACAATGAGAGCGGCTTTCCCCATTCTTGCCGCCCTGGCACTGGCGAGTTGTGATGCCGCTCCGAAAGTCCAATTTCAGGACGCCAGCATCGCTCTGCCGGACGATCCGATCGAGCTTCCCGAAGGCCCCGGCCGTCGGGCGGTGATGGAGAACTGCACTGCCTGCCATTCGCCCTCCACCATGCTCCAGCAGCCCAAGGTGCCGCGCGAAAAGTGGGAGGCGAGCGTTGCCAAGATGATCACACTCTACAAAGCTCCGGTCGATCCCGAGGCGGTGCCGCAGATCGTCGACTACATGGTCGCGTTTCAGGCTCGGCAAGCCGATGTTTCACGTGAAACACCGAAATAGCGGAGGTCTGAAGGGGGTCTAACAGGGGCCTAGAGGGGGTCTAAACCGCTCTGGAAGGGGTCTAAAAGCTTCTGGACCGACTTTAAAACGGCTCTAGAATCGCTGCACCTCGCCGTCGCCGCACACCCGCCCCGGCTGATGGCGGCGGCAACTGGTCGAATTTGCATCCGGGGCGGCTGCGTGCTGTAAAGATCGCAAGCATTCACATCGCGCGGGCGGCATCCTGCCCCTATTCGCCTTCGCAAATCAGAATCAGGAGAAGTCCCCCATGCGCCTCCCCGCCCTTCCGCTGCTGCTTGCTGCCAGCGTAATTTCCCTCTCCGGCACGGCCTGCGCCCAGACCACCGCCGCGACCACGCCCGCACCCGCCTCGGCCCCCGCCCCCGCCGCCTTCACCCTCGCCCCGCTGCCCTATGGCTACGAGGCGCTGGAGCCGGTGATCGATGCCGAAACGATGCGCATCCACCATTCCAAGCACCACCAGACCTATGTCGACAACCTCAACAAGGCGGTGGCCGAAAACCCCGCACTGGCAGGGATGAAGATCGACGAGCTGGTGGCAAAGGCAGGCACGCAGACGCCTGCGGTCCGCAACAACGCGGGCGGGCACTGGAACCACACCTTCTTCTGGCAGACGATGGCCCCGGTCGCGCAGGTCGGCGCGATGTCGCCCGCGCTGACGGCGGCGATCACCCAGCAGTTCGGCAGCTTCGACACATTCAAGGCGGCCTTCAAGGCCGCTGGCACGGGCCGCTTCGGGTCGGGCTGGGTGTGGCTGATCGTCGGCGCTGACGGGAAGCTCAAGGTCACCTCGACCCCCAATCAGGACAATCCGCTGATGGACGTGGCCGAGACCAAGGGCACGCCAATCCTCGGCAACGACGTGTGGGAACACGCCTATTACCTCAAACACCAGAACCGCCGCGCCGATTACCTCGACGGATGGTGGCAGGTGGTCGACTGGGGCAAGGTCTCCGAGCGCTACGCGGCGGCCACGGCTGCTCGGTAAGGCGAATCAGCGCTTGCCTTCGCGCGCGGGATAGCGCCAAGCTGAGGCATGACAGACGCCGAAGCCCATTCCGACGAGACGCACTATGTCACCCGCACCGGCTGGCTGCGCGCCGCGGTGCTGGGGGCGAATGACGGGATCATCTCGGTCGCCTCGCTTATCCTCGGCGTGGCGGCCGCGACCCCGGAACCCGGCGCGATCATGATCGCAGGCTCGGCGGCGCTGATCGCGGGCGCGATGTCGATGGCAGCGGGGGAATATATCTCTGTCTCGTCGCAGGCTGATAGCGAGCGGGCCGACATCCGCCGCGAACGCGCAGCGCTGATCGAGGCGCCTGCTGCCGAGGAGGCCGAACTTGCAGAGATCTACCGCGCGCGGGGTTTGAGCGAAGCGACCGCCGCGATGGTGGCGCGCGAGCTTTCCGCGCATGACGCGCTCGATGCCCATGTGCGCGACGAGCTTGGCCTTTCCGAGCACCTCGCCGCAAATCCGCTGCAGGCCGCGCTCGCATCGGGCGTGACCTTCAGCGCGGCGGCCGCCGTGCCGCTGATCGCGGCGTGGCTTGCACCGATAGGTTCGATCATCGCGGTCGTGGTGGCTGTCTCGATCCTCAGCCTTGCGGTGCTTGGCGCGCTCGGCGCGCGGGCTGGCGGGGCGCCCCTGGTGCCTGCGACCTTGCGGGTGATCGGCTGGGGCATCTTCGCGATGGCGAGCACCGCCGCAGTCGGGCGCCTGTTCCACGTCAGCGTCTGACGGCCCGTCGCCTTATCATTTGAAAACACGCGCTGACGAAGCGGTGCCTGCGGTCGCCGAAGCCGGACCTATGGGCAACGCAGGATAGAATCGCCGCGCCTGTCCCGTGCGATTGTTCGCCTCCAAGTCAGGACGGCTTCGGCCCCGCAAAGGAAACCGACATGGCGATCAGGCACAGCTTCAATCCCGCCGCACTCTCCCGCACGCCTCAGACGCAGGCCGAGGCCGCGCCTGAGCTTCAGGTGGATTACAGCCACACCCAGTGGCGCCAAGCGCAGATGCTCCAGTTGGAGCGCGGCTACCTTGCTGCCTGCGCCGGTGTCGAGGCCGCTACGGCGTAAGGCCGAAGCTGAAGACGATGCGGTGGCGATAGGCCTCATCCGGGGCCAAGCGGATCGAGCCGAATTCCGGACGGTTGGGCGTGTCGGGGAACATCTGCGGCTCCAGCGCGATGCCGTCGCCCGCCCGGTAGCACTTGCCTGATTTGCCGGTGCTGCTGCCATCGAGGAAATTGCCCGAATAGAACTGCACCCCCGGCTCGGTCGACCGCACGTCCAGCGTGCGTCCCGAGGCGGGATGGACAAGCTGCGCAACCAGCCGCGGCGTCTCGCTGCGGGCGCGCGCCACCACCCAGTTGTGATCATAGCCCGATCCGATGCGGATCTGCGCGTGCGCGGTATCGCCCACCCTGACGCCGATGGCGGTCGGCTGGCGGAAGTCGAAGGGCGTGGCTTCGACCGGGCTGATCTCGCCGGTCGGGATCGCCCCGGCATCGGTCGGCAGGAAATGTTCGGCGGGGATCATCAGCACGTGATCCATCACGCCGCTATCAGCGCCCTCGCCCGCCAGGTTCCAATAGGCGTGGTTGGTCATGTTGACGATCGTCGGCCGGTCGGTGGTGGCCGCGTAGTCGATCGTCAACGCGCCCGCGTCGCTTAACGTGTAGGTTGCAGTCACGGTCAACTCGCCGGGGAAGCCCCCGTCGCCGTGCGGGCTGACATGCCTGAAGCGCACCATCGGCTCGGGCACGGAGCGGACCTCGACCACCTCCCAAAGCGCCTTGTCGAAGCCCTCCGGCCCGCCGTGGAGCGCGTTTGCCCCGTTGTTGCACGGCACGGCATAGGCTGCGCCATCCAGCACGAAGCGCCCGCCCGCGATGCGGTTGGCGACCCGCCCGACGCTCGATCCGAAATATTGCGTCTGGCCGAGATATTCAGCGAGGCTCGCATAGCCGAGCGCTACATCGGCCATCACACCCTCGCGGTCCGGCACGATCAGCGATTGCAGCGTCGCGCCGTAGGAGAGGATCGTCGCGCTCATGCCCTGCCGATTGACGAGGGTGATCGCCTCGACAGGCGCGCCGTCGGCTAGGTGGCCGAACACCGCGCGGTGGGCGCCGCGCGAGGGAGGATGGGGAAGCGGGCTTTTCATCTCGCGGCCACTTATCTGATAAAATCAGGGGGACAAGCGGCGATGCGCGTCCCAGATTGCACGCCCCCGCGATATCTGCGATTTTCGGCGCAAAACAAGAAGGGGCAGCGCGGGCATGATGAAAATGGAACCCGTGGGGGGCGGGCGCAACCTCACCTATGCGCTGCTGGAGGCGGTGGGCAAGGCAATCGTCACCGGGCGCTATGACCACGCGCCCTTCCCGACCGAGGCTGATCTTGCCGCGCAGTTTGCAGTCAGCCGTTCGGTGACGCGCGAAGCGGTCAAGATGCTGACGGCCAAGGGGCTCCTCGTCGCCCGCCCGCGCAAAGGCACCACCGTCCAGCCGCCGCGCGCCTGGAACCTGTTCGACCCCGACGTGCTGCGCTGGATGCTGGAGCGCAAGTTCTCGCTCGACCTGCTGCGCCAGTTCAGCGAGCTGCGCATCGCGATCGAACCGGCGGCGGCAGCCATCGCCGCGCAGGCAGCCAGCCGCGAGGGGATTGCGGGGATCGCGGCGGGTTACCAGCGGATGGTCGCGGCCGAGGCGGGGGACGACGATCCGCTGGAGGCCGACATCGCCTTCCACATCGCGATCCTCGAAGCGTCGGCCAACCCCTTCTACGCACAGCTGGGCGATGTGGTGTCGACCGCGCTGCGCACCTCGATCCGCTTCACCAACCGCTTCAAGGGCCGCACCGCGAGCCTGCCGCAGCACCGCGCTGTACTGACCGCGATCGAAGCGCGCGATGCCGGGGCTGCGCGGGCTGCGATGACCTCGCTGATCGACGATGTCCTAGCGCTGATCGCCGACGCCGAGCGCGCGGCATAAGGCCGAAAGCGCTTGCCAATGCCCCTCCGTCATTTATCTTACAAATAAGATAAAATAACAAAACAGGCCTTGGCGAGGGGTCACGAGGATGCTGATGCACACCACCGACACGATCGAAACCTTTACGGTCGACGCTGTCGCCGAAGGCATTGCCACGCGCTTCACGGTGCGGCTTGGCGATGCCGTGAAGACTTACCGCATCCCCACCGGCCAGCATAACCACTACGCGGTGTTCTTCGGCGAGCTGGCCCGCGATTTCGGCACCCGCGTGCATCACCACCGCCCGGCCCCGATCGACGACCGGCTGGAGCCCGACTGGCGCCCGCTGATCCTCGAAAACCTCTCGCCGCGCACCACCGCAGGCTATGGCGACCCGGCGGTGCTCAAGACTGACGAGGGCTATTGGCTCGTCGCCACCTCGAACGATGCGGTCGATGCCTTCCCGATCCTGCAATCCGACGATCTGGAGACCTGGACCCACAAGGGCTTCGTCTTTCCCGAGGGCGAGGCCCCCGAATGGACCGCGCATGGCCGCACCGTGGGCGATTACTGGGCGCCCGAAATGGCCAAGTGCGGGGAAGAATACTGGCTGGTCTACACCGCCCGCCAGCGGAGCAACGCGCTCGCCATCGGGCTGGCCAAGGCACCGCACCCGACCGGCCCGTGGACCGATATCGGCCACCCGCTGGTGAGCGGCTTTGCGATCAACACCGCCAATTACCTCGACGATCCGAGCGAGCCGATGCTGAGCGGCGGGGTGATCGACAGCCACATCTTCATCGACGGGAACGGCGAACGCTACCTGTTCTGGAAGCGCGACACCAACGGCGTGTGGCCGCGCCCGCTGGCTGGGCTGCTGCGCCGCCGCCCCGAACTGGTGAACCAGCTCTTTGACCACGACGCCGAGCGCCGCGCCGCGCAATTCGCCGCCGCGGTCCAGCCGTGGGCCGGGACCCGCCGCCCGATGGAACGCTTCTTCCTGATGCAGCCGCTGATCGAAGCGGTTCTCGACAATTGGGAGCGGGTCCGCACCATCCTGTCGGACATCCCCGAAGCCGACTTCATCTACGACGCGATGAGCACGCCGATCCACGCCCAGCGCCTCGACGAAAACGGCGAACTGATGGGCACCGACACCATCGTGCTGACCAATGATCAGGAATGGGAAGGCCACCTGATCGAAGGTCCGTGGGTGACGCTGCAGGAAGGGCGCTACTGGATGTTCTACGCGGGCAACGACTTCGGCACGCCCGCTTACGGCATCGGCGTTGCGGTCGCCGACCATCCGCTCGGGCCTTACGTCAAGCAGGACGGGCCGCTGCTGAAGTCGGTCAAGACATGGTGGGCACCCGGCCACGCCTCGGTCGCGCCGGGGCTGGACGGCACGCCGCAGCTGTTCTTCCACGCCTTCTTCCCCGGCACCGGCGGCTACAACGCCTTCCGCGCGCTGCTGACCACGCGGCTGGCGTTCAGCCATGACAAGGTGACGCTGGGTTGACGCCCCTGGACTGACGATGCGCGCCGACGAAGCGCGATGATGTTCGACGAATGACGGGGATGATCCTGCCAATGTGATTGGCCCCTTGCGTAAGCGCGCTAAGATAGCGCGGTGTAACTACGCATCAGGGGGCTCCATTTCCATGCTTGAACTCAGCGGCGTCAGCCATGTCTATCCCAACGGCACCCACGCGCTCGACAATGTGAGCCTGTCGATCCCCAAGGGAATGTTCGGGCTGCTGGGGCCGAACGGTGCGGGCAAATCGACGCTGATGCGCACCATCGCGACCTTGCAGGCGCCCACGGCAGGCACCATCCGCTTCGGCGATATCGACGTGCTGGCAGAGCCTGACCGGCTGCGCCGCACGCTCGGCTATCTGCCGCAGGATTTCGGCGTTTACCCGCGCGTTTCGGCATACCAGATGCTCGATCACATGGCGGTGCTCAAGGGCGTGAGCAACACCGGTGAGCGCAAGACGATGGTCGAGCATCTGCTCAACCAGACCAACCTGTGGGCGGTGCGCGGCAAGGCGATCGCGGGCTTTTCGGGCGGGATGCGCCAGCGCTTCGGCATCGCGCAGGCGCTGATCGGCGAGCCTGCGCTGATCATCGTCGACGAGCCGACCGCGGGCCTCGACCCCGAAGAACGCAACCGTTTCCTCAATCTGCTCGCCGGAATCGGCGAGAATGTGGTGGTGATCCTGTCGACCCACATCGTCGACGACGTGGCCGACCTGTGCCCGCGCATGGCGGTGCTGGCGGGCGGCAAGCTGCGGCTGGAAGGCGCGCCGCATGATCTGATCCGCTCCACCCAAGGGCGGGTCTGGCAGAAGACCGTGCCGCACACCCAGCTTGCCGAGATGCAGGCGCAATACGAGGTCATCTCGCACCGCTTCTTTGCGGGCGACATCGTGGTGCACGTGCTGGCCGACAACCAGCCCGAAGGCTTCGCGCCGGTCTCCGGCGGGCTCGAGGACGTGTACTTCGCGACCCTTGCCGAAACGCGCCGCGCCCCCGCCGCGCAAGCCGCGTAAGGGAGCGCCAGAACCATGCTGACCGCCAGCCTCGCTGCGTTCGAAATCCGTTACCAGCTCAAGAACCCGGTGTTCTGGGTCTCGGCCGCGATCTTCTTCCTGATGGGCTTCGGCCTTGCCGCCAGCGACGCTGTGAGCTTCGGCTCGCCGGGCGCGGTGCATGAAAACTCGCCGTTTACCGTCACCTTTGCGCTGGCGGTGTTTGCGCTGTTCTACCTGTTCGTCATCACCTCGTTCGTCGCCAATGCGGTGGTGCGCGATGATGTGACCAAATTCGGCCCGATGATCCGCGCCACGCCGGTGGGCCGCACGCAGTTTCTGGCCGGGCGCTTCCTTGGCGGCCTTGCCATCGCGATCATCGGCTACATCGCCTTGCCGCTCGGCATTGCATTGGGCGCGGCGATGCCGTGGGTCGATCCGGAGACGGTCGGCCCCGGCGGCTTTGCCGTCTATGCCTGGCCGTTCCTCATCGTCGCCATCCCCAACCTGATCCTGTCCTCGGCCCTGCTGTTCAGCCTTGCGACCGTCACCCGGTCGATGCTGGCGAGCTATATCGGCGTGGTGGTGCTGGTGATGGGCTACCTCACCGTCAACATCCTGCTGTCGAGCGACCCGTCGTGGCAAGACGCGGTGGCGCGCTACGAACCGCTCGGCACAGGCGCGATCGGCGAGGCTTCGCGCTATTGGACCGCGGCCGAGATGAACACGCGGCTGATCCCGTTCGAAGGCAATCTGGTCTTCAACCGGGTGTTCGTGATGGGCCTCTCGGCGCTGTTCCTCGGTATCGCGTGGCTGCGCTTCAGCATGACCGAGCGCGCCCCGTCGCGCTGGCAGCTGCGGCGGTTGGCGAAGGCGGCTGCGCGCACCGCGAAGGCCGAAAGCATCGCGCCGCAAGTCCTCACGGGTTCAGTGAACCGCACCTTCGGTTTCGGCCATGCGCTCGCCAGTTTCGGGCTGCGGCTGCGGGCCGAGGTGCTGATGGTCATCAAAAGCCCCGGCTTCATCGTCCTGCTGCCGCTGGCGTTGATCTTCGCCAGCGTCAATCTGGTGTTCGGCCAGACGGTGTTCGGCACGCCTTCCTACCCGCTGACCGCGAATGTCATCACCACCGTGATCGGCAGCCTGACGCTGTTCAGCCTGATTATCGCGGTGTTCTTCGGCGGCGAGCTGGTCTGGCGTGAGCGCGATGTGAAGATCAACGAAATCATCGATGCCACCCCCGTCCCGCCGTGGGCAATGTTCGTGCCCAAGATCCTCGCGATCTTCATCGTGCTGTTCGCGATGTCGATGGCGGGCATGGTCGCGGGCCTGCTCTACCAGCTGGCCAAGGGCGCGGCGGCGATCGATGTCGGGTTGTACCTTTCGGCCTTCGTGATCCCGCAGAGCGTCGACCTGCTGCTGATTGCGGTGCTGGCGGTGTTCTTCCAGGTGCTCAGCCCCAACAAATATGTCGGCTGGGGCCTGTTCCTGGTGTGGTTCCTGGTCCGCATCTTCATGTCGAACCTCGGCTATTCGAACATGCTCTACAGCTTCGGCGGCACGCCTGCCGAGCCGCTGAGCGACATGAACGGCACCGGCGGTTTCTGGGCGGGTGCGGCGATTGCGCGCGTCTATTGGGCGTGCTTCGGCGTGTTGATCATGGTCTTTGCCCACTGGGCCTGGCCGCGCGGCACCGTGGTTGCCGTCGGCCCGCGCCTCAAGGGCATCGCCCGGCGCATCACCCTGCCGTCGGCCGGGATCGCGCTTGCGGCAGTCGCCGGGATGATCGGTACAGGCCTCGTCATCAACAACAACATCAAGGGCCTCAACACCTACGAAACCTCCGACGAGGTCGAGGTGCGGATGGCCGAGTTTGAACGCAAATACCTGAAGTACGAAACCCTGCCGCGCCCGGCGGTCACAGACGTGGCCTTCGATGTCGCGATCTTCCCGGACGAGCGGCGCATGACCGTGAAGGGGCACTACGACCTCCTCAACGACAGCGGCGTGCCGATTACCGAGCTGCATATCCGGCAGGGTGACGACAAGGTCGAGTTTGCGCGGCTCGACATCGCGGGCGCCACGCTTTCCAGCCATGACAAGCGCCACGCCTACCGCATCTACCGCTTTGCCACCCCGCTTGCGCCGGGGGCAAAGACGCGGCTCGACTTCGCATCGCAGGTCTGGCGCCGCGGGTTCACCAATAGCGGCGCGGCGACCGACATCGTCGACAACGGCACCTTCGTGAACAACGGCACCTTTGCGCCGATCATCGGTATGAACCGCAACAGCGTGATGCAGGATCGCACCGCGCGGCGGCGGCAGGGCCTCCCGGCCGAACTGCGCACCGCAAAGCTCGAGGATACCTCCGCGCAGAGCGAGAATTACATCGGCGCCGACTGGGTCAATTCGCGCATCACCATAAGCACCGCCGCCGATCAGGTGCCGGTCGCGCCGGGCAACAAGGTGTCGGACGAGGTCAAGGGCGGCCGCCGCATCGCGGTGTTCCAGAGCCCCGCGCCGATCCTCAACTTCTTCTCGGTGCAATCGGCCCGCTATGCCGTCGCCGAGGCGCAGTCCGGGCCGATCCGCCTGAGCGTCTATCACGATCCCAAGCATGCCTGGAACGTGCCTGCGATGCTCAAGGCGATGGATACGTCGCTGGGCTATTATCAGCGCAACTTCGGGCCCTACCAGTTCGGCTATGCGCGGATCATCGAGTTCCCGGGTTATTCCAGCTTCGCGCAGGCCTTTGCCGGGACCATGCCCTATTCGGAGAGCATCGGCTTTGCCGCCGACGTGCGCGATCCCGAGGAGATCGACTACGTCACCTACGTCACCGCGCACGAGGTCGCGCACCAGTACTGGGCGCACCAGATCGTCGGCGGGGACATGCAGGGCGCGACGCTGCTGTCGGAAACGCTGGCGCAATATTCGGCGCTGATGGTGATGAAGCAGCTGTACGGCGAGGACAAGATCCGCCGCTTCCTCAAGTTCGAGCTCGACCGCTACCTTGGCGGCCGCAAGGGCGACGTGCTTGGCGAACAGCCGATGATCCGGGTCGAGAACCAGCAATATATCCACTACCGCAAGGGCAGTCTGGTCATGTACCTGCTCCAGCAGCGGCTGGGCGAGGATGCGGTCAACCGCGCGCTGTCGCGCCTCGTGGCCACCTACCGCTTCAAGGGTGCGCCCTATCCGCGCAGCCTCGACCTGATCGCCGAGCTGCGCAAGGAGGCCAAGACCCCCGAACAACAAGCGCTGATCACCGACCTGTTCGAGAAGATCACCGTCTACGACCTGAAAACCAAGTCG
Source organism: uncultured Alphaproteobacteria bacterium (assembly GCA_963765775.1). Taxonomy (GTDB): domain Bacteria; phylum Pseudomonadota; class Alphaproteobacteria; order Sphingomonadales; family Sphingomonadaceae; genus Erythrobacter. The sequence goes on from CAVXXQ010000003.1 coordinate 562,723, forward strand.
GCAGCGGCCACCAAGATGGCCGACGGGCGCTGGAAAACGCGCATCACCATCGAGGCGGGCAAGTTCTATGCCGACAGCAAGGGTATCGAGAAACCCGCCAGCCTTGCCGAGAACATCGAGGTCGGCGTCTTCACCGCGCGGCCCGAGTTTGGCGCGTTCCAGAAGGCCGATGTGCTGTCGATGCGGCGCTATCCGATCCGCGCCGGGAGCCAGGTGGTGGAGGTGATCACCGCCAAGGAACCGAAGTTTGCAGGGATCGACCCGTACAACTTCACCATCGACCGGAATTCGGACGACAATCTGGTGGCGGTGGACGGGCCTGCCAAATAGAGCGATATCGCGGCGAGGCAGCATCGACGACGCTCCTCGCCGCCGTATCTTTCAGATCGCAACAGGACCGCCATGCGCCAGATCGAAACCGACTACCTCGTCATCGGCGCCGGTGCCGTCGGCATGGCCTTTACCGACACGATCATCGCCGAAAGTGATGCCCACGTCACGATCGTCGACAGGCAGGCGCGGCCCGGCGGGCATTGGAACGACGCCTATTCCTTCGTCGCGCTGCACCAGCCCTCGGCCTTCTACGGGGTCAATTCGCTGAGCCTCGGCGAGAACCGCAAGGACACGCACGGCGCCAATGCGGGACTTTACGAGCTGGCCTCGGGCGCGGAGGTGACGGGTTATTACGACAAGGTGATGCGCCAGAAGCTGCTGCCGTCGGGCCGCGTCACCTATCTGCCGATGTCCGAGCACCACGGTGAGGGCCGCGTTGTCTCGCTGATGTCGGGCGAGGAAGCGCAGGTGACGGTGCGCCGCAAGACGGTGGAATCCGCCCACAACGCCCCCGTCATCCCCGCCAATCACACGCCGCGCTTTACCGTGGCGGACGGCGTGCGGATGTTGCCCCCAGGCCAGCTCGCCCGCCTGTGGCTTACCCCTGATCGGCCCGAACGCTTCGTGGTGCTGGGCGCAGGCAAGACCGCGATGGATGCGGTCGGCTGGCTGCTGGCGATGGGTACGCCTGCGGACGCAATCCAGTGGGTCAAGCCGCGTGAGAGCTGGCTGATCAACCGCACCTGCACCCAGCCCGGCGCGGAATTCTTCGACGCGGTGTTCGGCGGCCAGCTCTCCCAGATGCGCGCCTTTGCCCAAGGCACCTCGCCTGATGATATCTTCGCCCGGCTCGAGGATGCAGGCATGATGCTGCGGATCGACCCGGCGGTGACGCCGACGATGTTCCACTACGCCACCATTTCCGAGGCCGAAATCGCCGAGCTGCGCCGCGTCACCAATGTGGTGCGCAAGGGGCGGGTCACAGCGATCACGCCCACCGCAATCGAGCTGGAGGACGCCGCCGAGCCTGCCGTGCCGAACGCGCTGTACATCGATTGCACCGCGTCTGCGGTCGAACCGCGCGAGGCCCAGCCGATCTTTCAGGGTGACCGGATCGTGCCGCAACTGGTGCGCGTGCCGCAGCCGTGCTTCTCGGCGGCGCTGATCGCGTTCGTCGAAACGCATTACGAAGGCGACGATGCCAAGAACGCGCTGTGCCGCACGGTGCCCTTCCCGCAGGACATGAAGGGCTACCTGACCACCAACATCATCAACCTGATGAACCAGGGCGCGTGGTTCGGTGACGAGAGGCTGGGGACGTGGATCCGCCAGAGCCGCCTCGACGGGTTCAGCAAGGTCGCCGCCGCGGTGGACCGCAGCGATGCCGCGCGCATCGTGGTGCTTCAGGAAATGCGCCAGACCGGGCCGATGGCGGTCGCGAACCTGATGCGGCTGGCGAGCGCCTGAGCCGGGCTCAGGTCAGGAACAGCTCAGCCATCGCATCGATGATCGCGTGCGTGTCGAGGCGGTAAGCGGCGTAGAGGTCGATAAGATCGCCGGTCTGGCCGAAACGGTCTGTGCCAAGCGGGCTGACGCGCTGGCCTTTGACCCCGCCGAGCCATGACAGTGCGGCAGGCGATCCGTCGAGCACGGTCACCAGCCCCGCGCCCGGCGCGAGCTGGCCGAGCAGGTTTTCGATGTGGCTGACCTTGCGTGCTCCGCCGTTCCAACGCGCAGCGCGGGCGGTGGACCACTCACGGTGCAGCCGATCGGGCGAGGTCACCGCAAGCAGGCCGAGGCCGGGGATGTCGTCCTGCAGCTGTTCCCACGCGGCCAGCGCCTCGGGCGACACCGCGCCGCAGTATGCTATCGCGGCTGTGGCTCCGGGAGCAGGCTCGCGCAGCCAGTAAGCCCCCGCAAGCGCATCCGCCTCCCACGCATCATCATCCCGCGCCTGCTGCGCGATCTGGCGGGTGGTGAGGCGCAGGTACACCGAGCTACCGTCATCTGCCTGCATATGCGCGAAGGCCCAGCGCATCATCAGCGCGACCTCGTCGGCATAGGCGGGCTCGAAGCTCTCCAGCCCCGGCTGCCCCATCCCGATCAGCGGCGTGTTGATCGACTGGTGCGCCCCGCCCTCGCCCGCCAGCGTGATGCCCGAAGGCGTGCCGACCAGCAGGAACCGCGCGTCCTGATAGCAGCCGTAGTTGAGCGCATCGAGGCCGCGGGCGATGAACGGATCGTAGACCGTCCCCACCGGCAGCAGCCGCGTGCCGAAATGCGGCGCGGCAAGGCCCAGCGAGGTCAGCAGCAGGAAGAAATTGTGTTCCGCGATACCCAGTTCGATGTGCTGGCCGGCATTATGCGCGGTCCATTTCTGTGCCGAGGGAATGCGCGCCTTCTGGAACACGTCGGCGAGCTCCTGCCGCCGGAACAGCCCGCGCTGGTTGACGAAGGCGCCAAGGTTCGTGGTCTGCGTTACGTCCGGCGCGGTGGTCACCAGCCGGTCAGCCAGCGGCGCGTCGGACTTGGCGAGATCGTAGAGCACCTTGCCGAACGCCGCCTGTGTCGAGATCACCGCGCCTTCGGGCACCGGCAGGCGCGCGGGTACGGGGATGGCGGGCGCCTTATGCTCGGCGGGTTTGCGGGCGATCGGGCTGGCCTTCACCAACGCCTCTAGCCGCGCGGCGAGGTTGTCGCCCAGCCCCGCCCACTTGTCCCACTCCTCACCCGGCTGGATGCCAAGCTCGCCGCGCAGACCCTCGATCTGCGCGGTGTTCATCATGCCCGAATGGTTGTCCTTGTGACCCGCGAGCGGCAGGCCGTAGCCCTTGACCGTATAGGCGATGAACAGCGTCGGTCGGTCGTCCGTGACAGAATCGAAGGCGTCGATCAGGCTCTCGATGCAATGCCCGCCGAGATTGGTCATCAGCCGGGCAAGCGCGGCGTCGTCATGGTCGGCGAGCAACGCGTCGATCCCCGCCGCGCCCTCCAGATCGCGCGTCAGCCGCTCGCGCCACGCCGCGCCGCCGAGATAGGTCAGCACCGCGAAATCGGCGTTGGGGCAGTTCTCGATCCAGTCTTCCAGCGCCTGCCCGCCGGGCCGCTGGAACGCCTCGCGCTGGAGCCGCCCGTGCTTCAGCGTCACCACCCGCCAGCCGCAGGTCTCGAAGATGTCGTCGAAGCGGCGGAACATCCGGTCGGCGGTGGTCGCATCCAGCGACTGGCGGTTGTAGTCGACCACCCACCAGCAGTTCCTGAGATCGTGCTTGTAGCCCTCGATCAGGCATTCGTAGATATTGCCCTCGTCCAGTTCGGCATCGCCCATCAGCGCGATCATCCGGCCCGCGTCCGCTTCGGCGAGGGCGCCGTGGGCGATGAGGTAGTCCTGCACCAGACTGCTGAAGGCGGTCACCGCGACCCCGAGGCCGACCGATCCGGTCGAGAAATCGACGGGGATCGTGTCCTTGGTGCGGCTCGGATAGGACTGCACACCGCCAAGCCCGCGGAACCGTTCGAGCTTCTCGCGGGTCTGCTCGCCCAGCAGATAATGGATCGCGTGCAGCACCGGCCCGGCGTGCGGCTTGACCGCCACCTTGTCCTGCGGCCGCAACGCGTGGAAGTAGAGCGCGGTCATCACCGCGGTGATCGACGCGCAGCTTGCCTGATGCCCGCCGACCTTCAGCCCATCGCGCTTGTCGCGCAGGTTGTTGGCGTTGTGGACCGTCCACGACGCCAGCCAGCGCAGGCGCTGTTCGATCTGGGTGAGGAGCGCGACCTGCTCGGCCCGCGCAGCTTGCGAAGTGCCATGCGCTTGCTGTCCGGCTGTCGCTGTCACCTGATCCGCTCCTTGTGTCTCACCGGCCCCAAGGCCCGGCCGCGCTGCTATCAGCCTAAGCGCAGCTTGTCTCCCATCGGCGAGGCTCGCTTCACCAAGGCAGACGGCAAATGCGAGATTGGCATTCCGCCCGGTCACTCTGTAAAGCGGCGCTATGCTGCGCCTTACCGAACTGCGACTACCGCTCCATCATCCCGACGAGGCGCTGCCCGCTGCCATCTGCAAACGGCTGCGGATCACCCCGCGCGAGCTGGTGCGCTATGTCGTCGCGCGCCGGGGCCATGATGCGCGCGACAAGGCCAACATCCTGCTGGTCTATTCGGTCGACGTGAACGTGAAAAACGAGGCGGCGGTGCTCCAGCGCTTTCGCAAGGATCGCGGCGTCCTGCCCACCCCGGACCCGCGCTATCACCTGGTTGCCAAAGCGCCCGAAGGCGGCGCTTCGAAACGGCCGGTCGTCATTGGCGCAGGACCCTGCGGGCTGTTCGCCGGCCTGATCCTCGCCCAGATGGGATACCGCCCGATCATCCTTGATCGGGGCAAGGTTGTTCGCGAGCGGACCAAGGACACCTGGGGGCTGTGGCGGCAAGGCGTGCTCAACCCGGAATCCAACGCCCAGTTCGGTGAGGGCGGCGCGGGGACATTTTCCGATGGCAAGCTCTACAGCCGGATCAAGGATCCGCTCAACCGCGACCGCAAGGTTCTGACGGAGTTCGTCAAAGCAGGGGCACCTTCCGAAATCCTCACCGAGGCGCATCCGCATATCGGCACCTTCCGGCTGGTGACGATGGTCGAGAGCATGCGCAAAAGCATCGAGGAGCTCGGCGGCGAGTATCGTTTCTCCAGCCGCGTCGACGGCATCGACATCACCACCAGTGCTCAAGGTGACCGCCGCGTCCGCGGTGTTCACCTGAGCACGGGCGAATATCTGGAGGCCGACCATGTCGTGCTCGCCATCGGTCACAGTGCGCGCGATACCTTCGCGATGCTCCACGCCGCCGGAGTGTACGTCGAGGCCAAGCCGTTTTCGATCGGCGTGAGGATCGAACACCCGCAGTCGTGGATCGACAAATCGCGGTTCGGTATCGACGCGGGCAACAAGATCCTTGGCGCGGCGGAATATCACATCTCGCACCACTGCAAGAATGACCGGACGGTCTACAGCTTCTGCATGTGCCCCGGCGGGACGGTGGTCGCTGCAACGTCCGAAGAAGGCCGCGTCGCCACCAACGGCATGAGCCAATATTCGCGCAACGAGCGCAACGCCAATTCCGGGCTGGTCGTCGCGATCGATCCGGCGCGCGATTTCCCCGGCGATCCGCTCGCCGGGATCGCGCTGCAACGGCATTGGGAATCGCTGGCGTTTGTCGCGGGCGGATCGAGCTACAAGGCGCCGGCGCAAAGGTTGGGCGACTTCCTTGCCGGACGCCCCTCCGAAGCATTGGGGTCAGTCACGCCGTCCTATAAGCCCGGCGTGCATATGACCGATCTGGCGCAATGCCTGCCCGAATACGCCGTGACCGCGATGCGCGAGGCGCTGCCTGTGTTTGGCCGGCAGATACCGGGGTATGATCACCCCGATGTGATCATGACCGGTGTCGAAACGCGCACCTCGTCACCGATCCGCTTCACGCGGGGCGATGATCTTCAAAGCCTGAACACGGCCGGGCTGTTTCCTGCGGGCGAAGGTGCAGGCTATGCAGGCGGCATCCTGTCGGCAGCGGTGGACGGGATCAAGATCGCCGAAGCGGTGGCGTTGAGCCTTGGCGGCGAACCAGCGCGTGCGGCTTCCGAAGGCGCTCTCACGGGGTAGACAGACGCGAACCGTGACGCGGAAGAATTTTTCAGCGGGGGATGCAGCCTGAAGTGGAAATGGCGTCGGGGTTTTTGGCGCCGCGTTCCACAACCGAACATTCGGCTGAAATCAGGGAGTACCCCTAATTTTGCCTTTACCTTTAGTTAACCTCCCTTACGTTCCGGCTCGCTGAAAACGATTCGCAAACAGATGTTTAGAAGATCGGCTTGGGCCTGCGGGCGGGGAAAAGGCCGGCGCGTCTGATTTGCATTTCAGCGGTTACGCATTGATCTCGAGGGGGAATATCATGACACGTTTCTGGCTCGCTGGCGCATCGGCGCTGGCTATGGCTGCGGCTGCGCCCGCGCTGGCCCAAGACCGCAACCAATCCACCGTGACCCAGCCTGGCAACGCCGCTTCAGCCACGGTCGGCCAGACCGGCAGCGACGGCATCTCGACGGTGACGCAGGGCGGCAACAACAACAGCGCTACCGTGACCCAGTCGGGCAGCAGCAACGAATCCACCGTCACCCAGGACAACGCCGCTGACAGTTCGGACGACAACAACGCCGCAACGGTGACCCAGTCGGGCAGCGGGAACACTTCGCTGGTTACGCAGGTCAATGACTTTGCCACTGCCAGCGTGACCCAATCTGACGACGATAACGATTCCGACGTGTCGCAGAGCGGCGACCTCGATATCGCCAGCGTGTCCCAGACCGGAGCCCGGAACGAATCCGACCTCAGCCAGACCGGCAACCTCAACAATGCGACTGTGACGCAAGGCGGGGACGACAACACCTCGAGCCTGCTCCAGACAAGCGGGCTCAATCAGGCCGTCGTCACCCAGAATGGCGACGGCAACGGATCGCTGCTGACCCAGGCAGGCATCGGCGCGCACGAAGCGAATGTGCTGCAGACCGGCGATGACAACCGCTCAGACATCATCCAGCTTGGCGCAGGCAATGATACCGGCACGACCGCTGGCGCAGGTGTGATCCAGTCGAGCGACGACAACGAAGCGGTGATCCGTCAGACCGGCGCCGTTCAGTCGGCCTTCGTCGAGCAAGAAGGCGGTGCCGACAACTTCGCATCGATCGATCAGGGCGGTGCACTCAGCGCCGATCATGATGCCCGGATCGGCCAGGACGGAACGCTGAACGAGGCGACCGTGCTGCAGCGCGGCTTTGCGCAGACCGCCGATGTGTCGCAGACCGGCATCTCCAATAGCGCCGATGTCAATCAGGGCGAAGGCCGCAGCAACGACCAGCTCGCAACGGTGTTGCAGGATGGGGACGACAACGACGCGGATATCGTCCAGCGCGGCGACAACCAGACCGGCTCTGTCAGCCAGACCGGCAGCGACAACGTCGCCGTCATCGACCAGGGCCGCGAACAGACGAACTTTTTCGACACCGGCTTCGGGGAAGACCAGTTCGCCAGCATCGACCAGAGCGGCGACAACAACACCGCCGGCACGGTCCAGCGCGGCGAGAACCAGAGCGCGACGATCGAACAGATCGGCAGCAACAACATCGGGTCGGGCAGCTTTGCGCGCGGCGCGCAGATTATCCAGGGCGGCAACACCGGTTCGTTCAACGAGGCGAGCATTATGCAGATCTCGGACGGCAACCGCGCGCTGACCAACCAGCAGGGCACCAGCCTGTCAGCCAATGTCACGCAGGGCGGCGACGGCGGGAACACCAGCACGGTCATCCAGACCGGCACGGGCGGTGCGGCGCTGCTCAATGCCGATGTTCTGCAGGAAGGTGCGGACAACACCTCGACGATCAGCCAAAGCGGCACCAACCAGACGGCAGATGTCAGCCAGTTGGGCGAGGACAACCTGTCGGACATCATCCAGACCGGCAGCGGTCATACGGCAACGGTGACGCAGTCTTCGGACAGCAACCAGTCCTTCATCAATCAGGCGGGCGCTGGCCACGCGGCAACGGTCACGCAAGGGCTTTAATCGACCCACGAGCCGACAATTCGCGCCCCGGCCCCGGACTTATGGTCCGGGTGCCGGGGCGTTTTTGTTTGGAGCGGGCTCGCCCCCTCATCGCGCCCATATCCCCCGACACGGCGCCCGTAGTGTGTCGCTGAAGCAACGTCTGCAAAACGTCATTTTTCGGTCTCTGTTTTGAAACTGAAATCCAACCGAACCGCAACATCGCGGGTCTAGCGCCCCTCTCGCAACCACAACACAAGCAGGGGCAAATCCATGAAATTCTCCACGATGCGTAACGCGTTTCTCTCCAGCGCAGCGGTGATCGGCCTTGCCGTTCCCTCGCTCGCCTTCGCCGCTGAGGCTGAAGCCGACGCGCAGGCGGTCGCCGGTTCCGCCGATGCCGAACCGGGCGACGCGGCTGAAGCGAATGAAATCGTCGTCTACGGCAAGGGCGAAGTTCGCCAGGTCACCGAGATCAGCGCAGTCGACATTCAGCGGACCACCGCCGGATCGAGCCCCTTCATCGCGCTGCGCAAGCTGCCCGGAGTCAACTTCCAGTCGGCCGATCCCTTCGGCACCTATGAATGGTCGACCCGCATCACTCTGCGCGGCTTCAACCAGAACCAGCTGGGCTTCACCCTCGACGGCGTGCCGCTCGGCGACATGAGCTACGGCAACACCAACGGGTTGCACATCAGCCGCGCGATCATCTCCGACAATATCGGCCAGACCCGCGTGAGCCAGGGCGCAGGCGCGCTCGGCACCGCTTCGACCAGCAACCTCGGCGGGACGATCGAATTCCTTAGCCGCGATCCGCAGGACGAGCTCGGCATTGCGGGCAACATCACGTACGGCGACAGCAATACCCTGCGCGCTTACGGCACCCTCGACACCGGCGATCTGGGCGGGTTCAAGGCCTATATCAGCGCCGCGCACATCGATGCCGACAAGTGGAAGGGCTTTGGCAGCCAGCGCTCGACGCAGGTCAACGCCAAGCTGGTCGCCGATTTCTCGCCTTCGACCACCTTCACCGCCTTCGTCAATTTCTCCGACCGCAAGGAGAGCGACTACCAGGATCTCAGCCAGGAAATGATTGGCCGGCTGGGTTATGACTGGGACAACATCTCGAACGATTGGCCGCTGGCGGTGCGCCTTGCCTTCATCGGCGCGAACCGCAGTGCTGCCGGTCTTTCGGGTGGCACCGGCGTGGCAGTTGGCGCCAACACCTTCGGCACCGCCTTCCCGGCGCCGATCACCTCGGTTGATGATGCCTATTACGACGCCGCCGGCCTGCGCCGCGACTGGCTTGCGAGCGGGCGCATCGACCAGCAGCTTGGCGATAGTGTCACCGCCGGATTGCAGGCCTATTATCACACCAACAAGGGCCAGGGTTCGTGGATCACGCCCTATGCCGCCAGCCCCGGCGGCTTGCCGCTGGCCTTCCGCACCACCGAATACAACATGGAGCGCATCGGCGTGCTCGGCGATATCAAGGCCGAACTCGGCAGGCACACCGTTCGCGTCAACCTGTGGTACGAAAACAACGACTTCGAGCAGGCTCGCCGGTTCTACACCATCGGCAGCAGCCTGACCGCGCCGAGCACCACCGCGTTGACCTATCAGGAAAACCCGATCCGCACGCAGTGGAACAACGACTACAACACCCGCACCTTCCAATTTGCGGTGCAGGATCAGTGGGACGTATCTGACGCCTTCACTGTCACCGCCGGGTTCAAGGGCCAGTCGGTGAAGCTGGAAGCAACTCCGATCAACCCCAACCCCAGCCCGCTGGCCGTGGGCGAGATCAAGAGCGAGGATTTCTTCCTCCCGCAGGTCGGCGTGCTTTACAAGCTGGGCGGCGGGAACGAAATCTTCGCCAGCTTCACCCAGAACCAGCGCGCCCTGATCGCGTCGGCGACTTCTGGCCCGTTCGCAACGTCGGCCGCGGGCTTTGCCGCGCTGCGTGACCGGATCGCGCCGGAAACGACCGACACCTTCGAAGCCGGCTTCCGCTTCGGCGAAGGCCAGCTGACCGGCGTGATTGCGGGCTATCTCGTCAACTTCTCCAACCGCTTGCTCGCCGTGCCGCAGGGCCCGGGCATCGTCGGCAACGCCCCGCTGCTCTCCAACGTGGGCGACGTGCGCTCGATCGGGGCGGAAATCGGTGTCCAGTGGCAGCCAGTGCCCGCTTTCACCGTGACCGGCAGCTATGCCTATAACGAGAACACCTACCGCACCGACGTGGTCAACCAGTCCGGCACGGTGGTGCAGGCGATCAATGGCCGCACCGTGGTCGACAGCCCGGAAAGCATCGCCAACCTCGAACTCGCCTATGACGACGGCCAGTTCTATGCGCGCGGCAATGCCAATTACACGTCGCAGCGGTTCTTCACCTTCTCGAACGACCGCTCGGTCGAAGGCCGCGTGCTGGTCGACGCGCTGATCGGTTTCCGCTTGCAGAGCGACAACCGCTTCCTTGACGGCCTCGCCATCGAAGGCACGGTCACCAATCTGTTCGACGAGGAATATGTCGGCACGATCGGCTCGAACGGCTTCGGCTTTGCGGGCGACAACCAGACGCTGCTGGCAGGGGCCCCGCAGCAGTTCTTCGTGACCCTGCGCAAGGACTTCTGAGCATGACAGCAAGCGCCGGCAGGATGCGACCTGCCGGCGCTTGTCTTGCAACCCGGAGAAGCCGATCCGCAGCAGGCCATTTGCTACCTGAGCCCGCTTGATGTCTCTTTCGGCGAGGAGCCTGTCTGTGACCGCCCATCCTTTTCAAAACCCGATCACGCGCCGTACCACGCTCGGCAGTCTGGCGGCGGGGACTGCTGCGCTATCGCTGCCCGACATCGCTCTGGCGGCCGGCGAAGGGCCGTTCCGTCATGGTGTGGCAAGCGGTGATCCCGATGCGACCAGCGTGGTGCTCTGGACCCGCGTCACGACCTCGGGCGATGTGACGGTGGTGGGCGAAATCGCCCGCGACCCCGATTTCACGTCGATCACAGCGCGCACCGAGCTCGCGACCGGGCCGGACCGCGACCACACCGTCAAATGGCTGGCCCGCGACTTGCAGCCCGGCCAGACCTATTTCTACCGCTTCCGCCTCGATAGCGAGGTGTCCCCCACCGGGCGCGCGCGCACGCTGGCGACGGGCAAGCTGGACAGGCTGGGTATCGCGCTGGCGTCCTGCTCCAACTATGCCTTCGGCCACTTCAATGCCTACGAAGCCATCGCCCATGACGCTGGCGTCGATTTTGTCCTGCATACCGGCGACTACATCTACGAATATGGTCAGGACGGCTGGGGCGACGAGGCGGGCAAGGCACTGGGCCGAAGGCATGATCCGGCGCACGAAATCGTGAGCCTGTCGGATTATCGCCGCCGTCATGCGCAGTACAAGACCGATGCGGGCGCGCAGGCGATGCATGCGGCGCACACCCTGCTTGCCTGCTGGGACGATCATGAAAGCGCCAACAACCCCTGGACCGGCGGCGCGCAGAACCATCAGCCGACAAGCGAAGGTGCTTGGGAGGCGCGGCGGGTTGCCTCGGTTCAGGCCTATTTCGAATGGATGCCGGTGCGCGAGCCTGAATGGCTGGACCAGCCGGGTCGCACGCAGGCGCAGTTCTGGCGCAGTTACAGCTTCGGCGATCTGGCGACGCTGACCACGCTGGAAACCCGCCACACGGCGCGGGCCGAGCAGATCGATTACCAGCAGCTCGGCAAGGACATTGCCGATCCTGCTGCTGTTGCGCAGTTCCGCCGCGATGTGCTGGGTGCACCGGGGCGGCGAATGATCTCGCCCGAGTGCGAGGCCGATCTGGCGCGGAGCCTGACGCAGTCCGTCGCGGCCGGACAGCCGTGGCGGCTGATCGGCAATGCCATCCCGGTCGCGCGCACCGATGTGCCTGATCTGGTGGATTTGGGCATCCTGCCCGATCCCGATGCCCCCGGCGCGCCTTACACCGGAGCCGGAATCGAAAATGCACGGCAGCTGGCGGCCAAGGGTCGGGCAGGATTGCCATTCTACCCCGACACATGGGACGGCTATCCGTGGGCGCGCGAACAGCTCTACAACCTGTCCCGCAAAGCCGGGGCGGCAGACCTGATCTTCCTCACCGGTGATAGCCACAGTTTCTGGGCCAACAGCCTCAAGGACGCTGCAGGGCGGCCGGCGGGCGTAGAGCTGGGTACGGCCGGGATCACCTCACCGGGCGATTTCGTCGAAAGCGGGTTCGGCGACGCGTTGTCGCAGGCGCTCGACAAGGCCTTCAGCGATCACGTGCCCGAAGTGGTGTGGACCGACAACATGCACCAAGGCTACGTCCGCCTCGATCTTCGGCGGGATGACGCGGAGGCGACCTTCATTGCAATCGACACGGTCCGCAGCCGCGCTTTCCGGCCGTTTATCGTCAACCGCTTTGCGGTCGTCCGCGATGGCAAGGGTATCAGGTTTGCATAAGTCGGCGTGATCAAGCAGGAGCAGAGCCCCTTCTAGCCAAACACCCGCCGACCGAAGGTGACCCGGTCGGCCATCGCCATAGTGGTCAACTGCGCGTTGACGCGGATGCAGCTGGGCATCACGCTGGCATCGGTGACCAGCACATTGGTGGTCCCGTTAACCCGCTGGTCCAGATCGACCACACCCTTGGCCGGGTCGGCGTTGATCGCATTGCCGCCCTGCGGGTGGCTTGACGACAGGACGACATCATCGGGCTCGTTGATGTTGTCCCGGTAGAAATTGTCGATATCGGCATCGCTCATCCCGGCGCGCAGTGTCTCGCCGTGCAGCAGCGCCGGATAGACCTCCAAGGCGCCGCCTGCAAAATGCACCTTGGTCAGCAGCGCCAACGCCCGGCGCAGCACCGCAAGATCGCCCGCCTTCAGGTCGAAACCCAGCTTGCCGCTTTTGATCTCGCCCAGCCGGTCGGCGGGAAACAGGACGCCTGCCGACGCCAGCCGGTTATAGTTGAGCATCCGCCGGAAATGCTCGTCAAACCACCCCGGCACCAGCGAGGACATGCTCATCGGCGGCTGGAAATGGCTTTCGATCAGGAAATCGCCGCGATCGATGAAGGTCGCCATCTGGTCCTCGTCCCAAGCCAGCACCGGATCGGGCATCAACGCCGGGACGGGGCAGGCGATGTTGAGCGAAATGCCCTTGCCGGTCCCCGCGATGCCGCTGGCGGAAAGGATGTTGCTGGACGCAATGGTGCCTGCGGCGACCACCACGCCCTTGGTCACGCGGATCGTCTTGGCGCGGTAATCGGGCAGCACCACCTGCACCGATGTCGCCACCCGCCGGCCATCGGGGGCAGGTGCGCCCCAACCGATGTGCGACACTTCGGCCTTCGCCAGGATACGTGCCCTGCGCGGCGCGGCGAGCGCGGCGTGATGCAGAAAACTTTCCGGCATCGCGCGCTTACGGCCATAGGGGCAGCCGGTGTTGCAATAGCCGCAGGATATGCAGCGGTTGTCTTCGGACTTCGCGCCCCAGTTCTTCCGAAACCAGCCGGCAATCGCGCGGTGGTCCATCGGGTCGCTTGAGCTGGCGCGATAGGCCTCCCACCCGCCGAGCAAGCGCGTGCCGTTGCCGCGCCCCAGCCGCTGGTCGATTTCGTGCACGCCCAGCCGCGTCTCGACCCGGGCATAAGATGCCTCCAGCACGTCGGCCGGTATGTCCGCCCCCAAAGCTCTCCAGGTTGCCAGCACATCATTGGCATCGGGGTGCGTCTCCCCCTCGCGCTCGAGCCGCAGGCAGATGCCATTATTGATGACGGTCGATCCGCCCACGGTGCGCCCCTGAAACACGATGATGTCGCGGTTGCGGGTGGTCTGGATTGCACCGTCCTTGTACAGGCTGGAGGACATATGCGCCTCATTGGGGCTGATCAGGCTGCTCGGCAGATAGGGGCCAGCTTCGATGACCAGCACCTCATAGCCCTGATCGGCAAGGTTCGCTGCGGCCACCGCGCCGCCCGCGCCCGAGCCGATGACAATGACCTCGACGCTATCAGGGATCGCGTCTTCGCCGATGAATACCGTGTCCGGCAGATCGTTGGCGGTGTATTCCTCGATCGCGGGATCATCCGGCGTGCCAGCGCGCGTGCGGTGGCGAGGCAGGGTAAAGCCGATCGCGTTCAGCACCGGGTTGGCGCGGTTGGCGTCCTCCTCGGCGGCGTTGCTGGCATTGGGCTCATCAGCATCCAGCCAGTGGCCATAATAGCCGACATAAACGATGCCGCGGATCCGGGCCATGTCCTGAAAGATATCGATGCGGCTGTTCTTGAGCCGCCGCTCGATCCGCCAGATGCGAAAGCTGCGCGGGGCGAAATGCCATATCGGCCCGCCGAGAACGACCCAGGTCGCAAGCACGGAGAGCCCGGTATCGCTGGGGGTCTTGCCCACCATATTGCCGAACATCCGCTGGAGATTGTCGACCACTTGCTTGGGGCTGATCGCCATCTCGCGGGGCTCGACAAACATGGTCTCCGCCAGCCTGCACCAGATCGCGGCGATGAACGGATTGAATGGCTTGTCCTGCATCATGCGAATACCCCCTGATCGGTTTCGCTAACCTGACATTGCGTTCGGTGATTGTAAGGTCGCGCCGATCACAATGCGCCTGAAGTGCGCATAGTCATCACATAACATTTCGCGCTAGTGCAGCCTGATATCGCTCGTTTTCGCCTTCGGAACGGCCGACTTCGGCCTCAATTCAGCAAGCCGCACCCCTGAGGTCAGAGCAAAACTCGTCCTCGCGGGGAATGGTGCAGTTGGTCTGACACCACCCGCTCGCGCAATGTTCTCCAACGCGCGTTAGACCAAAGCCGTATGTGGCGCGCGGCGCGAAATCTGCCGCGTTACCGATCTCGACGCAAGACAATCGAAACTCACGCCGTTTCGGGCAGTCTGTCGAGATATTTGTCGAGCGTTATCGGGTAATCGCGCACGCGGATGCCGGTGGCATTGTAGACCGCATTGGCCACCGCCGCGCCCACGCCGCATATTCCCAATTCGCCGACACCCTTCGCTTTCATCGGCGACACCTTGTCGTCGGCCTCATCGAGGAAAATGACATCCTGATGAGGGATATCGGCATGGACCGGGACTTCATAGCCAGCCAGATCGTGATTGACGAAGAAACCGAAGCGCTTGTCGACGGCGAGCTCTTCCATCAGCGCGCCGCCGACGCCCATCGTCATCGCACCGATCACCTGGCTGCGCGCGGATTTCGGGTTGAGGATACGGCCAGCGGCGCACACGGCCAGCATCCGCCGCACGCGCGCTTCGCCGGTATAGGAATCAACCGCCACCTCGACGAAATGGGCGCCGAATGTCGATTGCTGGAACTGCTTGTCCAGATCGCCATATTCCATCACGCCTTCAGCGCTGATTGCGCCGTCGGCCGCAGCCTTGGCCAGCTTCACGGTCCGGCCACCCGCACGGACCTCACCTTCGGCAAAGTCGGCCGCAGCAGGGTCCAAGCCCAGTTTCCGCGCGACCGCTTCGCGGAGCTGGACGCACGCTGCATAGACGCCCGCGGTCGAGCTGTTCGCGCCCCATTGCCCGCCCGATCCGGCCGACACCGGGAAGTTCGAATCTCCAAGCGTCACGCGGACGCGATCAAGCGGCAGCCCCATCATCTCGGCCGCTGTCTGAGCGATGATGGTATAAGAACCGGTGCCGATATCGGTCATGTCGGTTTCCACCGTGACAATGCCGTCTGGGTCCAGCCTCACCCGCGCTGCCGATTTCATGTTGATATTGTTGCGAAATGCCGCTGCGACACCCATTCCGATCAGGTGTCGCCCCTGGCGAACCTGACCCGGCTTCGCGTTCCGGCGGTCCCAGCCGAACCGCTCGGCACCGGTGCTAAGGCACTGGACAAGCTGGCGCTGAGAAAAGGGACGATCGGGCTTTTCCGGATCGACTTGGGTGTCGTTGGCGATGCGGAAGGCGACCGGGTCCATCGCCAGCTTTTCGGCGATTTCATCGATGGCGATCTCCAGCGCCATCAAGCCTGGCGCTTCACCGGGAGCGCGCATGGCATTGCCTTCCGGCAAATCGAGAACGGCGAGGCGCATCGCTGTCAGCCGGTTCGCGCCAGCGTAAAGCAGTCTGGTCTGCTGCACGGCCACTTCTGGGCCACCGCCGGGCAAATCACCTGACCAACTCTGGTGGCCGATCGCTTTGATTTTACCATCCCGGTCGGTGCCGATGCGAATGCGCTGGATCGTCTTGGGCCGATGCGTCGTGTTGTTGAACGACATCGGCCGGCTCAACGCAACCTTGACCGGCCGCTTCGCCGCACGTGCGGCCAGCGCGGCCATGATTGCGTCGCTCCGCACGAACAGCTTCCCGCCGAAACCGCCGCCGATATATGGCGAAACGAGGCGCACGTTGTTCTTGGGAATGCCCAGTGTCTTGGCGACGTCGCCGCGACCCCAATCGATCATCTGGTTGGACGTCCAGATCGTCAATTTGTCACCTTCCCACGCTGCGGTCGATGCGTGTGGTTCCATCATGGCGTGGCTTTGATCTGGCGTAGTGTAGCGCTCGTCGACCTTGACGGCGGCCGATGCGAATGCGCTGGCGAAATCGCCGACCTTGGTATCGCGATTGTCAGCGCCCTTCGGCTCGGTCGCCGTATCCAATACGCCGGCGAGATCGTAGCTGCCATTCTCGCGAGCGTAATCGACCCGTACCAGCGCCGCTGCCGCGCGTGCCTGCTCGAACGTTTCGGCTACAACAATCGCAATGGCCTGATGATAATGATCGATCTGCGGACCGCCGAGCAATTTGGCGGTGTTGAAATCGCCCTTAACCAGCGTTCCGGCATTCGCTGCCGTGACGATGGCAAGCACGCCCGGGGCCGCCTCGGCATCGGACATATCCATCGAAGTGATCCGGCCCTTGGCGATGCCAGCGTGGACAATATGACCATAGGCCGCATCGGGGGCGACATCGTGCCGCTCATAGGCATAGCGCGCGCCGCCGGTCGTCTTGAGCGGACCATCGATGCGGTCGGTTGCCTTCCCCAGGACAGTCATGCGATCGAGCGGGTTACTGCCTGCCGGCTTGTCGAACTTCATGATTTCAATCCCGTGCCTGAGCCATCACTGCGCCGAGCGTCCGCTCGACCAGCGACAGCTTGAATGCATTATGTTCGGTCGGCTTCGCGCCGGCCAGAAGCGGTTCCGCGACAGCCTTTGCACCGCGTGCGAAGTTCGCCTCGGCAGCCTCGCTGCGCCACGGCTTGGGCGCAATCCCGCCAATGGCCGCGCGGCCGCTGCCGTCGGGCTGGACAATCGCAGCAACCGAAACGAGCGCAAAAGCGTAAGACGCGCGGTCACGCACCTTCTGGTAGAAATGCATGCCGCCGATTGGCGGCGGCAAGGTAACCGACGTAATCAATTCACCGGGGGCAAGCGCCGTGTCGATTTCAGGCGTCGTGCCCGGCAGGCGGTGGAAGTCGGCGATCGGGATGGCGCGCATCGCGCCGTCGGAACGGACCGTCTCCACCGTCGCATCCAGCACGCGCATCGCCACGGCCATATCGCCGGGGTGCGTCGCGATGCATGCCTCGCTGGTGCCGATCACGGCCAACTGCCTGCTGAAGCCGCCGATCGCCGCGCAGCCGCTGCCGGGCTTGCGCTTGTTGCAGGGCATATTGGTGTCGTAAAAATAGGGGCACCGGGTGCGCTGGAGCAGATTGCCCGCCGTTGTTGCCTTGTTGCGCAATTGCCCCGATGCACCGGACACCAGCGCCCGCGACAGCACACCATAATCACGGCGCACCCGGTCATCGGCCGCCAAGTCGGTGTTGCGCACCAATGCCCCGATCCGCAGGCCGCCTTCGTCGGTAGCTTCGATTGTGTCCAGCCCTATCCCGTTGACGTCGATCAAGTGGGCTGGCGCTTCGATTTCCAGCTTCATGAGATCGAGCAGATTGGTGCCGCCTGCGATGAATTTTGCACCGGGCGTGCGTTCGGCGGCTGCCGCCGCCTCGACTGCGGTCGCCGCGCGCTGATACGAGAACGGCCTCATGCGCGCTCTCCGGCTACTTCGGTCATTGCTTCCAGAATGTTCGAATAGGCGCCGCAGCGACAGATATTGCCGCTCATCCGCTCGCGCATCTCGTCATTGGTGGCGCGCGGCCGCTCAGTGATGTCCCCGCTGACGTGGCTGGGTATGCCGGCCTTTATCTCCGCCAGCACGGCGACTGCCGAGCAGATCTGGCCCGGGGTGCAATAGCCACACTGATAGCCGTCATGCTTGATGAAGGCCGCTTGCATCGGGTGCAGGCGTTCCGCGCTGCCAAGCCCCTCAATGGTCGTGACCTCGTCGCCTTCGTGCATGACGGCGAGGCTGAGGCAGCTGTTGATGCGCTTGCCGTCGACGATCACGGTGCAAGCACCGCATTGGCCGTGGTCGCACCCTTTTTTAGTTCCAGTCAGCTTCAGGTTTTCGCGCAGCAGGTCCAGCAACGTGGTGCGCGTATCGACCTCCACTGCATGACGCTTGCCATTCACTTTCAGGGTCACATCGAAAAGGACGGGGCGGGTTTGCGGCCTTGGCGGAGCAGGCTGTGCCAACGCCGGTGATGCCAAGGCCGCCGCTGAAGCGGCTCCGCCGGCCAGGATCACGCGACGCGACACGTCAAGATCTTTGGACATGATCAATCTTCTCCAGGCCTGCATAGAAAGTGTGGAACATCGGATCCGCGAAATGGCTTCGCTGCGTGGCGATAATGGCATCAGGCGTCATGACTATGACCGATGCCCTGAACGCCGCGGGCCGATGCGCTAGTGCGCGGGCCTGTTCGGCGCGTATCTTCAGTCTAGTCGCAAATTGTTGCCGATTGGCGGAGTTGTCCCTTACCCAAGTTGGGCTCAGGCCAAGAAGTTCCGCCACTTTGCCAGAGCGGCCGAGCGGGCGGCCTTTCAATGATCCTCCGCCTAACTATTAGGTCTTCAACGTTGCGCATAGTCAATCGGAATCGCCCTTACGTCATCAGAACCATCCGGATGATTGCCGGCGATGAGTTGAGATAGCGAAACGGACTGGCTGTCATCTGAGGTCAGGGCATTGCCCCGCCCTAGCCAATCGGCCGGGTTTCGGTAGACGCGCGGTGCCAGTGGCAGATCGGCCCGGTGCCCATGAAGTCTTCCGGGTCGACGATCCCATCATGGGACTCGATATTAGCCTTGGGAACGAGATGCTGGCGCCTCCCGCCGCAGGCTCCAATGGTCTTGCAGTGAAGCGCGTCACTCGCGCGGAGGATGCTCAAGACGGCACGATACCCGTATGTCTGGCGAAACATTGCGAACACACCAGATGGAAGATGGAACGGGCCGGTGAGAACTGGTGCGGGATAGGCGGTCAGATACTCGCCGCGCGTACCCGGAAGAAATCCATGCGGGTCGAGTCAGATGGCCGCAATCTTCCCGGTAGCGATCGGCGTGCTGCTGGGTGCCGTGTGCGGCGCTCCGGCTGCTGCTTCCAACGAGACGGCAAGCAGCGCGCCGTCCACCAGCAATGGGCTGAGTGCAGCAGGCAAGGCGACTTGTGTGGTGCCATCAGGTGCAATGATGCCAAGGGAGCGCGGCACGCCGTCTGCCGGAATGACCCACAGTTCGGGCACCAGCGCGCTGTCAGGCAAAGTGACGGCACGGATGCTGAGACGGTTGTTTTGCACATCGAGCTTGGCGTTCAACGACGTGCCATCGGCTCCGGAAAGCTGCGCGACTACGACTTGTGCAGGCAATTCTCCGGGTTCCCGAAGGACAACGGGATTGAAAATCATCACAGCCGCCAGCGATGCAGCCAAAGCCCCTGAAACCAGAGCCGTGCTTTGCCAGAAGCGAACTTTCCTGATCTCAGAATTAGGCGGCTGGACGTCTAGCTGCGCCTCGATCATGGGCCAAAGATCGGGAGCCGGCACACTGACAAAGCCAGAACCGAGCGGTTCGAGGCGACGGGACCAATCCTTCACCATTGCAGCGAAAGCCGGATTGGTCAGCGCATGGCGCAATGCCTCGCCGCGTTCTTCGCCTTCGAGAACGCCCAAGGCAAGTGCCCCCGCCATTGCAGTGAGACCCGGTGAAAGATTGTCATTCATCCTGAAGGCATCCCCGTAATTGGAGCAACCCGCGGCGGATCCAGCTCTTTGTGGTTCCCAGAGGGACTTGCATGATGCTGGCCAGTTCCGAATGGCTGGACCCGTCGAAGAATGCGAGCCGTATCGCCCGTTGCTGGTTAGGTGGGAGCGCCTCCAGACAATCGAAAATTTGCGCACGGCTGCCATCTTCGGCCATCGCTTCGATTGCTGTGGCATTGTTCAAGATGGACGCCTCCGTGGCATCGCCGACTGGCAAGGTTGGTGCGTTGTATTTCCTGACCCAATCGATCGCCGCATTGCGGGCAAGCGCGCAAAGCCAGGTGATCGGGCTGGCGCGGCTGCGGTCGAAACGGCCTGCCTTGTTCCAGACCTTGAGGTACACGTTCTGGAGAATGTCCTCGGCAGCATCACGATCGCGGGCAATGCGCAGACACACCCCGAACAGCTTCGCAGACGTCCGATCATAGACGATGGCGAGCGCCCTGCGGTCACCGCGTGCAACCCGTTCAATAAGCCCCGACAACTCATCACGCCGCGAAGCAGCATCACCCGTCATCGTCGCCAACTTGTGGAACAGCGGTATCGACGAAGCGCTGGCACGGTGCCTGGGAATCTCAGTCGCTGCACGGGGGATTTATTGGGCGGCATTTGACTGCAAGTAGGCGATAATCGCGGCGCGCTGCGCGGGGTCGGGGACAACCAGATACATTCTGGATCCTTTGACAAGCTTCTGCGGGCCCTGCAGCCACTGGTCGAGGGTCTTTGCGTCCCAAGTGATTTTCGCCGTGCGCAGGGCAGGCGAATAATTGTATCCCGCAACCATCGCCGCTTTCCGCCCGAAGACGCCCTTGTGTGCCGGGCCGGTCTTGTTGGCGGCGATGCTGTGGCAGCTCCCGCATTTTGCCTGATAGAGCTTTGCCCCCTCGACTGGCGATGACGAGAGCGCAGATGACTGGGCCCGCCCGCCCGCCGAGGGGAGGAGCGTGGCGGCCAAAATGGCCGCCACCACGAAAAATGCGGGCATGATCTTTGACATGGCGCCTACTTGTCGATGATGTCGCGATGCATCGGCGCAAGCGCGGCGATCAGGCGGTTCTGGGCAGCGAATGGGACATCCATCGCGTTGAGCGTGCGCTGAAGCTCTTCGACGAGGGCGTAAAAAGCACCTTCATCGACGTTCATCCCGCGATGGGCTTCTGCCATCGTGCGCCCGGAATATTCGCACGGGCCTTTCATGATGACGCAGAACTGTTCCACGAGCTGGAGTTTGATCCGCTCCTGATCCGAATTTTCGAAGAACGGCCGGGTGCGCGGATTTTGCAGCCAGCGCGGCATCACATCATCCATGATTTTCGTCAGGCCCTCGCGCCCGCCAAACGCCTCGAACAGCGCCGTATCGTCAGTGATGACCGGCAGGGTCGGGGCCGAGGGCTTGATCGAGGGATCGGAGACTGCCGGCTCGCCGTTTGCTGCCATCGCCGGGTGGGCGATGACGAGCAGCGTGGCGGCACAGGTAAAAAGAACGTTTCGCATAAAGACACCTTGATGATTGGAGACGGTCAGAAGCCGATCTGAAGGGAAGCATAGGCGCCGTCCTGACGGCGCAGCGCGATCTGGCCAAGGCGGGCATAGGCCACCGTCAGCGAGACATTCCGGTTCAGGGCATAGGCGGCAAAGACATCCCATGCGTCTTCCTCGCGGAAAGAGCTGCCGCCCAGCGCGCCTTCAAGGCGGTTGGACTTCGTGCGGTATTCGCCGCCAACGGCCAGCTTGCGGGTCAGGAGATAGGCCGCCGAGCCTTCGAACTGCGCCTTGTAATCCTGGTCTTGGCCGCCGAGGCCACCGAAGCCGAGAATGCCAAACTGGTTGGCTTTGGTCAGGCGGACCGTAGCGTTCAAAAGTAAGCTTTTTGACAGGATGACCTTCGTTGCCGAGAGGTAGAAATCGACGCTCTTGCGATCAAGGCCCAGTGCGCCGCCGACGACACCTTCATCGTCGTTGATCTTGTATTGCACCCCGGCTGCGACCTGCGGAATGAGGCTATCCTGCTCAAGCACCGCATCACCAAACAGACGGACCTTGGCGCCAAGGATAGTCTGGCTGATGGTGTAACGGTTACCGAGCGCAAGAACATTGCCGACTTCGCGCAAATTGAAGTTCTGCCGCGCAACCGAAAGCTCCAGCCGGTTCTTCACATTGAGGGCCGCGCCATAGGAAGCGAGCGTGAAGTCCTTCATCTCGACGCCGGTCACATAGGCATTGAGCCCCACTTCGTCCCGCGTGCCGTATCCACCGATCAACGCCCACGGCACCAGTCCGCCGCCGCCGGCGCCTTCGATCGTCGATACCCCTCCGGTCAGCAGCAGGCGGCCACCGCTCGGCAGAAGGTCAAGGCGGCTGCCTCCATCATTTGCAACGCTGGCCATCGCATCATCGGAAGACTGCGCCGAAGCGGCGGAGCTTTCCTCTGCCAGTTCGTCCTTTTCAGCGGCGGCAACTGCGGGCGACGACAGCCCCGCAGTCGCAAGTGCCGCGGCGAAAAGACCGGCGCTGATCTTTGGTTGCGGTAATCTTTTCATCACGCTTTTGCCCCTCGAGCTATTCCAGTTCGCGCGCTGCTGATCTGCAGCGACACACGCTTTGAGCTACGAGGCAGTTTTGGCGAATGGATGCAGGGTGGTTCTGGAGGGCTGATTTTTTCGAACGCAGCTACCATGACCGCTTTCGAGAGCGACCCGCGTTTGACCGAATGGCCGATTTGAGAGCGCAAAGCTGCCTTGACGGTGCTGTCAGTCTCATCGCACCCCGTTGCCGATTGGCTTATGCTCCAGGCGAATTCGGTGTAGCGCGCCAGCTTGCTGCATGGCAGCGCGCATCTTTTCGCATGAAAGCCCACACGCATGACCCGCCAGGCCCGGATTGAACTTCGCGATCTCCATCTTCCGGTATCAATCGGGACATACGGGCCGAACGATGTTGTGCCCGATGCCCATGTGCTTGACCTGAATTTGGTGATTTCGCCCGACCTCGTGCAGGTCGCCTCGGATGAAATGGCCAAGGTGTTCGACTACGATCCTCTCATTGCCGAAGTCGCGGTAATCGCCGCGAGCCAAACGTTCGAAACACAGGAATACCTGATGACGCTGATCACGCAGGCCTGCGCGGCTTACGCTGAAATCATGGAGCTGGAGCTGTGCCTCAGGAAGTTCCCCGTTCTGGCGGGGACAGGGTCGCTCGGAGTTCGATTGATCCTCGGAGCCGACGACCTGTCGGCCTTGCGCCGCCCTTAGCGGTGCTTTTCGCGGAGCCCGACCACTCCGCATGATTGCGTCACCCCACTGATCGCGGGTGATCGCGCAACCCTACCCCATATCGGAGTTCAACATGTTCGAAGCCCTTGGGCTGGATTTCGGCACCACCAACACAGTCGCCGCCTTGGCGGACGGCGCGGGCGGTTCGGAACTGATCGAATTTCAGAGCAAGCACGCGAGCGGCGCCACATTCCGCTCCGCCTTGTGCTTCTGGGAGGAGGGTCAGGTTATCGGCGGGATCGACAGCGAGGCTGGGCCGTGGGCTATTGAAGAATTCCTGGAGGCACCTTCAGACTGCCGCTTCGTCCAGTCCTTTAAGTCGGTGGTGGCGAGCCCGTCCTTTGAACGTGCGCTTATCTTCAACCGGCCGTTCCGTTTCGAGGATATGGGGCAGCTTTTCCTGCGCAAGCTTGTGTCGCATGCACAGGGCCGACTGGACGAGCGTCCTCGGCGGGTGATCGTGGGGCGCCCGGTGGAATATGCGGGCGCGCAGCCCGACAGCGACCTTGCGCGGGAGCGTTACCAGGCAATGTTCCGCGAGTTCGGGGTGGAGGTCCACTACGTCTATGAGCCGCTGGGTGCGGCGTTCAGTTATGCGACGCGGCTCACAGAGCCGGCCACTGTTCTGGTCGCCGATTTCGGTGGGGGCACGACAGACTTTTCGATCGTCCGGATCGCAGAACCGGGGGAGCCGCAACGCTGCACGCCGCTGGCGTCGTCTGGAATCGCGATTGCCGGTGATCGCTTTGATCAACGGATCGTCGACCGGCTTGTATTGCCCATGCTCGGAAAGGGCAGCCAATACCGCTCCTTCGACAAGCTTTTGGATATTCCGAACGGCTGGTTCTCGGATTTCTCCGACTGGTCGCGGCTCGCGCTGATGCGCAACCGTCGAACGCTCGACGAGTTGAGGCGCCTCCAGCGTCACGCCCTTGATCCCGCGGCGATCGAACGGCTCATCGGGCTGATCGAACATGAGCAAGGCTATCCGCTTTATGCGGCGGTGGGACAGCTCAAGCGAGCCTTGTCCAACCATGAGAGCGCCGAGTTCCGGTTCGATGGCGGCGGGCTCGAAATAGCTGTGGAGGTGGATCGCAGCGCGTTCGAGGCATGGATTGCGCCGGACCTCGTCCGCATCGAACAGGTTCTCGACGGCGCACTTCTTCAGGCCGGGATCGCGGCGGAGCGGATCGACCGCGTGTTTCTGACGGGTGGCTCCTCCCTGATCCCCGCTGTGCGCAGCCTCTTCGACCGGCGCTTCGGGAAGGAGAGGATTGCCTCTGGCGGCGAACTCACCTCGATTGCGCACGGGCTCGCCATGATCGGCTCGCTAGCTGAGCCACAGCTTTGGGCAACATAAACGCCGGTGTCGTCGGAGCCAATGCAACAAGCCGGGTGAGGACGAGTTTGGCTGCCACCACAAGGGTGCGTCTTGCTGAATTTCGGCCAAAGTTGGCCGTTTCTGGACCTTAGCCAGTGACGAGAGCGGGACTGAAAGCGTCACCTTTCCGCCCTGGAAATGGTAAGGTGCAATGGCTCCGACAGAGCCCTGAGGGTAGCTGGCGGAGCTGTCAGTCTAATCGCAACTCGTCTCCTATTGGCGGAGCTTGCCCTTACCCGCTGTGAGCTCAGGCCATGAGGTTCTGCCACTCAGCCAGTGCGGCTGCACGTCAGAGGTAGTGCATCTCGCCGTTGATCTTCACATACACCTCATCGAGGTGCCACTTCCACTGACGAAAGCCCTTCATCCGGTTCACCCGCTGGCGCCTGACATCAGCTGCGAACAGCGGGCCGAAGCGGTTGCACCAGTGCCGCATGTCTCGTGGCAGATGTCGATCCCGCGCTCGGCCAGCAGGTCCTTAACGTTCCGTAGGCTCAGTGGGAACCTTACGTACATCATCACCACCAGCCGGATGATCTCAGGCGACGAGTTGAAGTAGCGAAACGGGCTGGCGGGCTTTCTAGGTTTGGGCATTGTCCTGCCGTGCCCGCTATTCATTATCGGCAGGTGCATTTGCTCTGACAGAGCCGTTGGGATAGCTCCCTGCTCCAGCTAGCTTTGTTTCTACTTCCGCAGTCGCGCCGCCACTTGGCTTTGAGACGGCCTCTGAAGCAATAGCAAATATCTGATATTGGAGCGTTTAACTCTTGCGAAGCGCATTCGGCGATGCCAAGCATCGACTCTCTCAGGGGAGACGAAAAACAAATGGGTCGCGTTGCTTCGCGGAGGCTTGTCGCCTCCCTTCTCGTGCTTGGTGGACTGTCCGGCTGCGGCGGTGGTAGCGGTAGTGGTGGCCAAGTCCCTGCACCCATCAACAACGCCCCAACTTTCACCTCGGCAACCACCGCTTCGGTAGCCGAGAATTCCAGCACGCCGTTCTACAACGCCGCTGCCACAGATGCCGATGGCGATACGGTCACGATTGCCATTACCGGCGGCAGCGATTCCGCCGCATTCTCGTTTGCCGGAGGCGCGCTCGGCTTCGCCAAAGCGCCGAACTTCGATCAGCCCACCGATGCAAATCTAGATAACACCTACGAAGTCACATTGACCGCCACCGACGGCAAGGGCGGATCGACCAGTCTGACCTTGCCGGTGCGGGTGACAAACGACCGCGAGGGGGTCAATTTGACCCGGCTGACGAGCGGCCTTGGAGCCGATGCGGTCATAGCCGCGCGCAGAGGTCCGACTGACGGGCTGATCGTAGTCTCGCAAGACGGCACGGTTCGTGAGTTCTTTGGCGGGACTGCGTCGGGCAATTTGGCGGGCAACGTCTTCAATTCCGGGGAGACCGGACGTGTGCTCGCGGTTGCTCACTTCAATGGATATGGGGTGGTCATGCTCGACATCACGGGCGTGGGCGTCATCGTGCGGACCATTGTCCTCCAGGATTCCATCTCGCAGTTTTCCGTTTCGGATGACCTCGCCGGACCCTCGACCGGGGCACCGCGCGGCACCCTCTTCTTTGGCGGCGACGGCTTTCTATTCGGCGCATTGGGCGATCCTTCGGGCAGTCTGGCGCAGGATGTCACGTCAGGTTACGGCAAGCTCTTCCGGGTCCAGATCGATCCCTTCTGCGGCGCCTCGGTCGGTAGTAGAATTTGTATCTATGGAGAACTGTTCGGAGACGGGGTTCACTCCCCGGCCGGCGGGGGTGGCTATGCCTCTCGCAGCTTCCTGCTCGACAGCGGTACGGACCAGCAGGAGGAAGTGAACTACTTCTTCCAGGATGCGCGCCCGCTCGATTTCGGCTGGCCATTTCGCGAAGGCACCTTCGCCCGGGTCACCAACCCGCCGGCACCTGTGATCGGTCCGTCCATCACCTACACATACGGGAATGGGTTCTTCCAAGGCCAGAGAATGACCGGTGGGCTGCACTATACCGGTAGGATCGCCAGTCTCGACGACCGAGTCTTGATCACCGACCGAAGCGGAAAGATTTTCGCGTTCCGATCCGGGTTCCTGAGTGATGGCATATTGCATACGGCGAACGAGATGGAGAACCGAACCGCCGATTTCGTCCCCGCAGACGGAGCAATCGAACGCCCTGCCGCGATCGTGCGCGATAGTGCCGGTCGTCTCTTCGTCCTCGACGGCGACGGCGAACTTTACGTGGCTGGCTGAGCGGAGAGTTGGCGAGCGCCGCGCGCAGAAGGGCGCCTATTGGCGCAAATCTCATCCAGACTGCCTGTCCGCAATCAGGTGCGAGCCGCGCAGTCCGTGACGTCCGAAAGTGGGTGGAAAGCTGAGGGGCAGTTTTTGTTCTGAAAGCTTGAATGGCGGCCCTTATCGGAAGCATTCGCAGCCGAGGTTCTCCACCCGGTGCCCAAATATTCCATCCGGTCTGCGGTCTGTTGCGCCACGTCGTCGCTGAAATAGCGGCTCACCACGCGTAATGCGAGATCGATCCCAGCGCTGAGGCCGCCAGATGTCGCGATCCGACCGGACTCTACGAAGCGCGGACCACGCCGCAAATCCATTTCGGGAAAGGTTTTGGCGAAATTGTTCGACGCCTGATAATTGGTCGTCACCGGGATGCCGTCTAGCAAGCCTGTCTTCGCCAGTTGGAACGCGCCTGTGCAGATCGACATCGTCAGTGCCGCTTGCGCGTGGGCCTCGACGATCCAGCGATGAAGGCCCGACACCTCGCGCGTGAACGGGCTCGGCTGGTCGAAATGCGGCACAACGACCAGATCGGGCATTGGCGCAGTGTCGATCGAATATTGGGGGATCATCAACAGCCCGCCCGACGCGCGGACCGGCGTGGTCGTATCGGAGACTGTGAACATCTCGAACGCCGCCGCGTCCGCCTCGGGCGACACATATGTGTCCTGAAAGGTCTCCCAAGGTCCGGCGAGATCGATCACCTGGACACCCGGATTGATCGTAAAAGCCACTTTGATCGGTCGACCAGCGGGTGCGATCAAGGGGTCGCCTGCTTTGATCCCGGGGAGACATGAAAATCCACTCTTGCCCGCCGTGGGTCGGGTGGTCGAAGCCACCGAACAGGCTGCAATCGCGATAGGCGCGGCCAATAGGAGATGCGTAAACTGTCTGCGTTGGATCATCGAAAGGCCGCCTCGTTTGCGTTCGGCTGGTTTTTGTTTCGCTACGCGCGCCAGTTACACCGGACTATTCGCAATGATGAATGGTCAACGTCCGCAGGTGTTGCACCCGCAGACCGATCTCAACGCGATTGACGGTGTCAGGTTCGATCTCGCCAATGGCCAAGCAATGCGTCAATAGACAGCATCCCGCTGCCGCGCACGATCAGCACAGCTGCCATTGCGACCCACAGAATGTGTGTCGTCCACCAAGCTTCGGGGTACACGAAAACCTGGATAACAAGCGTGATGACCAGCAGAGCACTAGCCGACAGCCGGGTAGCCAGCCCGATCACCAACAGCATGGGAAAAAGGTGCTCCCCGGCAGTGGCTAAAGGCGCAGCAATTTCGGCAGGCAGTGGGACGCCGGCGTAATCATTTTCGAACAGATACCGGGTCGAATCGCTGATCTCGAACAAGCTTCCTCCCGCCACCTTGCTGCGGCCGGAGCGCCAGAACACACCGGCAAGCGCGATACGGACCAACAGCAGCACAACGCCCTCTGACATTCGAGATGCGAGCATGGCCACGATCCGATCGTGCCATTGGGCGATGTGATGCATTGTCTGGTCCTGCCTGCTGTCAGCGTCAGCGATTGATCGGCTTCAACGAACCATTGCCCTTGGGCGTCGTGGTCTTTTCGCACGTCCCCTGCTTGACCAGTTTCCAGGCGTTGCCCTGGTAATCGCGGGTCGACGTACCGGCGCAGCTGGTCCCGGGGCCGGCCGAACAATCGTTCTGCCCGGACTTGGCGATGCCAAAGCATTTTTCCATCGCGGGCTTCTGTGCGGCGACAGGAGCAGAGGTGACGCTGGTCACAAGCGCTGCGGTCACGGCCAGACAGGCGATGCGAGATAGAGCTTCAGTTTTCATCGTGATTGTCTCCAGTTTGAGAAAGGCAGCGCTGGCGCATGGCCCGATCGTCACCTGCTGCCTGTTCGCCCGACTGCGGGGCGGCGTTACAGATCCTGTGAAACTTTGGTCGTTGTAACCGGGAAGAGCGCGGCGGCGAACGATGTGCTGTGCGATCCTGCACCATCCCTGCAGAAGGAACCGATGACATGATCAAAGCAACGCGAGCGAGCGCCTCGATTGCTGCAACCGCGGCAGCCATCGCGCTGACCTCGTTTGCGGCTTTTGCCGCCGAGGTGCCGAACGGCAGCAAGGGCCGTGCCCTCAGCGCCGATGAAACCGTGCACTGTTATGGTCTGCACAGCTGCAAGGGCAATTCCGATTGCGCCACCGCAGAACACGAATGCAAGGGCCAGAACGCCTGCAAGGGCCACGGCTTCAAGGCGATGAAGGCAGGCGAATGCCTTACTAAGGGCGGTACGATCGGCGACCTTGGCTGATCCCGTTCTGGCCCGGTGGGTTCACTCCCCCTTCGAGTCTACCGGGCCATTTTTTGCGTCACAGGACATCAGCGATGGTAGAAATCCCGGCATTCAGCGGGTTCGGTATCGGCCTGCGCCGCGATCATTACCGCGACTTCATCGCTGGCGATGTCGATGTCGATGTCGATTTCGTCGAGGTGATCTCCGAAAACTTCATGATCGATGGCGGGCGCCCGCTCCGCGTGTTGGAACAGGTGCGCCAGAAGCTGCCCGTGATCCTGCATGGTGTGTCCATGTCGATCGGATCGGCGCACGGGCTGGATCGCGATCATCTCGGCAGGCTCAAGGCGCTGGCCGACCGAATCGAGCCGTTATGGGTGTCCGATCATCTTTGCTGGACCCGGGCCGGCGCGCATAACAGCCACGATCTGCTCCCGCTTCCGCTGACGCGCGCGTCGATGGAGACCGTGTGCGAGAATATCGACCACGCGCAACACGCTCTGGGCCGGGCGATGCTGTTCGAAAATCCGTCTAGCTACCTGACCTTCCCGCAAGACGAGATGACCGAATGGGAGTTTCTGGCCGAAATGAGCCGGCGCACGGGCTGCTACCTGTTGCTCGATATCAACAATATCTACGTCAGCGCCTGCAACCATGGTTTTGATCCTACGGATTATTTGACCGGGATACCGGCAGACCGGGTGCGGCAGGTCCATCTGGCCGGCCACACGCCGGGCGACATCATGATCGACACGCATGACCGGCCGGTTTGCGACGACGTGTGGCACCTTTTCGGGTCGGCCAGCCGCAGGCTTGGCGATGTGGCCGTGATGGTCGAATGGGACGATGCGCTCCCGCCTCTGGCTGATCTGCTGGCTGAACTTGAGCGGGCACGGCGGGTCGCGGGCGCCGCGAGGGCTGAATGTCCGGCATGACCCGACTATTGCGCGCCCAGACCGACTTCCTTGCCTGCCTCCTTGATGAGAGCGCGCCCTTGCCGCCGGAATGGGATGCCCGGCGGCAAGCCGGCCTCGCCATTTATCGCAACGCCTACCGGGCGCGGCTGATCGATGTCTTGCGCAGCACCTTCGAACGCACGGCCCGTCTGGTGGGCGAGGACGCCTTCGTGCAGGCCGCCGCGCATCATCTGATCAGCAATCCCCCATCAAGCTGGACCATCGATCTGGCGGGTGAGGGCTTTTGGGAGGTCTGCACCGATCTGTTCGCCAACGATCCTGACGTAGGCGAAGTGGCGTGGCTGGAATGGGCCATGCACCGCGCCTTCACTTCAGCCAACGCTGTGCCGATGACAATGTCCGATTTCGCCGTGGCAACGGCTGGGTTCGACACCGACCAGTGGGACGGACTTGGCTTCGAGCTCATGCCCGGGACGGCTTTGCGAGCAGTGTCGTTTGATCTGGTCAAGCTGTGGGCGGTTCTGGCCGACCCGTTGAAAGATGTGCAGCTAGCCAAGCTCGCCGAACCGAAATGGGCGCTGTTGTGGCGTGAAGATGAAATGCCGGTGTTCGGGCTGGTCCCCTCGGCGGAAGGCTTGGCCCTGATGGAAATCCTGCAAGGAGGCACCTTCGGCGGCGTATGCACCCTCCTGGCGAACAATGTCGAACCATCGCAGGTTGCCGCAGCAGTGGGGGGGGTGTTGCGAAACTGGATCGAAATCGGCCTGATCGCCGGGCTAAGGCATGAGCACCACGTTAGTCGCGCAAATGCACCGGAATAGGTTCGGGAAAATGTCAGCTTTTATGTCTCGCTTCGTCGCAGCGTCCTTCGTCATTTGCGCGCTGGCGACGTCGGTTAGGGCGCATGACGATGCTGTTCCGGATGCATTTGCGCCATGCGATGACCGAGTAACACACCCATCGCTTGCAGCGACGCAATGCGCGGTCATCGCAGTGCCGCTGGATCATGCAACACCGGATGCAGGAACGGTTGAACTCTTCATCAGAAAGTTTCCCGCTGATGGCATTTCGCAAGGCCAGTTGTGGTTGGTTGCGGGCGGGCCGGGCGAATCTGGCGCGTCGTTTTATCCCTTCATCGATACACTGCGCGCAGCAGCGCCGGGGTTCGACCTGCTCGTTCCCGATCATCGCGGGACCGGGTTCTCGTCAAGGCTCTGCCCGGCCGAGGAAGCGGCAGCAAGCGAAGCGGGCAGTGCGCTGGCGGGTGAGGAATGGGGCACTTGCTTTGGCGCGCTGAACGAACAACCCTCCCGGACGACGTCCTTCACGATCACGAACGCCGCGCGCGATCTCGATGTGCTGTTGTCCCGCCTCGGCAGGGGAGAGCGAAGATATGTATACGGCGTATCCTACGGAACCCAACTGGTCTTGCGGCTGCTGTCCGTCAGCGCTCGAACCGATATCGACGGGGTAATCCTCGATTCCCTCGTTCCGCTTGAAAGCGATACCGAGCTCGACCTCAGCCACCGATCAGCCGTGACCGATCGCGCCGGGCGCGAGGTGCTGCGAGATTGCGACACACGTCCCGAATGCCGCCGATACTTTCCCGCTGGCGCCGAGCAAGCGACTAGCCGACTACTGGCGCGACCAGATATCGCGGAGCAGGTCGATGGAAATCTGAAATATCAGCTGGCGGCGCTCCTCGATTTTCCTGAGACGCGGGCGATGCTTCCCCATGTGATCGCGGGATTGCAGGCCAACGATCCTGCCTGGCTCGCATTTGCAAACGATCGCTTGGGCGCGCTCAGCTCGGCGCTTGGCACTTACCCGCAAAGTGCTTCATCCATCCCGCTGGTGGGTTTGATCAGCCGTTCTGAAAATAACGCCCGCCCGGACCTGACAGCCGAGGTCATCGAACGCGAAGAGCTGGCCTACCTGTTTGCCAGCCCGTTGCCGTCGCTATTGCTGACAGGCGGCGTACCCACCTATCCACGAGATGCGAATTTCGGTTCCTTGCCCGCCGCCATTCCGCCCACAATCGTGCTCCACGGGACGCTCGACCCCAAAACCCCTCACCATGGTGCTGGCGAGCACGTTGCCAAGCTCAAGGCTTCAGGAAACATCGTATTGGTCCCGATTAATGGTGCACCGCACTTCATTCTCATGACGGCACCACACGAGTTCAAACTAGTGATACAAGAATTTTTGAGGACGCAGTAAGGGGCAATCGGCCGAGAACCTTTAGAATGGTATTCTAAGGAAGAACGTCCGAAATGGGGTCGATAGCCAAATGTCTGCTTTCAGGAAATGGGGCCCAGATAGCTGCAATTTGCGGCCCAAGGTGGGCAGCGTCAGCTGCCGACCAAGGCTGGTCGTTCCCTTCCATCAAAATTGACGTCTGGTTCCGCCAAGAGCCGCCATACCGCTTTCGAGATCGCGCATCGGCCCCGCTCATGACCGGAGGTGGGTGGTTTCCTAACGTTCGATTTCGAGCGGCGGTCCGGAACAGGCGCCCTCGACGTCACGCCCGCAATTGGCGCTGATATCCCGCGCCATCGCGCAGCAGTCCGGCCACGGCATCTGCCGCCACCGGCTGAGAGAAGAGGTAGCCCTGGATATTCTGGCATCCTTCGCGTTCGAGCACTTCGAACTGGGCGATGTCCTCGACCCCTTCGGCCAACGTTTCCATCCCCAGCGCATTGGCAAGCGTGGTGATCGCGCGGATCATCGCATGGCCACTGCTGTTGGTGCCCAGATCCTCGATAAAGCTCTTGTCGATCTTGACCTTGTCGAAGGGGAACGAGCGCAGGTAGCTCAGCGAGGAATATCCCGTGCCGAAATCATCAAGCGCGATCTTCACGCCAAGTTTGCGCAAGGAATGCAGCGTCGCCAGCGTCGCATCGACATCCGCGATGAAGATGCTTTCGGTGATTTCAAGCTCGAGCCGGTGGGGTGGCAGGCCGCTCGCCGACAGCGCCGACAGCACGGTGCTGGCGATCCCGCTGGCGGAAAATTGCTTGGGTGAGACATTCACCGCAACCGACACATTGTCGGGCCAGGTGCTTGCGTGGTGGCATGCTTCGCGCATTACCCATTCGCCGATCGGGATGATCAGCCCCGTTTCTTCGGCGAGCGCGATGAATTCCATTGGGTTGATCCGCCCACGGCTCGGATGGTTCCAACGGATCAGGGCTTCAAACCCGGTCAGGCGGTTCTCGGCAAGGCTGTAGAGCGGCTGGAAATTGAGCTCGAATCCACCTTCCTTGATCGCAGCCCGCAGGTCGAGCTCCATCTGGCGACGGTAGCGGGCGGCTTCATCAAGCGAGGGTTCAAAGAAATGATAGGTTGCCTTACCCTCGTGCTTGGCACGGTAGAGCGCAAGGTCCGCGTTCTTCATCAGCGTGATGCCGTCCTCGCCATCGCCCGGTGCCATCGCGATACCGATACTCGCGCCGCAGGCGGCGGCCTGCCCGTTGATGGTCATCGGGCGATCAAAGCTCCGCTGCAGGGAATCGGCGATGCTGCCAAAGCTGGCCTTGTCGTCAATGCCGTCGATGACGATCGCGAACTCGTCGCCGCCCAGCCGCGCGATCAACGCATCGGGCAGGTCTTCGCGCAAGTGATCCGCAACCATCCGTAAAAGCGCATCGCCCGCCGGATGGCCGAGCGTGTCATTGACCATCTTGAAGTCATCCAGATCTACATAGGCGACTATCACCCGTTCGCCTACGCGGCGCCGTGACAAAGTGTTGGCAAGCTGTTCGGTAAAGAGCTTGCGGTTGGGCAGGCCGGTCAGGCCGTCATGCAGCCCGACATGGATGATCTGGCGCTCGCGTTCCTCGATGGCGGCAACCATCTGGTTGAAGCTTTCAGCGAGCCGCCCGATCTCGTCATCGTTGTCTACCCGCAAACTGACTTCGCGGCCCTCGCCGATCAGGCGGGTGGCCTCATCAAGCTGCTGGAGCGGCATTGTCACGCTGCGCGCCACCTTCCAGCTCAGGCCCAACACCAGCACGATCCCGCCTCCGGCCAGCACCACAAGCCACCACTTCAGGTTGGTGTAAGCAGCCAGCGATTCGTCCAGCGAGTGGCGCAGCACCAGCCGCGGGGCGATGCCTGCCTGAAGCACGGCAAGATCGGAGACGTGGTAGAGGAAACGCTCGGCCTCCTCGCGTTCGAACACTGCATCCGCGCGGGCGCTGCGCAGCCATTGGGGCTGGCGAGTTGCTTCCACCACTTGCGCCTCCAGCGAAATCGGGGCGAGTTCCACCAGCCGGTCCAATTCGGCCCGGTCAAGCGGCTGGGCGATCACCAGCCAGCCAATCAGGTCAGGCGCTTCGATCGGCGCGGCAGCAGCGAGCGCAAAGCCCTTGTCCGAACGTATGATCCCGCGTTTGCGGCCTTTGTCCAGCTGCGTCCACAGGGTCTCGGCCGCAGGCACGCCGGTGGCATCGGCAGCGAGCACCTCGCCCTCCAGCGTGAGCACGAAGGCCATGTCGCTGCGCACCCGCGTCTCGAGGCTGCCGAGCGCGCTGGCGATGGTCGGCGCGTCGCCTGTCGCCACCGCCTGACGGAAGCCGAAGTCATGCGCCAGCACGCCTGCCTGATCGCCCATCTGGCGTGCGCGGCCAGCGAGGATTTCGTCGAACACGCGGGCGTTGGCGGCAAGATCGCGCGCCGCACTTGCCTCGCCAAAGCGCGCAAGGGCTCCGGCGGCAAGCGACACCACAAGGCCCAGCACAAGCGCGAACAGCCCGGCGTAAAGCAGTGCGATACGCGTGCTGAGCGAGCCAGTCTGCCAACGCATAAGCCGCGCCAGCACGGCGCGCGCGCGCTGCGGGAGCGCCTTGGCCGGAGTCATCGCACCGTCACCTTGAGCTTGTGGTTCTGCGCTCCGCCGCTGATGCTGATTACCGATTTGCTCTCATTGTTGGGCGTGCGCAGCAGCGGGTGCCACACGGTGATGTTCGCCGCGCCGCCCGGCATCCCCGTCAGGACGACATAGCCATTATTGTCGGTCTTGCCCGCATAGGGCGTGTCGGTGACGCGGATATAACCGCGCATCTGGTCATGGATGTTGCAGCCCAGCTTGACACTGCCGGTGATCGGAAATGTCTGGGTGCGCGTCTGATCGCGCCCATAAAGCTCGAATTCGAAGCGCGCGGGCTTGGAGAAACTGTAGATCGAATGGCGCACCGTATCGAGATTGGGGAAGGCGACGGTGCTGCCCTTGGCGACGACCAGCGTGCCGGGGGCAAATTGTTGGTTCTTTTGCGCCATGCCCATCTTCCAGGGAAAGCTGATCTTGCCGGCGCTGCCTTTGGCGCTGCGCAGCTCGACCACAGCGTCGCGCACTGGCAACCCGTCGGCATCGACGATCTGGACCTTGAGGTTGGCGGGCGCGGCTGCTTGCAAAACGGCCGTTCCCCCAGCCAATACCAAGGTGGCAGCAGCGAGGGCAGCCGGGAGCATCACGGCAAGCAAGGGCGAGACGCTGCGAGAGGGTAGGACGATGTGCATATCAATTTTGGGGAGGTAGGTGCGACCCCTTAAGAAACCCTTCACTTAGGGTTTATGCCTGATTTACCTAGTCCCTCTAAGGCCGCGCACAATGATCCTGTCCGCTGCCATTCTGCTCACTTTTGCTCAAGCCGCCCCGCCCGTCATCGAGGAAGCGCCTCTACCCCCGCGCATTGCCTATGTGCCGGTCCTCGAAGGACCCGCCGAACCCGCAGCGCCGCCGCCGCCAGTGATCCGCGCCATCGCCCCGCTCGATCCGGCAACCGACACCGCACTGGGCCAGGATGGCGTGCGGATCGGCAAGGTAGATCTTTTCAAAGGCGGCAAGCTGCTGCTCACCAATGGCGTTACCACCGTCGAGGGTTCCTCGGGCGGAGGCATCGCGCGCTGGGCGACGATTGGCGGGAAGCAGATCCCGGGCGGAGTTGGCGTCTCGGCACACGCCACCGCGATCGAGCTGACCGATTTTGGCTGGCGTTCTTTTGGCGTAGCGCTGGGCCTTGGCGACCGGGTAGAACTGAGCTTCTCACGCGCCGATTTCGACACGCGCGATATCGGCGCGTTGCTCGGGATCGGGCAGGGCTATACCTTGAACATGGAGACCTTCGGCGCAAAGGTGCGCGTGGCGGGCGATCTGGTCTACGGGGAAAGCTGGCTGCCGCAGATTGCGGTCGGCATCGAGCACAAGCGCAGCCGCGATGGCACCTTGGTGCGTGCGCTGGGCGCCGCCGATAGCGATGGCACCGACTATACGGTCAGCGCGACCAAGCTGCTGCTGGCGCGCAGCCTGCTGCTCAACGCCACCTTGCGCTACACCGAGGCCAACGAGCTCGGCCTGCTGGGTTTTGGTTCGGCTGCCGGCGCGGGTTACAAGCTGCAATTCGAAGGTTCGATGGGCTACCAGCTATCGCGCCGCGCGGTGTTCGGAGTCGAATACCGCACCACCCCCGACAATCTCGGCCTTGGCGCTGACGACTGGTTGGACATCTTCGGTGCCTATGCGCTGACAGATCACCTGACGCTGACCGCTGCCTATGTCGATCTGGGCTCGATCGCCACCATTCCCGACCAGCGCGGCGGCTTCCTGTCCGCGCAAGTCGCGTTCTGATCTCTAACCCGGAGCCATTCCCATGCTGCTGAC
This sequence comes from uncultured Alphaproteobacteria bacterium, assembly GCA_963765775.1. Lineage (GTDB taxonomy): Bacteria > Pseudomonadota > Alphaproteobacteria > Sphingomonadales > Sphingomonadaceae > Erythrobacter. The sequence continues at coordinate 599,595 of CAVXXQ010000003.1, forward strand.
CGCCACCGCTTCTGCCGTCCTGATGATGTTGCAACAGGCCCCCGCCGAGGGCACCGACTGGGATGCCGAGTTCGGCGTGGAGGTCAAGCAGCGCGATCCCATAACAGGCGAACTGCCGGTCGATCCCTACGAGCAATCCAACGCCAATGCCGGCGCTGCGCCTTACACCAGCGCCAGGCTGATCGCCGATTTCGGCGGACGCGAGGGCATTGCCCGGATCGCGGCGCGAACCATTGAGCTGTCCGAAGCCGATCCGCGCATCGCCGCGATTTTCGAGGCGCACGACACCGTGCGCATCAAGCGCACGCTGGGGGAGCAATTCTGCTATTTGCTCGGCGCGGGCTGCGACTATTCCGGGCGCGACATGAAATCCGCTCACGCCGGATTGGGCGCGACCAAGGCCGATCTGAATGCGCTGGTCGAGCACCTGCAGGCGGCAATGCGCGAGGCAGGCGTCCCCTTTGCCGCGCAAAACCGTCTGCTTGCCAAGCTCGCGCCAATGTCGGGTCAGGTGGTCGAACGATAGCGCCGCCGGCGGCGGCGTAGGGGTTGATGGTGCTGTCAGTCTAATCGCAACTCGTGTCCGATTGGCGGAGCTGTCCCTTACCCGCTGGGTGCTTAGGCCATGAGGCTCTGCCAATCAGCAGTGCGGCTGAGCGGGCAGTCTTGTAGGTCTGGCGGTCGGTGAAGTGGCGATCGAGGTTGAAGTGATTATGGACGTTGGCGTGGACTGAGGCGAACTTCTGTAAGCTCTTCATCTGTCGAAACCGCAGCATCGCTCGCTCTCGTCTTCGGAACGGCAGGTGGCTGTTCTCCACCCGGTTGTTGGTCCAGCGTCCCACATCCTGCTTCTCGGCGTTGCCGAGAGTGGTCATTGCCGCACGGTAGGAGCGCAAGCCGTCGGTGGTGATGGTCTCGGGTGAGCCATGGCGCTTCAGCGCCTTCTTCATGAAGGCAAGTGCTGCCTGCTTGTCGCGGGTCTTGGTTACGTAGCTCTCGAGCACCTCGCCCTCCTGGTCGACGGCGCGCCAGAGGTAATGCATCTCGCCGTTGATCTTCACGTACACCTCATCAAGGTGCCACTTCCACTGACGGAAGCCCTTCATCCGGTTCACCCGCTGGCGCCGCACATCGGCAGCGAACAGCGGCCCGAACCGGTTCCACCAGTATCTCACTGTCTGGTGGCAGATGTCGATCCCGCGTTCGGCCAGCAGGTCCTCGACATTCCGAAGGCTCAGCGGGAAACGCACATACATCATCACTACCAAGCGGATGATCTCTGGAGACGAGTTAAAGTAGCGAAACGGACTAGCGGGCTTCCTGGGTCTGGGCATCGCCCTGCCCTAGCCTATCGCACCCATTCCGCCAGCACGGTGCATTTGCTCTGACAGAGCCCTACTACGTGTCCGCACCGCTGCAGCAGGGGTTGCGAGTTGCCGATCCAGATATCGTCCAGAGGCTGTCGGCGACCGAGATTGAGCGGATCATCGCGGAGGCGATCCAGCGCTGGTATCTGCGGGCCGACAATCCTTTTGCGGTCGTAGCATCAGTCCACCTCAGTGATCGCGGTCTCCAACTTACGCTCGACACCGCTCACTGCGTCAACATCGTCGCCCGGCTTGCAGACAACGAGCTCATCCTTGATCGCACCCCCCGACTGCGTAACCATTCTCCTGCCGATCATTTTGCCGGCTCGCGGTGGTCGTCACCTTGTGGTTCCAGCTCAGGTCCGCCCACCTCGGGTGGATCGGATTCTGGCCTCCGCGCTGCGCAAGGCGCACGCCATGCTCGCCACAAACCGCGGGCTACCAACGATGGAAGCTGCACCACCCTCGCCCTACGATCACAACATCCTGCGGCTCGCATTCCTGGCGCCTGACATCCAGCAAGCGATCCTCGATGGGCGCCAGCCGCACCATCTCAACCTGGAGGCGCTCAAGAGCATCGAGCTGCCGCTGAGTTGGTCCCGGCAACGCGAATTGCTTAGATTCTGGCACTAGCGAAATCACCTGTTATGCCGAACAAAACCCCTGATATGGTCGATTAACGTCCCTGTTATGGGGGCTTAAATGCCCTGTTCGGGCGATTAGCAGGGAATCGCCTTTTTCGCCCTACAGAATACTGAAAAGGCGCGACTTTCTCAGATCGCACATCGCGTGAGCGGCTCAAAGCGATCTGTTTCGGCCACCAAATGCAAGTTTTTCCCTGTTCTTCCCTGTTTAACAGGCAAACCGAACCGATGCGGGACCGGCAAGAGACGGGCCGCGCAAATGCCGCCTGATATCGCTGAAGAAACCGCCAAAAGGATGTGGCTCTTAAGGTTTGGACCGCGCAAACCGCCCTGTTCCGCGAGTTTGCGGCAGGTCCCTGAATTCAGAGACTAGTGCTGGGGGTGGG
>CAVXXQ010000004.1:0-129261 GCA_963765775.1 uncultured Alphaproteobacteria bacterium
TACTCGGGATCGCAGTGCTGAACGGCCTCGTCATGGTGACATATTTCCGCCAGCTCGCGAGAAGCGGGTCTGCCGCTGGCCATCGCCGTGCGGCGCGGGGCCGAACGCCGCCTGCGCCCGGTGCTGATGACCGCCAGCATCGCTCGCCTTCGGCCTTGTCCCGCTGTTGTTTGCCACCGGGCCGGGGTCGGAAATCCAGAAGCTCGCTCGCCATTGTGGTGATCGGCGGGCTGGTGACGGCGACCCTGCTGACGCTGGTGCTGCTGCCGATCCTATACGAACGCTTCGGCGAAGGCCCGGCCGACCATGCCGACGAAATGCCGGAGGCCTCAGCATGATCCGCCGCTTGATGTGCGCAAGCTCGTTCGCGTGCTTGCTTGCCGCTCCGTTGGCCGCAGAACCGGGATTGCCGCCCGAGGAAGCGGTGGCTGCTGCCCTGATGGAGCATCCCAGCGTCACCGCCGCCCACGCCCGGCTCGAAGCTGCGCGCGCCCGCGCCGAAGGCATCCGCAAGGGCTCCTACGAGTTTAGCCGTCCAGGGCAGCTACACCCGCCGCGACGTAAACGGCGGGGCGGCCTTCAATGAATATGACGCGCAATTGAGCCGCCGATACGTCTGCCGGGCAAAGCGCGGCTTGACCGGGCAATCGGTGCGCATGGCACGGAAGTTGCCGAGAACGTTGCAGAAGAGCGCCCGCCACGAAGCCGCACTGCTTCTCGCCGCGCACTGGTTCGACTGGCTGTCGGCCTGATCGCAAGCTCGAGGTCGACCGCGCGGCGATTGCTAACTACGAAACCGCGCTGGCCGCGATTGAGCGGCGGCAGGCGATGCGTGATGCGGCACAGCTTGATGTCGATCCAGGCCACCGCTGCCCTCGCCGAGGCGCGTCGGACACTGGAGCAATCATCCGGTCTCGCTGCCCTGGCCCGTACCCGCTTGGCCGCGCAGTTCCCGATGCTGGCGCTGCCGCAGCAAGCGCCTGAGGTTCCGCTCCCGGGAAGTCGCCGACGCACGCCTGTCGGCAGCTTGGTGATCTGGTGATCGTCAACAGCCACATGATCGCCGCCGCTGAGGCCGAGAGCGTCGGCATGTCCGCCGTTGCCGACCGCGCGCGGGCTGACCGTATGGCCGATCCCACGCGTGGGGCTGCGCCTGTTTTCTGAGTTCGGCGGGCTTGAGCGCGGTGCTGGCGTAGTCATCAGCATGCCGCTGGGTGGCGGGCATCGCCGGGCCGTTGCGAACGAAGCTAGCGCGGGAGCCTCTGCTGCTCAGGCTGACGAACAGCTCGCCCGCTTCGACGTTGGCGAAACCGCCAGCGCTGACGTGACCGAGGCCCGCTTCCGCATCGCCAGCTGGCAACGCGCCCGCGACAGCGTTGCCGCCCAGATGGCCGCGCTCGAAAAGCTGCGGCGCGGACAACAGCTCGGCGAGATCGACCTTGCCGATCTGCTCTTAGGCGAGCGCATGGTCCACGACGCCTTCCGCCGCGAGGCTGAAATCCCGCGCCGAGGCTATGCGGGCGGTCACCAAGCTGAGGATTGATGCCCATGATCTTTGGTTGGGCGATTGAGGGGCTTGAGATCACTATCATCCATCCGGCCTCACTGATTGCGGGGTAAAGTTCGAATCCTAGAAAAATTGCCGCCGCTTAATATTTTGGATAATTTTCAAAACTGAATGAATTTCGGTCAGTGATATATCCGCCCAATTTAATAATAAAAAACTCAGCTAGCTGTCAGTTTTTGATTTTAAACGCTGCCATACGTTATTGAACAATAAATTCAGCGTCTGCATTAAGATTGTCAGAGATGACAGGACAAATAATTTTTTACAGTCTGCCAAAAGGGAATTCAGGCCAATGCGTATCCATGCAATCAAGCTTGCTGCGATCCTTTCTGTTGCGGTGGTTCCGCTGGCAATCTCCGCGCCGGCACTTGCGCAGGCAGAAGCGTCCGAAAAGCCAATGACCAACAAGGATTGGTGGCCTGATCGGCTTGATCTCTCGCCCCTTCGTCAGGAGGCGCCGCAATCGAACCCGCTGGGCGAAGACTACGATTACGCCAAAGAATTCAACACGCTCGATCTGGATGCAGTGAAGGCCGATATCGCCAAGGTTCTGACTACATCTCAGCCCTGGTGGCCTGCTGACTATGGCAACTACGGCCCGTTTTTCATCCGCATGGCATGGCATAGCGCCGGCACTTACCGTGTCGCCGATGGTCGCGGCGGTGCGGGCGGCGGTCAGCAGCGGTTCGAACCGCTCAACAGCTGGCCGGACAATGTCAGCCTAGACAAGGCGCGCCGGTTGATATGGCCGATCAAGCAGAAATATGGGCGCAAGCTTTCATGGGCCGACCTGATCGAGCTGAGCGGTACGGTCGCCTTGGAGCAAATGGGCTTTAAGACCATTGGTTTTGCAGGCGGGCGAACCGACGATTGGGAGCCTGACACGGTCTATTGGGGTCCGGAAAACCAGATGCTCGCCGATCAGCGGCATGGCAAAGACAAGACCCTGGAGCGCCCGCTTGCAGCGGTGCAGATGGGCCTGATCTACGTCAATCCCGAAGGGCCGAATGGAAACCCAGACCCCTTAGCAGCAGCCAAGGACACACGCGATACCTTCGCTCGCATGGCGATGGATGACGAGGAAACCGTCGCCCTGATTGCTGGAGGGCATACCTTCGGAAAAGCGCACGGTGCCCATGCTCCGAAAAACTGCGTCGGCCCCGAGCCGACCGCTGCGCCGATCGAACAGCAGGGCCTTGGCTGGAAGAACAGCTGCGGCAAGGGCAATGCGGAGGATACCGTCAGCAGCGGCCTGGAAGGCGCATGGACGTCCAACCCGATCGCCTTCACCAGCCAATATCTCGACAACCTGTTCCGCTTTGACTGGGTGAAGACCAAAAGCCCGGCCGGCGCCATTCAATGGATCCCGAGCGATCCCAACGCAGGCAGTCTGGTTCCGGATGCGCACGTTGCAGGCGTGACCCACGCGCCGATCATGTTCACGACCGATATCTCGCTGAAGGAAGACCCGGTTTACCGCGAGATCGCTCTGCGGTTCCAGAAAGATCCGCAGCTGTTCGCCGATGCCTTTGCGCGGGCGTGGTTTAAGCTGACCCACCGCGATATGGGGCCAAGCTCGCGCTATCTCGGCAAGGACGTGCCCAAGCAGCAATTCCTGTGGCAGGATCCTCTGCCCAAGTCCGATTACGCTATGATCGACCAGCGCGACATCAGCGCACTCAAGGGCAAGATCATGTCCTCCGGGCTGACTGTCCCGCAGCTCGTGCGCACTGCATGGGCATCGGCGGCCAGTTACCGCGAGACGGACGGGCGAGGCGGCGCCAATGGCGCGCGGCTGCGGCTCGAACCGCAGATCAGCTGGCTGGCAAACAACCCTTCAGAACTGCGCGGTGTCCTCAAGACGCTGGAGGGCATCCAAACCGATTTCAACCGGTCGCACAAAGGCGGCAAGCAGGTCTCGCTGGCCGATCTGATCGTGCTAGGCGGCGGCGCAGCAATCGAACTGGCAGCCAAGCAAGCCGGATCGAGTGTGGCGGTGCCATTCACCCCGGGGCGCGTCGATGCGGCCCAATCGCAGACCGATGCAGCCTCCTTTGCGCCTCTGGAGCCGAAGGCAGATGGGTTCCGCAACTACTACGCCGCCGACAGCCGCCTTTCACCCGCCGAAATGCTGGTGGAAAGAGCGGATCTGCTGGATCTGACCGTTCCGCAAATGACAGTGCTGGTCGGCGGAATGCGGGCTTTGAATGCCAATACCGGTGGTTCTGCCAACGGCGTCTTCACATCGCGTCCGGGTATGCTCACGAACGACTTTTTCGTGAACCTACTCGACATGTCGACCGTGTGGTCAAAGTCAGCCGAAACCGCTGGCCTTTATGAAGGCCGCAACCGGACAGCCAATGCGCTGCAATGGACGGCGACGCCGGTCGATCTGGCGTTTGGGTCGAACTCGGAATTGCGCGCCGTTGCCGAAGTCTATGCCTCCGATGATGGACGCGACAAATTTACCAGCGATTTTGTCGATGCATGGGTCGCTGTCATGAACCGAGGTCGCCAGTGAGACCGCAGCATTGAGGCAAACCCGTCCCGGCATTTTGGGGAAGGAGCTCCAAGGCAATGGTATCAGCAAGCCCGCATCCTGATGATCCGCACTATGTCCATCGCACGGGCTGGCTCAGAGCGGCAGTGCTGGGGGCGAATGACGGAATAGTCTCGGTCTCCTCCCTGATACTCGGTGTGGCAGCCGCCACACCCGATCAGGCTGCCATCCTTGTGGCTGGCGTCGCAGGCTTGGTAGCCGGCGCGATGTCGATGGCAGCGGGTGAGTATATCTCGGTTTCGTCCCAGCGCGACTCCGAGCAGGCCGACATCAGCCGCGAACAGCAGGCATTGGCCGAGACCCCGGAGCAGGAACTGAAAGAACTCGCAGCGATCTACCAGGGCCGCGGCCTGAGCGCCGAGACGGCTGCGATCGTGGCGCGAGAACTTTCAGCGCTAGATCCGCTCGCGGCCCATGTTCGCGACGAATTGGGGCTGTCCGATCACCTTGCAGCCCGGCCGCTACAAGCAGCCCTAGCATCAGGGGCAACGTTCAGCGCGGCAGCAGCTGTTCCTGTTTTGGCCGCATATCTGGCCCCGCCATCGGCCGTGATCTTGGCAGTGGTTATCACATCGGTCGTCTCGCTGGCGATCCTCGGCGCGCTTGGCGCCAAGGCCGGTGCTGCACCCCTGGCACCGGCGGTGCTTCGTGTGATGGGCTGGGGTATTTTTGCAATGGCTATCACTGCGGCGGTAGGTTGGTTATTCGGAGTCAGCGTCTGATAGGCTTTATCTCAAAAGGTGTAATATGACCGGAAAAATCATGCAGCAGCGTTACGCGCCAATCTCGATTGTCCTGCATTGGGCGATGCTGTTGCTCATCACGGGCGCCTACGCGTGTATTTTGCTGCGTGTAAACTTCGAGCGTGGCAGCGATCTGCGAGAGGGATTGAAGACCTGGCATTTCATGCTCGGGCTGACCATCCTGATGCTGGTCATTGTCCGGATTGCCGCGCGGTTTCTGACCGCCAAGCCGCCGATCACGCCGCAGCCATCAGCATGGCAGAAGCACCTGTCGAAGGCTGTGCATTGGGGGCTTTATGCGTTCATGCTGGTAATGCCGCTGCTGGGCTGGACTATCCTGAGTGCAGAGGGCGAGACTATCCCGTTTTACGGGCTAGAGCTGTTTCCATTGGTGAACCCAAGCAAGGCTCTGGCGGAGCAGGTGCAGGAAATCCACGAAACCATTGGCACCATCGGTTACTACATCATTGGGTTGCACGCAGCAGCGGCGCTGGTGCACCACTATCTCTTCAAGGATGATACCCTGAAGCGCATGCTTCCAGGCCGCCGCCAGGTTTGATGGCCGCATTGCACGGCCTCTGGGGACGGCAGGTCCTGCCGTTCTATGGCTCGCTTCTGGCGCTAGTCGGTCTGGCGATGCTGATCGATACTGTACTGCACCTTGCCGATGCGGTCTGGATTGGGCGCTATCTGGGCATACCTGGAACGCTGCTGATCGCCGCGTCTGCGCGCTATTCGCTACGCAAACGCAAGATCATCGCGTCGGGCAAGCCGGGCAAGCTGCTGATTGAACATGAACGGCTGGCCTGGCTGGGATCGCTGCTGGTGCTGGTTCATGCCGGGATCCATTTCAACGCGTGGCTCGGCTGGCTTGCGCTTGGCGCCATGTGCATCAATGTCGCGAGCGGATTGACGGGAAAATATCTGCTGGGCCGGGTGCAGAAGCGAAATGCCGTGCAACGCAAAGCGCTGGCCGAAGCGGGCATGGCAGATGACGAAATTGCCGACAGGGTCCACTTCGATACGCTGACCTTTAACGCCATCAAGCAATGGCGCGTGATCCATGTGCCCATAACGCTGGCCTTTGGCGTGCTCGCACTGGCCCACATCATTTCGATATTCCTGTTCTGGGGCTGGAAATGAAGCAGCGTCTGATCTTGGGCGGCGTAGCGATCGCTTTGCTGGCGGTGATCGCGGCGCTGTTCCTTTATCCGCACCAGATGATCGCACCGGGTGCCCTGATGTCGGCACACGCCAAACTGGAGCAGAACTGCTTTGCCTGCCATGTGCCGTTGCAGGGGGTATCCTCCGATAGGTGCATCACCTGCCACAAGCCGTCACAGATCGGGATGACGACAACCACTGGGCAGCCCGTGCGCAGGCCCTTCGGAACGCCGCTGTTTCATACCGAGTTGCGCGAAGCGAACTGCACTGCTTGTCATACCGACCATGCCAAGGTGCCGCTGACCCGCAGCAAGCTAGCACGGTTCGATCATGCCTTGCTCAAACCGGGCATCGCTGGCCAATGCGGCAGTTGCCATGCCAAGCCCAAGGACCAGCTGCACCAGACCATCACCACCGGCTGCAACCAGTGTCATACCAACAAGGCATGGACGCCAGCCACTTTCGCCCATGACCGGTATTTCAGGCTGGATGGCCCGCACAAGGTTGCCTGCGCCACCTGCCACACCGGCGGCCGGTTCACGTCCTACACCTGCTACGGTTGTCACGAACACCAAGAACAACAGCTTATTCGCGAACATGCCGAAGAGGGCGTCCGCAACATCACCAATTGCGCTCGCTGCCACAAGAGCAGTAACGAAGAGGGCGGTGAGCGAGACGACTGACAGGTTGAAACCGCCTCAAACCCACACTTCACCATTCCACCCACTTCTAGCCGTTCCCGGCCGCAGCATCTGCCCCTCGAAGCAGCCAATCGAAGCTTTTCACGCTGGATGGGACAGTGGCGCGGGGTCCGCCTGATTGGCGACGCCTCGGTCAGTAAGTTGGCGAGACGTAATACTTCTTGATCCATCGCAGGGCTGCTCTGTTAGCTGCTGTCTGTGAGAGCCCTGTAGCCGCGGCAAGCAGTGGTCGGGTGATGGTCTCGGCGGCTCGTTTCATCGGATCAGGGATGCAGCCGACATTGTCTACGTTGATCCCGAAACCGGCGAGCGGAGGCTGAAACACTTGCACGACGTCCGGGCCACCTTTGTCACACACCGTATCCTGGCCGGCCTAATCGATAATGAAGTCCTGACGTGATGGGATGGTCTGTCGAGCAGGTGTCGGGAATCCGCCGAACTTATGTTGACCAATCGCGTGTCATCGTGGCATTGGGCGGGCGTAATTCGCAGAGTGGTCTGGACCGAACTGTAAAGCGCTGAGGATGGAGAAAATATTTCCCAGCCTTTCAGCGCAATGCGGGTGTAGCTCAATGGTAGAGCAGAAGCTTCCCAAGCTTACGACGAGGGTTCGATTCCCTTCACCCGCTCCAGCTCACCCTTCCCAAAGAGCCCCAGAAAGTCTATAAAACCCTTGGAAGTCCGAGGGATTTAGCCCTTGGGTCGTCCGAGAATGTCCCTATCCTTCCCGTTGCATCTGACGTTGTTGGGGGCCATTCCGGGGGCTCGGGGTCAACGGGCGTCACTGCGTGGCCCCCTCGTTGGGGGCCACGCGACCGGAAGGCGTTGGGATTTATGGCTCTTACGGACGTAGCAATCAGAAATGCCAAGCCAAGGTCGAAGCCTTACAAGATGGGTGATGCCTTTGGATTGTTTGTGCTGATCCAACCTTCAGGCGGGAAGCTCTGGCGTTTCAAGTATCGGTTTGACGGCCGCGAGAAGAAGCTCGCCATTGGAACTTATCCCGTCATTGGCCTGGCAGAAGCACGCAGGCGCCGTGATCAAGCCAGAGAGCTTCTCGCTGCCGGTAAAGATCCGTCACGCGAGAGGCTGCGGGAAAAGCTTCGCACCCAGATTCAGGCGGGAAACACGTTTGCAGCGATTGCCGAAGAGTATTGCGAGAAGCGCAAGCGCGATGGCCAGAAAGCGTGGGCTGCCAGCACGGCTGCCCGCAGCGAGTACCTGATTTCGCTTTTGAAGGTGCCGTTGGGTCGCATGCCCATTACCGATATTGAGCCCGCTGATGTGCTCGTGGCCGTCCGCAAGATCGAGCGCAAAGACCAGCTGGAAAGCGCCCGCCGCACACTTCAACTGGCCGGTGCGGTGTTCCGCTATGCGGTCGCCACCGCCCGCCTCGCCTCGGATCCGACCCGCGACCTGCGCGGCGCACTGACCGCGCCCACCGTTACCCACTATGGCGCGATCATCGACCCGGCGCGCGTGGGCGAGTTGCTGCGCGCCATCGACGGATACGAAGGCCAACCGATCACCAAGCTAGCGATGCAATTGGCCCCGCATGTTTTCGTCCGCCCCGGCGAACTGCGCCACGCTGAATGGAGCGAATTCGATCTCGAAGGGGCGCTGTGGACCATCGCGGCGGGCAAGACCAAGATGCGCAAGGATCACCTCGTTCCGCTCTCACGCCAGTCCATTGAGATCCTCGAAGACCTCCGCACGCTGACCGGACCCGATGGCTACGTCTTCCCTTCGATCCGTTCCCGCAAGCGTCCGATGAGCGACAACACGATCAACGCAGGCCTACGCCGCCTCGGCTACTCCACCGATGAAATGACCGCCCATGGCTTCCGGGCCATGGCCTCAACCTTGCTCAACGAAAGCGGCAAATGGCACCCCGATGCAATCGAGCGGGCCCTTGCCCACGGGGACAGCGACAGGGTCCGTGCCGCTTACCACCGCGGAGCCCACTGGAAGGAGCGCGTGGCCATGGCGCAATGGTGGAGCGACCACCTCGACCAACTGCGCAAGGGTGCCGAGGTCGTGCCGATCAAGGCGGGGAAGCGGTGATCGGCAAAGAAAACCGCAACTCGTCTACGATCCGCATGAAATCGAAGAATTTCGACTTCGATTCAGATTGTTATGGCTAAGCGAGTTGCCCGCAACTCGCCGCAAACCCGCATAACTCGCAGGCGGATCATTTGTGCACAAACCGTGTTTCCATCGAAACATCAGAGATATGTAACCCGAATTCGCGGGGTAGGGTGTGCTCACTGTTCCCCAATTGCGCGGTTCGGATTCAATGCCTCTGACGCCTTGATCTCGGAACTCTCAGACATTTGCCCAGAACGGAGCCACCGGCAGGCTGGGCTTCAAAAACCTGGATCGAGTTCTGGCGGTTGAACGGCACGCAATATGTCAGCCATTGGCCGTTTGCCGAACGGATCGCTTGCGCGGTGCGGGGCACAGCAGCCCAATCAGCCAAGCGAAAACGGCAGCTCTCGACCCAGAGGCGGTCATTCGCGAAAGCCACAATGGATGGCCGCATTTGACAGAAGCTGCCAATAGGATGAGCTAAAGCCGGGCAGTCAGATTTGCGCCCACATTTCGGCCATAAGTGCCGATCGCCGTGCTACCCGAAAGCGGTCATAAACGAGTACGCGCGGGCCAGCCATTGGCACGTATTCGGCCACGAAAGCAGCCTCAGAGCCTGATTAACAATTATTTGATTTGATTTGATTTGATTTGATTTGATTTGATTTGATTTCATGATCTTGCAATTCGGCGGGTCAAGAGCTTGATTGATGCGATGAACAGCCATGTGGTGGCCAAGGCTGTGCCGTGCGATCAGCGCTTCTTTAACTCACTGCCCAGAGCGATGCTTGTTTCAATTTGCTCCGCTCAACCCCTCTTTACTGCTCCTCGCGGCGCACAGGTCGTCTTACGATCTCGAACGAAACGCCGGTTGCTGTTCGCGGCAAATCGCCAAGGCCCACCTCGGCATCTCGGCTAGCAATCGCTCGGACACCCACTCCTGCAAGTGCGGCAACTGCAAAATCTGAGAGTGCCTTTACTTCATCCTGTCCTTGAGCAGAAAATCCAGTGACCGCAATGCCTTGCACGCCCCAGCGTTCTATCGCCCAGAGGGCATTTTCAAGGCTAGGATTTGATGCTGGCACTCCTCCTGCCATCTCGATTGTTACAGTCAGTCGGGGTTGCACCGGCGGGATGAGTCGGACAGTCCAACCACTGCCCGCAGCATTAGCCGCTACCTCTGCATTGCGGTAATCCTGAACTTCCCAGCCCTGCGCCGCGAATGGTACAATCTGTACCGTACGCTCGGCACGGTTGACCCACAGCGCCTGAGTCGGGAGACCAATCGCCTCGCGGATTGCGGTCAATGGCGGTACGTCGCGGGTTATGCCTGCCGCCGAGGTTTCAACCGCTGCATCGACGATAGCTCTGGTCCGCGATTCCAGGTCAGCAGCTATCACTTGTTGCAAATTGAGCGTCGGGCGTTGACCCCACGCTGCCTCCAATCTTGCGAGCAGTCGCCGTTCTGCGTCGTTCGAATATCGAGGCGATACAACCACCGCGTCTACTGATGGCGTCCCGCGCAACGGCCATTTAACCTGTAGTTGCGCGATGTTGACGGGCCTAAGATCCAGTTCTTCTATAAGCACCTGTCTCACGGTTGCCTGAGCCTTGGCTTCTGCAGTGACGCGGTAGAGTGTAATGCCAAGCGGCGTCGCCAGCACCATGAATGCAGCAAATCCAGCGATCAAATAGCGCGGTGTAATTTCAACATTGGAAATAGGCCGTGCTGCCCCGCTCAACCGCGCGACCAATGCGAATGAGAATGCGATCGCCGCGAGGTTCGTCAGAAACAAGAGAAACGCGCCCAATGCGAAGGTCAGATTTCCCACACCAAGGCCATAGCCGACTGTTGCCAGCGGCGGCATAAGTGCCGTTGCGATGGCGACGCCAATGGCCGTCGCGCCCTTTTGCTGCACAGTCGCATAGGCACCCGCGATTCCCGAAAAGATCGCTATTACCAAGTCAAGCAATGTCGGTTCGGTTCGGGCAATAATCTCTGGCGTCGCGTTGTTGATCGGGCTGAGCCAGGTAAGCAGGATTCCGGTAAGGATACCAATGGCTGCGCCGATAGTAATCACCTTCGCTGAATCCCGAATTTGATGACCATCAAATGAGGCAAAACCAAAGCCCATCGAAGCTATTGGGCCCATCAACGGCGAGATCAGCATCGCGCCAATGACCACTGCTGTCGAGGACTGGAGCAAGCCAAGCGCAGCAATGCCGGCGGAAAGGCCGCACATTAGCATGTAAGATTTTGTGATCTGGCCGTCGTCGCGCACCGTCTGGCGAAGCGCCTTGCCTGCAGATCCTGCAAGGTCAGGAAACAGGCCTGTCTTGTCGACCTGTGCCCGGAAGGTAGCGAATGATCGCTTTGCTTTTGCGATCAATCTACCGGATGAAGTATCGGTCGCATTCGTTTGATTAGTCACGGCTCAGCCCTCATCTGCGGTATTGCGCCGCCCGATCCGCGCAATCAGGCCACCGATACTGCCACCCTGAATGATGACTGAGAACAGCACGATGACAAAAGTCGCTGCAACAATCGGTATGCGATAAAGCCCATTGGGTAAGGACAACGCCAACGCAATCGAGATACCACCACGCAGACCGCCCCAGACAAGCGTCGGGACGGCAAGCTTCCCAAGGTCGATCCTGCGCCTGAGCAAGAATAGCGGCACCGAGACCGACAGCCAGCGAGCCGCCAATGCCAGCGGCAGTGCCGCCACTCCGAACACGAGCAGATACGGTTCGCGGGCAATCAGCACCACCTCCAGCCCGATCAGCAGAAAAAGGACAGCATTCAGCACCTCATCGATCAATTCCCAGAACTTGATCAGATAATCCTGTGTCTGATCGCTCATCGCCTGCGCGACCCCGGCATTCCCGATGAACAATCCAGCTACCGCCATGGCGACCGGCCCGCTGACATGCAGTGCCTGGGCGATGCTGTAGCCTGCCATGACGACCGCAAGGCTGATCATCACCTCGACCGTATACTCGTCAATCGAGCGCATTGCGCGGAAGGCTATCCAGCCAGCCACCAGCCCGAACACGGCACCGCCTAAAGCTTCCTGCGCAAAATCGCTGGCGGCATGTGCCCATGTAAACTCTTCGGTTCCTGTCGCCACTGCTACCAATATGCCGAAAATGACGACACCAACCCCGTCATTGAACAGGCTCTCGCCTGCAACCGTGGCCTGAAGCGATGGTGGGACGGCTGCCCGCTTGAGAATGGCCATGACTGCGACGGGATCAGTCGGGCTAATCAAAGCGCCGAAAACCAATGCCCAGAGCAGCGGAATTTGCAGTCCCATAGCTCCCGCAATCCACCATGTGCCGACGCCGACAATAGCGGTCGAGAGCAGGACGCCGAATGTAGCAAGCGCAAAAATCACGGCGCGATTGGCACGCATGTGGGTCCAATCAACGTGAAGCGCGCCCGCAAACAACAGGAACGACAACATGCCTTCCATCAAGGTGGCGTGAAAATCGATCCCGGTCAGGAACCGTTCGACCATCGGCGCGAAGCCCCATGATGGGAAAGCGGCTCCCGCCGCGATGATGACTAGCGAGGCGAGTGCGCCCATGAGGGTCATGCCCACGGCAGTCGGAAGCTTGAACAATCTATGATTGGCATAGCCCAGTGCTGCTGCCAGCAAGACGAGTATTGCAGCAACGTCGAAAGGGCTGGGTGCGGCTTGGGTCATTTTTGCTAGCCCCAGAATGTGGTGATGAGAAATGTACCAAACACCAGCACGAGAAGGGTAAGCGGCGCGCCGACGCGAGCATAATCTGAAAAGCGATAGCCTCCCGGTCCCCAAACCAGGGTGTTGGACTGATGGCCAATCGGAGTCAGGAAATCACATGATGCGCCAATCGCCACGGCCATTAGCATGGCATCGACAGGCACGCCGGTTTCTATCCCTGTTTGCGCCGCAATCGGCCCCATAATGAGGACAGCGGCAGCATTGTTGAGAAACGGCGTAACCGCCATAGTGAGGCCCAGTGCGATGCCGATGAGCACCCATTCAGGCTGACCACCGCCGACAGAACTGATGACATTGGCAATCGCCTCACCTGCACCGCTTTGGCCAAAGGCCTGTGCAACCGGGATGAGCGCGGCGAGCAGGATGATGATAGGCCAGTCAATATTGCTGTATACGTTCCCTTTTAGCCTTCCGGCCAACCCGAGGGCGGCCACAGCAAGCAATAGGGCAACGGCAAGCCCAAAAACGCCAACAGAAGCCGTGAGGATTGCTGCCAGCAGCGCGAGCACTGGCAGCCAGTCCTTCGCTGAAACTCGCAAGTTCAACTGTCGCTCGGCGAGGGGCAAAAGGTCGAAGATTCGAGCCAAATCCGATGTCCGCTTGTTGGATGCTTGCAGCAGCAGCACGTCACCTGCTTGCAGGCTCAGTGCGGAAAGGCCGCTTGCTATGCTTTTGCCCCTGCGACTGACCGCAACGAGCGAAGCGTCATGTTGGGCCAGAAACTCTGTAGCGTCGAGGTGGCCAATCAGGCTGCTACGATCCGTGACAACACACTCAATGAAAGAGCCCTCGAGCAAATCATCTTCGACATCGCTAGCAATCTCTAGCCCCAACCGTTCAATCGCCGCCTCAACGACAGGTGCGCGCCCTTCCACCTGAATGATGTCACCCGCCAGCAAAGGACAATTCAGGCGCGGTGCAGTAACCAGCACCCCGCCTCGGTCAATCGCGTGTACAGCGAGCCGATCTTCACCGGCGCCGACCGACGCCAATTTCTCCACGGTCAATGCGTTGGAGGCCGATTGCGGCACTCGAAGTTCAAAGAGATAGTCGGCCACCCGGAATTTGAGCGGCTCTCCCTCGCTTGCTGCACGCGATGGCAAAAAGCGCACCATCGATATCGTCAGGACAACGCCCACCAACGCCAACGGCAGGCCGACATAGGCAAAGTCGAACATGCCAAAGGCTGGCTTGCCATAGTCGGCGCGCAGCTCGGCCAGGATCACGTTGGGCGGTGTGCCGATCAGCGTTACCAGCCCGCCAAGCAGCGACGCAAAGGCCATCGGCATCAGTATTCTACTGGGCGACACCTTGGCCGAACGGCACGTCGCCAAAGCGGCGGGCAGCAACAAAGCAAGCGCGCCAACATTGTTCATGAAGCCCGAAGCCACACCGCAAAGCAACGAGTATACGATTGCAATGCCCGTTTCTGCCCGCATCCATCGTTGGAATGGACGCAAGGCATAGGCAAGCACACCCGACCGGGAGATGGCGGCACTGACGATCATCACTGCAGCGACCGTGACAACTACGGGGTCGGCAAAACCCGTGAACGCCTGCGTCGCAGGAACAAGCCCTAACACCAAACAAACCGCGAGCATGAGCAAGGCGACGAGATCATGCCGCAGGCGATCAGTCGAAAACCCAATCAGTCCAGCAACAAAAATCAGGGAAATCAGGATGGAGTCATTGATGGCGGGCATGGTCGCACCACCCTTAAAGATTCACACAATTCGGGCAATCGATACCAACGAGTGCGGCTTGGGGCATGGCTATCCTGCCTGCTATAGTCCAAGGTTCAACGCCGCGTGCAGGTAACTTGCATCGGCCGGATTAGATGCCCGCAACCGTGAGCAATAGTTTTGTAGGCAGGGAACAGCGCGTAGAAGGGCTGCTTGGATGGTTAACGTAAATCAAGCATCAACCGGCCCGATCTTCAGCATCGGTAACGCAGGAATATCGCTGTCAGCTATCATCACCGCTGCGGCTATCGTTCTGGTTGCCTTCATTGCGATCTGGGTCATCCGGCAACTCACAGCCAGAGCACAAAGGAAGCTGGGAGAGGGACGAGCGTCCACGCTCTATGTCGCTGGACAAGTGGCGCGCTATGTTATCGTATTCGCGGCGCTTGCTGCGGCGATCTCGGCGCTTGGCGTTGATCTTTCAGCGCTATCCCTCTTTGCCGGTGCCTTGGGTGTTGGCATCGGTCTTGGCTTGCAGGATGTGGTCAAGAATTTCGTTTGCGGCATCATCTTGTTGTTCGATGGCAGTTTGGAAGTTGGCGACTACGTTGAGCTTGATGACGGCACCGCTGGCGCTGTCGCCGGAATTGGCCCGAGGGCGACAACGCTACGCACGACAGACAACGTTGATGTTCTCGTCCCCAACGCTGATTTGCTCGGCGGAAAGTTGACCAACTGGACACGCGACAGAGCATCACGGCGCATTCATGTTCCGTTTACAGTCGCATACGGAACCGACAAAGAACTGGTCAAGCTGGCGGCTTTGGAGGCGGCGCGTTCGGTGCCAATCACCATGCCGGAAAGTGATGACCACAAGACGCAAGTGTGGCTCGCAGGTTTTGGCGATTCCGCGCTTGAATTCGAACTGGTGGTTTGGCCATCGCTCGAAGCCGTCAAGCGCCCCGGCAGCATGATGGCGGCCTATTGCTGGGCTCTAGACGATGCTTTGTGCAAACACGGCATCGAAATTCCCTTCCCTCAGCGCGACTTACGCATCCGTTCGTATTTTGGCCATGAAGGACAGGCTGGGGTCGAAGCCATGACGGGACGTGGCAATGGTGCGGTGACCCCACTAAAAGCTGGCGTATCGGACGCCTCGGTCAATGACGCTGCGGCAGACATTGTCGATGGAAAACCACTATGATGCCGGCACCGCAGCCGTGCTTTCACGAGCTTTATTTTGGCAGATCAGGATCTGCGCTGCGCTTTCAAAGCTGGGTGGCCCATTCGTTGCCGGGACCGGCCATTAAACAAACTGCCCAGTTGCTGTCGTTATGCCTAGCAGGGCGAAGGAAAGTAGGTTGTCGGCTTCTGACAAAACAAGTCATTCAACATGCCGTTGAGGAACGACTGCTTTGTCCCAAATTCAGCCATCCAGGTTGACTGGTAACCTTGTCCGCTTTCTGGCGATCGACATGCTACACACCAAACGACGTAGTGGCGCAAAGCGGACATCTGAATTCCTCCGCCGACCCTGCGCGGGGCGATCCCACAATCAGTCTACGCGAGATGTTGATTTCATCGTCGAGCTTAGAGACCGGTCTCGATCTTATAAGCTCGAAACATAGGCACACCGTACGCGACAGGTCGCCATGATATTGCAATGAAATTAAACAAGAAAATGTAGGAACGTGCGCATGGCAGCTTCTCAATCAAATCCGACTTACCAATCGGATCAGATAAATTGATGGCTATACCGCTGAAAAAGCGATACATTTTTCAGAATTCGATCATTCGAATCTGATTGGAAGGTCGCAAGTTCAAATCTGCCCCACATTGTCCCACGTTTTCCACAGGCATCCGGCTCATGCAGGGGCTCATATGGGGGCCTCCGAAAGCTGTGGTGCAAAATTTAATCTGGTCTATCAAGATAGTGCGCCGACAATTGGCTTCCCTTCACCGCTCCAGCCCTCCGTTCCCAAACTGCCCGAGAAAATTTATAAAACCCTTGGAAATCCGAAGGATTTCGACCTTCGGTCATCCGAGAATGTCCCTATTTTTCCCGCTGAATCCGGGGCCCTTGGGGGCCACATCGCGGGGCCAAGGCATTTCGGACAATGGGACTGGCCCCCACGCGGGGCCACGAGCTGGGAAAGGACCGAGGGCCATGCCGCTGACAGATGTTGCGATCCGGAACGCCAAGCCGCGTGAGAAGCCCTACAAAGCACGCGACACTCTGGCCCTGTTCCTGCTGGTGCAGGCCCCCGGCGGCAAGCTGTGGTGGGCAAAATATCGCAACTCGTCTGTGATCCGCGAGCGATTGAAGAATTTCGATGATATTTCAGATTTTTAGAGCCGAGTGACTTGCCCGTAACTCGCAGCAAACCCGCCTAACTCGTGGGCGGCTCACTTGTGCACAAGCCGCATTTCCTTTGATATATCAGTTTGATGTAACCCGAATTCGCTGGGTAGGGTGTGCTCAATGTCGCCAACTGCGCGGACCGGATTTGATGCATCGGACGCTTTCAGCATGGCGCCTTGAGACGTGCTCAATGTCGCCAACTGCGCGGACCGGATTTGATCCATCGGACGCTTTCAGCATGGCGCCTTGAGACATTCGTCCGGAACGGAGCCTCCGGCAGGCTGGGCTGTAAAGCCTGGATCGGATTCTGACGGTTTAACGGCACACAATATGTCAGCCATTGGGCGTTTGCCGAATGGAACGCTTGCGCGGTGCGGAACACAGTAGCTCAATCAGCCAAGCGAAGACGGCAGCTCTCGACCCGGACCCGGTCACTCTCGGTGGCGGAGTTCATTGTCTGATTTCGACATAAGCCGCCAGTCCTTTGTCGGCACCGCGAACCGACCGTCTTAATGGCCGAACATGGGTGATAAGTTACCGTGCGGCTTCTTGGCTATGGGGTGGGCCGGGCAATCACTTGATTTCCGGCCCACAATGCTCTGGCCTAGCCCGTAGCCAGCGCCCGGAACTGTTCGGCGACGGGGGCGAACATCTGGCTCATCATGTTGCCGACCGGGGCCGAGGCGGTCTTCATGGAACCGGCCACGATCGGCGGCTCGGGCGCATATTCCGCCTGCAGCACGAGCGCTTCGGCATAGTCGCGGCCGCGCAGTTGCTCGGTGAGGGCGATGGCGAAATCGAGCCCTGCCGAGACACCTGCGCCTGTGAGGATGTTACCGTCCTTCACCACCCGCTCGTCGGTCGGGATCGCGCCGAAATCGCTCAGCACCGGAAAGGTCGCCCAATGCGAGGTCGCACGCTTGCCCTTGAGCAGCCCGGCCTTGCCGAGGATCATTGAACCGGTGCAGACGCTGGTGATGTGCTTGGCGCGCGAGGCGCGGTCATTCACCCAAGCCATCGTGCGTTCCGACTTCATCACCTCCATCGTGCCCTGCGTCCCTCCGGGGAAGAACAGCACGTCGAGATCCTTCGGCGTGTCCTCCAGCGTCACCGTTGGCGAAATCGCAAGGCCCAGATCCGACGCCACCGGGGCGAGGTCGCTCCCGGTCGTCACCAGATGGACCTTCGCGCCGAACAGGCAGGCGAAGAAGTAGTGCGGCCCGACCAGATCAAGCGCTGTGAAGCCGGGGTAGAGCAGCATCGCGATCTGTTCGTTCCTGAACAGGTTCTCGCCGAACAGGTTCTGCATCGTAGTGTCGTGCTGCGCAGCCATCGCCTGCTGCTCTTCAAGGCTTGGCGACCCAGCAGCGGGTGTGTGGCCCGCCGCCGTCTGCGCCATCGCGCGTTCCACCGCAAAGAAGGGGGCGAGCAGCGCCGCCCCCGTCATGCCGCCCAGCAGGGCGCGTCTATCAATGGTCATGGGTCTATCTCCTCTCAAAATCCGAAGCCGAGCGTGACGAAGGCCGAACGCGGGTTGCCCGGGCGCACCACGTCTTGCGCGAAATACTGGTAGGGCACGAAGTAATCCGCGCCGAACAGGTTATCGACCCTGAGGCCAACGCGAATGCCGCCGAGGGTGTAGCTCGCCTGTGCATCGGCGACGACATAGCCATCGACCTCGGCGCCGTTGGGCAGTGCGATCACGCTGTCGCTCGCGGCAGTCACACCTGCGCCCAGTTCCAGCCCTTCGAGCGAACCATCAACGAAGCGATAGCGCGCGGCGATCCGCCCGCGGTGGTCGGAAACGCGTGGCAGGCGGCTGCCGACCGGGATCACCGTATCGGCGGTGACGCGCGCATCGCTGTAGCCATAGCTTGCCAGCAGGGAGAAGGCGGGCGTGGGTTCATAGATAACATCCGCCTCAATCCCCTCGCTGCGCTGCTCCCCGGTCTGGATCGAGGTGAAGAAGGTGCCCGGATCAGGCGTCGGCACATTGGTGCGGTCTAGCCGAAAGGCGGCGATGGTGCCTGACAGGCCGGTGTCGCGGAGAGCGAACTTGACCCCGCCTTCCCAGCTCTCCGACCGCTCAGGCACCGGACTGGTGGTGCCGTTGAAGAAGATCGACAGCCGCGATCCGGTGGCATAGCCTGCGAACAGGCTAACGCCGTCGGTCACATCGAAGGTGACGCCGACGCGCGGGTCCCATTCGTGATAGACCTCGTCATTGCCCGCCCCTCCGACAAGCTCGGTGAGGCCGAGCCGCGAATAGCGCAGCGAGGCCAGCACGTGCAGGCGGTCGGCGATGGTCAGCTGATCCTGCGCATAGACGGCCAACGTCTCGTAGCGGTTGCTGTTGAAGCTGGAGAGCGCCGGGATCGGGAAGAAGTCGAAATCTGATGTCGGATCGGCGTAATCGAAGGCTTCGACATTCACGAGATCGAACCCGATCGCCGCGGCGTAATCCGCCCGGTCCCACTGCACCCCGCCGAGCACGACGTGCTCGACTGCGCCGGTCGTGAACTCGGCGGTGAGCGAGCCGTCGACCGTCCATTCGTCGATCGTGGCAGGCAGCTGCGCGCGGATTTGCGGGCAGGAGGTGGCGCTCAGGCCCGAGGCCGCGCCGCAGGGGAAGAAGGCAAGGAAGGGCGAGGTGGCGAATTCGCTGAAGTCGTTCTCGTAACGCCGACCGCGCAGGTTGAAGGTCAGACCTTCGCCCAGACGCTGGGTCCATTCGAGCTGGACGGTGAGGTTCTCGACCTCGGTATCGGGCGCATTGGTGGCGCCGGTGAAGCGCTCGGGATCGACGCGCGGGTCATCGACGAAGATGGCCGGAAGCCCCGCATATTCGAGCTGTGCGATGCGGGTATAGGTGAAGCGTCCGACAATCTCGGTGTTCTCGGACGGCGCGAAGCGCACTGAGGGCGCGATCAGCAGCCGCTCGATCTCCACGACATCGATATTGTCTTCGGATGACTGGTATTCCGCCACCACGCGGGCCGAAAGGCTGTCGGTCAATGCCGCGCCCGCGTCTGCCGCGATGGAATATGTATCGAAGCTGCCTGCGCGCAATCGACCATCGAGGAAGGTCTTCCCGTTGGCGGTCTTGGAGACGAGGTTGATGAGCCCGCCCACCGGCGATCCGATCCCGCCGCCGAACAGGGTCGAGGTCGGCCCCTTGGCGACTTCGATGCGCTCGACATTCCACAGGCTGCCCGGGTCGATCACGGCGGTATCGCCATAGCCGATCAACCCGTCAGTGAAGATCTCCGCCTCGAATCCACGCACGATCGGGTTCACCAGCACGATCTCGGACGGCAGCGAGGGCACCACGCCCGAGACATTGCGCAGCGCCTCGTCGAGCGTGACCAGTTCCTGGTCCTTGATCAGCTGGCTGGTGATGACCTGGACCGACTGCGGCACCTCGATCAGCGGCACAGGCGTGCGGGTGACGCTGGCCTGCTCGGCTGCGTAGGTTTCGCGCTCGCCGGTGACGATGATATCGCCGGGGGTCCAGCGGCCGGTCTGTGGCTGCTCGTCCTGCGCCAGGGCAGGAGTGGAAAAGGCGGTGCCGCACAACAGGGCGGCGATGGAGATGCGGTTCATTGTGTTCATTTCCTTGATTGAAAGAGGTTTCAGCCCACCAGCTGCTTGAGCTTGGCGAGGGCGTTTGCGTCAGTTTCGTCGTGAGCGATGATCGACTGCAGGCGGCCGGAAGCATCCATCAGGTAGACGCTAGCGGTGTGATCGATGGTGTAGTCCTTGCCGCCGTTGGTCGGGACCTTCTGATAGAAGGCGCGGTAGGCCTTGACCGCCGCATCGACCTCCTTGTCGGTGCCGGTCAGCCCCAAGATCGGGGTGCCGAACAGTTCGACATACCGGCCAATATCTTCCGGGCTGTCATAGCCCGGATCGACCGAGACGAAGACGATCCGGAACTTGTCGCCGTCCGGCCCAAGCTGCTTGCGCAACTGCGCCATGCGCGAGAGCGTGGTCGGGCAGACATCGGGACAGCGTGTGAAGCCGAAGAAGATCGCAAAGGGTGTGCCCTTCAACGTCTGGTCGGTCACCCTTGAGCCGCCTGGTGCGGTCAGCGCGAAGGGTCCGCCAATGAGGTCGGCATAGCTCGCCTGTTCGCTCGCGGGGGGCGTGCGGCCCGGCGCCAGCATCGCGACAAAGCCGATCCCCACGACCAGCACGACCACGGCCCACAGGGCAAGGCGAAGGGTCTTAAGCCCCTCGGCCTGCCGCGCGGGTGAGGGGTCGTCCTCAAGCTCAGGGAACGGATCAGCCATGGGGCTTGTCCTCCTCGCCGTGTGTCATGTCCGGGGCCATGGTGCCTGCGGGCCGGACTTCGAGCGTGGTCTCCACGGTGCCCGCGCCTTCAAAGGTCAGGGTGAGCGGGATCTTGTCGCCGGCCTTCAAGGGCTGCTTCAGATCCATCAGCATCACGTGGAAACTGCCGGGCTTGAGCGTCACGTCGCCGCCTGCAGGCACTTCCAGCCTGTCCTCAAGCTGGCGCATCCGCATGACGTCGTTCTCCATCGTCATGGTGTGGATCTCGACGCGCCCAGCGACCGGGGTGCTGCCGCCGATCAGACGGTCGGCGGCGGTGCCGGTGTTGGCGATGGTCATGAAGGCACCCCCTGCGTTCTGGCCCTCGGCCGTCTCGCGCGACCAAGGATCGGTGACGGCGATGCTGCTCGCCGCGGTTTCGGTGGCTGCGGGGGTTTCGGCGGCCTGGTTGCAGGCAGTGACAAGCAAGGTGCTGCCCAGCAGGGCGGCGGCAAAAACGGTACGGATCATGATGTGGTCTCCTCGGATGACGGATGATTGTGACAGGCAGCGGCCAGTTCGCGGGTGATGAGCGGGGCTATGGCGCGGCGTTCCTCGAGGCTGAGGCAGGCGCCGATTTCGACGCGGGACCCGGCGTGGGTGAGCCACAGGCGCAGACGCGCTGGGACAGTATCGTCAGCGACCAGGCGCGTACCGGCGAGTGGCAACTCGACCGTCTCGTGCTTCAGACTGCGCCAGCGCACCCGGCCGTGCTCGATGGCGAGCCACTCGGCAGCGGGCCGTGTGCGGCGGTGCCATTCGAGCACGCCGACCAGCAGCCCCATGGCGCTGATCGCATAGGCCGGCACCAGCCATTGCCCGCGCAGGGCAGGCAGGATCGCCATCGCCATGAACAGGACGATGAGCACACTGAAGGTGACGCGCGCCTCGTTCGACAGGTGCGAGCGGTGCTCCTGCAGATGCAACAGGACAGCGCGGGGCGCGGTGTGGGCGGCGGTTCTATCCGCCTGCGGCTGCCCGGCGGGGCAGTCCGTTATCGCAAACATGGGAATGATACTCCGAAAGCCCGGCACGCCGAATGAGGGCGCGCGGCGGGCTTACCGACACATGGGGTTCAGCGTGTCAGAGTGTCGCCGGAGGCCCGCGCAATTGCGGACGCAGGAAAGGGATGTCGCGCAGTGGCAGTGCGGGCAGGGCCGCAATCCCGATCAGCAGGATGAAAGCCAGCGCAGCCGCGAGCAGCAACGGATCGGTGCCGCCCAGCGCGGATTGGCCAAGGCCGGAGAATGCGCAAGGCTGGCCCTTGTCCCCATCTGCGGCGTGATTGCCTCCCTTGCCCGGCTTGTCCGGAAGGGCGATCTGCATCTGCTTGGGGCTACCGCTCGCATCCGAGCAGATCGTCACCGTCAGGAATCGCGCGCTATCGGCCGAGAGCATGAACCCCGCCGGCACAACGGCTTGCACCGCCAGCGCGAGCGCCAGCAGCACCAGCATCAGCCGGGCATGGTCATGGATAAGGGCGCGAAGGCGGGTCATCGGGACAGCGCCTTAGCGCCCAAATCATCGATTGTCATCGTGGCTTTCTCTCAATCGAGATTGCACACGGCGCATGGTCAACCGGCCGGCCGGGCCTTCCGCAGGCGGTAGAAGATGCCGCTTTCATCGTAGCCCGTCAGCTCCAGCACGCCGCTCATCGTGAACACCCGCGTCTGGTTGGTGGGGAAGGGGGTATCGGCATAGACCTCGATGAACTGGTTGGGCGCGGCGTGGAAGTGGAACGGGCAGCCGGGCGGGTAGCCGAGCAGCACGAAGTGCTTCTGGGTGCGACCTGCGGTAAGCGGCATCATCCACCCGGCGACCGTGATCCGCTTGCCGGCGAGCGCCTTCAACTGCGGGGTGAAGATCGGCTTTGAGACGATGAAGCCCTGCGCATCCGTGCGCGTGGTCTCGCCGCTGGCTTCGAGCACCTTCCACGATACTCCGCCTTTTGGCGTGGCGGCCGGTTTCCACACATCCTCGACCACGCGCCCGGCCTTGTATTCCGGGGCCTGCGCGCTGGTGGTCGGGCCGAGCGTGATAAGCCCGAGCGCGGCCAGCACGACCAGTGCGCCGCGCCACAGGACCAGTTCGAATGTGTCGGAGGAAATCACCGTATCAGCTCCTTGCAAGAACGCGTGCGGGATCGAGGCGGTAGACTGCGAGCGCGGGAACCAGCGCGGCCAGCGCCCCGATTGCTGTAATACCAGCCAGCACCGCGAATTCGGCGCCGAGCGGCTGCCATGGCGTGAGGCCCAGTTCGGCCAGCGCGGGATAGGCGCTCCGGGCAGCCATGATCAGTCCGTGTGCCATCACCCAGCCGAGCAGCGCACCGGTTGCGGCGGTCAGCACCCCTTCGAGCATGACTGTGCCGAACACCAGCCCGCGCGGTGCACCCATCACCCGCAGCAGCGCCAGATCGCCCTCGCGGTTGCGCACCATGCCGACCAGCGCGACAAGGATCGCGAGGCCCCCGGTCGCTGCCAGCAGCCACGCGAACACCGTGAGGCCTTCGAGGCTTGCCCCTAGGAGATCGAGCAGCCTTGCCGTCTCGGCGGCCGGTACCGCGGCCTGCAGCGCGCTCTGGCGGTTAATCATCACCGGCACCCGCATCGCGCCAGCGGCATTGCGATAGGTCACCAGCAGGGCGGTCAGTTCCGGTTCGAGCGCGTCCGGCGCGGTTTCATCCGCGTGGTCATCATGCGCGCCGGGCTCTTCGTGATGCCTTTCGATGCCGTGAACCTGCCATACGCTTTCGACGCTGGTGAGGATTAGGCGATCGGTCACGCCGCCCGTGGGCGCCAGAATACCGACCGTAACGAAAGGCGCATGGTCGTGGCCCTGATCCTGTCCGAATTCATCGGCGAGGCCGTGGCTGCCGACGAATTTCTGCCCAATCGCGGCGCCGGTCGTCCGCGCAACTTCTGCGCCGAGCACCGCCTCCATCGGCGCGGCAAATGCCTGCCCCTGCGCCAGCTTCAGGTCGTAGAGCGCCGCAAATCCGGCATCGGTGCCAACGATCCGGTAACCGCGGAAGTTGTCGCCTAGCGCGAGCGGAACCACACGGGCAACGCTTGGATCGCGTTCGAGCAAGGGGCGGGCCTCAAGCGGGATATTGCCGGTCGCCTGGTCGACATGGAAGATGCTCGAGAGGATCAGCTGCAGCGGCGAGCCCTTGGCTCCGACCACCAGATCCACGCCTTGTGCATCGCGCTCGAACCGCGCGCTCGCTTGCGCGCTGACCTGCACCAGCAGCACCAGCATGGCAACCGCGATGGCCAGCAGCAACAGGCTGAGCGCGGTGGTGAGCGGCCGGTCGCGCAGATAGGCCAGTGCAAGGGTGATCACGCTGCCAGCCGCCCGTCCTCGAGCCGCAGGATGGGGGTGAAATGGGCCTTCAGCCGCTCGTCATGGGTGGCGACGAGCAGGCTCGCCCCGGTCTCGGTTGCGAGATCCATCAGCAGGCCCGCGACCCGCGCGGCGTTGAGCCGGTCGAGTGCCGATGTCGGCTCGTCGGCGACGAGGATCGCCGGGCGCACCACCAAAGCGCGGGCGATTGCGGCGCGCTGGGCCTCGCCTTGGCTGAGCTGGTGCGGGCGGGCATCGGCGCGGTGGGCGATGCCCAGCCGCTCCAGCGTCTGACCGATCAGAGCAGAATCGATGCTGCCGGTCTGGAGCTTCTGCGCCAATGCGAGGTTGGCCCGCACGCTCAGGGCCGAGACCAACCGAAGTGTCTGGAACACGATCCCGAAATGACGGCGACGGATGGAATCGCCAGTGGAAGTCCGCTCGGTTGCCGTCAGCAACTCCTGTCCGAAAGTGACAGTTCCTGTGTCGGGCCGCTGCAAGCCGCAAAGGCAGTTGAGCAAGGTCGACTTTCCCGAGCCCGACGGGCCGAGCAGCAGCGCACGCTCGCCCGGCGCGAGGGTGAACGAGACGCCTGCCAACACTATTCGGCTCTCATAGGCCTTGCCGATATTGCGCGCCGCCAATTCCATTTTCAGTGGCGATGCCCTTGCCGCAGCCGCTGCCAATGGGCGGCCATCAGTAGCGCCGCACCGGCAACGGTTAGCACCTGTTCGCTGGCCTCGTTGTCGAGAAACAGCGCGCCGATCAGCGCGGCAAAGGCGCTGAAGACCAGCGCGGTGCGCAGCAGGCCGCCCGGCCCGCCGCGCAGCAGGACGGGGCCGCTCACCAGCAACACCGGTGCGATCAGAACGACATGCAGCCATTCGTTGTCGCGCAGCACTTCGGGCAAAGCCGCAAGCGCCACCGCAGGGATGCTCGCCAACAGCCACGGCAGGGCAAGGCAATGCAGCAGACAGAGCACCGAGAGGCCCATTCCGAAACGGTGCCACGGCACCTCGTTGCGCGCTACTGGAGGTGAAATCGCCACGGCCCATCCTATTGCGTAATGATACAACATCACCTAATGCTGCGGCATCGATTTGCAAGTGCCCGCAACAGGATTTCGTTCCATGATCGCTTCGCCTGACACTCGCCTCCCCGTCACCGTGCTCTCTGGCTTTCTCGGCGCGGGCAAGACCACCCTGCTCAACCACATCCTCGCCAACCGCGAAGGCAAGCGCGTGGCCGTGATCGTCAACGACATGAGCGAGGTCAATATCGACGCCGATCTGGTGCGCGGCGGCGAGGCGGCTCTGTCCCGCGCGGAGGAAACACTGGTCGAGATGACCAATGGCTGCATCTGCTGCACCCTGCGCGACGATCTGCTGAAGGAGGTGCGCAAGCTGGCTGACGAAGGGCGCTTTGATTACCTCGTGATCGAAAGCACCGGGATTTCCGAGCCCCTGCCCGTGGCCGCCACCTTCTCGTTCCGCGACGAAGATGACGAGTGCCTCGGCGATGTCGCGCGGCTCGACACGATGGTGACGGTGGTCGACGCGCTGAACCTGCTGGCCGATTATTCGAGCACCGATCTGCTCTCGGCACGCGGGGAAACGGCGGGCGAGGGCGATGATCGCAGCCTTGTCAGCCTGCTGGTCGAGCAGATCGAATTCGCCGACGTGGTGATCGTCAACAAGGCGAGCGCCGTGTCTCCGGAGCAACTTGCCACGGTCAAGCAGGTGGTCGCCTCATTGAACGCCGATGCGCGCATCGTCGAGGGGGATTTCGGCGCAGTCGCGCTCGACACGATCCTCGATACCGGGTTGTATGACGAGGAGCGTTCCGAACAGCACCCGCTGTGGATGAAGGAGCTTTACGACTACGCCAGCCACCGCCCCGAAAGTGAGGAATACGGCGTCGAAAGCTTCGTCTATCGTGCCCGCCGGCCGTTCCACCCGGCGATGCTCTGCCGCTTCATGTCCAGCGATGCGCTCGACAAGGTGATCCGCGCCAAGGGTCACTTCTGGCTCGCCACCCGCACCGATTTCCTTGGCGAGTTGGCAATTGCCGGGCATCAGAAAAGTGTGAGCCGGATGGGTCGCTGGTGGGCCGCGGTGCCCAAGAACCGCTGGCCCGACGATGGCTCCTTCGAGGAATTCGTGATCCGTCATTGGGATCCGGTGTGGGGCGACCGGCGGCAGGAGCTGGTGTTCATCGGCATCGGGCTCGACAAGGACGCGATCACCAAGGCGCTTGACGCGTGTCTGGTGCCGACCGACGAATTCACCCCGGACAAGTGGGAGCGCCTGAACGATCCCTTCCCCGCCTGGGGCGAGGCGCAGACGATGCTGGAGCCAGCCGAATGATCGCCGCTGTTGCCGCGACCGCTCCCGTGCTGGATGAATGGACCGCCATCCACTCTCCTGATTGCCCGCTTCATCTCGAACCGCGCGATCCGCCTCTCAGCTCGGCAACGCTTGTAGAGATGCTGGCGCGGCCCCCGGCGATGTTCAAATACGAAGGCACCTCGGACCGCATCGCCGATCACTACGCCGATTTGCCCGCCGATCTGGTTGCGGATGTCGTCACCCTGGCGCGCCGCTTCGCCGCTGTGATGCGCGTAGCCATGGTGCGGGTCCGGATCGAGCGGACCGACAGCAACGCCTGCCGCAAGGTCCACGCCGATGTTACCGACGTGCGCTTGATCACTACCTATGCCGGCCCCGGCACCGACGTCGCCCCGCATGCGAGCGAAGACGATCGCAGCGATTGCTGCCTCGAACGCGTTCCCACGGGTTGGATCGGCCTGTTCAAGGGACGGACCTACCACCCGGACCATCCGCCCTGCTACCACCGCTCGCCGCCGGCCGGCGACATGGGGGAGAAAAGGCTGGTGCTGGTGATCGACACGCCTGCCCGCCCAACGGTTCTCATGGCTCAGTGAGCTAGCAAACCGATCTCTTCGTGGAGCTGGGTCAATTTACGTAGCATCCGATCAGTGCGGGCGGGCTTCAACGCTGCAATCAATGCCAGGCCAAGTTATGAATATTAGCATTCTCGAAGCACGCGGCCTCACCAAACGTTACGGGCCCACCCTCGCGCTCGACAACCTGACGCTGTCCCTTGGCGCAGGCGAGATCCTGTGCCTGCTGGGGGCGAACGGGGCGGGCAAGACCACCACGATCAACCTGTTTCTCGGCTTCACTGCACCGAGCGAGGGCGAGGCGCTGGTGGCGGGCCGGCCCGTCGCTCAGGACCCGGCCGCAGCCCGCGCGCTGCTCGGATACGTCGCCGAAGTCGTCGCGATTTATCCCAGCCTGACGGGGGCGGAAAACCTCGCCT
This sequence comes from uncultured Alphaproteobacteria bacterium, assembly GCA_963765775.1. Taxonomy (GTDB): domain Bacteria; phylum Pseudomonadota; class Alphaproteobacteria; order Sphingomonadales; family Sphingomonadaceae; genus Erythrobacter. The sequence continues at coordinate 27,657 of CAVXXQ010000004.1, forward strand.
TCTTTGCGCGACTGGCAGGACACGGCGTCGATCCCGCTCGGCGCGATGCGATCCTTGCCCGCCTGCGGTTTCCCGATGGTGCGATCGACCGCCCGGCCGGCGGCTATTCCAAGGGGATGCGCCAGAAGCTCGGCCTTGCCATCGCGCTGATGAAGGACGCGAAGGCAATCCTGCTCGACGAGCCGCTGTCCGGGCTCGATCCGGCGGCGGCCAATGATCTCGTACAGGTGCTGCGCGAGACCGCCGATGGCGGCACGGCGCTGCTGATCTCGACCCACGACATCTTCCGCGCCAAGGACGTTTCCGATCGCATCGGCATCATGCGTCATGGCCGATTGGTGGACATGATTGATCCGGCGAGCCTGAGCGCGGGCGAGCTCGAACAGCTCTATCTCACCCACATGGCGGAGCGCGCCGCGTGAGCGCCGCCAAGGCCATTCTTGCCAAGGACTGCCGCGAGGCGCTGCGCGACCGGAGGATCGTGGTGATGGCGGTGATCGTGCTGGCGCTGGGTCTTACCGCCGTGCTCACATCCTGGCAGCGCGTCGCCGCGCACGAGCAGGAGCGGGTCGCCGCGCTGGCTCAGGATCAGGCGACCTGGGAGGGCCAGGGCGCACGCAACCCGCACAGCGCCGCGCACTTCGCCAAGTGGGCGCTGCGCCCGCTGACGGCGGGAGCCCTGCTTGATCCGGGCGTCTCGCCCTTCGCCGGCAGCGCAATCTGGATGGAGGCGCACAGCCAGAACCCGGCGCGTGCCCGCCCTGCCGAAGACCGGGCCGAGACGCTTCTCGCGGGTGAGTTCAGCACCGCGTGGATCCTGCAGGTGCTGATGCCCCTGCTCGTCGCGGTGGTTGCCGCCGGAGCGGTCGCCCGGGAGCGCGAGCGCGGCACGCTGCGCCTGTTGCTGGCGAGCGGGGCGACTGCTGCTGCCATTCTGCGCGGCAAGCTGGCCTCGGTCGGTGTGATTGCCGGGCTGGTCGCCGGAAGTGTGCTTGTGCTCGGCTTCCTCGCCTCGCTGATGGCAGGGGGTGCGCAGCCCTTGCACCTGCTGTTGTGGGCGAGCGCATATCTCATCTATCTCGCAATCATCGTCTGCATCGCTGTGGCCGTGTCGGCCCGCGCCCGGACGACGGGGCAGGCGCTGCTGGTGCTGGCCGGGCTGTGGCTGTTCGCGATCGTCCTTGTGCCGCGCGCGGGCGCCTCGGCGGTCGAGGTCGCGGCCCCGATCCCCGCACCAGACCGCTTTTGGACCGAGGTAGGCAAAGCGCTGGAGGAGCGCCCCGATCCCTTCGGCGCCGACGCCGAGGCCTTCGGGGAGGCGATGGCGCGCAAATACGGCGTCGCGAGCGTCGAGGATTTGCCAGTCGATTTGGGCGGGCTCCAGCTCGAGGAAAGCGAGCGGCAGGGCAACATTGTCTTCGACCGCTTCTACGGCGATCTTCACGCGCTTTACCTGGGCCAGCGCGAGCTGCTGCGCTGGAGCAACCTGCTCTCGCCGCTGCCCGCCATGCAGAACGTCTCGGCCGCACTCGCGGGAACCGACGGCCTGCACCAGATCGCCTTCCAGCAGCAGGCCGAGGCGCATCGGCGCGCCATGGTGACCCAGCTCAACACCGACCTTATCGAGCATGGCCGCGAGGCGGGGTGGGATTATGCCGCCGATCCCTCTTTCTGGGCGACCATCAAGGATTTCCGTTTCGTCGCGCCCGCGACCGGGGCCATCCTGCGCTCGATCGCGATCGACGCCGCGATCCTGCTCGTGTGGCTTGCGGCAGCGCTGTTCGTCCTCGCCCGCTCGGTGCGCGGCCTGAGGGTCGAGGAGGCGTGACATGCTCACGCTGATCGCCATCGAGGCGCGCATCCTGTGGCGCGACCGTACCGCCTGGGCGATGCTGCTCGTGCTGGCCGCCACCTGCGTGCTCGCGGCCGCCGGCGGCAAGGCGCTTATGGCCGACCAGATCGAAGGCCGCGCCATCGCGGCCGCGGCCCAGGCCGCGAGTGACGTGGAGTTCCGCGAGCGCCTCGCCGATAACGCCATGCCGCCCGAGGACGCGATCCTCAGCCCCTACCGGATGCGCGCGACGGTGATCGCGCCACTGCCGCCGCTCGCGGATTTCAGCGCCGGGCGGGCCGGTTTTGACAATTATTCGACCCCAGTCTCGATGCATGCACAGCGCGGCGGGCTGTTCAAGCGGACCCGGCTCGACAACCCGGAACTGCTCGCACGCGGCACCATCGACCTCGGTTTTGTGGCGACCATCCTCGCGCCGTTGGCCCTGATCGGTCTCGGCTACGGCCTGTTCGCTGCCGACCGTGACGGCGGGCGGGCGGCGCTGATCCTGGCGCAGGGCGGCAGTCCTGTGCGGCTGGTGGCGGCGCGGATCATCCCGCGACTGGCGCTCGTGTTGGCCCCGCTTGCGCTGGCGGAGGCATTCCTGCTGCTGACCGGCCCCGAGGTTTCGGGCCGTGCGAGTGCTGCGCTGTCATGGACGTTGGCAGCGGTCGGCTTGCTGGCGCTTTGGGCGGCGCTGATCGCCTTCGTCAACAGCTGGCGGATTACAGCCGAAAGCGCCGCGCTCGCGCTTGTCGGCCTGTGGGCGGCGGTCACGCTTATCCTTCCCGCCGCGCTTTCGGCTCTGGTGCAGGTCGCCTATCCGCCGCCGTCGCGTTTCGAGCAGATCGCCGCCGGACGTGCGATCGAGGTCGCCTCCACCCGCGAATACGAGAACGACCATCCCGAACTCGCCTCGGACGGGTTCGAGGGCCGTCTTGCCTCGATCCGCAAGAGCTGGAGCATCGCCAAGCAGGTCGATGCCGCCACGCGCGAACAGGATCTCGCCTTCGACCGCCAGCTTGCCGCCCAGCAGCGCTTCGCGGTCGGGCTGTCGTGGCTTTCGCCGGCGATGATCGCCGCGCAGGCGATGGAGCGTGCCGCCGGCACCGATGCGGCGAGCGCCGCGGTCTTCCGGGCCGAGGCCAATCATTTCCTCCAATCCTTCCGCGGCTTCGGCGGCGGTTTCATCGAGCGCGGCGAGATCATGGTGCCGGATGACTTCGTCCGGATTCCGGCCTTCGCGATGCAGCCGCAAGGTTCCGGGCCCGGACTGTCGGTCGCCGTGCTGTTCGCGCTTGCGACCCTGTTCGCTGGCCTCGCTGTGCGGCGCTATCGCAAGATCGAACTCGCGTGATCGCTGGAACAGGCGCATCCTCGAAGAACCGCAGCGGGGCAAGGCTGGCGGCAGCGGCATGGTGCCTCGGTGCGGCCCTGCCGCTTTCGGCCCAGACGGCCGATCCCTCCGTGACGGATCAGGGCGGCGCCGCCTCCCAAGCTGACGATCCGCAATCCGCCCCCGCTCCTGCAGCTGCGATCGAGACCTATCCGCGCGCCTTCTTCGAGCGCTTCTATCCGCAGACCGCGCTCGAACTGCTCCAGCGCGTGCCCGGTTTCAGCCTCGATACGGGGGCCGAGCTGCGCGGCTTTGCGGGCGCGGCGGGCAATGTGTTGGTCGATGGCGAGCGCCCCACGATCAAGTCGGGCGGGCTGGAGGATTTCCTCCGCCGGATCCCTGCCAATGCCGTCGAGCGGATCGAGGTCACGCGCGGGGCCCAGCGCGCAGGGGAGACCGCAGGACAAAGCCTCGTCGCCAACGTCATCCGCAAGCCGCAGAGCTTTGCAGGCACATGGTCGGGCGAGCTCGAAAGTAATCCGGCCGGTCTTGTCTATCCGCGCGGCGAGGTGTCCTTCACCGCACCCATCGGCGCATGGTCGACCACCACCAAGCTCAACGCCTTCTGGGAACAGTTCACTTTCGACAATATTGACCGCATCCGCCGCGACGCTGCGGGCGCGCTGGTCTCATTCGACGAGGAAACCCTGCCCTCGACCTTGCGCGATGCCTTCATCGCCACCGAGGCGCAGCGGTCGCTGGCGGGCGGGACGCTGACGATCAATGCCCGCTTCGGCAACAGCCGCTATTATCAGGAGACGGGGCGCGACGGCTTTCTGGGTCGCCTGCCCGATGGCGGCCCGGCCGACCGGCGCAGCGACATCCGCTTGGATTCCGAGTTCTGGGCGGGCGAGCTCAGCGCCGACTGGACCGGTAAGGTCTCGCAAGGCTGGGTGCTCAAGCTGCTGGCGCTCGGCTCCTTCCAGGATGGCGAGCAGAGTTCGGTCAATGTCGTGGCCGAGCCGACGGGGGCAACGCCGGTGATCAACCGCTTCGCCTCGGACAGCCTGCCGATCGAGGTGCTGACCCGCGCCACCATCGGCAAGCTCGAAGGCAGCTTCCGGCCGGAGTTCGGGATCGAGGCCGCCTATAACCGACTGGACTCGCGCATCGCGCTCGAGGTCGAGGACGCAGGCGGGGTGCGACCGATTATCCTGCCCGCCTCGGACGTAACGGTCGCCGAAGTGCGGGGCGAGACCTTCGGCAATGTCGTCTGGGCGCTTGCCCCGCGCTGGACGCTTGAGGCGGGGTTGGCGGCGGAGTTTTCGAAGATCACCGTTAGCGGCGATGCGGCGGCGGGGAACGAGTTCTTCTTCATGAAGCCTTCGCTGGCACTTACCTGGCAGGCCTCGGAAGCGCTGCAACTGCGCGCGGCACTGCGTCGCGCCGTCGGACAGCTCGACTTCAGCGATTTCGCCGCCTCCGCCAATGCCGAGGACGACCGCGTCCTTGCCGGCAACCCCGACCTCGGCCCCGACCAGACCTGGCGTGCGAGCCTGACCGGCGATCTGCGGCTGCCCGGTGGCTATGCGCTCAATGTGCAGGCTTTCCACGAATGGCGCAGCGACGTGCTCGAACAGGTTGTCCTGCCGAGCGGAGTTCCCGGCCTTGCCAATGCCGGCAAGGCGCGGGTGTGGGGCATCGAGAGCGAGGCAGCCATGCCGCTCACGCGCTTTCTCAAGGGCGGCTTGCTCGAGGTGTCGGCCGATTTCCGCGATGCGGCCTTTACTGATCCGATCTCCGGCCAGACCCGCCTCGTGACCGACCTCACCAACCCCGTGATCGCCATCGACTTCCGGCAGGACCTGACCGAGGCACGCTTCGCCTGGGGTGCGCGTTACGAACCGGCATCGCGAACCACGAGCTTCTTCGCCAACGAGGAAATCATCGATCGGCGCGGACGGCGCATCACAGCTTTCGTCGAGACCACGCGCTTCTTCGGGGTGAAGATGCAGCTCGAAGTGCGCAATATTGGCCAAACCCGCTTCCCGCGTGACCGGCTGCTGTTCGCGCCCGACCGCAGCGGCGCCGTCATCGGTTCGGAAGTGCTGGAGCGCGAGCGCGGAGAATTCGTGAAGTTCACCGTGTCCGACCAGTTTTAAGCTGCGTTGGCGCCCCTATCGGCCGGAAGAGATTGATGGCGTGTTTGGAACCGAACGCCATAGTCTAGGTGTTTTGAAGCGGATCTTCGTCAATCGCCGTCTACGCTCCTGTGCGGGGTCGTGTCGGTTTCTGGAAAAAATCGGTCGTTCGGCATACCATTTACAAACGGCGGCTTCGTCCCAGCCCCGGCCTTTGAGACCTATTTGGAAGCAGGTTCGCTGCCAAGCAACCCGCTAGGACTGACATAAGGGCGCAAAGCGGACATCCGCGTTCGTTCGACGACCCCTGCGCAGGGCGATCCCAAAGGCAACGTTTTCAGACCTCTGTTTCCTGATCGTGTTGAGTGTCTGGGCTCTACCTGAAAAGCCCGAAACAGAGGCATAGCCTACGCGACAGGTCGCCACGCTATTGCAATGGAGTTAAGCAAGAAAATGTCGGAAAGTGCACACGGCAGCTTCCCAATTCAATTCGATTGACCAGTCGGATCTGATGAATCAGTAATTATATCACTGAAAAAGCGAAATAATGCTCAGGCCTCAATCGTTCGAACATGATTGGAGCGTTGGGGGTTCAGATCTGACCTGCATTGTCCCCCGTTTTCCACGGGCATCCGGCTCATGCAGGGGCTCATCTGGGGGCCTCCGAAAGCTGAAGTGCGAAATTTGATGCTATCTATCAATATGTTGTACCGATAACTGGCTTGCCTTCAACCTGCTCATAGACCGGAGATACCAAAGAGATAGCGAGCCCAAAGGTACCAAACTTGATCCTGATTGGGGACCCAATAGCCATCACTAGAATGGCATCATTTCCAGTCAAAGTGCGGCTCTTTTTGGGACGGCTATGCCGTTCCCAATCGGTACATCGAACGGCAGGTATTGTCAGAAGCCGACGTCCAGAGTTTGCCGGCCCGGAATTTTAGAGCCGCAGAAGGCGGGCCGGTTGATGGATGGCTACTCATGATCCAAAACGGCCGGTCAGCATTCAGAGCGAAACTCGCTGGGCGTTGCGCAGCCGGGACTGGGTGGCTGTGCTCCGCTAGTTGCCGCTGATTTTGCCTGCTTGGCGAGCATTTCGCGCAATTGCTGTCAGCCGTGCCTTGCTCGCCGCAGGGCCGGATAGCGCTGCCACCAGTTCGACGCTGCGGGTGGTGCCGCGCAGGTAGTTGACGCTCACCCGCCTGATGTAGTGACCAAGTTCGGGCGCATAATCCCACTCGCGCCGCTCTACCAACCGCATGGTGGTGGTCGAATAGCGGTCGCACAAAACCGGGATCGCGCTGTAGGTGCCGGCTGCGACTGTGAAGAACTTGGTCTTGCTTGTTTTGCACACCCACAAGCTGACCGAGCGTTTGGCTGCGGCCTGCGGGTTCGCCTTGGTCTGAGTGATCACGCGAAAACGCGCTGATTTCGATCGGTCGATTGGCCACAACGCGTCGGGATTGCCGCGCACTTCACGCGTTCCGGTGCCGCGCCCGCTGCGCCATTCGAGCACGGGCACGACAAAATTGCGGCTACGGCGATAGCTCGGGCCGCTCAGCCCAGCCCACACCATCTGCTCCCCATCGGCGCGGATCACGCGTTCAACCCGGCCATCGGAATAAACGTAGGCATCGCCCGGTTCGTAGTCGGGCAAATTGATCTGCCCGGGCAAGGCAACGGGCAGAGCCACTGCGGCGGAGAGCAGGGCCAACATCAGTTGTTCCCCCCAATGAGGCCAGCGCCATAGATGGTATCGCGCCCCGGTGGGCCGAGATCGCGGGCTTCAGCCTCCAGCGCTCGGATCGCATTTTGCGCCGCTGCACTATCGGGCGTGCGCAACTGCCCGGCGAGCCGCGCAGCGATGACCGGCGCGGCAAACGAGGTGCCGGTGGCATCGCGCGCCACGCCCTTGGCATCGATCGCGGTCACTGCCACCCCGCGCGCCGAAAAATCGACGTAATTCCCGCGATTGGCATAGCGATAAACATGGTTCGCGCTATCGACTGCGGTCACCCCGATGACACCTTCGTAGGCGCCGGGAAACACTGGCGGAGCGGCGGGGCCATCATTCCCAGCGGCAGCGACGATGGTGTGGCCCTTGCGGGTGACACGTGCGATCGCTTTAGCAACTGCGGGGTTGCGCGGGCCGGATAGGCTGATGTTGATCACCGGCACGCCTTGCGCGACCAGCCAATCGAGCGCCTTGATCAGCGCAAAGCTTGATCCTGAGCCTTCGCGCGGGCCGCCGAAGATATCGGCGACGAAGATCTTGGTCGCACGCTTCGGACTCCGCTTGGTCCCGGCCATCAGATGGGCGACGGCGGTGCCATGCAGTTTGGGCAGCGGATCCTTGGCGTTGAAGGCGCGCTGCACCAGCGTGACGTGCTTGAAATAGGCAAGGCTGGTGGCAACGCCGGTATCGATCAGCCCGATCTCGCATCCACAGGCCTGGCGATCAGGCACGGTCTTGCTGCGCGCGCGCTTGGTCTGCACCGATGAATTGTCGAACAGGTGATTGTACCCGATGCTGTCGGGGTCAGCGAAATCTTCAAGCGTATCAAGCGCGGCTTCGCTTGATAATTGCGCGGGGCCGCGCAGCAGCAACAGCGTACCATCAATCGCGGCCAACTGTTCTCGGTCGATCACTTCAAAGCCCGCACTGGTAAGTTCAGCAAGGTCTTCTGCGGACAGATCAAGCCCGATGAATTCTCCCCGGCGATAACGGAAGCCCTCACCGTCGGTGTCGATCCGGTCGCGTTGGTCGAGCTCGGCACGGGTCGCCTCGCTTTCGCCGCCAATCGATTCCCAATGGCCCGGTTCGTCGTCAAGATTGCCATCATCATCATCGCCGATTTCGCCGCGAGCGTCGGTGATGTCGTCACTGCCGCTGCCGTCGTCGCCTGCGGCGTCGTCGTCGCCCGCTGCGTCATCGTCGCCCGCTGCGTCATCGCCGCCGGCTGCGTCATCGCCGTTCGCTACATCGTCGCCGCCTCCTGCTGCATCATCACCGCCCAAGTCATCGCCGCCGATATCGTCATCAGCGCCGGAATCGTCCACCGGGTCAGCTTCGGCTGGATCAGATTCGACCGGATCGGCCTCGGCGGGATCGTTGTCGGCCGGGTCGGCGTCATCGGGGTCGGCGACATCATCGTCGGCGACGTCATCATCATCACCGATACCATCATCATCGACCGCGTCCTGCGCAGTCAGCGGGGAAAGCAACAGATCGGCCACGGGGGCAAACGCCATCGCCGCACCCAGCAAACAGATCAGCCCTATTCTTAGCCGCATTGCCGATCTCCTTGACCACCGCCCGAACCGGCGGAAGGATACACTTATTCTTGACCAAACGTACTACGAATCGGCCTGTTCTTTTATTCCCGCGTCCTGTCTATGAGCGGAATATTCTCGCTGGCTGAACCGTTGAACCCATGACCCGCCCGATGAACCCGGACGACACCACAAGGCAGGCGCTGATCGCGCTGATCCCGCGTTTGCGGCGGTTCGCCCGTGTGTTGACCGGTACTATCGCCGATGCCGACGATGTCGTGCAGGCGAGCCTGGAGAAAGCGATGCTGAATTTGGATCAATGGCAGCCCGGCACCAGGCTTGATAGCTGGCTGTTCCGAATTGCCCGCAACACCTGGGTTGATGATCGCCGCCGCGCGCATAACCGCAAAGGCCATGACGACATCGGCGAGATGATCGATCTGGCGGGAGATGATGGCATCGCGCTGGTCGAGGCGAGCGATGAGGCGCGCATGGTACGCGCGGCGGTCGATCGGCTGCCGCCCGAACAGCGCGATGTCGTGGCCTTGGTGATGCTGGAGGAGTTCAGCTATCGCGATGCGGCCGATATGCTTGACCTGCCGATCGGCACGGTCATGAGCCGGTTGTCACGCGCCAAGGCGGCGCTGGCGAAGATGCTTGCTGGCGATGGAGCGGTGCAATGACCCGTGCGGGGAGCGAACCTTTCACCAACGCCCAGCTTGCTGCGTTCCTTGACGGGACGCTGGAGGACGACGCGCTGCTGGACGCCATCGAAGCCGCGATCAACGCCGATCCGGCGCTGGCCGAGCGCATCGAGGCATTGGTCACGGGCGATAATCATACCGCGCAGACCGTGCGCGATGCCTTTGCGCCGGTGCTAGGCGCGCCGGTGCCCGAATATCTGACGCAGATTGTGGCCGCCCCAGCGATTGCCGAAGTAGTCGATCTGGCCGCTGCTCGCACTGCGCGCAGCCTGCCGATGTCTGCCAATGATGTGGGAAGCAGCTGGCGCTGGCCGCAGTTCGGCGCGATGGCGGCTTGCCTTGCGCTGGGCGTGATGATTGGCGGACCGCTGCTCACCAGAGGCGCGACGGGCGGCGCGGAAGACGGTGCTTTGGTGCTCGCTGCGGTCGAAGGGCCGGCCACGCCTCCTGCCGTCGCTGCAATGCTCGACACCGCGCCCAGCGGGCAGTCGGTCGATCTTGCCAGCCTTGGCACGGGCGAAGTGGTGCTGACCTTCCGCAATGCCGATGGTGCGCTGTGCCGCCAGTTCAAGCTCGAAGCCGGCACCAGCACCAGCGATGCACTCGCCTGCGCCGGGGCGGATGGCGGCTGGCAGGTCGAAGCTTTCGGCCGCCGCGCCGCGTCAGGGGGCGAAATGAAACTGGCGGGCGGTGATGCGGCCGTCGGCGTGGTTGCTGCGGTGGACGAAGCGATCGCCAGCGATGCCTTGATAGGCGCGGACGAGGCGGCGCAGCTCAAGAAGAAGTAATACTCAGCCGGCACAAACAGGCCCGGGTGCGATCCAATCGCGCCCGGGCCTTTTGCGTTGCGGTTAGCGCGCGTGTCAGATGGTGAAGGCGATTTCCATCACCGCCGCGACGCCGTCGTTCACACCGATCAAAAAGCGTTCTTCGCGGAACTGCACCACGTCGGCGCGCACCTGGATGTTGGGGTGGAGTTGATAAAACCCGCCCACGCCAATCAGCCGGTTTTCGCGGTCAGATGCCTTGGTATAGGCGACGCTGCCTGCCACGCCCCACTCAGGCGTAACCCAGCCGACCCCACCATTGACTTCCCACTGATCGAATCCGCGATCAAGCCGGTTGGAATCGCCGCGATCGACGTATGCTCCGCCGATGCGCAACGGGCCTTTGCGCGCTTCGGCGCCGACGCTCCAGCTGTTGAGATCGGCGCGGGTGGTGATCGGATCGGCCGCGCCCACGGCATAGCCGCCGCTCGCGCCGAGGATCCAGTCGCCGACCGGCTGCTGATATTGCAGCCCGAATTCGAAGGCGTTGTTGACCTCGATCCGTTCGCCCGAATTCACCGCGGTGGCGTTGCGGCGGACCTTAGGTGACCATGACACCCCGCCGCGCAAGCCCGCGACCGGGGGCGAAAGATAGATCACCTTGAACGCATCCTGCGTGTCCAGCGCGCGTAGCAGGGCCTGCGTCCCGGCATAACGCGAAAACTCACCGCGCACCTGCCCCAGCGCAACCAAGGGTGCAGCAAAGGCGAGCGTATCGGCCGGGCCATCCTGCAAGCCCACCTCGACCCGTCCGTATTCGCTGGCGACAAAGCCGTAGATTTCGCCTGCTTCCAAAACTTCAGACGCGCGGCGGCGGCTGTTCTGTTCGATATTGGCGCCGATCACGACCCCATCGGGCGAGGTCCACTGCGCGTTAAGCCGGGCGAACAGGTCAATCTGGGCATCGGGCGAATCTGTGGTCACCTCATCGTCATCGAACACCGCGCCCTGCGCCGCTGCGCCGCCGGTCAGGCGAATGTCGAAGCCTTTCCACTGCACTTCAAGCCGCGGAAGGCCTTCCTCCGCCTGCGCCGTCGAAGCGCCTGCGAGCAATGCTCCGGCCAAAACCGCGCGCGCGGTCGGGCGGAAAATCATATCCTTGAGCATCAGGTTCTCATTTGTGATTTGCCCCGTAAGGCGAGCTAAATGATATGAAGATTTACAGCAATGCCTCACCGGCAATCGCGATCAGATCGCCCTCTGCCACGCATTGGTTGAAATCATGCGACATTCCGTGGAGCGTCAGAAGATGCGGGCGATTGGCCATGCCAGCGCTTTCGGCATAGGCGGCCACCGCACGGGTGTAACAGCGCGCGCGCCGCAGCCGGTTCTTGCCTTGATGGATGTCGATCATATCATCCTGCCGCACCGAGGCATCGACCCGCGTATCACGGTTGCCGACGATCACCGTGGTCGGGATGTGGAGGAAGTCCGGACCGACCAGCGCCGCGCCATCAGCGCCGCCAATGCCATAGGGGTACGGCAAATCGGCGCGCGGCAGGCTGTACCATCCGGCGGACACCACACACAGCCGCGTCACCCGCTCAGGGTGAAACATCGCAAAGCGGTGCGCCATCTGCGCGCCTCCCGAAAAACCGAACAGCGCAAACCGATCCATCGCAATTTCGTGCTCGGCCGCCAGTTCATCCAGCAGCCGGATCAGGCCCACATCAGCCGGGGTCTGATCGGGGGTGCGGGCCTGCAATTGCTGATATTGGCCGAACCCCTCTTTGGTGAACAATGGTGCGATGATGGTCGTGCGCGAAAATGCCGGGTGGATCGCAAACCGCATCGCGATTTCTGCGGCGTTGCGGCTGATCCCGTGGACGACCACCAGCACATCCTGGCCGGGACGGGGATTGGCAATAAAGCTTTCGGGCACGCCCGCCCCGCTTGATGGGCGAAAGCTGGGCAAGGCAAAGGTGGGCTTGGGCGGCGGTTTCATGCGCGCGGCTGCTCGGGAATGGTTTGGAGTTGGGCCGGGCCAAACGGGACGCGCAGCGGCAAGCCGCGCTCCAAGCTGTCCGGCTTGGGGCGCGGTTTGCGCTTGGGCTTGGCGCGCTCCGCTGTGCGCGCGACCAGCGTCGTCAGCCGGCTGATCGCGATCCGCCCGCCGATCCGGGCGTGCAGCGCGCGTGCACTTTCAAGCAAGCGCGCGGCGATGAAGCTGAGCAGTGTTAGGCTGCCCGCAAGGCCCGTGGTGGCGGGGCTGCCGATCGTCTGCCACACCAGCACCAGCGCGGCGGTCAGTCCTGCCAGGGTCGCGGCGGTATCCATCGCGCCCGCGCCCCACGCCCGCCGCACCGATGCGCGGGCGAGATCGCCTGACATGTCGGCCAGCTTGCGAAACCCGTGCCCCTTGGCCGACGGCGCGCCTGCCAGCTCGGCCCGGACGCGGCGCACCAGAAAGCGGTTCAACCGCCCTCGTTCCCGCCGCTGCGCCGTGATCGCGCGCGAAAGCGGCCAGACCAGCAGCATGATGGCCACCGCACCGATTGCCAGCGGGATCAGCGCGGTGCGCAACTGCGGCATGGTGAGCCCGGCCCACAGCGCCGCCGCGCTAGCCGCCAGCACGCTCGTCCACAGCCGCACCGAACCGCGCAGCGCGTAGTTGCGCAGCGCGGCCATGTCGTTAATCAACACCGTCAGCCAGCGCGCGTCGCTGCCGCCCTCACCCTGACGCACCGCTGCTTCGAACAGCGCCGCGCGGCAAGCGGTGACAAAACTTTGGGCGAAACTCTCCCCCACCCAGCGCGCCAGCAACAGCACGGCGGCGGCCATGACGGCAATCCCGACGGCGGTGAGCAGCGGCATGCCCGGCGCCTCCGGATGCGCCAGCAACCGGTCAAGCTCGGCGGCAAACAACACCGCCAGCACAGCCTCGCCCAGCGCCAGCGCGGTCAGCAGTGCAGCGAGCGCGCGGCGCTTGCCCGCCAGCAATCGCGGCGCGTCGGTCATGCTGCCACCTGCTGCGATGTGTCGCTGAAAGCGATGCGCGCAACTGCCACCGGATCGCGCAGATCGCCAAGCGTGGCGATACCGATCCCGGTCGCGCGCGCCGCCTCCCGCGACGCCAGTGGCGAGGCCGATACCAGTCCCGACACCGCCAGTGGCACAATCCCGCGCTGCATCAGCCATGCACAGCCGAACGCCGCGCCCATCGCATCGGCGGCGGCGAACACGACCCCGTCGAACCAGCCCTTGGCATGGCCCATCTCGATCAATGCGGCGGTTTCAGCTTGCAGCAGCCCATCGGCAATTTCGACCACGGCGATGTCCATCCCTGCGTCGGCCAACCGTGCGAGCAGTGCGCTGGTCACCCGGCCCAGCTCATCTGCCGCCACGCCGAAGGTTGAGGCATGGCCGGCATCGGTAAAGTCCACCGCCAACCCCGCGCCCGCATCGCGCATCGACCACAGGTCACCGCCCGATCCGGTGCCGGTCAGCTTGGCCGCGCCGACGCGGAAGCCCGCGCGGGTGAGCCCGTGGACGATGCCCGCAACCGTAGTGGTCTTGCCTGCATTCATTGAACTGCCGACCACTGCGATCACCTTGGCCGGGCGCAGGCGAGTGGGCGCGGCAATGGCGAAATCAGCCAGGTTGAGCGCGCGGCCATCGGCCCGCGTCAACGCGCCGATCACTTCGATCTGAGTGGCCGCCTTGATCCCCGCATGGCGGCGGGTGGCCCGCGCGGCGACCCCGCCGCCTGCCACCAGATGGCATGGGCCAAGGTCTTCGGGCACGTAGGCTTCAAACTGATCGGGGGCGTAACGGTTGCCGTAAGCGACGATGATCTCGTCCCCCACATACAGATCGCCGCGCCGTCCGTGGACATTCTCGATCCGCCGGTGCTGGCCCAGCTGCGTGACCCGCGCCAGGATCACATCGCCCGCTTCAGGCCGGAGCCCCGATCGCACGATCCGGGTGGCAGCAGCAAAATCGACATTGCGGGTGGTGAAGGCGCGCTTGGCTGCGGCAATGCGGCCATGCAGCCGGTCGGCACGGCCCAGTCCGGTCATTTCGTTGAAGTCGTGGATGCTCATGTCAGGGTTCCTGTGCGCAGGGGGTTCAGGTGCCCAACGGGCCAGACACCCGGCTTATTCCGCCGGGATTCCTCAAAAGATTTTTGTGAGGTGCGCGGAATAAGCCCGTCCCAAGCCCCGTTTGCTCATCGAACCGGCCTGCTCGTTTTCTCCCCTGGCGGCAGGCCGGAACCCCACAAGGAGCATCCCACGTGAACATATTTTCCCGTCCCGCTGGTCTGACCGCGCTGGCCCTGACGGCCTCGGTTTTCAGCCTCGCCGCACCGGCGCAGGCCGAAACCGCCGATCAACCAGAAACCGCTTCCGACAGCCTTGAAGAAGATGAGGCCGACACTGCCGACGCGGCGTCCGGATGGCGGCTAGAACCCGGCCTCAAACTCACTGCACGCGGCATCACCGCCCGCGCAACCGCGCCGGCTGAAGACGAAGTGATCGATGGTAACGCCTTTGCGCTTATCGCCGCGCCCTCGCTGGTGCTGCGCAATGATGATATCGAGGTGACCTTGCGCAACACCGTCACCCGGTTGGAATTCGAAGATCCGACCCGCGATGACCGTTGGCAGAACGCCGCCCGGCTGGCCGCCCGCTTCGACTTGCCGGGTGGGACAGCGATCACCGCCTTCGGCGAGCGCAGCGACAATGCGCTGGCGGCTGAATTCACTTCGACCGACGAATGGGAATTCGGCGGGGAGATCGAACACAGTTTCAACCGCGCCAACCGCGTGGCTGTGGGTGCCAGCTGGCGGGAACGCAGTTATGACGACACCGAAAATTCCTCCGGCAGCGGCATCCGCGTGGATGGCGAGTATCGCTACCGTTTCGGCGCGGACCACTTTGCATTCCTGCGTGGGCGGTATGACGAGATCAAATCGGCCACCGATCGCCGCAATCTCGCGCGCTCGTTGGTTGAGGCGAGCTATCAGCGCCCGCTGGCCGAAGACCTGCGCCTGCGCGGCGAGCTGACCTATCAGCGACTCGATTTCTCCGGCCGGGCGCTAACCACTGGCGGGGTGCGGCAGGACGATGTGTTCTGGCCCGAACTGACCCTGATCTGGAGCCCCGGCCCGTGGCGGCTCGCCGCTGAAGGTCGCTACATTGTCCGCAACTCCACCGACCCGGCATTTGATCGTTCGGGCTACCGGTTTGAGCTGGAGGCCAGCTATGTGTTCTAATGATCATCTGCCGGGCGCTCTCGCCCTGCTGCGCACCGGCTAAGCGCTGATTGTCGCCTTGATCGCTACATTTGGCGCGATTGTGTGGACGCTGTTTGATCGGTCAGAAAGCATCGTCACCACTGCGATCAACGCCACGTTCGGCGATCCGTCGGTCCCGTAGGATTTGCCGGAAATGCATCTGCTGCTGGTCCTGCCGGTTGGCGCAGTGAAGGGGCGATCCTGGTCGATGGCCGCGTAGCCGAAAACAAGGGCGGCGGCTGGCGGCAGCGGAATGGCGAAGTGATCACCCCGGCAATGCTGACGCAGCACGTGCGGCGGGTCATGGCAGGCGAATTGTCGCTGGACGGCAGCAACACCGATGCCGTGCTGTTTGAACCGCTGATCCGCACCCACTGTGAATGTGCGCGGGTGGTGCCCTATGGCCGCGCTGATATCCGCATCATCTGCCTTGGCGACATTCCGCTGATGGCGATGACCAGCTTGCCGACGATGGAATCGCGTGGGCGGGCGAATCTGCATCAAGGCGCGGTCGGCGCAGCGATCGATTTTGCCAGCGGCGCGGTTTTCCGCGCGGTACCGGGGCAGGATAAGGTTGATGACCACCCGTCAACCGGACAACGGCTGATCGGGCAAGTAATCCTGCTGTGGGCCGATGCTACACCGGCATGCGTCCGTTGACGTCGCTCGGCTCGGCGATCCGCAGCGCAGCGGCGCAGGCGTTGCAATCACAGCCCACTTCAGATGCAGTTTTACCTGGTTTTTGGGTAGGTCTAGCCGCGTCTAGACCCACCCTAGACCCACCCTAGACCCACCCTAGACCCACCCTAGACCCACCCTTGACCCCCGCTTGGTGAATGTTTCGCGTGAAACATTTTTGCCCGCAGCCGGGATTAGGCGCACGGCCTGAACCGTTCTCCTGATGCCAGCGGGAACCCACCTGTCCGGCCTGTGGCCCGGCGCCGGTTCCCGGTCATGAAGCGGGCCGACCCGAACGGCACCCGCCATAAGCAACCAGCCAAGTATCTGCCGTCATTGATTTAACGTCCCGCTGCATCCGGCCTTCCGGCGGGAAACTGTGGCGTTTCAAGTATCGGTTTGACGGCCGCGAGAAGAAGCTCGCCACCGCTCCACAGCCTTCACCCGTTGCGCCTTTGTCCCGTCAACAACCCAACTGATCGGCAAGGTCGTTGAGGCTGATCGCGGACCATTCCCACGCCTGTCCATGATGCGCGTCGGGCGCGGGGGCGCCGCCGTATTCTTCGGGGCGGTCGACATAGGCGCACATCAGCCCGGCCGCCCGCGCTGCCGCCAAATCTCCGTGGTGCGCGGCGACGAGGCATAGCTCGCCGGGTGCCAGTGCCAGCAGTTCGGCGGTGTGCAAATAGGCGCGTTTATCAGGCTTATAGAACCCGCTGACTTCCGCACCGAGGATCGCGTCCCAAGGCAGGCCGCCCTGCCGCGCCATCGCCATCAGCAGCGCAACATTGCCGTTGGAGAGGGTGACGATCGGAAAGCGCGCCTTGAGCCGGGTCAGCCCTTCGACCGCATCGGGCCACGGATCGAGGCGGTGCCAGGCGCGGTTCCAGTCGGCGAGCAACGCTCCGTCGCACTGCTCCGGATCGACGCCCCAGCCGCTGAGCGTCGTCTCCAGCATCTCGCGGTGGAGCACGTCGAGGGGCACGAATTCGCGCCCCGATTTCTTCATCCCGATCATCGCTGCAATGTACTGCGCGCGCCACGCATCGGCGAAGGCCGCCGGGTCGCGGTCGCCAAGTCCGACTTCGGCGAGGAACCCTGCAGATTCGCGCGCGATGCTGGTGCGCCAGTCGACGACCGTTCCGAAGACGTCGAAGGCCAGCGCCTTGGGGTCACTCACTCCGCGATCCGCTTGGGCTTGCCGATGGCTTGCGCTTTGATGTCCTTCGCGTGAAAGGGCATGCGGTGCCACTGCTTGGCGGCATAGGCGTGCGTCTGATCGGTGAAGTGCGGCGAGGCCGGGTTGGTAGACTCAGAGTAGCTCAGGATCGCGTCCGCCACGGGGCCCTTGTCATCGAAGCCGACGACCTGGATGTAGCTCGTCCCGTGGCGCGGGGTCAGACCCGCGGGATCGCTCATCGATTCCTGGACGTTGAGCACGCCGAGGCCGCCCGGGCCGCCGTGGACCGGGATCGCGGTATTGCCCGCCATCACCCGCTGCACATCGCCCCACGGCGCATCGAGCGCGATGCCCGCCTTGTCGAGGTCGCCGACCGCCTCGCCCAGCGCGGTGAGCAGCTTGTCGCCCAGCTTGTCGGTTGCAAGGTCGCGCGGGGTATTTACGGGGTTGGCGGCGTCGAAGGGCACCGCCCACAGCCCCGGCAGGCGCGCCGCCTTGGGCCAGAAGGCGCGGAACAGCGCCGCCCCGCGGCTCGATGCCTCATAGCGGCGGTCCCAGCCGGCGAGCGCCGCACAGCCGCGCGCGACCTTCTCCTCTTCCGGCTCCCCTGTAGCGCACAGTTCGAGCAGCGGCGCCACCGCCATGTCGGCCGCAAGGCTCTTGTTGGCGAAGGCGAAAGCCTCGGCCCGCGCGTGATCGACCTTGCCGTCGGCGAGGAGGGCGGGGGTCTCGATAAAATTCGAGCGGGTGCGCAGTGTGAGCGGCATCGCGTATTTGCCGAGCACCGGCGACAGGCGCGGGTGCGGGAAGGCGGGGTTGCTGATCCAGTAGCTGTCGTTCGAGTTGGTGAGCCAGCTCTTGACGGTGGTAACTGCCTGATCGCTCGCGGGCATTAGGCCGGGGGCAGGAGTGCCGGGCGCGATGTCCCAATCGCAGGATGACTTGCTGCCGTCGAGCAGAACCGCGAACTCGGCGAACAGCCCTGCGATCGGCGTCGCGCAGGTCTTGGCCTTGTCCGCCGAGACATTGGGCACGGCGGTGATATCGGCATGGAGTGCGTCACCGTAACGGTCGGCGGCGATGGTGTTGACCCACGGAATGCCGAGCGTCTCGCTGACCGCGGCCTTGACCTCGCCGACGTTCTTCGCCTCACCGATCCGTACCCAAGTCTCGATCCCGCGCTGGTTTCCGCGGTTGGCGTCGCGCATCGCGAAGGCGCTCTGCGCGTTCCATGTGATACCGCGCGCAGGTACGACGAAGACCGGGCCAAAACGGCTGGTATAGAGCGTGCGGGTCACAGCCGGCGTGCTGCCGGGCATGGGCACGGTGACGGTCTTCGGCACCATCGCCTCGCTTGTGCCGTCGACCATGTAGCGGGTCGGATCAGCCGGATCGAGCGCAAGCTGGAACAGCGTGAAGTGCCGCGCCTCGGTGACGGTGTGGGTCCAGGCGATGTCCTTGTTGAAGCCCAGTGTCGGGATCGGGGTGCCGGCAATGCCGACGCCCATCACGTCGTAGCCGCCGGGGCCCTTGACGTGCATCTCCCAGAAGCGGCTCGGCCCTTTCCATGGGAAGTGCGGATTGCCGATCACCATGCCGCGTCCGTTCGCGGTCGTGTCCCCGCCGAAGGCCCAGCCGTTGCTGCCGATGCCGAGTTCCTTGGGGTCGGGCAGATTGAAGGCGACCTTTGGCGCTGCACTGCCCGGAGGGGCGGCGTTGGCGATCGCGGGGGCGAGCGCGAGTGAGCTTGCCAGCAGCATCTGCTTCTCGTTCAGGCGCAGCATGTCGTCGGCGGTGATGGGGCGGACCCATGCCCTACCGCGGCACTCGGCGGGGACGCCATCGGTGCCAGCGTCCTTGAGGAACCGGTTGTAGCCCGCGACATAGCCATCGATCAGCTGTTGCACCCGTGCCGGCTGGCGCTTGACGCCTTCGCGCAGGGCGGCCGCGTCGATGACGGCACGGAAGAACACGTCGGAAGAGAGGTTGTCGACCGTATCGAAGCCCAATGTGGCGGTGCCTTGCGCCCCCCAATGCAGGGAGCGTTCGCCCGCGATCGTGGCGAATTCCTCGGCCAGCATGCACAGGTTGTCTTCGGCATAGGCATACGCGACGCCGTAGCCGACGCCCTGCCACGTTGACGCCTCGATATGCGGGATGCCGTAGGTGGTACGAGTGATGGTCGCCGCATAGCGCTTACCCGCCACAGCCTTGCTCGCCGGGGCCACCAGCAGCGCGGCCGTTGCCGCCGCCAAAACCGAATTGCGCATGTTCGTCCCTCTCCGCTCCACCCGTGTGCCGGGTTGTTGGACGAAACCTATCGGGCGCGTGGGCAAAAGGAAAGGGGCGCCCCGCCAGCTTGGCGGAGCGCCCCTTCCATGTGTGTCAGAGTCGGATTAGAACGATGCGGTGACCGAGAACACCACGGTGGCGTCCGAGATCGAATCCCCGGCCAGAGTGGCGAAGTTGGGACGGATCCGGTTGGCTTCAAATTCCGAGATGTCGGTATCGACATAGGCGACCGAGAGCGTCAGGCCCGGGAGCGGTACGATATCGGCGCCGATCAGCCAGTCGAAGTAGGTGCCGGTCGGCGCGACGCTGGTGCCGTTCGGACCAAGGCCGGGGTTGCCGTCCGAATAGCCGATGTGCGCCTTGAGGCTGACAGGCACGTCGGGGATGCCATAGACTGCGTCACCCGACAGGTAGATGTTGTCTTCCTTGTCACCCGGATCAGCCGGAAGGCCGACGGGGAACCAGTTGCCGAGCGCTTCTTGCTTGGGCGCGTAGAAGGCACCGGCCGTCAGCGACATCGGGCCGACAGTCCCCGAAAGCTTTGCGTAGAGTTCGGCGAAGTCGGTCACGTCCGCGCCGCTCGGGTACATGTACCAGGTTACGCCCGTGTCGAGCGTGCCTTCGCCTATCGGGAATTTGACGCCGGCATAGAGGTCAAGCTCCATGTTGGCGCCGCCGAAGGTGCCCCAGCCTGCAAGGTTCGATCCCCACGCGCCGGCGTAGAAGCCGCTCTCGTGAGCGAGGGTGAAGCCGCCTTGCACGGCCATGCCTTCATCCGACTGCGACACGCCGCGGAAGCGGTAGTCCGAGGTAAGGGTGGCCGCGCCCGAGACGGTGATCGCCGGGGTGGCTTCTTCCTGGCCGGTGGCGGTGGCGAGATCGATCGGCGCGATGGCGCGCATGGGGATCGATGTGTCGTCGGTGGCGATGACTGCGGTATCGTCGACCGGGCCGGACGTTGTAGCGTCGTTTTCGGCGGCGAAGGCAGGCGTGGCGAGGCACGCGGCGAGAGCAGCAGCCGAAAGGGCCGGGGCGAAACGGATAGACATAAGGAACGCTCCATGAAGAGGTTTGGATCGTTCCGCCTGCGGGTGCGCGCGGGATATATTATCCGATGACTCGGGTTCCCGTCACGTCCGTCACCGCACTGACACATTCTGCCGCGCCGCACAAATCTTTTGCTTGAGCCGCGCGTTACGTTCCATTTGTTGCGTTGCAATCTTGCATCACCTGCAAGCATTGTCCCTTAGGCGGCGCGCAGGCTCTCCATGTCGATCACAAAGCGATACTTGATGTCGCTGGCTTCCATGCGCGTGTAGGCGGCCTCCACATCCTGCATGGCGATCACCTCGATGTCGGGCAGGATGCCCTTCTCGGCGCAGAAATCGAGCATCTCCTGCGTCTCGGCAAGGCCGCCGATGCCGCTGCCGGTCAGCACTTTGCGTCCCAGCAATACGCCGGTGTGGATCTCCGGCATCGGGCCGATCAGCCCGACCAGAACCTGCACCCCGTCGATCCGCAGCAGATGGAGATAGGGCACGACATCATGGCGCACCGGAATGGTGTTGAGCACCATGTCGAAATAGCCGCGCTTGGCCTTCATCGCATCCTTGTGCTCGGTGTTGAGGAAGGCGTGGGCCCCAAGCTTTTCTGCATCGGCGCGCTTGCTCTCGCTGCGGGAGAGGACGGTGACCTCCGCGCCCATTGCTGCGGCGAGCTTCACGCCCATGTGCCCGAGCCCGCCGAGCCCCGCGACCGCGACCTTGCTGCCGGGGCCAACCTTCCATGTACGCAGCGGCGAGTAGGTGGTGATCCCGGCACACAGCAGCGGCGCTGCTTCGGCCAACGGCATGCCGTCCGGCACTTTGAGCACGAACTCTTCGCGCGCCACGATCCGTTCCGAATAGCCGCCATAGGTAGGCGATCCGTCGCGGCGGTCGGTGCCGTTGTAGGTCCCGGTCATTCCGCCATTGAGGCAGTATTGTTCAAGGTCGGCGTCGCAGTGGCGGCATTCCATGCAAGCATCGACCATGCAGCCGATCGCGACCCGGTCGCCAAGTTTGTGGCGGGTGACGCTTGACCCGACCGCGCTGACGGTACCGACGATCTCGTGGCCCGGCACGATCGGATAGACCGTCCCGCCCCAGTCGTTGCGCGCCGAGTGGAGGTCGGAATGGCAGATGCCGCAATGGCTGATCTCGATCAGCACGTCGTCGTGACGCAGGCCCCTGCGGGTGATTGCCATCGGCCCGACGCCGCTATCGGGTGCGGTCGCGCCATAGGCCTTCGTGGGGTATTCGTTGGTCTGGGTGGCCATTTGTTTTCCCTCGCGGCTTGTTCGCTTCGCGAACGCTTCCGGGCGGGCGGCCTTCGGGCCGGCGCGCGGTCGCGCTTGCGAAGCCTGACAGCTTCGGTTGCGTAGCTCTTCTACTTCGGCGGCATACGAATGGCACCATCCAGCCGGAACTGGTGGCCGTTGATGTAGCTGTTGCGCGCGATTTCCAGCACGAGGCTGGCGAACTCCTCGGGTTCGCCGAGGCGCTTGGGGAAGGGCACACTGGCGTTCAATTGCGCCCACATCGGCGGGTTGCGGTCCTTCATGCCCAGCATCAGCGGTGTGGCGAAGATCCCCGGCATCACCGAGTTCACCCGGATGCCCATCTCCATCAGGTCGCGCGCCATCGGCAGGACGAGGCCGTTAACCCCCGCCTTGCAGCTGCCGTAGATTACCTGCCCGATCTGCCCATCCTGCGCCGCGACGCTCGCCGTCAGAATAATCGCGCCGCGCTCGCCGTCGTCGTTGACGGGATCGGCATTGGCCATTCCGAGCGCCGAGATGCTGGCGATGCGATAGCTGGCAACCAGGATGCCCTCGGCCCCGAAGGCGTAATCCTCGGTCGAGAGGCGCTTGTATGCCCCGCTTTCCTTGTCCCACCCCAGCGTCTTGCCACGCCGGCTTGCCATTGCGCAGTGGAGCGTCACGCGCTCCTGCCCGTGCGCGGCGCGTGCGGCGGCGAAACCGGCCTCAACGCTGGCTTCGTCCATGATGTCGACATGGTGGAAAGTGCCGCCGATTTCGGCTGCGTGAGCCGCGCCCGCCTCGTCGTTGATGTCGAAGATAGCGACCTTCATGCCCGCATCGGCGAAGGCCTTGGCGCTCGCCTTGCCGAGTCCGCTTGCCCCGCCTGTCACCACCGCTGCCATGCCCGGTTCGATTTTCATGCGACGTTGTCTCCCTGCCTGTCTTTTGCCGATGGCTAGGCGTTTCGCGCAAGGCGCGCTAGCTCTCCAATTGCAGCATGACGGGCAGCTTCGGCGGTCGTCTGATTGTCACGCAAGCGCCCTAGTGGGCGGCGCGAGGGCGGCTCGGCCGCCAGATGTGAATTGAGGGGGGCTAATACGATGATCCGACCAATCCACGGCTTCGCCCTGCTCGCGTTCGGCATCGCCGCTGGCTGCGCGACCGTACCAGCCATCACGGGTGAGCCGGCGGTGAATGTCGCGGCGGTGGCCGAGACACCGCCGGTCGGCACCGCGCACGAGGATGCGGCGGACGATCCGGCGATCTGGCGCAATCCGGCCAACCCCGCGGCGAGCCTTGTGGTCGGAACCGACAAGAAGGGCGGGCTTTACGTCTATGACCTCAAGGGCGCGCAGAAGAGCTTCCTTGCTGCGCCGGGCCTCAACAATGTCGATCTGATCGAGCTGCCCGATGGCATGGTGCTGGCGATCGCCAGCGACCGCAGCAATCTTGCCACCGGCCAGCTCTTCATCGCCCGGCTCGATACCGCGAGCGGCAAACTCGCCCTTGTCACCCGCGTCGCCGTGGGCCCGGGCGAGGGCTACGGCGTGTGCGGCGGCGATGTCGAGGCCGACGGCTCCTTCACGGTCTACAGCGCCTTCAAGAGCGGAGCGATTTACAGCACCGGGCTGCAGTTTCTGGGCGGTGAGCTTGGCGACCAGACACAGCTGCTCAACACCGTGCCCACCCAGACCGAAGGCTGCATCTACGATCCGCGCACCGGCATGCTCTACATCGGCGAGGAAGACGCCGGGATCTGGGCGATGTACGGGCGCTTCGAAGGCGGGCCGGAAAACCGCAAGCTCGTCGCGCCCATCGACAACAAGATGCTCGTCGCCGATGTCGAAGGCCTCGCCATCGCGCCCGAGGGCAAGGATGGCGGCTATCTCGTGGCCTCCTCGCAGGGCGACAATGCCTATGCGGTGTTCCGCCTGCCAGAGGTGACCCCCGTGGGCCGCTTCCGCATCGGGGCGGGCACCTTCGGCAGCTCCGAGGAGACCGATGGGATCGAGCTCGACAACCGCGACTTCGGCCCCGATTTCCCCGGCGGCCTGTTCATCGCGCAGGATGGCCAGAACGCGCCCAAGGCGCAGAACTTCAAGTTCGTCCGCTGGAACGATATCCTTGCCGCGCTGGGGGAGGGGAAGTAACGCTCATGCTCATGAACCAGCCCTTCGCAACGCCCGATCGCCGCCTGTTCCTTGGCGCCACCGCCACTGCCTTTGCCGCGCTTGCCGCCAGCGGGTGCATGACGCGGGGCGGTGACAGCCCCGCCCGTGCGCCCGCCAAGCCCGGCGGCTTTGCCGGATATGGACCGTTGAAGACCGACCCTGCAGGCTTCCTCGATCTGCCCGAAGGATTCTCCTACCGCGTCATCTCGCGGTTCGGAGACCGGATGGACGACGGCGGCACTGTGCCCGACCGCGCCGACGGCATGGGCTGCTTCGACCTTGGTAACGGCGAGATCGCGCTGGTCCGCAACCACGAGCTTCAGCCGCAGCACGATGCAGGCGGGCCGATCGCCAAGGGCTATGGCAAGAAGGACGGCGTGTTCGTGCCCGGCGGCACAACCACGATCGTGCTCGACGCCAAGACGCTGGCCGTGAAACGCCAGTTCCGCAGCCTTGGCGGCACGATCCGCAATTGTTCGGGCGGGACCACCCCGTGGGGCACATGGCTGACCTGCGAGGAGGCCCCCACCGGCCCCGGCCAACCGCGCGGCGAGGGGCTCGACAGCAGTCACGGCTGGGTGTTCGAGGTCCCTGCGTCCGCGCGCGGGCTGGTCGATGCCGTGCCGCTGACCGCAATGGGCCGCTTCAATCACGAAGCCGCCTGCGTCGATCCGGCGACGGGCATTGTCTATCAGACCGAGGACCGCGACGATTCGGTGCTCTATCGTTTCCTCCCCAAGGTGCCGGGCAAACTGGCCGCCGGCGGGCGCTTGCAGGCGATGGTGGTCGAAGGCCTCGCCGACACCCGAAACTGGAACGACGCCGCCATGCCGGTGGGCAAAAGCTACCGCGTGTCGTGGCTGGATCTTGACGATGTCGCGGCACCCAAGGACGACCTGCGCAAGCGCGCCGTCGCCAAGGGCGCGGCGCTGGTCGCGCGGGGAGAAGGGCTGCACATGGGTGTGAAGCGGGGCGCGTCCGAGGTCTTCGCCTGCTGCACCAGCGGCGGGGCAAAGCAGCTCGGCCAGATACTGAAGCTCTCCCCGGGGCTCGCCGGCAAGCCCGACATGCTTGAACTGTTCTTCGAGAGCGAAAGCACAGACCAGTTCAACTTCGGCGATAACCTCACCGTCGCGCCGAGCGGCCACCTGATCGTTTGCGAGGACCAGTACACCGCGTTTCAGGAGAACCACATCCGCGGGATCACCCCGGACGGGCGCGCTTACACGCTGGCGCTGCTGCGGGCGCAGACCGAGCTTGCTGGCGGGTGCTTCTCGCCCGATGGCAAGGTGCTGTTCGTCAACGCCTACGGCCCGACCGCGACACTGGCGATCACCGGACCCTGGGTGGCCTGAGGCTGGCCCTGGGCGCGGGCGCGCGGCCTTGGACGGCTTCCTTCTTTCCCTGCTGCTTGTCGCCGCGCTAGCGAGCGGCGGGCGCGATCAGTGGATGGTTGCGCTCTGGTCCGACGCCCTCGGGCGCAGCCTGACGCTGCTATGCGTCGCGGTCTTGTCTGCCGTCTTGAGCGCCGGGGCGATGGCGTGGGTGGGAGCCGGGTTCGCCGCGCTTTTGCCGATTCGGGCCGGACAGATGCTCGTCGCCTTCGCGCTCGGAATGGCTGCGATCGAGCTGGCGCTCCCGGTGCGCGTCAACCCTCCCAAAGAGCCGACCCGCTCGCTGCCCGCGCTACTCATTGTGCTCCTCGCCCGACAGATCGGCGATGGCGCGCGCTTCGGCATCGTCGCGCTGGCGGCGTGGACGTCGGCGCCGATCACCGCAGGGCTAGGCGGAGCGTTGGGCGGAGCGGCGGCGGTGGCGCTGGGCTGGTCGGTGGGGGCAGGAACGCTCGCCCGCTGGCCGCTGCGCCTCTTGCGCCGGATCCTCGCTGCCGGGCTGTTCGTAGCGGCGCTATTTATCGGCATCGACGCGCGTTTCGCCGCCATCTGATCGCCTCTACCGATCAATAAAGCCGGAAATCTGCCGGAACACAATCCAGGTTGCGGCACTATATGAATGCTCCTGCTAGGAGCCGCGACATGGTTACGTGGCACTCACAACGGAGACATTCATGGCTGACACCAAAGACAATTCGAAAGCCGCACTGATTGACGAGCTCAACGGGCTGCTTGCCGATAACTTCGCGCTCTACATCAAGACCAAGAACTTCCACTGGCACGTAATCGGCCGCCACTTCCGCGACCTGCACCTGCTGTTCGACGAGCAGGCGGCCCAGATCCAGGCACAAACCGATGTGATCGCCGAGCGCGTCCGCAAGCAGGGCGGCGATACGCTGACTTCGGCGGGATCGGTCAGCAAGCACACCCAGATCAAGGATCAGGACAGCACCTCGCTGAAAGCCGAAGACATGATCGCTGAACTGCGCGATGACAACGTCAAGGTCATCGGCCGCCTCAAGAAGCTCAAGGAGCTGGCCGACGAAGCGGGTGACAATGCCACCGACGGCCTGCTCGACGACTGGACCGACGAGGCCGAAGAGCGCGTATGGATGCTCAGCTCCTTCCTTAACGAGCGCCACGTCGACGCATAGCCATCCACGAACGGGCCGTCCCCATTGCCGGGGGCGGCCCGTTTGCTATTGAGGCGGGCATGAGCGGGATCACGATTATCGAGGGCGCGGATACGGGCTCGGTTGCCGACTGGCTTGAGGCTCGGTTGCGCGCCGCTCTGAGCGGCGATGTCGCGATTTCGGTGCCGGGCGGATCGACACCGTTCCCCATTTTCGAGGCGCTGGTTGCCCGCGAACTCGATTTCGCGCGGCTCTCTGTCTGGCCTAACGACGACCGGATCGTGCCCGAAGACCACGAGGCGTCGAACACCGGCAAGATTCGTGCATTGTTCGCGCCCGAGGGCGCCGAGGTCGTCGCTCTTTCCGAGGACATGGCGGTGGTGCCGCACTTTGCACTCGTCTGGCTCGGCATGGGCGAGGATGGGCACATCGCCTCGCTGTTTCCCAACACCGACCCGCAGGTGGACGACCGCCAGGCCGTGCGCCGTCTCACCCCCGATCCGCTCCCGCCCCACGCCCCGTTCGACCGCATCACGCTGACCCTGCCGAGCCTGCTCGCCACGCGCGAGCTGATGTTCGTGATCCGGGGCGACGAGAAGCGCGGCGTTTTCGAGGCAGCCTCCCGCGGCGAGAACGACCTTCCCGTCGCCCGCTTGCTCAAGGCCGCGCGCGAACGGCACATCCCCGTCACTGTGTTCACCTGATCCGATGGCGAACCTGCTTCCTGCCCCGCTCCACCGCGCCCTGCTACCCTTGGCGCACCGCGTCCGGCATAGCTGGCGACGGTGGCGCAAGATGCACATCTCAGGCGTGAGCGTCGTCATCACCAACCTGACGGGCGATGTTCTGCTGCTGAAGCACTCCTACGGTGCCGACGTCTGGAGCCTGCCCGGCGGCGGGTTGCGGCGCGGCGAGGACCCGCTGGAAGCCGCACGCCGCGAAGTGCGCGAGGAGCTGGGGATGGAACTGGCCCGCATCGAGCTTATCGGCACGCTAGATGAAGTGCTCTCGGGCTCGCCCCACACCGCACACATATTCGCCGGGGTATGTGACCGCCAGCCCCGGCCTGACGGGCGCGAAGTGATCGAGGCGCGGTTCTTCCCCTCGCACTCGCTGCCCGAACCGCTCGGCCGCCACACCCGCACGCGGATCGCCGTGTGGCGCGGGCGGGGCGTGGGTTAGAGCAGCGAGAGCTGCGCCTCGTCGCGGGCGGGCTTCTCGTCCTCCGCGCCTTCGAGATTGCCGAGGGTCAGCCCCATCAGCCGGATCGGGCCTCGCAGCGGCAGCTCTGCCTCGAGCAGCGCGCGGGCAAGGCGCGCGAATTCGTCCTTGCCGCTGACGTAATCGGGCAGGGATGTGGCGCGGGTCATGATCTGAAAGTCGGTGAACTTCATCTTCAGCGTCACCGTCCGCCCCCGGACCGGCGGGCCATTCGCCCCCGCTGCCTCGATCCGTTCCCAGACGATGTCGGCGATGTTCTCCAGCGTCTCGCGCAGGGCCGCTCCGCTGCCGATATCCTCGGAGAAGGTGCGCTCGCCGCCGACCGACTTCCTGATGCGATGCGCGCGCACGGGGCGAAGGTCGATGCCGCGGGCGGCGCGGAACAGGTAGTCGGCCATGCTGCCGAAGTGCTGGCGCAGGAAGGCGATGTCCTTCGCCGCCAGGTCCGCGCCGGTCGTTATGCCGAGCGCCTGCATCTTGGCCTCGGCACGCGGGCCGACCCCGTGGAAGCGCCGGATCGGCAATCCTGCGACAAAGTCCGCGCCTTCGCCCGGACGGATCACGCAGATGCCGTCGGGTTTGTTCTGGTCGCTGGCGAGCTTGGCGATGAACTTGTTGTAGCTCACCCCTGCGCTCGCGGTGAGGCGCGTCTTGGCGCGGATTTCCTGCCGGATCAGCTCGGCGATGCGCGTGGCGCTGCCGATGCCGAGCTTGTCTTCGGTGACATCAAGATAGGCCTCGTCGAGGCTCAGCGGCTCGATGATCGGCGTATAGTGCTCAAACACCCGGCGGATCTGGCGGCTCGCTTCCTTGTAGGCGTCGAAGCGCGGGCGCACGAAGACGAGGTCGGGACAAAGGCGCTGCGCGGTTACGGACGGCATGGCGCTCCTCACCCCGAACCGCCTCGCTTCGTAGCTGGCGGCGGCGACCACCCCCCGCCCGCCAGCGCCGCCGACCGCGACGGGCCTGCCTTTCAGCTCCGGGTTGTCGCGCTGTTCGACGCTGGCGAAAAAGGCGTCCATGTCGACATGGATGATCTTGCGGAGGCCCGGCTGGCCCTCGCCCCCAGCTTCGCCATCATCCCGCAAAGGCGCATCGCTTGCCATGCCGCACAAATAGAACCTTCGCGTGCGCGAAGGAACTGTTGCTGGAACAATTCATCCCCGCGACGATTTTGTGCACATGCGAAAAGAACAGTGGTCTTCGGGCGAACCCCTCGGCAAACGCCCCGCGATGGCCACCACGCACGCCCCCACTACCTCCGTCCGCAAGGCGCTCGGTGAGCGTGAGCTGATGTGGATGATGGCACTGCTGATGGCGCTGAACGCCTTCGGTATCGACGCGATCCTGCCCGCACTCGACGCATTGGCGCGCGATCTCTCGGTTGCGGGCAATGACCGGCAGTTCGTGATCGGGGTCTATCTCCTCGCTGGCGGCATTGGTTCGCTGGTGCCCGGCGCGCTCGCCGACCGTTATGGACGCCGGCCGATCCTGCTCGGCGCGATTGCGGTCTACATCGTGCTGTCGATCGCCAGCGCGATGGCCCCCACTTATGACGCGCTGATCGCGGTGCGCGCGGCGCAGGGCTTCTTCGCCGCAGGGATCGTGGCGCTGCCGCCGGCGATCATCCGCGACCGCGTGGGCGGCGACAAGATGGCACGCATGATGAGCCTCATCTTCGTGATCTTCCTGATGGTCCCCGCGATTGCCCCGACCATTGGCGAGGGCATCCTCCAGATCGGCAGCTGGCGCGCCATTTTCGGCGCGATGGCGGTGCTGGGCGTGGTGATGGGCGGCTGGGTCTATTTCCGCCTGCCCGAGAGCCTCACCGATGACAACCGCCAGCCGATCATCCCGCGCATCATCGCCGCCAACATGGGGCGCGCGCTCGTGCTGCCGAGCGTTTCGGGCTACGTGCTCGGTTCTGCCTTGGTGTTCGGTGCATTGTTCGGCTTCATCAATTCCTCGCAGCAGCTCATCACCAACACCTTCGGCGCAGGCGAGATATTCCCGATGGTGTTCGGCATTTGCGCCGGATCGATGGCGATCGCCAGCTGGTCGAACTCGCGCATCGTCGAGCGCTTCGGCGCGCGCCGCGTGAGCCACACCGCGCTGTTCGCCTTCATCGCCGTCGCCGCCGTGCAGGTGATATTCGCCTTCCAGCCCGAAGAGCAATTGTGGCACTTCGTCCCGCTGATGGCGATCAACATGGCATTGCTGGGCTTCATCGGCAGCAATTTCGGCGCGATTGCGATGAACCCGTTCTTCGCCATCGCGGGCGCGGCAAGCTCGGCACACGGCTTCGTGCGAATGACTGCCGCGGCGCTGCTCGGCGGGGCAATCGGCTATGCCTATGACGGCACGGCGAGGCCCCTGGCGCTGGCACTGCTGGCATCGGGCCTCGTGTGCCTCGTGCTGGTGCTGCTGAGCGAGAAGGGCAAGCTGTTTGGGCCTTCGGATGCGGAGATGGAGCGCTAGTCTCGGTCGCGCAGCGACCGCGAGGCCGACTGGCCGCCCGCAGCGACGCGACCTTCAGGTCGCATGAGCGAGGATTTCGCACCCCGGACGGGGTGCGGAACATCAAGAAGCCCCGAGCCGCCGCCACGCCAGCCCGGCAAATTCGCAAAGCAACGGCCGCGTGTCGCGCGGGTCGATGATATCCTCGACATTGAAGCGTTCGGCTGAGCGGAACGGCGAGGTGACTTTGCCCAGCCGCGCGCGGATTTCCTCCAGCAGCGCCTGCGGATCATCCGCAGCCTCCAGCTCCGACTTGTAGGCGACCTCCAAGCCGCCCGCGATCGGCAGGCTTCCCCAGTCGCCGCTCGGCCAGCAATAGCGGTACTGATACCGCTCGGCATTGCTCATCGCGCTGCCCGCGATGCCATAGGCACGGCGTAGCACGATGCTGGCGAGTGGCACTGTCGCCCGGTAAATCGCGTTCATCGCATTGACGCCGTAGCGGATGGTGCCTGCCATCTCCGCCTCGCGCCCGATCATGAAGCCGGGGTTGTCGACGAGGTGGACGATGGGGAGCCGGAACTGGTCGGCGAGACGCACGAAGCGTTCGACCTTCTCGCTGGTCTTGGCCTCCCACGATCCGCCGAGGTAGCTCGGATCGCTCGCGACCACGCAGACGGGCCAGCCGTCGAGCCGCGCAAAGGCGGTGATCGCGGCGCGGCCCCATTGCTTGCCGATCTCGAACACGGTGCCGTGGTCGAACAGCATCTCCATGCAACGGCGCATCGAATAGACCTGCTTGGGATCGCGCGGGACCAAGCTGAGCAGTGCCTCCTCGCGCCGGTCCGCCGGATCATCGCAAGCCGAACGACGCGCAGGCTGGCCGACATATTCGGGCATGAAGCTGAGGAAATGCCGCGCGCGGGCGAAGGCCTCGGCCTCGCTCGCCACCTCGTCATCCACCACCCCGTTGCGCGTGTGGATCGCCGACCCGCCGAGCGTCTCCTTGGCCTCCTCGTGATTGGCCGCGCCGCCCTTGTAGGCATCGCCCAAGCCATCGACCACGGCCGGCCCGGCGGCGAAGATCTGCGAGAGGCCCTTGACCATGATCGAGTAGTGGCTGGCGACCGTGCGCGCCGCACCAAGGCCCGCCGTCGGCCCGAGCGCCAGCGCCACCACCGGCACGGTGTCGAGGTTAGTCACCACATCGCCCCAACCGGGCACTGCCGGGATATAGGTCGCGCCGATCTGCTCGAGCGTCTTGACGCTGCCGCCGCCGCCCGTTCCGTCGATCATGCGGATGATGGGGAGCTTCAACTGATGCGCCATCATCTCGGCCTGCACCATCTTGCGCGCGATGCCTGCATCCGCTGCGCCGCCGCGAATGGTGAAATCGTCGGCGGTGGCGACGACCGGGCGGCCGTTGATCAGCGCATTGCCGAACAGGAAGGGGGCGGGGGTGACGCCTTGGAGGTCACCATTGGCGTCATACTTCGCCGAACCGGCGATCTTGCCGATCTCGCGGAAGGAGCCTTCGTCGCACAGCGCCGCCAGCCGCGCGCGGGCGTCCATCTTGCCGCGCCCATGCTGGCGCGCAACCTTGTCTGCGCCGCCCATCTGCTCCGCGAGAGCCTCGCGGGCGCGCAGTTCTTCGAGTTCTTTTTGCCAGCTCAACGCCCACTCCCGTCATGCTGAACTTGTTTCAGCATCCATCCCTCGGCTTCAAGCCCAGGTGTGTGGGGCGAAATGGACCCTGAAACAAGTTCAGGGTGACGGGTAAGGTTATTCGGAAACAGGCACCACCTTCGCCAACACCGCATCAACCTGCACCTGCGCGCCGGCGGTGACCGTCAGCCCCTCGACCACCCCGTCGAAGGGCGCGGTGAGGGCGTGTTCCATCTTCATCGCCTCGAGCACCAAGAGCCGCTGCCCGGCGGTGACGGACTGGCCCTCGGCGACATCGACCGCGATGACCTTGCCCGGCATCGGCGCAATGATCGCGCCACCGGCGGCGGAGGCTGCTCCCGAACCCCGGACATCCTTCCGAAACTCGAAGTAGAGACCGTCGTCGAAAATGGCGACAGCTTCTCCGGTGAAGTAATGCAAAACCGCGTTGTCGCGCTTGAAATCGGTGCGATTGAGCAGCCTGCTTTCCGAGCCATGATGAAGCACCACGGTCTCACGCGATGGCGCGTTCAGTCGTAGGCCCGCACCCATCTCTTCGCGCTCGGTTTTGTCTTCTGCTGGGTCGAGATAGAGCCTTGCCGCCATCTCCCAATGGGCTGCCTCAGGCTCCATGCTCGGAATGAGAGCCTCCTCATTGTCCTGAATAAAGGAGGTCGTGAGCTTGGCTTCATAGAAATCATCGTGCTCGAGCGCGTTGACGAGAAATGGAGCATTGGAACGGACCGGCCAGATTTCAGTCAGCCCCGTTATTGAAGCCAATGTCTCAAGTGCGACTTCTCGGGTGCTGCCATGCGCAACCAACTTTGCAATCATCGGGTCGTAGAACGGTGACACGGTGTCGCCTTGCTCAACGCCAGTCTCAATCCTGATCTTTGCATCTGGCCAGAGATGGAGGTGGTCTTGATTGAGATCGAGCCACTCAAGCCGCCCCGTGCTCGGCAAAAACCCCTTTGCCGGGTCCTCCGCATAAAGCCGCGCCTCGATCGCATGGCCGTTGATCGACAGCTCGTCCTGCCGCTTGGGTAGCGGCTCGCCGCTCGCCACGCGCAACTGCCACTCCACCAAATCGACCCCGGTGATTTCCTCGGTGACGGGGTGTTCAACTTGCAGGCGGGTGTTCATCTCCATGAAGAAGATGCGGTCTGCGCGCAGGCCTTCGCTGGCGTCGGCGATGAATTCGATCGTACCCGCGCCCTCGTAGTCCACCGCTTTGGCGGCGCGCACGGCGTCGGCGCAGATGGCTTCGCGGGTGGCGGCGTCCATGCCGGGGGCGGGGGCTTCCTCGATCACCTTCTGGTGGCGGCGCTGGAGCGAGCAGTCGCGCTCGAACAGGTGGACGACGTTGCCGTGGGCGTCGCCGAACACCTGGACCTCGATATGGCGGGGCGAGGTGATCCACTTTTCCAGCAGCACTTCATCATTACCGAAACTAGCCTTGGCCTCGCGGCGGCAGCTTTCCAGCGCCGCGGCGAAATCGGCGGGGGCATCGACCTTGCGCATCCCCTTGCCGCCGCCGCCCGCGACCGCCTTGATGAGGACCGGGTAGCCGATCGCATCAGCCTCGGCGGTCAGCCGCTCGAGCGACTGGTCCGCGCCTAGATAGCCGGGGGTGACGGGAACGCCCGCCTCGATCATCCGCGCCTTGGCCGCGTCCTTCAGCCCCATCGCGCGGATGCTGGCAGGTTTGGGGCCGACCCAGATCAGCCCTGCGTCGAGCACCGCCTGCGCGAAGTCGGCGTTCTCGGACAGGAACCCGTAGCCCGGGTGGATCGCATCCGCCCCGGTCGCCCGCGCCGCGGCGATGATCTTCGCGCCGACCAAATAGGATTCCGCAGCGGGCGAGGGGCCGATATGCACGCTCTCGTCGGCGGAGCGAACGTGCAGCGCCTTGGCATCGGCATCGGAATAGACCGCGACCGTCGCCACACCCATGCTGTGCGCCGTGCGCATGATCCGGCAGGCGATCTCGCCGCGATTAGCGATCAGGAGTTTGGTGATCATGGCGGCGAGATTAGACTAGGTTTTGTTGAAAGAAAACCATGCCGACTTTCGTCTTCCCGGCCCCTGAGCCGGGATCCCGCTTCCTTCTTTCTCGCCCAAGAAAAGCGGGACCCCGGATCAAGTCCGGGGCAACGGGGAGGGGGTGGTGGGCCGATAATCCGCGATCCCCCAGTCAACCCCGCCCGCCGGCATCTTCTCTCGGTTGATCACCGCCGAGAGGAACGCGCGCACGCCATAGAGCGCCTTTTCGCTGCGCGGCACGTAGGTGCGGCTGTTCCACGCCTCGGTGCCGCGCTTCCTGACCTTGCGCCCGATCGCGCCGTAGATTCGCGCCGCCGAAAGCACCGCCCAGCGGCTGCGGAATGGGAGCTTGGCCGCGCCCACCCGAGCCGCGGCCTCGTGCTTTTCGACCAGCGCGACCAGCCGCGCGGCCATCTCGGCGAGTTCCTTGCGGTGGTGCGGCTTGGTGTGCTGGCCGGGCTCGATGTCCTGCTCGACCAGCCAGATTTCCGGCAGGTAGCAGCGCCCCGCCGCATCATCCTCAAGAATGTCGCGCGCGATGTTCGATAGCTGGAAGGCGAGGCCCAAGTCGTTCGCGCGGTCGAGCGTTTCCTGATCCTTGGGATCGACGCCCATCACCACCGCCATCATCACGCCGACCGCGCCTGCCACGTGGTAGCAATAGCGCAGCATGTCGGCCTCGGTGCGCGGGCGCCAGTCCTCGGCGTCGAGCTGGAAGCCGGCGATAACGTCTTCGGCCATCTGCGGGGTGAGGCCTACCTCGGCTGCGACGACGCCGAGCGCATCGAAGGCCGGGTCGCCCGTGGGCAGACCTGCAAAGGCCAGGGCGGTGAGGCGGCGGATGCGGGCGAGGCGGCCGGCGAGGTCGGACTGGTCGCCCAATTCGCCGCCCAGCTCTTGATTGTCGGCAATGTCGTCCGCCCGGCGGCACCACGCATAGAGCAGCCAAGCCCGCTCGCGCGTCTCGCGGTCGAACAGGCGCGCGGCGGCGGAGAAACTCTGCGAGCCGAGCTTGATCGACAGCCGCGCGTGTTCGACCAGCGCGGCGCGGGTGGCAGCGTCGACTCCCATGCCCGAGCCTACAGCTCCTCAGCCTTCATGTGGAAGATCGGGGTGTGGGGCTGGTAGGCCGCCATCCGGGCGAGCAGCTCGGAGCAGGTTTTCGCCGCGATCAGGATGTTCTGGTGGGCGGGGCGCACGAAGCCGACTTCGGCCATCTTCGCATTGAAAGCGAGGAGGTGGTCGTAGAAGCCGAAAGCGTTGAGCAGGCCGACGGGCTTTGAATGATAGCCCAGCTGTGACCAGCTCATCGCCTCCCATAGCTCGTCCATCGTGCCGACCCCGCCGGGGATGGTCACGAAACCGTCCGACAGATCGGTGAAGCGCTGCTTGCGCTCATGCATGCCGCTGACGGTGACGAGTTCGTCGCAGTCGTGGTTGGCAACCTCGGCCTTGACGAGGTGTTCGGGGATGATGCCGATAACCTCGCCGCCCGCGTCCTTCGCGCCCTTGGCAACCGCGCCCATCAGGCCGAGCTTGCCCCCGCCATAGACAAGCCCGATGCCGCGCGCAGCCAATTCTGCGCCGACATCATAGGCAAGGCTGACATAGCGCGGATCCTCCGGCGAGGCCGAACCGCAATAGATGGCGAGACGTTTCATCGTGTCGCAGGCCCTGTTCCGCACGCGAACTTGATGATCTTGAGATCTTCATCGCTGGGGGGAGTTTCGGCGAAATCCATTTTGAGCGAAGCGATCGGAACCTCGACGTTTTGTCCGAAAGCGGCCTCGTAGACCCAGATTTGCTTCATCCCGAGCCGATCGCCTTGGCAATCCACCGCCATGACGATGTCTGAAACCATGGCTTCAGGCGGCTGGATGTCCGTGCGCATCAGAACCAATTTGAGGCTTTGGCCATCCACCACGGTTTCCGACCGCCACGCTGCGTCGATCCAGCCCGTGCCTTCCTTGTCCTCCTGGATCACAACCCAGTCATGGGTGTGGCCCGGCTCGACGAGGGGCGATGTGCCCAGGTCAAGCGCCGTGGCGGCGAGCAGGAGCAGCGACACGCTCATGCGCCCACCTTGATGGCCAGATCCTCCAGCATCAGGCCGGCGGTGGCCTTGGCGCTGCCGACCACGCCGGGGATGCCAGCGCCCGGATGGGTGCCTGCGCCGACGAGGTAGTAGTTGTCGATCACGTCATCGCGGTTGTGACCGCGCAGATAGGCGCTCTGCCAAAGCACCGGCTCGAGGCTGAAGGCACTGCCCATATGGGCCGACAGGTCCTGCTTGAAATCCTTGGGCGCGTAGCTGAACTTGGTGACGATCCGGCTGTGGATGTCGGGGATCAGGCGGCGTTCCAGCTCGTCGAGGATCATCTTTTCCAGCTTCGGGCCGACCTCGTCCCAATCAAGCGGCATCTTGCCCATGTGGCTGACGGGGACGAGCGCATAGAAGGTGCTCTTGCCCGCGGGCGCCATGCTGGGGTCGGTGACGGTCGGGTGGTGGAGGTAGATCGCGAAATCTTCTGGCACGACGCCGTTCTTGTAGATGTCGTCGAGCAGGCCTTTGTAGCGCTTGGCGAACAGGATCATGTGGTGCGGGATGCCCGGCCACGTGCCCTCAAGCCCGAAGTGCACCACGAACAGCGAGGGCGAGAAGCTCTTGCGGTTCAGCGACTTGGCCATTTTTTTGCCGCGCTCGCTGCCCGACAAGAGGTCCTTGTAGGAGTGCATGATATCAGCGTTGCTTGCGACGGCGTCGAAACGCTGCTTGAAGCCGCTCTTGGTTTCGACCTCGGTGGCCTTGGTGCCGAGCGTGTGGACCTGCACCACCGGATCGCCGACGATCATTGTGCCGCCGAGGCGCTCGAAATGGCGCACCATCCCTGCGATCAACCGGTTGGTGCCGCCGCGCGCCCACCAGACGCCGCCGTCCTTCTCCAGCTTGTGGATCAGGGCGTAGATCGACGAGGTGTTCATCGGGTTGCCGCCGACCAGCAGCGAGTGGAAGCTGAAAGCCTCGCGCAGCTTGGGGTGCTCGATATAGCTCGACACCATCGAATAGACCGAGCGCCAGGCCTGCTCCTTGATCAGCGCAGGGGCAGCCTTCAGCATCGACTTGAAATCGAGGAACGGCTTGGTGCCAAGCTTGAGGTAGCCTTCTTCGTACACGCGCGCCGAATATTCGAGGAACCGGGCATACCCTGCCACGTCCGCCGGGTTGAGCTTGGCGATTTCCGCGTTGAGCTCTGTCTCGTCGTTCGAATACTCAAAGTTGGTGCCGTCGGGCCAGTTGAGGCGGTAGAAGGGCATCACCTTCATCAGCTCGACGTCTTCAGCGATGTCGTGGCCGGTGAGCGCCCAAAGCTCTTCGAGGCAGGGCGGATCGGTGATGACGGTTGGCCCGCCATCGAAGGTGAAGCCGTCCCGCTCCCAGAAATAGGCGCGCCCGCCCGGCTTGTCGCGGGCTTCGATCACGGTCGTGGCGATGCCTGCCGACTGCAAGCGCACGGCCAGCGCCATGCCGCCGAAGCCCGATCCGATCACGCAGGCGGTCTTGCCCGCATAGCGTTCGGCCGAGGCGGGGTTGATGCCCTTTGCGCCAGGGATGTTGATCTTCACATCGGCGTTCATGCCGGGGTCTCCATGTTGAAGGGCTTGGCGTCGAGGGGCTTGCCCGGGGAAAATAGCGCACGGATCGCGCGCGGGATAGCTACGGGCGGCTTGCCCGTCAGGATGCGGAGGCGATCAGGCCAAGTTGATCGGCCCGCATAGAAGCGCTCCACCAACCGGCCCTGCAGCGCGTAGAAATGTTCGAACACCACCACGCGCTTGCCCGGCTCGGCGGCCTCGAACAGCATCCGGCTGAGCAACCGGTAATAGGCGGTAGAGCGCCAGTGACGCTTGGCGCGGCGCTGGCAGAAGGCGGCGAGCTCCTTGCCCGAAATCTCGGGCCGCCGCGCCAGCAGCCCGGCGATAGCGAGCGCGTTGTCGACCGCAAAGGGCAGGGTGTAGCTGGTGAGTGGGTGCGAGAAGCCGCCGCGCGCACCCGCCAGCGCGACGCCGGGGATCGTAACTTCGGCGAGCGCGGCGTTGAAGTCTCCGCCCGAGATTACCGGCAGGATGCCCGCCTCCTGATCGATCACTTCGCCCTTCCAGCCATTGCGATGGGCATATTCGGCGACCCGGCCCTTGAGCACCTCGGCGTCCATTTTGGGCTGGTCGGCGTAGTAGGTATCCTCGACGAAGACCTCGTCCTCGGAGAGCGGCAGGACGTAGACGAAGCGGTAGGCCTCGCCATTGCCGTAGGGCGCGACCTGATCGACGCTCGCGTCCATGATGACAGGGCGAGTGAGGCCGTGGGGCTTGTCGCACTTGAAGTGCTGGCCGAGGAACACCTGCCATCCGCCAGCCAGCGCCTTGGAGGGTTTGAACGGACGGCAGTCGATCACGCGCTTGGCGCTAAGCCGCGTGCCGTCGCCCAACGTCACGCCAAGCGCATCGAGGCTTGCCGCCTTGGTTTCGAGCATGACGCGATCGGCCGGGAGCTCTTCCATCAGCTTGGCGTGGAACTCGGCGCTGGCGAGCGAGCGGTAGGATGTCGGCAGGGTGCGGCCAAGGCTAGGGAAGGTGATGTCGTAGCCCTCGTCCCAGCCGTTGAGGTTAAAGCCCGCCATCAGCCCGCGTGCCTTTGGCCGGATGTCGGTCTCGAACCAGCTCCAGCGGTGGTGGCCGCCGAGGTTACGTCCCGCCTCGACCAGAAGGTAACGGCATCCGGGCGCATGGCGGTGAAGCGCGAGCGCAATCAATCCGCCTGCAAGGCCTCCACCGACGATGACAACGTCGTGGGGTGCAGCGTCAGACGCGCCGGAATTTCGCGATGAATCGGGCATTCCATGAATCCCTAGGGCAGGCCAGCGCGATGGGCAATCACGCTGGCTGTTCGGGCGCGCTTTGGGATGCTGCAACATGGCGCGCTATCGGTCGGCGCGCGCGGGTTTGGGCCGATTACACCTTCTGCGGCGGCGGCGATCCCAGGACGTTGATCGGCAGGCGCAGGTAGGTGTGGCCCTCTGCCGTCGGCGGGGGCAGGGCGCCGGCGCGAATGTTGACCTGCAGCGAGGGCAGGATCAGCTGCGGCGCGGCAAGGGTGGCATCGCGCGCGGTGCGCAGGGCGATGAACTCCGCCTCGCTCACCCCATCATGCACATGGACATTGCCCGCGCGCTGCTCGGCCACGGTGGTTTCCCAGATGAATTCGCTGCGTCCGGCGGGCAGGTAGTCGTGCCCGACGAAGATGCGTGTCTCTGGCGCGAGCGCGAGAATGCGCCGCGTCGATTGGTAGAGTGCCGCGGCGCTCCCGCCCGGAAAATCGGCCCGCGCCGTGCCGAAGTCGGGCATGAACAGCGTATCGCCGACGAACGCCGCGTCGCCGATGACATAAGTGACGCAGGCCGGCGTGTGGCCGGGCGTGTGCATCACGGTGATCGAAAGCTCGCCCAGCGGCAGGCTGTCGCCCTCGCTCACCAGCCGGTCGAACTGGCTGCCGTCGGGGGTCACGTCGTCAGCCTCGAACAGCGGTGCGAAGATGGCCTGCACGTCGGTGATGTGCTGCCCGATGACGATCGGCGCGCCGGTGCGTGCGCGCAGGTGGTGCGCGGCGGAAAGGTGATCGGCGTGGGCATGGGTTTCCAGCAGCCAGCGCAAGGTCAGGCCCTGTGCCTCGACCGCCGCCAGCATGGCATCCGCCGAGCCTGTCGCGATGCGCGCGTCGTTGGCGGTGAAATCGAGCACGGGGTCGATGATGGCAGCCTCGCGGCTTGCCGGGTCATGGACAAGATAGCTCACCGTATGGGTGGCGGCGTCGAACCAGCTTTGAATTGTGGGGCCTGTCATGGCGAGTCTCCTTGCGACTAATATTAGGAGTTGCTAAATTAGAATCAAGTGATATATTGACGCCATGTTCGATCTTGCCCGTTTCGACCTCACCCTGTTCGAGGAATCCGCTTCTCGCGCCGCAGGGCTGTTGCGCCTGCTCGGCAACGAGAAGCGCCTGATGATCCTGTGCCAGTTGGCAGATGGAGAATTGTCGGTCGGCCAAATCCAGCCGCGGGTCGGACTTTCCCAGTCTGCCCTGTCGCAGCACCTTGCCTTGCTGCGCGAGGAGGGCGTGGTGGCGACCCGGCGCGAGGGTCAGGTGATCCACTACCGCCTCGCCGATCCCGTCGCAGCGCGGATGATCGAAACGCTCGCCGAACTGTTTTGCCCGCCTGAAATGAGGACCCACCCATGACCGCTACTCTGCTCCCGCTCCCGCCTGCCGAAGTCCGCGCTCGGATCGCTAGCGGCCATGCCGTGCTGGTCGACATCCGCGAGGCAGACGAATTTGCCCGCAGCCATGTCCCCGGCGCGCGCTCGGTTCCGCTGTCCAGCTGGGAGGGCGCCGTGCTGCCCACAGGCAGTGGCAAAGAGGTGATCTTCACCTGCCGCTCCGGCATGCGCACCGCAGGCGCCTGCGACCGGCTGGCCGCGCGAGTCGACGGATCGGCCTATGTGCTCGACGGCGGGCTCGACGCGTGGAGCCGGGCCGGCCTGCCGCTAGACGTCGATACCAAGGCCCCGCTCGAAATCATGCGTCAGGTGCAGATCGCCGCGGGCTCGCTGGTGCTGCTGGGCGTCCTGCTTGGCTGGCTGGTGGCGCCCGGCTTTTTCGGGATCGCCGCCTTTGTCGGGGCGGGTCTGACCTTTGCCGGTGCGACCGGCTTCTGCGGCATGGCCCGGTTGCTGATGCTCGCCCCGTGGAACCGTCTGCGGGCCTCCTGACATGGGAATGGAGCCCCTGCTGCTCGCTGCCGTTGGCGGAGCGCTGGTCGGCCTGCTGCTGACGCTGTTCGGCGGCGGCGGATCGGTGCTGGCGACCCCGTGGCTGATCTATGTCGTGGGGGTCGCCGATACCCATGTGGCGATCGGCACCTCGGCGGCGGCAGTGGCGGTCAACGCGCTGGGCGGGCTGTTCGCACAGGCGCGCGGCGGCCAGGTCAAATGGCCCTGCGCTATCGCCTTTGGCCTTTCGGGCCTTGCCGGATCACTCGGCGGAGCGGCGCTCGCGCAGCAGATCGACGGCAAGGCGCTGCTCTTCTGGTTTGCCCTGGCGATGATCGCGATTGCCGTCTCGATGCTGATCCCGCGCAAGAACGAAGGCGATCCGGCGGTGCGGCTGAACCCGCCGATGGTGCTGAAGCTAGTGCCCGTCGGCCTTGCGGCAGGCTTTGCGGCGGGCTTCTTCGGCATCGGCGGCGGCTTTTTGATCGTGCCCGGCTTGATGGCATCGACCGGCATGACGCTCGCCAATGCGGGCGCCTCCTCGCTGGTGTCGGTGGCACTGTTCGGCGGCGCGACGAGCGCGAGTTATCTTGCCGCGGGACAGTTCGCATGGCCGCTGTTCGGCGCGCTGGTCTCGGGCGGCGTGGTCGGCACACTCGCGGCGCTTCCGCTCTCGCGCCGGTTGGCGGGCAGGGCGGGCCTCGCGCGCAGCCTGTTTGCGCTGATGGTGATCGCGGTCGCCATAGCGATCCTTGTCGGCTGACTTTCCTCACCGGCTTGCCTTGGCCGCGTGACCGCGCCATCACCTCTCCAGCAATAGGGAGAGAGCTCCAATGATATCGTTCCGCAAATCGCTAGCCGCAGGGGCCGCGATGGCCATCGCCATGCTTGCCGCACCGCTCGCCGCCGAGACCGTGGCAATCCGTGCTGGCAGCGTCATCGCCGATGCCGCGAGCGAGGCCAGCGGCCCGGCGACGATCCTCGTCACCGACGGCAAGATCGTATCGATCACCCCCGGCCACGGAGCGGTAACCGCAGACCGCGAAATAGACCTCAGGGCCAAAACCGTGCTTCCCGGCCTCATCGACCTGCACACCCACCTTACCGGTGATCCGGGCGGCGATTTCTGGAAGGAGGCCGTGGAACCCGAAGAATGGGGCATGGTCATCGGCGCCAAGAACGCGCGGCTCACCGCGCTGGCCGGGTTCACCACCGTGCGCGAAGCGGGCAGCGGCAAGGCAACCGCTTTCTCGCTGCGGCGCGGGACTGCTGAAGGCCTCGTGCATGGCCCGCGCATCGTTGCCGCTGGCCCGGCGCTGTCGATCATCGGCGGTCACGGCGACGTCAACGGCTTCACGCCTGCGGTCAACGAACTGCTCGATTCTGGCTTCACCTGCACCGGGGTGGTGGAATGCGCCGCCAAGGTGCGACTGGCCAGCCAGAACGGCGCGGACGTAATCAAGATCACCGCAACCGGCGGCGTGCTCAGCCAGCAGGGCCGAGGCCTTGAAGCGCACTTCACCTCCGAGGAAATGAAGGCCATCGCCGACACCGCGCATTCGCTCGGGCTGAAGGTCATGGCCCACGCCCACGGCGCGCGCGGCATCCAGCAGGCGGCGGAAGCCGGGATCGATTCGATCGAGCACGGCACCTATCTCGACGAAGCCGCCGCCAAGGCGATGAAGGCGCGTGGCACGGTGCTGGTGCCGACGTTGATG
Source organism: uncultured Alphaproteobacteria bacterium (assembly GCA_963765775.1). GTDB lineage: Bacteria > Pseudomonadota > Alphaproteobacteria > Sphingomonadales > Sphingomonadaceae > Erythrobacter. Next base: position 70,084 of record CAVXXQ010000004.1, read on the forward strand.
GCGCTTGAGGGCGTCTCCGAGGGCCTCGGCAAGGGCATCTACACCCCGGTGGTCGAGAACAAGATCCGCGCGGTCCAGCCGCTGATGGCCTCGCTGGTCAGCCGCGCACGCCAGTACGGCGTCACCGTCGCCTTCGGCACGGATGCCGGCGTCTACCAGCACGGCCGCAACGCCGAGGAGCTGGGTCTGATGCGCAAGCAGGGCATGACCGACCGCGAAGTGCTCGCGTCGGCGACCACGGTCGCGGCCAAGGTGATGGGCATGGAAACCCAGATCGGGCGCCTCGCCCCCGGCTATTCGGCGGACATCATCGCGGTCGCCAGCGATCCGCTCAAGGACGTCACCGTGCTCGAAAAGGTCGACTTCGTGATGGTGCGCGGGCGGGTGATCGAATGAGCTTCGGCGCGCTTATTCCCAACCGCCGTGCGATTATCGCCTCGCTGGTGATCACGCTTGTCACCATCATCATCCTGCTCGCGATGGGCCGCGCGCCGATCTGCGAGTGCGGCTATGTCAAGCTGTGGCACGGGCAGATCAACGATAGCGGCAACAGCCAGCATATCGCCGACTGGTACACGCCCAGCCACATCATCCACGGGATGATCTTCTATGCCTTCGGCTGGTGGATGTTCGTGAAGCGCGGCTGGGGCGGCACGCAGGCATTCCGCTGGGGCCTGCCGCTCGCAGTGCTGCTGGAGGCGGCGTGGGAAGTGCTGGAGAACACCCCGATGGTGATCAACCGCTTCCGCTCGGTCACCGCCAACTTCGGTTATACGGGCGATAGCGTGCTCAATTCGGGCGCGGACATCATGTGGATGTCGTTCGGCTTCTGGCTGGCGCTGCGTTTGCCGGTGAAGGTGACAGTGACGCTCGCGGTGATCGGGGAGCTGGTGGCGGGCTATGTGGTGCGCGACAATCTGACCTTCAACGTCATCATGCTGGTCTATCCGATCGAGGCGATTGCCGAATGGCAGGCGGCGGGCGGCGTGGCCTGACGCCGCACTGGACTTGGACCTAGCCTTGTCCTAATCCCGCTCCATCCCCGGGGAGCCTGCTCAGGCTGAGAGGGGCGGTTAGCACCGTCCGACCCGTCGAACCTGAACCGATTAGCATCGGCGGAGGGAGTGGGCTGGTCGCTGTGCCATAGGTCCGCTTGTCCTCCGTCTTGGAGAGAGAACGATTATGGCCGACATCAACACTCCGGTAGAAATCGGCGTCACCACCGGGCCGATCCGTGGCAGCCGCAAGATTTATGTCGGCGCGCGCACCGGCAGCGGCATCCGCGTCGCGATGCGCGAGATCGACCTTGAGGGCGGCGAGCCGAGCGTGCGCGTCTACGACACCTCCGGCCCCTACACCGATCCCGCCGCCCATATCGACATCAACGCCGGCCTCGCGCCCCTGCGCCGCGACTGGATCATGGCCCGCGCGGACGTGGAAGAATATCAGGGCCGCGACATCAAGCCGGAGGACAACGGCCAGCTTGGCCCCGACCGTTCGGGCGGCGTCCCGCAGTTCCCCAATACGATCAAGCGACCCTTGCGCGCCAAATCGGGCATGAACGTCAGCCAGATGCACTACGCGCGCCAAGGCATCATCACCCCCGAGATGGAATACGTCGCCGAGCGCGAGAATCTGGGCCGCGAAATCGACGCCAATATGATCCGCGACGGGCAAAGCTGGGGCGCGGAAATCCCGACTATCATCACGCCGGAATTCGTTCGCGATGAAATCGCCCGGGGCCGCGCGATCATCCCCAACAACATCAACCACCCCGAAAGCGAGCCGATGGCGATCGGGCGCAACTTCCTCGTCAAGATCAACGCCAATATCGGCAACTCCGCCGTGGCATCGAACGTGGCGACCGAAGTCGACAAGATGGTCTGGGCGACCCGCTGGGGCGCGGATACGATCATGGACCTCTCGACGGGACGTAACATCCATGACACCCGCGAATGGATCATCCGCAACGCGGCCGTGCCGGTTGGCACCGTGCCCATCTATCAGGCGCTCGAAAAGGTCGGCGGCGTGGCCGAGGAGCTGACGTGGGAGATCTTCCGCGACACCCTGATCGAGCAAGCCGAACAGGGCGTCGACTACTTCACGATCCACGCAGGCGTGCGCCTCGCCTATGTCCCGATGGCAGCGAAACGCGTCACCGGGATCGTGTCGCGCGGCGGTTCGATCATGGCGAAATGGTGCCTCGCGCATCACAAGGAGAGCTTCCTCTACGAGCACTTCGACGACATCACCGAGATCATGAAGGCCTATGACATCGCCTATTCGCTCGGCGATGGCCTTCGCCCCGGCAGCATCGCCGATGCCAACGACGAAGCGCAATTCTCCGAACTCTACACGCTGGGCGAACTCACCCACCGTGCGTGGGCGCAGGATGTGCAGGTGATGATCGAAGGGCCGGGCCACGTGCCGATGCACAAGATCAAGGAGAACATGGAAAAGCAGCTGCAGGTTTGCGGCGAAGCCCCGTTCTACACCTTGGGGCCGCTCGTCACCGACATCGCGCCCGGATACGACCACATCACCAGCGGCATCGGCGCGGCGCAGATCGGCTGGTATGGCACCGCGATGCTCTGCTACGTCACGCCGAAGGAGCATCTGGGCCTGCCCGACCGTGACGATGTGAAGGTCGGCGTGATTACCTACAAGCTGGCGGCGCACGCGGCGGATCTCGCCAAGGGGCATCCCGCATCCCAGGTGCGCGACAATGCATTGAGCAAGGCCCGCTTCGAATTCCGCTGGCGTGACCAGTTCAACCTCAGCCTCGACCCCGAAACTGCCGAGCAGTATCACGACCAGACCTTGCCGGCCGAAGGCGCGAAGTCGGCGCATTTCTGCTCGATGTGCGGGCCCAAGTTCTGCTCGATGCAGATCAGCCAGGACGTCCGCGATTTCGCCGCCAAGCAGAACGAAAGCCCCGAAGGCTTCCTCGCATCGGAAAAGCTGGGTGCCGATACGGCTGAGGCCAGCCGTCAGGCTGCCTTGAAGGGCATGGCCGAGATGAGCCGCAAGTATAACGAAGGCGGGCGCGAGCTTTATGTGGGGGCGGGCGGGCGCGAGCATGATTGATCTGCGGGACGCGTGGCAAGGGTAATGCGGCAGGGCTTGATCGCGCTGGCGGCGGCGGCGCTGCTGTCCGGCTGCGTCTCCCTGCCGGACACCGCCGCGCCCCTACCTCGTGCCGACACTCCGCACTTCGATCCCTTCACCTTCTTCCTCGGGGCAAGTGAGGGGGAGGGCACGCTGACCAAGGCCTTCACCGATCCCGTCCCCGTGCGGGTGACCAGCCGCGGGCGGATCGTCATCGAGGGCAACCCCGAAGCCAGCTGGGCCGCGCCGCCGCGCAGGGTGCTGGTGCTCGATCAGACCGTCCACGAAGGCGACAAGCCGCCCCGCACCCGGCAGTGGCGCCTGCGCGAGGTTGCTCCCGGCCGGTACGAAGGCACGCTCACCACCGCGATCGGGCCGGTGACGGGCCATGCGGACGGCAATGTGCTGGTGCTGGAGTTTGCCGTCAAAGGCAGCTTCAAGGTGCGCCAGGAGCTCACCCTCTCCGCCGACGGCCGCCACGCGCACAACGTGATGCGCGCCAGCCAGCTTGGCGTGACAGCAGCGGTGCTGGTCGAGGATATCGTGCGCGAGTAGCTGCGCCTACCAGCCCCACGGTGCAGGCGGCGGGGCGACGGGCCGGGTGAGATCGAACTCCACCCGGAACAACCGCCCTTCGCGCCCGAGCTGATAGGTGTAGGTCGCCGCATCGACCTCGACCCGCCAGACATTCGTCACCGACTTGTCGAGGCCATTGGCGCGGAACATCGCGATGCTTTCGGCATCCACCGGAAAGTCCTGCGCGGCGGCGGTGCCATCGTCGGCCGTGTCCCCGCCATACATCGTCACCGCATCAGCCGAGCCGTCTTCGTGGCGGTGATCGTGCTTCAGACGCAGGCCGCTTGTCGTGCGGGTGATAAGCCAGGTGCGCGAGCGGTCCCACGTGCCGTCCTCGCCCTGCACATGGAACGGGATTGCCATGCGCTCGTCCGAACATTCGCGGAAATGCACCACCATCGCCCGGCCCGCCATGTCGGCGTCGGCAGCGTCTGAGGATACAAGGCGGCCCGCATAGGCCTTGCCGCAATGGCTTGCCAGCGCCGCCATGAACGCGGCTTGCGGATCGGCCCCGGCCTCCGCGGGCCGTGCAGGCCCATCGGAACCGGAGGCAGCGCAGCCTGCCAGCACCGCGAGCGGCGCGAGGAGGGCCGCCAAGGTTGCAGCGCGGCGCAATCGGGAGCGGGCTTGCACGGGCTCAGCTATTCTTCATATTCTCCAGACCCTTGATCCCGCCGGCTTTGAGGCTGGGCTGGCTGGCGTTGGTCTTGGGGCCCTTGTCAGCCTTGGGCTTGCGGGCTTCCTTGCTCTTCTTCTGTTGGCCCTTGGCCATGAGGTGCTCCTAGCGGGCGAGATGCCCAAGCGTTAAGCGTGGGCCGGATGGGGGGAGGTGTCAATGTGGGGCGCGGCGCGGCGGGCTCAGGCCGGGAACGCCCGGCCGGCGTCAGAGCATCTTGCCGGCCAGGATCGCCGCCCACACCGCGATCATCAGCGCAGATCCGATGATGGTGCCCCTAATCGCCAGCGCCAGCCGCCGCGCCTGCGCATCGATCGAACGCACGAAAGCCGCGAATATCCGCTGCCGCAGCGCATCGCCCTCCAGCCCCTCGCTCTCGAACTCCTCGCCCAGCAGCATCGCCTGAAGCAGCAGCCAGCTCGACACCGCGAACGGCAGCAGCGCCGCCAGGCTGACGAGGGTCATCACCGGCTGGCTCGCCGCATCGAGGCTGAGCGGCGCGCCCGGACTGGCCGACACCGGATGGGTGCCGATGGTGAGCAGCAGCGCATTGAAGCCCAGCAGCGCGCCCGACCGCACCGAGAGGTCGAGATCGCGGTTCTCGAGAAATTCGAGGTCGGCGATGAAGCCCGGCTCCGGCGGTTCGCCGCGGACATGCTGAAAGGCGCGCAGGTTGAGGCGGAATGACTGGCGAGGCATGGGCGGCAGTGTGAAATGATCTCGGCGGCGGGGCAAGAGTGCAGTTTGCCCCTGCCCCTTGCCCCGGCGAAGGCCGGGGTCGGGGAGGGGCTTAGGCCGCCTATCCTTCTCGGAACGGGGAGGGGGACCATGCGCAGCATGGAGGAGGGGCGAGCGCGGGTCTCCGAATGGCCTATGGGAGTTGATCTTACGAGATTTTTCATTCATTCGCATTACAGATTAGCGGGGGCGCAATCGCGGCAATGGCGATACCATTTTTCACAGAATACGGAATCCTTCCGCCGGGTGTGCATGACTGTACGTTGATTGAGGCACAGGCATTCCTCGCAACGAACGGTCCCCGATCCGCAATTTGGACCGGCCTAGAGGGCTTCCTTCGATGGACAAACGAGTTGCCTGCTCCTACCTCCATTCTCATCGATGGGAGCTACGTAACGGATAAGGCGGCGCCCAACGACGTCGACCTCGTCGTCGATCTCACGGGTTGTCCAGCTGTTGATATGCAGGCTTGGAATGAATGGTGGGCATCTCGGCACGACTACGCCAAGGCGACTTTCTCAGTCGATTTTTATCCGGTCGCTGCGGGCATTGGCTACGATTTCTCTGCCTTTTTCCAGTATGTGAGGATGGAAGAAGCTCTGCATCGAGGCATTTCGCCTGACGTGCGGAAGGGTATTTTGAGGTTCGTGATATGACAATGTGGGCCGAACAAGTAAGAGCGCAGGTCCGCTTAATTGTCGGGCAGATTGCCGATATCCGTGCAAATGCCGTTGGCAATTTGGCGCTAATCGAGCCTGCCCTTAAGTCGTATTATGACATGCTCGACCAGCTGTATGAGCAGGATTTGAGGCTAGCCGAGGTACGCGATAATTCCGACTTGCTGCTCCGCGTTGAGGGGATCGCTTTCGAGGCTGACCCTAACATTCAGTTGGTTTCCTCGATATTCAGTAATGTGACGTCACAGGTAACTGACCTTACCAAAGCCATCCTTGGCGTTTGGGCAGACGGCAGGGTTACACCAAAGTCGGTTGATTTGGGGTTGAGTGGAATAGCAAAAGGCAGTCTTTACTTTGGCCTAAAGGCTCAAATTGCAAATAATAACTCCTTGCTCGGCGAGCATGATACGCTCTACGATTCAACTCGCCGTGCTCTTAAGATAATTGATGAAGTCGCGCACACAATTGAGCATGATCCAGAAAGTGTTTCGATCGAAGAAGTGTCAGAAGTCATTGTCGACCCAAAGGTGCGTGATGCTGCATTGTTAGCAGTACAACGTATCTCTCCGAGCGGGCGGCGTGGAATTGATGCTGTTTCGATTTCCGGTGCTGAGAAAAAGCCGGCCGAGCTAACGTCGCAACACAGACGGGCAATTCGTGAAAGTCTAGACAAGCCCGTTATTGGAGGCGATGAGATTGAACTTGTTGGACAAGTTCGAGAGATTGATCTCGACGCGCACCGTTTCGATCTCCGAGGGATAACGAACGAGCAGCTCCGCGATGTAAGATGTGCATATCGCAACATTGACATTAGGCCGCGTGACCTTTTGGGTGCCACTGTCCGGGCGCGTGGAATGGTTGAGAGAACGCGCGACGATGTTCCTCGATTGATGTCTGTAACAGGTGTCGAAATAATTCGAGCCGCTCCAGACGACATCGGATAACGTCGGTGTCGCCCCCTACCGCCCCATCCCCACCAGCACCCGGTCCAACGCCTGCAAGAACCGCGAGCGGTCCGCCTTGCTGAACGGCGCAGGGCCGCCTCCCACCCCGTCCATTCCGGCGCGCAGGTCGGCCATGATCGCTCGCGTGGCGATTGCGCCGCCGATGCTGGCGGCGGTGAATTCCTCGCCGTTGTGTTTCAGCACCCGCGCGCCCACCTTCAGGCAGCGTTCGGCGAGCAGGATGTCACCGGTGATGACGACGCATGTGTTGCGGGGGAGCGCCTCGGCCGCCTCGGCAATCCAGTCGTCCGCGGCGTCGAAGCTGTCCGACACCACCACGCGCTTGATGCGCGGGCTGTCGGGGATGCGGAAGGGGGCGTTGCTGACCACGCGCACCTCGGCGCGGAAGCGCATCGCGACGCGGTAGATCTCGTCCTTGACCGGGCAGGCATCGGCGTCAATCAGGATGGTGATGGGTGGCATCGCGCGTGCCTAAAGCGTGTCCCGGAAAAGTGGTATCCGGTTTTTCGATTCTGACACGCGGCCACAGGCACACCCGGCGGGGCGGGCGCGGACAATGGCGGGCTGCGCTTTCCTACGTCCCCGCGTTGGGCCATGCTTGCGACCAGCCAGCCTCTTGCTCCGGCCGTCCAAGTGGCGTTCGGCTGGCATGCCAAAGCACAAGTTGCGGCCGTTTCCCCCGCGCGAAACACCATTTAATAAGCTCTATCAGAGGTTTGGGCGCGAAGCACTCGCGTTCCAGACCCGCTTTTGCGCGTTTTAGACCCCTGCTAGACCCGCTTTAGACCCCTTTAGACCCCCTCCAGGCCCTGTTTAGACCCTCGCCAGACCCCCTCCTGCAGCCCTCTTTTACGGGGGATTAGGTAAATGGGCGCGGGTGTGGTAACACGCATGTGCTGACGTCGAAATTTGCGACGGACTTCGAAATTTGCGCTCCGCCGCCCGGCCCAAAGCCGTGCGACGTCTACCAGACGACGACTTCCTTTCATCGGACGATACGACGCACTCCCCTCTCGCATGTCGCGTTAGGTAATTGATTGTTCTTGAAAGGAACATCGCATGAGCAAGACCGGAACCGTTAAGTTCTTCAACACCGAAAAGGGCTACGGCTTCATTCAGCCCGACGATGGCTCGGCTGACAGCTTCGTCCACATCACTGCCGTGCAGGCCGCCGGCATGCACAGCCTCGACAAGGACCAGCGCCTCAACTTCGACCTCGAGCGTGGTCGTAATGGCAAGGAAAGCGCCATCAACCTGTCGGCTGCTTAAGCCACTACTCGAAGGGGCGGGATGCAAACGCGTCCTGCCCCTTTTTGCTACCGAATCCCGCCTAACCACCTCCAATGGCAGGAGATTCCCGATGGCTCAGACCTACGAATTCTATGTCGAGCGTGCTGATGAAGCCGCTTTGCTGGCCGACAAGGCCACTCTCGACAACGTCCGCGATCGCGAATTGCGGTCCGAGAAGACCTGGCGCGGACTCGCCGAACAGGCGCGCAAGACCGCAGAAGAGCGGGTAAAGGCCGACATTGTACGCGCCGAAAAACGCGCCGCAGAGAGCTTCGAAACCGAACGTTCCGCCTGATCGCACCGCGATCAGGGCCATGCGAGGCGTCTAGAGCCCCTTGCGCCCGAACACCTGTGCCCTAAGGCCGCGACCGCTGAGGCTGGGAAGGCCCGGCTGGCTCGGCGTAGGTGCGATGACGGGTTCTGGCGGCGTGGGCGGCGGCGGCGGCGCACTGCCTTCTTCGCCCCTCGCCCGCACTTCGAAGCGCCCACCGATCCCCTCGGCCAGCTTGCGCTTTTCGGCCCACTCATTGGCGAGCGCCATCTTCGCGTCCTGATCCTCGGGCATGATCGCCTGTGGGAAGGCGCGGTTGTCGAACGCGTTGTTGTCCGGCACGTGTTCCGGCGCGATGAAGTTGTAAGCAACGTGCTTCAGCGGCACCAGTTCGTAGAACGGTACGTCGGCCGGTTCGTGCTCGGCATAACCGATATTCGCGCCCTTATCGTGGTGGATGACGCGGTAGGAGAGGCTGCGATCCTCGGGCCCGAAGGTGTCCCCGTCTGGGATGATATAGCCGCCCGGCATGGTCGCCACTTTCAGGAAGGCGAACAACGTCTCGAAATTGGCGGCCCAGGGCAACGCGTTCGGCTGGATGATCAGTTCGCGGCCCAGCCAGTGGCGCGCGCCAAAGGTGCGGATGCCGACCAGCGCGTCCTCACCCGCAGCGGGACGGGGGCCGAACAGGAAGGGGTGGATGTGCAGCGGCCCGGGCGCGGCGTCGCCGGCTGCAAACCCGTCGAACTGCTCGCCGCCCATCAGGATGTCGGACTGGGTCCAGTGCACCGCCAGCGGCATCGCATGTTCGGTGACGATCCGCGACATCAGCGCAAGCACCGCCAGCCGCCGCTCGAACTGCGCCTGGGTGGCGCCTTCCTTGGGGCGCCCCGTCTGGCTCAGGAATGCCGCGATCTGGGGATCTTCCTCGACCCCGCCCAACACCCCGTGCGACACTTCGAGCAGGATATGGGTCTGCGACCGGATGATCCTGTCGCGAATGTCGGGCGTGGCGATGCCGTTGAACGGCGAGGTAAGTGCCCCGCGAAACGCCTCGGCAGCGGCAGGGCGGTCGAGGTATTCGAAGGTGATCATCAGCTCTTCCGCGCCGCCGAACAGGCGGTAGAAAAGCCCCGGATTGGCTTCGGGGATGTTGAACTGCGCGCCGCTGCGCATCCCTTCGATCCGAGTGAAATCGCGCACGATGGCTTCAAGATCACGAACGGGCCGATCGAACAGCAATGCGGCCTGAAGGCGGTTGGGATAGAGCATGGCGCGATAGACCCTGAAGGGTGGAGACGATCACGCGAGCCTAATGCCTTACGGTTAACCGGCGGTTGAGATCGTCACTCGCCCCGCCTCATCCGGCCTCGGCGATCCCGCATTCGGCAAGCAGGCCCTCGATCGCCTTGGCCACGGGGAAGAACCCCGCCTTGGCTAACGGCCAGGTGGCACGGTCGAGATCGCCGAGCAGGGTGACGACCAGTCCTGCGGTAGCGAGCGGTGCGATCTCGGGCCACAGCGCGTCGCGGGTCCATCCGGTGGGGAGATAGGGCAGGGCGATGCGCTCGATCCCTGCGCTCGCCAGCAGCGGCATGAGTGGCTCGCCGGCGCGCCATTCCACCGCTGGGCAGCCGAAAGCGGCGGACGCCTCTGCCATGCCGCTAGCTACCGAGCCGCGCGCAAAATCGCGGGCGAGGGTTGCCGCCCCAGCGGGCGAGCGCGCTTCGGGCCGCGCCGCGCCGATGACCAGCGCGGGCTTTGCGGGAAGGGCGAGCGGGGCGTGATGCGCAGCCTCGTCGTGCAGCAACAGGGCGAAGGGCCGCGCGAGGTCGGCGGCGCTGGCGGGGGCGGGCAGATCGAGCTTGCGGCGGGTATAGTCGTGCAGTTCGCTGAGCGGCTCGGCTTCTTCGTTCAGCCCATCAGCGGCCAGCGCCCCCTCGGGGCGTCCGGCGGTGTAGCGGGCGATGTTGTCGGCCCGCGCGAGGTAGTTCTTGCCCTTGGTGTGCAGCCCCGCGACCCAGCGCCACGACAGCGTGTTCGACGCAGCGTCGCCGTCCATCAGGTGCTGCAAGAAGAAATCCGCACCCAGCTGCCAGTCGAGCTTCAGCGTGAAGATCCAGATGCTCGCAAACCACATCCGCGCGTGGTTGTGCAGGTAGCCGGTCTCGGCCAGTTCGCGCGCCCAGACGTCGAAGGCTTCGATCCCAGTGCGGCCCTCGATTGCCTGGGTATAGGCGGTGCGGATGCCGGCATTGTTCTGCACAAAGGCGAGCGCGGCGTTGCGCCCGGTGCGGTAATCGTCCCAGATCTGCGGGCGCTGTTCGAGGTAGCCCTTGAAGTAGATCCGCCAGAACACCTCGGCGATGAACTTCTCCGCCGCGCGCGGGGAATGCTGGCCGAGCACCGCCGCAAGCACCTCGGGCGCGCCGATCAGACCGGCATGGAGCCACGGCGAAAGCTGTGAGACATTGCTGCGCCCCTCCGGCTGCGGGCCATCATCGGCATTGCGCGTTTCGGCATAGCGGCGGCCGGCGGCGGGGAGAAACCGGGCGAGGCGGGCGAGCGCGGCCTCGCGGGTGGGGGCAATGTCCATGCGCGCCCAATCCCTTGGCCGCCGCATGGTTCCGGCCTATCGTCTTTGGCACGAGGACAGGAGAGACCCAAATGACCCGCCGCCACCTCATCTGCGCCGCGTTGCTGATCGCTGGCGCCTGCACTCCGACCCCGCAGGACGGCGTCGATCCCAAGGGCAAGACCTTCGATGCGGTAGGCAGCGATGAGGTCGTCACCCTCAGCGGCACAGAGCCGTTCTGGACCCTGCAGATCGAGAGCGACGAGGCCGTCTGGACCACGCCCGACAACCAACCGGGCACGCGCTTTGCCGTGAAGCGGTTCCCCGGCAACGGCGGCCTCGGCTTTACCGGCACGCTGGACGGCAAGCCGCTCGCCGCCACGCTCACCCCCGGCAAATGCAGCGACGGGATGAGCGACCGCAGCTTCCCCTTCGTTGCCACTATCGCTTTGGGCGGGGAGACATTCGAGGGCTGCGGCTATACCACCAGCCAGCCGTTCACCAGCGAGACGGCGCCCTGAGGCGCTGTTTATAGGGGAGAGACGCCATGACGATGACCGGGGGCTGCCTGTGCGGCAAGGTGCGCTACACCTGCGAAAGCGATCCGCTGCTGTGCGTGACCTGCCATTGCAAGAACTGCCAGCGGCAGGCGGGTAGTGCGCTGTCGGTGATCGTCGGTGTGCCCGAAGACGCGGTCGCCTTCGAGGGCGAGCTCACTACCTACAACGACACCGGCGATAGCGGTGCGACGGTGCGGCGGCAGTTCTGCGGCACATGCGGATCGCCGGTGTTCACCCGTGTCAACAGCCCACCGGGCATGATGTTCATCAAGGCAGGCACGCTCGACGACACGAGCATCCTCAAGCCCGCCTTCCACTGCTACACCAAGAGCAAGCAGGACTGGGTCGACCTCGGCGATCTGCCGGGGTTCGAGACAGTCCCCCAAGGGCTCTAGAACAGCCCGGGCATTTCGTGCTGGGCGGGGCTGGGACGCTTCGGCTGCAGCATCTCGCGATTGGGCAGATCGAGACCGATCCGCTCAGACTGGCCCTGCGGCAGGCCCACCGCCATGTTACTGTCGCTCGCTGCACCGCTGATCGGCGTGCAGGCCCGCCCGCCGAGGAAGTCGAGCGCTGCTGCGATCGACGCCTCGCTCGGGTCGCCCAGCGGCCGCGTGATGTCGTCGCCCGCGCGGCAGGTGTTGGGCATCACGCTAGCGAGGCCGGTGTAATAGTCGCCCCCGTTGTTGGCGTTGAGCGTCTGGAACGCCACCGCCCGCACGCGCAGGTCGCAGGCCGCAAGGTCGAATCCGAACTGGCCGACCGGCTTGCCGAAGGAATTGGCCCCGACCAGCGCTAGGTTGTTGCCCAGATAGGGGATCAGCGAATTGGCGACGAGCTCGCTTGCCGAAGCGCTCGCGTTGGTGGTGATCACCGCGACCTTGGTCGGGGCAATGGCATTGGGCTCGGCACGGAACAGCTGCGTTGAGTTCTCTGCGGCCTTCGAGGCGCGCAGCACCTCGCGGCTCCACACCTGTCCGACGCGGCCCGCGCCCATCAGATCGCCCAATGTATCGGCGACGCTTACCAACCCGCCGCCATTGTAACGGAAGTCGAGGATCAGCTCGCGCACGCCCTGCGCTGCGAACTGGCCGAAGGCCGCGCGCAGCTGGGGCGCGGCATCGGCGACCACAAAGGTGCGCAGGTTGAGATAGCCGATCTTGCGCGCACCATCGGTGAGCACCACCGCGCCGTAGCGGTCGGAGACCGGGTCGATCGCGAAGTCGGCCTTGGTGATGCTGCGTTCGACCACCGCGCCGCCCGGTTGGGTGAAGCGCAGCACCCGCGTGGTGCCCGCCGTGGACGGGCCGAGCGCGTTTGCCACAGCTTGCGCGCCGCCGCTCGCGAACAGGGCCGAGACGGTCTGGAGGTTGGCGCTGCTGGTGCCGATGGCCGTTATCTCGGCGCCGCGGTCAAGGCCGCCGGCAAAGCCGCTCGCGCCTTCATAGGCCTCGACCACGAATAGTCGGCGCCCGGCCGTGTCGTAGGACAGGCGGATGCCGAAGCCGGCGCTCGATCCCGAGTTGATCAGCGCGTTCTCTTCCGCGATCGAGGTCGCGAAGGTGAAGAAGCGGTCACGGTTGGCGGTGCGCGCCGGAGCGACGCGGGCGTCAAGATAATCGTCGATGTTGGTGACCGAGGAGCGGCTCACGGTCGCGAGCAGATCCGGGAACAGATACCATTCGTTCAGCACCTGGTCGGCAAAGTCCTGCTGCGCGGCGAGCCCGCAGGTCGTCGCAGGCGGCGTAGGGGTCGGTGTCGGCGTAGGCACCCCGCCCGTGGGCGGTACGGAGGAGCCTCCGCCCCCGCCGCAGGCGGCAAGCTGGACGGCCAGAACAAGGCTGATTGCGGTGCGGGCAAGCTTCATGAGAGCGGGGAACTCCGGGGCAGATTCGCGGCAACCCTGCGTGGTTGCCGGGTGGGCAGGGATGCATGGGCGTAAGGGCAAGAGCAAGGTGAATGCGCCCAACTGTCCCGGAATCCACCAAAAAGCGTGACCATTTTGCCTGCATTTCCATGGTTTTCCTCAGAAACCGCCAAAAACCGCCTTGCCAAGTCTCGTATCGGGCAAGCGAACGGACTAGCACGAAGGCAATGGAACGACAGAATCATGACTGATTTCCCCGGCTGGCTTGCACCCCATGTGCCTGCGCCCGCACGTCATCCCGGCCTCGCGATCGCGAAGCTGGGGTCGGCGCAGGCGTTCGCGCGCGGAGGCTTTGCGCTTACCAGCCCGGCGTTCCGCAGCGGCGAGGAGCTCGACGGAAGCTTCACCGCGGCAGAGGAAGATTCGGTCGCCCCGCCGCTCGAATGGAGCGCGCCGCCCCCGCTGTCGCAGGAACTGGTTCTGGTGGTCGAGGAAGCTTCGGCCAAAGGCGCCGAGCCCGCGTGCCACTGGCTCGTTTGGGGCCTGCCCGGTCAGCGCGGCAAGCTGCTCGAAGGCGAGGTCCCGCCGCGCGCCGGCAAGAACGCTGTCGGCAATTCCGAATGGCTGCTGCCCGACCCGCCCGAAGGCGAGACGCGCCATTATGTGTTTCAAATGTTCGCGACCGAACTGCCGCTGGTGCTGATGCCCGGCGCAGGGCGGGCGGAACTGCTCGCATCCCTGCAAGGGTCAATCACGGCCTGCGCGGTGCTTCACGCCACCTTCACCGGGGGCGGGGACAACGACGATGCGGCTTGGGAAGACGACGATATTTGACCTGCCACTATGTTAAGGGAGTAGATGATGGCTGGAACGACAAACGCACTGCAGAAGCCGGTTACGCTTTCGGGTGAACTCGAAGACGTGATCGGCAAGGGTCCGATGACCCGCGCTCAGGTGACCTCGAAGGTTTGGGAATACATCAAGGCCCACAGCCTCCAGGACACCAAGGACAAGCGTCAGATCAATCCCGATGCCAAGCTTGGCGCCGTGATTGGCAAGGACCAGATCTCGATGTTCAAGATGACCGCAGCGGTCTCGAAGCATCTCAAGTAAGCCCGCCGGGCGCCGTTCTGGCGTTCATCGGACTTGAAGCATCAGCGGCGCGCGATCCGATAGGGTCCGCGCCGCTTTTGCATGGGCGCGCGCTTATGCCCAGCGTCGGCGCAGTGGCAGGCATTCCCCCACCCACAGCGCCAGCCAGATGATCGCCGGCTGCGCGAACAGGCGCGGCACGTGATAGGCAAGCCCGAGCCCGCCGCTGGCCTTGGCCATATCGAGCATGAAGTGGTTGATGTTCGCAGGCCAAACACACAGCGCATAGAGCGCCAGCCCCCACCCCGCCGCGCGGCGCAGGGGAAGCGAAAACCATTGCACAAGGCCGATCGCGCCGAGGATCTCGGCCACCCCGGTTAGCAGCACCACCGCATAGGGCGCAGGCACCCAGCCGGGCATGATCGTCAGGAATGGCGCAGGTTGGGCGAGGTGGATCACCCCTGCGACGAAGTAGAAGACGGCGAGCAGCCAGCGTAGCGCGGTCTTCACGCGGCGGGCTCCCAGCCCGGAGCGGCGAGCGTGAACCCGGCAAAGTCGAAGCCCGGCACGACCACGCAGGAAACGAGCGAGAAGCCATGCCGCGGTGTGCCGAAGCTGCGCGCGGCCTGCCATTCATGCGGCGCGACGAGGCCCTGGAGCTGCTGCCCAGCGCCCACGTCGGCCCCGAGGATCACCGAGCGCACCGGGCCTGCATCATCCGCCGCCAGCCGCAGCTCGAGCGGGTCGCCCGCCTGCCACAGCCACAGCTCGGCCGCATCGACCGTGTGCCAGTGCGAGGCCTCCCCGGCGCGCAGCAGGAAGATGATCGCGGTGCCGCCCGCGCGGCCATCGGGGCCTGCGTCGCCCCGCCATGTCTCCTTGTACCACCCGCCTTCCGGATGCGCGGCGAGGCCCAATTGTTCGATCAGTGCGCCTGCGCTATCCATGTGCTTATCCTTATGTGCCGATCCGGCGCTCTAGCTTCGGGAGCCTACCCCATGCAACGTATCGCAGCCTCTCGCCTCGCTGTCGCCGCCGTACTGGCGCTCGCCGCCCCGCTATGGGCGCAGCAGGCCAAGCCGATCGGCGATGCTGCCGCCACCGCCACTGCCACCGCCACCGCCAATGCCGCGCTTGAAGCTGCGCCGATCTTCGACGGGCACAATGACGTGCCCAACCAGCTGCGCGACCGGATGAAGAACCAGATCAACGCATTCGATTTCGCGGATACCAGCGACACCGGCGCGACCAATCCCGAGGGCCGGGCGATGCAGACCGATCTGGCGCGGCTGAAGCAGGGCAAGGTCGGCGCACAGTTCTGGTCGGTCTATGTCCCCTCCAACGCCGACGAGCCGCAAGCCGTGGTCGAGGTGATCGAGCAGATCGACGTCACCCGGCGGCTGATCGCGCGCTATCCGCAAGCCTTGCGCTTCGCCACGACTGCCGACGAGGTCGAGCGCGCGATGGCCGAGGGCAAGGTCGCCTCCCTAATGGGGATGGAGGGCGGTAACTCGATCGGGTCGAGCCTCGGCGTGCTGCGCCAGCTCCATGCGCTCGGCGCGCGCTACATGACGCTCACCCACAACAGCAACACACCCTGGGCGGACGCGGCGACCGATAACCCGAAGTTCGACGGTCTCAGCGATTTCGGCAAGGACGTGGTGCGCGAGATGAACCGGCTGGGGATGCTGGTCGATCTCTCTCACGTCAGCGAGGCGACAATGATGGACGCGCTCGACGTAGCGCGTGCGCCGGTGATCTTCAGCCACTCGGGCGCGCGGGCGGTGGACGGGCACCCGAGGAACGTGCCTGACACTGTGCTGGCGCGTTTGCCCGATAACGGCGGGATCGTGATGGTGGTCGCTCTCCCGCGCTTCATCAGCGAGCCCGTGCGCCAATGGGGCGCGAAGCGCGCGGGCGAGGAGGCGCGGCTGAAAGGATTGTGGCAGGGCCAGCCCGCCAAAGTGACCGAGGGCCTCGCCGCCTGGGACAAGACCAATCCCGAGCCCAAGGCGACGATCAAGGACATGGCCGACCATATCGACCACGTCCGCAAGGTGGCGGGGGTCGAGCATATCGGGATCGGCGGGGACTTCGACGGGATGCCGTCGGGCCCGGTAGGCTTCGAGGACGTGCGCGGTTATCCGCTGCTGTTCGCCGAACTGGCGCGGCGCGGCTATTCGCAGGCCGAACTGGAGATGATCGCGAGCCGCAATATCTTGCGCGTAATGCGCGCCGCGGAAAGCTATGCCGCGAGCGCGGCAGACCAGCCGCCGATCGAAACGCTGATCACACCGCCGGTCGCGGCAGCGCCATGATCAATGGTTCGCGTTGTAGAGGGCAGGGATGATCCACACGAGGCTCATCGCGATAACCGCGAAGCCAAGGCTGAAGCCCAGCACATAGCGCAGGCCGGTGTTGCTGACCGCGCCGCGCGCGGCCACTTCATCGATGCGGATAACGTCGTTCTGATCTGCCATCATCGCTCTCCCAGCTCTGGTTGACGTTACGGAATTAGCTTCCGTTACGTCAACCAATCCGGTTTACGACAAATGGTTCCCGAGCGGCGACAAGTTGCGAAACTTTCGGAAAGCTCAGACCGCCGGTTTGAGTTCACTGGCGAGCTTCAGCACCTCGTCGCCATCCTCCTGCGCGATGAGATAGGCCGGGTTGTCGGCGTCGCCGTTGCGGGTGATTGCCGAACCCTTGATGGTGCGCGTGACCTTTCGCGCGTAGCGATCCATGATCTTACCGGTGGCGGTGCCGCCGCTCCAACTCCAGCTGACGGTCTGGCCCTTGCGGAAGGTGTCGCTCACTCGTTGCCGCTAGGTGTGGGGGCGGCGGACTTGTCGCGCCGCGCTTCGTCTTTGCGCGCGACGTTCTCCTGGCTTTCGACGCGGCCTTGGGTGAGCGCGCCGGTCACCCAGATCACCGTCATTGCGACGATCGCGAGGACTAGGCTGATGCCCAGGACCCAGCGCACGACGCCTTCATTGGTGCCGCCCTTGGCATCGGTTTCGTCAATCCGGGTCTGGCGGTCGGGGTCGGGCATGGGAGTCTCCTGCTGCGGTAAGCAGGCCTCTATGCCGCCGGGGCGCGGATGTTTCGCTGTCTTCGGAGAGGAAAGCGGTGAAACGCGGCAGGGCGAGCCTGACCTCCGTTCAGTCGCGCAGCAGCTCGTTGATGCCGGTCTTGGAGCGGGTCTGTGCGTCCACGGTCTTGACGATCACCGCGCAGTAGAGGCTAGGGCCCATCGTCCCATCGGGCAGGGGCTTGCCGGGCATCGAGCCGGGGACGACCACTGCATAGGGCGGAACGCTCCCCATGTGGACTTCACCCGTCGCGCGGTCGACGATCTTGGTCGAAGCGCCCAGATAGACGCCCATCGACAGCACCGCGCCTTCGCCCACGCGCACGCCCTCGGCGACTTCAGCGCGGGCGCCGATGAAGGCACCGTCGCCGATGATGACGGGTTCGGCCTGAAGCGGTTCAAGCACGCCGCCGATCCCCGCCCCGCCCGAGATGTGCACGTTGGCCCCGATTTGCGCGCAGGAACCGACGGTGGCCCAGGTGTCGATCATGGTGTTTTCGCCCACATAGGCACCGATGTTGACGAAGCTGGGCATCAGCACCGCGCCCTTGGCGATATGCGCGCCGCGCCGAACGACCGCGCCGGGCACGACGCGGAAGCCGCCGTCACGGAAGCGCGTGTCGTCCCAACCGGCAAACTTCAGGGGTACCTTGTCATAGGCAGGGGCGCTCGCCGCGCCGCCATCGACCACGGCGTTATCGTTGAGGCGGAAGCTGAGCAGAACCGCCTTCTTGAGCCACTGGTTGACGGTCCAGCCGCCGTTGCCGTCAGGCTCGGCCACGCGCCGCCCGCCGGAATCCAGCAGACCGAGCACCTCGTCCACCACGGTTGCAACATCAAGGTTGGCGGGGGTGATGTCTGCGCGGCTTTCCCACGCGGATTCGATGGCGGTGATCAGGGCGTCGGTCATGCGGGCGGTCTCCGGCGGTCAGATTGCACCTGCGCGCCTAGCTGCGCCGCGAGCCCTCGGCAAGCGGGCGCTGCACAGGCTTTGGGCAGCATACGTAAACGTCGCTGGTGTGCGCAGATTTCGGCCCGCAGGGCCGCAAGGATGCCAGAGAGCTTTGGCGCCCGCCCGCAGCCGTTCGCGCTTAGCGCGAAACAGCGGCGAGGAGGCAGGCCCGGATGGGCCTGCCCAGCAATTAAGCAGGCATCCCGGCGGCCAGCGCGAAGTGGTAGGCGCGCTCGGCGAGCGGGCGCACGCGGTCGCTCATCGCTTGGGCGTGGGCGCTGGAAGCGGTGCCGTCGATCACCCGCTTCTTGATGCCCTGCATGATCCCCGCAAGCCGGAACAGGTTGTAGGCGAAGTACCAGTCCATCGGCGGCACGGGGAAGCCGGTGCGCGCGACGTAGCGTTCCACCGCCTCTTCCTGCGAGGGGATGCCGAGCGCTTCGATATCCAGCCCCAGCAGCCCCGCGCGGCCATCGGCCGGGTTGTGCCAGTTGAGCATCAGGTAGCTGAAGTCGGCAATCGGATCGCCCAGCGTCGACAGCTCCCAGTCGAGCACCGCGATGATCCGGGCTTCCGTCTTGTGGAAGATCACGTTGTCGAGCCGGTAGTCGCCGTGCACCACGGATGATCCGTGCTGCGGCGGAATGGTCTGCGGCAGCCATTCGATCAGCCGCTCCATTTCCGGCATCAGCTCGGTCTCGGAGAGTTTGTACTGCTTGGTCCAGCGGGTGATCTGGCGCGCGCAGTAGTCGGTCGGCTTGCCGTAATCGCCCATCCCGATCCGTTCGGGCTGGTTGAGGTGCAGGTCCGCAATCGTGTCGATCAGCGCGTCGTAATGCGCGCGGCGTTCCTCCGGCGTGAGGCCGGGCAGCGCGCCGTTCCACAAGCTTCGCCCATCGGCCATGCTCATCACGAAGAACTTCGACCCGATCACGTCCGGGTCTTCGCAAAGGCCATAGGTGCGCGGCACCGGGAAGCCGGTGGGGTAGAGCCCGGTCATCGCCGCATATTCGCGGTCGACCGCGTGGGCCGAAGGGAGCAGCTTGCCGAAGGGCTGGCGGCGCAGCACGTAGGACGCATTCGGCGTGTCGATCCGGTAGGTCGGATTCGACTGGCCGCCCTTGAACTTGGTGTAGCTGATCGGGCCTTCGAAGCCCTCGACATTGGCCGCAAACCAGCCGGTCAGCGTATCAAGGTCGAGCGCGTCCTTCTCGGCCACTTCGACTGTACCGACCATTTCGGTGTCGTAATCGATGTTGGGTGTCTCGGCCATCAGTCGAACACCACAACGGTGCGGGCCGAAGTTCCGGCGCGCATTATGTTGAAGCCTTCGTTTACCTGTTCGAGGCTGATGCGCTCGGCGATGATCGTGTCGAGGTCGAGCAACCCGCGCAGGTAGAAGTCGACAAGGCGCGGCAGATCGACGGGGAAGTGATTCATCCCCATCAGCGCGCCCATCAGCTTCTTGCCGCCGAGCAGGTCGAAGGCCGAAAGGCCGACCTTGCAGTCCAAGGGCATCATGCCGAGGATCACGGCGGTGCCGCCGCGACGCAAGCTTGCCACCGCCAGATCGGCGGAAGCCTGACGTCCGACAGCCTCGATCCCCCAATCGACCCCGCCGCCCGAGATCGCGATGATCTGCTTGGCGGCATCCGGCGCGAGCGCGTCAACGGTGTGGGTCGCGCCCAGCACTTCGGCCAGCGCGCGCTTTTCAGGCAGGGGATCGGCGGCAATGATCTTGGCAGCGCCTGCAATTTTCGCGGCGTTGATCGCGGCAAGGCCCACCCCGCCGCAGCCGACCACCAGCACGGTCTCACCCGGGGTCACCTTGCAGGCGTTGAAGATTGTGCCTGCGCCGGTCGTCACCGCGCAGCCCAGCAGCGCGGCACGGTCGAAGGGCATGTCCTTGTCGATCGCGACGCAGGCGTGTTCGTGGATCAGCATCTGCTCGGACAGGGCCGAGAGGTTGAGCATCTGGTTGACCGGCGTCCCGTCGGTGAAGGCGATGCGCGAAGCGTCACCCTTGGCGCGGCGGGTGTCGGCACCCATGCACAGCGCCATGCGGCCAGTGACGCAGAACTCGCAATGCCCGCAGAAGGCCGAGAGGCACGAGACGACGTGGTCGCCCGGCTTGACGGTGCGCACTTCGGAACCGACCGCGCGCACGATGCCCGCCGCCTCGTGCCCCGGAATGCAGGGCAGGGCGTGGGGGTAGTGCCCGTCGATAAAGTGCAGGTCCGAATGGCACAGGCCGCACGCCTTGGTGTCGATCAACACCTCGTGCGGGCCGGGATCGGCATAGGCGACCTCGACGATTTTGAGGCCTTGGCCGGGTTGTTCAAGGATGGCGGCTTTTGCCACAAGCAAACTCCGTTCGCCCTGAGCTTGTCGAAGGGCCGTTCTTCCTTCGCAGCTCAGGTTCAAAAAGAAAAACGGTGCTTCGACAAGCTCAGCACGAACGGCAGTTTTAACGTGGTCTCAGCGCGCCTTGATCAGCGGGCCACGCCCATGTCGCCCGAACTGAAGCTGGCGGTGTCGTTGACCACCCGGCCATGATCGCCGCGCAGGGCGTTGGCGGTGGGGCCGGGACGGGGCGCGTGCTTGGCGAACTCCATGTGCGCGATCGAGCGAGCGTGGACTTCGTCCGGCCCGTCGGCAAGGCGCAGCGTGCGCTGGTGGGCATAAGCCGACGCCAGACCATAGTCGTCCGACACGCCGCCGCCGCCATGCGCCTGGATGGCATCGTCGATGATCTTCAGCGCCATGTTGGGCGCCTGCACCTTGATCATCGCGATTTCCTGCTTGGCGGCTTTGTTGCCGACCTTGTCCATCATGTCGGCCGCCTTGAGGCAGAGCAGACGGGTCATGTCGATGTCGATACGGGCGCGCGCAACACGCTCTTCCCACACCGAGTGCTTGTAGACCGGCTTGCCGAAGGCTTCACGCTCCTGAAGGCGGCGGCACATCTTGGCGAGCGCCTCTTCGGCGACCCCGATGGTGCGCATGCAGTGGTGGATGCGGCCCGGCCCGAGGCGGCCTTGCGCGATCTCGAAGCCGCGTCCTTCGCCCAGCAGAATGTTTTCCGCCGGAACGCGCACGTCCTTCATCTCGACTTCCATATGGCCGTGCGGCGCATCGTCATAGCCGAACACCGGCAAGTGGCGCAGGATGTTCACGCCGGGGGTGTTGATCGGCATCAGGATCTGCGATTGCTGCGCGTGGCGCTGGGCGTCGGGATTGGTCTTGCCCATCACGATCGCGATCTTGCAACGCGGATCGCCGAGGCCCGAAGACCACCATTTGCGGCCGTTGATGACATAGTGATCGCCGTCGCGCTCGATGCGGGTCTCGATGTTGGTGGCGTCGGACGAGGCGGTGTTCGGCTCGGTCATAAGGAAGGCCGAGCGGATTTCGCCGTTCATCAGCGGACGCAGCCACGCTTCCTTCTGGTCGCGGGTGCCATAGCGGAAGAACACCTCCATGTTGCCGGTATCGGGGGCCGAGCAGTTGAACACCTCGCTCGCCCAGCCGATGCGGCCCATTTCCTCGGCGCACATCGCGTATTCGAGGTTGGTGAGGCCGGGGCCTTCGAACTCGAAGCTGTCGTCGACGTGGTGGTGGCTATCATTGCGCGGCGGCATGAACAGGTTCCAGATCCCGGCTTCCTTGGCCTTGGCCTTGGTTTCCTCGATGATCGGGATGACCTTCCAGCGCTCACCCTCGTGCTCCTGCTGGGTGTAGACCGCCATGTTCGGGCGGACATGCGCCTCGATGAAGTCGCGCACGCGATTGCGCCAGTAGAGCTGGCGTTCGGTGGGTTCGAAATCCATGGGGGTGTTCCTCTCTCGTCCTTGAATGCTGCCAAATTCTTGGCGAATCTGCGGGTGACCGTGGCAGAGCGTGGCGCACGCGCCAAGCTCTCATTTGTGGTGCGCGGGCACCCCCGGCGCGGCGCGTTCGGCCTGGATGCGGGCGGCGATGCGAGCCTCATGATCGGCGCGGGATATCGGGAAGCGGGCGAGCCAATACGCCGCCGTAAGCGCCAGTACGGCCGACACGCCGAGGTAGGCCAGAGCAAGATTGTCGACCACCTCCGGCGCGACGGCTGCCTGCGCTGTCCCGGGCGCGAGCCCGACGATCTCCACGATGAGGCTGGTGAGCAGAATGCCGCCCCCGGTCGCCGATTTCTGCACCAGCCAGTTGCCGGCATAGAAGGTGCCTGCGGCGAGCTTGCCCGTGCGCTCCTCGTATGCCTCGACGATCTCGGCGACCATCGAGGTGGCCGAGATAATCGCCACCACGCCTGCCGTGTTGGCCGCGACCATGAAGGCCATGAACAGTCCGGTCGACAGAACCGATCCGGTCGCCGGCCATAAGCCGAGAAGGAGCAGCACATACGGCGTCCCTGCAATCGCCAAGGTCGCCAGCGAGCCGGCCGCACCGCTGACCGGCTTGCCAAAATTGCGGTGCAGCGGGCCGACCACGAAGAACATCGCCACGACCGAAACGCCCAGCGCCAACGGGTAGAGTTTGAACGCCAATTCGCTGAACTGCCAGACATAGCGGATCACATAGAGCGTGATCGATAGCGTCACCCCCTGACTGACATAGGCCGGCAGCGCGCCAGCGGCGAAGATCACGAAGGCGCGTTCACGGAAGGCATCGAAGATATCGGCAAAGGCGAGCCGAAGGGAAAACGGCGGCGGTGCATGGTCGGGCAGCCGTGCGACGTAGCGGTGCTGGCCCAGCGCCGATCCGATGACGGACACCATGATGACGACCGCACCGATCAGGCCGTAGATCGCATAGCCATCGGGCTGCAACTGCGCTTCCGGTGTTGGCAGGAAGACAGTGAAGGCCAGCACCGACATCGTCAGCCCGCCGACCCAGCCCGACAGGAAACGGTAGCGGAACAGCGTGGTACGCTCGACATAATCGGCGGTGATCTCGGGCACGAGGCTGATCGAGGGGACCTCGCAGGCCGACAGCAGCAGCCGCACGCCGACCGCCAGCATCACGATCTCCCCATAGGTGGGAACGCCCGTAAAGGGCGGCGACCACAGCAGCGCCCATGCCACAGCGAGCGGCACGGGTGCGAGATAGAGCCACGGCAGGCGGCGGCCCCAGCGGGTGTAGGTACGGTCGCACAAGTGGCCGATCAGCGGATCGGCGATGGCGTCGATGATCAGCGCAGTCGCCAGCGCGGCGCCGACGATGCCGGCGTCCACCCCAAGCACCAGGTTGTAGAACGGCAGCAGGAAGAACGAAAATCCGCCGTCCTTGACCCCGAATGCGACCGCACCAAACCCGTGCATCAGCTTGAGCCTGCCCGGAAGCGGCCCGGCCACGATGGTCATCCGCGCCTGCCTTTGCAGCATGGCGATCCGCCGAATCCGGCCAAATTCTCTCTCCCTTATTCGGTTTCGAACCTAGACCGATTGCGCCACTCGTCAATCGCACTACGCATGACGCTACGGCATCGCTTGGCTGGCGATGAGCCCTTGCAGGCCCCAGCGAAATGCCACTAACGTAAGCGTCAAGTGAGAGTTTGAGAGAGGAGAGTTGGCATGGCCGATCTGGAGACATTCCGCGCCGAGACCCGTGCGTGGCTGGAAGCGAACTGCCCGCCCGAGATGCGCGAGCCCGTCCGCGACGAGAGCGACATCTACTGGGGCGGCCGCCGCGCGACCTTCAAGAACGATGCCCAGAAAGCGTGGCTCGATGCCTGCGTGGCCAAGGGCTACACCGTGCCGATGTGGCCCAAGGCATACGGGGGCGCGGGGCTTTCCGCTGCCGAAGCCAAGGTGCTTCGCGAGGAGATGGGCCGCATCAGCGCGCGCCCGCCGCTCAGCAGCTTCGGCATCTGGATGCTTGGCCCGGCGCTGCTGCACTTCGGCACCGAAGGCCAGAAGCTGCGCTTTTTGAATGAAATCGCGCGCGGCGAAATCCGCTGGTGCCAAGGCTATTCGGAACCGGGCTCGGGCAGCGACCTCGTGTCGCTGGCGACCTTCGGCGAGGATCAAGGCGATCACTGGGTCGTGAGCGGCCAGAAGATCTGGACCTCCTACGCCGACCAGGCCGACTGGATTTTCTGCCTCGTCCGCACCGACAAGGCGGACAAGTATCAGGGCATCACCTTCATGCTGTTCGACATGGCTTCGCAAGGCGTGACCACCAAGCCGATCCTGCTGATCAGCGGCAACTCGCCGTTCTGCGAAACCTTCTTCGACAATGTCGCCGTGCCCAAGTCCTATGGCGATGATTGCCCTGCGCAGGTCGGCACAATCAATCGCGGCTGGGACGTCGCCAAGTACCTGCTCGGCCACGAACGCGAGATGATCTCGGGCGCGGATGGCGGCGATCGCACCGCCGGGATCGGCGCGGCGATGAAGCGCCATACGACCAAGCTTGGCGACGATCTCGACCCGGTGCTGCGCGCCGAACTGGCGATGTTCGATGTCGACGCGCTCGCCTACACCGCGATGGGCGAGAAGTTCCTCGACGAGATCAAGGTCGGCAAGGCGCACCCCGCGCAGCCGAACATGATGAAATACGCCGGCACCGAGCTGAACAAGCGCCGTCACGAGTTGGTGATGGCAGTGGGCGGATCGCGCAGCCTCGAATGGGACAGCGAAGCGACCGAAGGCGGCAAGCCATCGCGCACTTGGCTGCGCACCAAGGCGAACTCGATTGAGGGCGGCACGAGCGAAGTGATGCTCAACGTGATCGCCAAGCGCATTCTCGACCTGCCGGGGGCCTGACCACATGTCGGCTGCAACAAATGCCGCGATGATGGCCGCAATGTCCTCGACGGCCCAAATGTCCGTTTCCGGGGCGATGGTCGGTTCGGCCCTCCCCGACGCCAATGACAGCGCGCTTGCCGGCCTCATGATTGATGGCGAGCGGGCGATCTTCGCGAGCGGCGGGGACGATGGCGCGGTGCTGTTCACATCGTCTCGCGTGATCGTCGCCGAGCAGGTTGGCATCATCAGCAAGCGGCTGGCAGTGAAGTCGTTTCGCCGCGATGCCGTTTTCGGCTACGGGATCGACCCCGACAGAGCTGTCACCCTGACGCTTCACGGCTATTTCGGAATGGCGGCGCTGGTCTTCGACCAGGGGTTTGATCCGATGCTCCTGTCCCCGTGGTTGGGCGAAACGCTCGCCCTCGCTTCGTCCTGAGGAACTTCAAGATGCCCCTTTACCACGACGAAGATCAGGCGATGCTCGCCGACACCGCGCGCGGCTTCATTGCCGAGGAAGGCAATATTGCCAAGCAGCTACGCCACTGGCGCGACCGCAACTGCAAGGACGGCTTCGGCCACGGGTTGTGGAAGCAGATGGCCGAAATGGGCTTCACCGGGATGCTGGTGGAAGAAGCCGACGGCGGGCTTGGCATGGGCCATGTCGAGGCCGGGATCGTGCTCGAGGAAATCGGCCGCAACCTCACGCCTTCGCCCTTCCTCACCTCGTCGGTGCTGGCGGCGACCGCGCTCAAGCACGGGTCGAACGACCTGAAGGGCCGCTACCTTCCCGGACTGATCGCGGGCGACGCCGTCTTCGCGGTTGCGATCGACGAGACGGCCAAGCACCGTCCCTCGCGCATCGCCACCCGCGCTGAAAAATCCGGCAACGGCTTCCGCCTGACCGGCACCAAGAGCTTCGTCATTCAGGGCACCAGCGCCGACATGATCGTGGTCGCCGCGCGCACTTCCGGCTCGGACGAGGACGCGGACGGAATCACGCTGTTCGCCGTTCCCAAGGACGCTGCCGGCATGAGCCATGAGGCAGTGCGGCTGGTCGACAGCGCGATGGCGGCGCACACCAAGTTCGACGGCGTCGAGATCGATGGTGATGCCGTGATCGGCGAGATCGACGGCGGGCGCGCGGTGCTCGACGCCATGCTGCTCGCGGGCCGCGTCGGCGCGGCGGCGGAAGGCGTCGGCGTCGCGCGGGGCGCGATGGATATGACCGTCGATTACCTCAAGCAGCGCAAGCAGTTCGGCAAGCTGATCGGCGAGTTCCAGGCGCTCCAGCACCGCGCCAGCCACCTCTATTCCGAGGTCGAGATTGCCCGCGCGGTGACTATCAAGGCGCAGCAGCTCCTTGATGCAAGTGCCCCCAGCGCCGAGCTGATGGCGAGCGTCGCCAAGGCCAAGGTTGCCAAAACCGCGCGGCTTGCGGTGCAGGAAGGCGTGCAGATGCACGGCGGCATCGGCATGACCGACGAATATGACATCGGCCTCTACATGAAGCGCGACCGCGCCTTGGCCGAATTCCTCGGCGATGCCTATTTCCACGCGAACCGCGTGGCGACCTTGAGCGGGTACTAAGCCATTATCGCCTCCCCGTGCTTGATCCGGGGCCCCGCTTCTTTCTCGCAGCGGGCAAAAAGTAAGCGGGATCCCGGGGCAAGCCCGGGAAGACGGAGAGATTTTATATTATGGACATTCAATCACTTTTCAGCCTCGAAGGCCGCATCGCGCTCGTCACTGGCGGTAGCCGCGGCATCGGCAAGATGTTCGTCGAAGGCCTGCTCGCGGCAGGCTGCGCGCGGGTCTACATCTCGGCGCGCAAGGTCGACCAGATGCAGGAAACCATCGACCAGTTTGGCGCGGACCGGGTTATCGGGATTCAAGCCGATCTTAGCCAGATGGACGGCATGGTCGGCCTCGCCAACGAGTTGAAGGCGCGCGAGAGCCACCTCGACATTCTGATCAACAATGCCGGCGCAGCTTGGGGCCAGCCCTATCTCGAGTTCTCGGAAGCCGGCTGGCACCGGACGATGGACCTGAACGTCAAGACGCCGTTCTTCCTCACCCAGAAGCTCCATGACCTGCTGGTCGCAGGCGGCAAGCAGGGGCACCCTGCCAAGGTGATCCACGTGTCATCGATCGATGGCCAGCGAATCAATCCTTGGGAAACCTATGCCTATCAGGCCTCGAAGGCGGCGGTGATCCAGCTCACTCGCCGCATGGCTGCGCGGCTGATTCAGGACAACATCGTCGTCTCCTCGATCGCGCCGGGCGCCTTCCCGTCCGAGATGAACAAGGCCGCCAAGGACGCGCCAGACGCGTCGGCCTCGGGCATTCCGGCCAAGCGCATCGGCACGGCCGAGGACATGGCGGCGGCGGCGATCTACCTGTGCAGCCGCGCGGGCGATTATGTGGTGGGCGATACGCTCACGGTGGATGGCGGGGTCGTCAATGCCTTGCTGCCCAATCACTTCGCTGATCCGAGCGGCGGCGGGCACTAAGGCTCAAACGCAACATACAAGCAGGGCCGTCGGAGCGATCCGGCGGCCCTTTTTCGTGGCTCCACGGCCAGAACGACCATTTGTTAGGGCGAACGCCAAGCGCACGCGCCATAATCACTCCCGCCCAAGGGTTCCAAGTCTGGAACCCATACAGCGGAGATGACCGATGGCCTCGATACCCACACCTGAACCCGACACCGTAGAGCCAGCCGCGCCGCCGGAGGAAACACCGCTGCCGAGCGAACCGAACCCGCAGATCGATCCGGCGCCGCCCGAAATCGAGCCGGATCAGCCCGATATCGACGAGCCTGGTCGCGGGCCGGACGAACTGCCGCCGCAGGAGTGATCGGCCTTGGCGGGGGCGGGGGCGGGGGCGGGGGCGGGACGGAGCGGAGTGGCTTGTGGCAGACCCCCGTTAGACCCCCTCCAGACCCCTTTTAGACCCCCTCCAGACGCGTTTCGAGGCGTTTTGAAGCGTTTTAGAGGGGTGGTAGACGGCAGCCAGAAGCAAAGTTTCACGTGAAACATTCGCATCCGGCCGCCGCATCGCATCAATAGTTCCACTGCGCCTGAACGCGGAAGATCTGCCCCTCGGCCTGCCCCAAGCGGCGTTCGTCCGCCTCCTTGCGCGAGGCGAAGCCGTAGGTCGTGGTGATCTCGAGCGCGGGATCAAGTTGGAACTCGAAGCCCAGTTCGAGCTCCTCGGTCTCCAGCCGCGGAGAATTGATCGCACCCTTGAACCCGCCGCGGTAGTATTGCCAACGGGCGAAGGGATAGAGCGGACCGATCGGCGACTGATCGATCTTGGCCATGAGCTGCACATAGCCGCCATTCAAAGGGCGTTCCTCGATCTGCCCGGTGGCGGGGACGAATTCGGGGCCCTTGCCCCAGTTCCATTCAGCCTGAACGCCGATGGGCTGCGGATAGAGGATCACGTGGACGCCGACGCGCTCGTCCTTGAGGGCAACCGCCCTGAGGCCGCCGGTGCGTATTTCTGGACGGATGCGGTTGCGCATAAACGAGCCGCCGACCTCTAGCATTTGACCGTCAAGCCCGAGCCCGTCCAGCTCGAAGGGCCAACTGGCCAGACCCACCAGCATCACGTCGTCATTGGCCTCGGTGCGGTTGAGTCCTTGCCCGTTGAATACGCCGAAGCCGAAGGCGCCGTAACTGCCGAACAGCTTCTGCCCGTCGGCTGTGAGGCGGTCCCAGATCTTCTGCACCTTGGGCGGCGTGTAATAGGCGACGATCCCGAGATCGCGCTCGCCCGGGGCGGCGGAGTTGATCGCGTCGGTGCGGTCGAGGGCAAGCCGGTTGGACGAGGACTGCAAGTTCTCCCAGCCAAAGGGCACTTTCGACTGGCCCAGTCGGACGCGGAAGGCCTTGTCGCCGGTGGGGAAGATATCGGCATACATGTCGCGCAAGGAAACCGTGCCCTCGCGTCGTTCGCCGGCCGACTGGTTGGCGGTGGCCGCTGCGAAATCGGGTTGGAAATAGATCGAGACGTGATCGTTCAAATCGCCCTGCATGACCAGGCGGATCCGGCGGAAGCTGAAATTGTTGTCGGGGCGCACCTCGCTGTCACCGATGGCACGCAGGCGTGAGATACCCGCCGGGGCGCCGGCATCGCCCGAGACAATCTGGTTGAAGCGCATCTGGGTATAGCCGCGGAACCGCAGCTTCTCGTACCAGGCCTTGGCTTTGGCTTTGGGCGGGGTGGCCTCGACAAGACGCGGGCTGCCGACCGCCGGAGCGGCTGCGGGCTGGGCGATACCCTGCACGATGGCAGGTGCCTGAGCCGGAGCGGGGACTGTCGCCAGCGCCGTGGGTGCAGGGGCGGGGACGGCCTGCGTCTGCTGCGATTGCAACGCTGCGACCATTGCCTTGAGCTCGTCGATCTGGCGCTGGAGGTCGACCACGGTGGGCGCTTGCTGTGCTGCCCCCGGGTCAGCCGGTGCAGTGGCCTGCGCCAGCAACGGGACGCTCGTACCCGCTAGCATGGCGGCAGCGATCAGGCGGATCGAGGATCCAGTGGGGCGGGACATCACGGGCGCCTTTGGGTTCTGCCCGCTCACGATGAAACGGCTGCGGCTCCGCAATTATGTCGGCTTGATGTCAGACTTGTGACAATTGCGACATTTGTGACAACCGCAGCCGTTCTTTTTCATTCAGCCGCACGCCAGCACCCCTTGCGGGGTGCCGATCACTTGGAAGCGGCGGGTTCCACCAGTCCGCGCGCTTCGAGCATCGGAGCAACGTCGGGCTCGCGCCCGGCGAAGTTCTTGAACATCTCGAAGTAGTCCATCGTCCCGCCGCGGCTGAGCACGGTCGCGCGGTAATGGTCACCGTTCGCGCGGGTGAGGCCGCCGTTCTGGCGGAACCACTTGCGGCTGTCCTCGTCCAGCATCTGCGTCCACAGGTAGCTGTAATAGCCCGCCGAATAGCCCTCGGGATCGCTGAAGATGTGGTTGAAGTAGGTCGAGCGGTAGCGCGGCGGCACCAGCCCGACTTCAAGGCCGAGCTGCTTCAAGGCGGTGCTTTCGAAGGCGTCCACCTTTTCAGGCGTGTCGATCGCAGCGGCCTGTTCAGGCGTGAGCGCGGCCCACTTCATGTCGAGCAGCGCGGCTTCCACCGTCTCGCCGAAATCGTAGCCCTGATTGAACTTGCTCGCCGCCTTCATCTTGTCGATCATC
This sequence comes from uncultured Alphaproteobacteria bacterium, assembly GCA_963765775.1. GTDB lineage: Bacteria > Pseudomonadota > Alphaproteobacteria > Sphingomonadales > Sphingomonadaceae > Erythrobacter. The sequence continues at coordinate 100,468 of CAVXXQ010000004.1, forward strand.
GCGGTCGGGATCGTCTCGCCGGTCTTGTAGTGCTTGGCGTAGTTCTGAAGCACCGCCGGATCGGTCGCCCACATCTCGTTGACCTGGCTCGGATACTCCACGAAGTCGCGGGCCGTCGCCGTGCCCGAGATCGAGGCGTAGCGCTGGTCGGCGAACAGGCCGTGCAGCGCGTGGCCGAATTCGTGGAACATCGTCGTCACATCATCGAAGGTGACCAGCTGGACTTCGCCGGGTGCCGCCTTCGAGATGTTGAGCACGTTGTAGATAACCGGCTTGGTTCCGGCGAGGTGGGTCTGGTCGACAAAGTTGCTCATCCACGCGCCGCCACGCTTCGAGGGGCGCTGGTAGGGGTCGAAATAGAACACGCCCATCTCGGTCCCGTCCTTGTCAAAGACGGTGTAGACCGACACGTCGGGGTGATAGGTGGGCAGGTCGGTGCGCTTCTTGAAGCTGATCCCGTAGAGCTTGTTCGCAGCGAAGAACACGCCGTCTTCCAGCACCTTGTCGATCTGGAAATATTGCGCGACCGCATCCTCGTCGAGCTCGTAGCGTTCGGCCTTGATGCGGTTGGCGTAGCGGTACCAGTCCCACGGCTGTACCTCGTAGTTGCCGCCGTCCTTGGCGATCGCAGCGGTCAGCTCGGCGGCCTCGCGGCGCTGGGTCGCCGCAAGCGCGGGGACCATTTGCTCCATGAAGGCGAGCGCGGTCTTGGGCTGCTTGGCCATGCGATCATACATCGCGTAGCTCGCCCAGTCGGGCTGGCCGAACAGCGCAGCCTTCTTGGCGCGCAGCTCGGCGATGCGGGCGAGCAGGATGCGGGTGTCGTTGCCAGCCGAGGCCTGACCATCGGCGCGGTGGTAGCTGCGCTTGAACAACGCCTCGCGGGTCGCGCGGTTCTCAAGGCTGGGTAGCAGCGGATGCTGCGTGGTGTTCTGGAGCGCGATGGCATATTTGCCCGGCGCCCCTCGCGCGGTGGCGAGATCGGCGGCGGCCTTGATGTCGGCATCCGAAAGCCCGGCGAGCTCTTCCTTGGTGTCGACGATCAGCGGCTGGCCGTTGGTGGCGCTGCGTACACCTTGCGCAAACTGGGTGGTAAGGGTCGAAAGCTCGGTGTTGATCGCCTTCACCTGTCCGCGCTGCTGCTCGGTGAGCATCGCGCCGGCGTGGACCATCTGCTCGTAAGTACGCTCCAGCAGGCGCGCGTCCTCGGGCGTCATGCTCATCGCGGCGCGGTTGTCATAGACCGCCTTCACCCGAGCAAAAAGCCGCGGATCAAGATTGATCGCGTCGGAGTGGGCGGAGAGCTTGGGGCTGATCTCGGTGTCGATCTTGTCGAGGGCGTCAGTCGTGTTGGCGCCGGTCAAGGCGTAGAACACCCGCGCCGTCCGGCCGAGCATTTGGCCCGAGGTCTCAAGTGCGACGATGGTGTTTTCGAAGCTCGGCGCTGCCTTGTTGGCGATGATCGCATCGACTTCGCCGCGATGGATTGCCATCGCTTGCTCGAAGGAGGGCAGGTAGTCGCTCTCCTTGATCTTGGTGAAGTCGGGTGCCTGGAAGGGCAGGGTGCTGAGAGCGGCGAAAGGACCGGTCGCGGTGACAGCGGGCTTGGCGCTCGCGGCGGGTTTGGCGGCCTTTGCCTTCTTGCTCTTGGCGGGGGCGGTAGCGGTCATCGCGGTTTCCTTCGCTTGCACGGCTGCCGGCACGACAAGTGCGGCGGCGCAGACGGTCGAGAGGATCGGAACCAGAATTCGAGCCTTCATGGGCAGCGTCTTTCTAAAATGGAGGGGTGCGGCAAAAAGCCAAAGCACCCCTCGAAGGTCAGCAGCAGGCATGTGGTGGTGGTTGCTTGAACAGGCAATGACTGGAAGTTGCAGTTACACCAGTTAGTCGCGTCCGATTAGCCCATCAATCCGCGCACGAACGGGATCAGCCCGGTCTGGCGGGCACGCTTCATGCGCTCGGCCTCGAGGATCGCGCGAACCTTGCCGAAGCACACGTCCACGTCGTCATTGATGAGCACATAGTCATAGCCGTCCCAGTGGCTGATCTCGGCCTGCGCGCGTTCCATCCGGGCGGCGATCACCTCGGCGCTGTCGGTGGCGCGGCCTTGCAGGCGGCGTTGGAGCTCCTCGATCGAGGGCGGCAGGATGAACACCCGCACCACGTCCTGCTGGTCTTTCTGGTAGAGCTGCTGGGTGCCCTGCCAGTCGATGTCGAACAGGAAGTCCTGCCCTTCCTTCAGCGCGGCGCGGATCTTGCCCTTGGGCGTGCCGTAGCGGTGGCCGAAGACATGCGCCCATTCGTAGAAGTCGTCCTCCTCGACCATCTGGTCGAACTCTTCCCCGGAGACGAAATGATAGTGGACCCCGTCGACCTCGCCCGGACGCGGCGGGCGGGTGGTGGCCGAGACCGACAGCTTGATCTCGGGATCCTTGGCGAGCAGCATTCGCGAAAGCGTGGTCTTCCCCGCGCCCGAGGGCGAGGAGAGGATGAACATCAGGCCCCGGCGATGAAGCTGATCTGCTGTGTGCTGTAAGGAGTCGCCCATAGCGCCCGTTGCACCATCAGGGCGGCACTAATCAAGCGTCGATCAGGATTCGCCCTTTGGGGACTTCTTTGATGTGCGCTGCGTTTCGAGCCCTTTGCCGCGATCGTAGAAGATTTTGGCGGCGAGCCCTCCCACGACGACCGCAAAGCCGATCGGCGAACGGCGCGCGATGCGGCTGGCGCCCCACAGCACCGCGCTTGCGGCGAAGCCGCGCTTGTCGACCAGGTGGCGGGCTTTGCGATCGCCGTAATGCGGGGTGAGCAGTCCCTTTTCCATGCGGTCGCGCAAAAGTCCGCCCGCAGCACGCAGCACCACATCGGCGATAACGAGATTGGTCGAGGCGTTTGGGCTGGGGAGCTTCAGGCCGGTCTTGCCAGTATTGGCGCCGGGTGTGGCGGTCGCGGATGCTTCCTTCGCCCGCTTGCTCCTGCCCTTCCGCTTGAGCCGAGCCATCGCGGCTATTTCTTGCGGCCGAAATCGATGCTGACGACGTTCGACCCGTCGGGATCGCTGTCCGGTCCGTCGTTCTCGGCGTCATCGTGCGATTCAGGCTCAAGCTCATCCACCGCGGCCTGGAACTGCAATCCGAAATCGACCGCCGGATCGACGAAGGCGGTGATCGCGGCGAAGGGGATCGTCAGCTTGGCCGGCACCTGGTTGAAGGTGAGGCTGACCGAGAAGCTGTGCTGCAGAACCTCGAGATCCCAGAACTTGTTCTGGAGCACGATCGTCATTTCGTCAGGGAAACGCTCACGCAGGCGCGGCGGGATCGTAACGCCGGGCGCGCCGGTCTTGAAGGTGATATAGAAGTGATGCGCCCCGGGTAGCGTGCCGCCGCCGCCGACGAGCGAGCCGAGCACACGGCCGACCACCGCGCGCAGGGCTTCCTGCACGATCTCGTCGTAAGGGATCAGGCTGTCGGGCGCGTCGCTGTTCATCAGCGCGGATTCGTGGCGGCACAAGCGGCCTTGGTCAAGCCCTTTGGCGTGTCCCATGCGATTGACTGTGGAGGTTAAAACTCACGGGCGCTCTGTGCGCCTCACGCTTGTCATGCGGGCCAAGCGGACTATAGCGCGAGGCATGGCCAGCATCCCCGCCCAATCGCCCCAGCGCATCGGCTCGGTCGAGCGCAACACCACCGAGACCGGAATCGCGATTCACGTCAATCTCGACGGAACGGGCGCTTATGACGTCTCCACCGGCATCGGCTTCCTCGACCACATGGTCGAGCAGTTCAGCCGCCACTCGCTGATCGACGTGACGATGAAGGTCGCAGGCGACCTGCATGTCGACCAGCACCACACCACCGAGGACTCGGCGATCGCGCTGGGTCAGGCGATCAGCCAGGCGCTCGGCGACAAGGCCGGGATCGGCCGCTACGGCGCGGCATATTCGCCGATGGACGAGACATTGAGCCGTGTGGCGCTCGACATTTCGGGCCGGCCTTTCCTCGCGTGGAAGGCGAAGTTCACGCAGGAAAAGCTCGGCGAATGGGACACCGAGCTGATCGAGCACTGGTTCCATTCTGTCTCCCAGAGCGCCGGGATCACGCTGCACATGGAGCTGCTTTACGGCAGCAACAACCACCACATCTGCGAAAGCCTTTACAAAGGCTTCGCCCGCGCCATGCGTCAGGCGGTCGAGCGCGATCCTCGCAAGGGCGAAAGCGTGCCGAGCACCAAGGGGCAGCTGGGTGGCTGAGGTCATTGCCTTGGTCGATTACGGCGCGGGCAATCTCCATTCGGTCCACAACGCGCTGAAGGCCGCCGGAGCCGAGGTCACCGTCACCGCCGAACCGAATGTCGTGCGCGCTGCTGACCGGATCGTGCTTCCCGGTGTCGGCAGTTTCAAGGCCTGCGCCGAGGGCCTTGCCGCGATCCCGCACATGATTGCCGCGATGACCGAGCGTGTTCACGTCGGCGGCGCGCCGTTCCTCGGCATCTGCGTGGGGATGCAGCTGCTCGCGGACCGCGGGCTGGAGCACGGCGAGACGCCGGGGCTCGGCTGGGTGCCGGGCGAGGTGCGGCTGATCGAACCGACCGACCCCGCCATCAAGGTGCCGCATATGGGCTGGAACGATGTTGCGGTGCTGCGGCACGCGAAGGACCACGCGGTCATCGAGGAGGGCGAGGCCTATTTCCTCCACTCCTACCACTTCGCCGCGACCGATCCGCATCACGTTGCCGCCATGACCGACCACGGGCAGGGGCTGGTGGCAGCGGTCGCGCGCGACAACATCCTCGGCGTGCAGTTTCACCCGGAGAAGAGCCAGGCCTATGGCCTTGGCGTTCTCCGGCGCTTTCTGGAGTGGTTCCCTTGATCGTCTTCCCCGCCATCGACCTGAAAGGCGGCCAGGTCGTCCGCCTCGCCGAGGGCGATATGGACCGCGCCACGATCTACGGCGATGACCCCGCCGCGCAGGCGCTGATTTTCGCCGAGGCCGGGCGCTGAGCACCTCCACGTCGTCGATCTCGACGGCAGCTTTGCTGGCGAAAGCCGCAACCGTGCGGCGGTCGAAGCGATCGTCGCGGCCTTCCCCGGCTATGTGCAGCTTGGCGGCGGCATCCGCGATGCGGCGGCGGTCGAGGGCTGGTTCAACCTCGGCGTGGCGCGGGTGGTGATGGGCTCGGCGGCTCTGAAGAATCCCGAGTTCGTCAAGGACATGGCCCGCGAGTGGGAGAACGGCATCGTCGTCGCGGTCGACGCCAAGGACGGGATGGTCGCGACCGAGGGCTGGGCCGAGGTTTCGGACGTCCCGGTCACCGACCTTGCCCGCCGGTTCGAGGATGCCGGCGTCGCCTCGCTGTTGTTCACCGACATCGGCCGCGATGGGCTCCTGAAGGGCGTCAACATCGAAGCCACGGTCGACCTCGCCCGCCGCGTCGACATTCCGGTGATCGCCAGCGGCGGCGTGAAGGGGCTCGACGATATCCATATCCTCGCGCTCCACGCGCATGAGGGGATCGAGGGGGTGATCACCGGACGGGCGCTCTATGAAGGGCGGCTCGATCTGGCGGCGGCGATTGCAATGGGGTCGCGGGTGTGAGCGACCTCGCCGACTTCGCACCCTTCGGGGCAACGATCCTTGCGATTTATCTCGCGATCAGTGCCTTGCGCCGAGGCCAAGTGTTCAATCTGTCGCGCTCGGACGAGCCTGTGGGCTATTGGGTTTTCGTAATAGGTTTTGTGGCGATAGGTTTGGCCAGTACTCTGGTGGCGATTATCTATGATCCCGTTGGCGGCCGTTGATCTGGCTGGAGAGCTGAAATGACCGTCCGCATCCGCGTCATCCCCTGCCTCGACGTCGCCGATGGCCGCGTGGTCAAGGGCGTCAATTTCGTCGACCTCAAGGACGCGGGCGATCCCGTCGAGCAGGCGCGTGCTTATGATGCGGCGGGGGCGGATGAGCTGTGTTTTCTCGACATTTCCGCCAGCCACGAAGGTCGCGGGACGCTGCTCGACATGGTGCGGCGCACGGCGGAAGTGTGTTTCATGCCGCTCACCGTCGGCGGCGGGGTGCGCAGCGCCGAAGATGCGCGCGCGCTGCTGCTGGCAGGGGCGGACAAGGTTGCGGTGAACTCTGCCGCGGTTGCCCGGCCCGAGCTGGTGGGCGAGATCGCCTCACGTTTCGGCAGCCAGTGCGTGGTCGCCAGTGTCGACGCACGCCGCACGCCGCGCGGGAACTGGGAAATCTTCACCCACGGCGGACGCAAGCCCACCGGGATCGACGCGGTCGAATATGCGCTGAAAGTGGCAGGGCTTGGTGCGGGCGAATTGCTCGTCACCTCGATGGACGGCGACGGCACGCAGCGCGGCTACGACCTCGATCTCACCCGTGAAATCGCCGACGCCGTCAGCGTGCCGGTGATCGCCAGCGGCGGGGTCGGGAGTCTCGACCATCTGGTGGAGGGCGTCACCAAAGGCCACGCCAGCGCGGTGCTCGCCGCTTCGATCTTCCACTTCGGCACCCACACCATTGCCGAGGCACACGCCGCGCTCAGAGCCGCAGGCTTGCCCGCGCGCGGGGTTTGACCGAAAAGGCCTGCATGGACACCCTGACCCGCCTCGAAGCGACCATCGCCCAGCGTCTTTTGGCTTCTCCGGATGAAAGCTACGTCGCCAAACTCCACGCCAAGGGGCTGAACACGATCGCCCAGAAAGTTGGCGAGGAGGCGACCGAGACGGTGATCGCCGCGATTGCGGGCGATGAGGCCGAACTGGTCGGCGAGGCGGCGGACCTATTGTTCCACCTGATGGTGCTGCTCGCCGAGAAGGGCGTGCCGCTGGAAGCGGTGCTGGCCGAACTGGACCGCCGCGAGGGCACCTCGGGGATCGCCGAAAAAGCCGCACGGAGCGAATGATGCCGATCGACCCGACCCTTCCCTACGACGACGCCAACATCTTCGCGCGGATCCTGCGCGGGGAAATCCCGTCGAAGCCCGTCTACGAGGACGAGTGGGCCTTTGCCTTCGAGGACATCAACCCGCAGGCTGAAGTCCACACGCTGGTGATCCCCAATGGGCGCTACGTCAGCTGGGACGACTTCTCGGCCAAGGCCTCGGACGCCGAAATCGCGGGCTTCGTGCGCGCGGTGGGCGAAGTGGCGCGGATGAAGGGGCTGGTCGAGCCCGGGTATCGCCTCCTCGCCAATATCGGCGCCCACGGCGGTCAGGAAGTGCCGCACCTCCACGTCCACATCTTCGGCGGGCAGCCATTGGGGCCGATGATCGCGCGGCGTTAGCAGGCGCTCACCTCCGTTCGACAGCCGTTCATCGACAAAACGCAAACAGCGGCCTTTGCAGGGATTCCCGGCTAGGCTAGGTGGCGCTTGATGACCTCTCCCAATCCCCCCGGCGGCATCCTTGATGGTGCGCGGCATCTGTATGCTGTGCGCGTCTATTACGAGGACACCGACCTTTCGGGGATCACCTATCACGCCAATTACCTGCGCTGGTTCGAGCGTGCGCGATCGGATCTGCTGCGGCTGCTCGGCATCGACCAGCGCGCCGCGATCGAGAGCGGGGAGGGGGCCTTTGCGCTCTCGGAAGTAAACCTCAAATACCTGCGCCCCGCCAAGCTGGACGACGATGTGATCATAACCACCCGCTGCACCGAACTCGGCGCAGCGTCGTGCCGGATGCATCAGACGGCATCGCGGGGCGATGAACTGCTCTGTGAGGCCAACCTCAGGGTCGGCTTCATAACCTTGGACGGCCGTCCGCGCCGTCAGCCCGCCGCCTGGCGGGACGCTTTCCAGACTTTCATGAATAAGGACATCTGACCCGTGACGCTCGCCCTGCTCAGCGCCGCCACCGCCGCCGCTCCCGCCCGGCTCAACCCCGTCGACCTGTTCCTGCAGGCCGACATCATCGTTCAGGCGGTCATGTTCGGCCTGATCCTCGCCAGCGTGTGGGTGTGGATGATCATCGTCTCCTTCTCCCTGCGGGTCGGCACGATGCGCAAGAAGTCGCGCGAGTACGAGGCCGACTTCTGGGAGCAGCGCGACCGTGAGGGGCTGCTGGCCAAGCAGGTGCGTAAGGAAGTGCCCGCCGCGCGGGTTGCAGGCGCAGGCCTCGACGAGTGGAAGAAATCCACGGCCAAGCAGCCGGTCGACCGTGACGCCGCTCGCCAGCGCATTGCCGCGGCGATGGACAGCCAGATCGCCGAAGAGGCCGACGCGCTTGCCGGACGGCTGAACTTCCTTGCCACCGTCGGCTCGGTCGCGCCCTTCGTCGGCCTGTTCGGCACGGTGTGGGGGATCATGAACAGCTTCTTCCAGATCGGCGCGCAGCAAAGCGCCAGCCTCGCAGTGGTCGCGCCCGGTATCGCCGAGGCCCTGTTCGCGACCGCGATCGGCCTGTTCGCCGCCATCCCGGCGGTGATCGCCTACAACCGTTTCGGCGGCGCGGTGGACCAGTATGAGGCGACGCTGCAACGCTTTGCCGACAAGCTCCACATGGGGCTGAGCCGGGAATTGGACCGCGCGTGATGACTAGGCACAACATCCGTTCGCCTCGAGCGACGTCGAGAGGCCCAGATGCAAGTGTCTCGACTACGCTCGACACGAACGGGGAGGTCTGAGCTATGGCAATGAACCTGTCTTCCCGCCGCCGGGGTAAACGCACGCGCCGTGCGGCGATGTCCGAAATCAACGTCACGCCGCTGGTCGACGTGATGCTGGTGCTGCTCATCATCTTCATGGTGACGGTGACGCTGCCTGCGGTCGGTGTGCCGGTCGAACTGCCCGAGAGCCGCGCCGCGGCCGTCGAGGAAAAGCCTGACCAGATCACCATCTCGATTGACCGGTCGGGCACGATCTACATCGAGGACAGTCCGGTCCCCGCTGGCGGGCTTCCCAGCGCGCTCGAAGCGCTGGACCGCGGGGGCGAGCCGCCGCTGATCGTGCTGCGCGGCGATCGCAGCCTCGATTACGGCCGGGTGATGCAGGTGATGGGCGAGTTGGGGCGGGCAGGCTTCACCTCGATCTCGTTGGTCACCGATGGTTCAGTTTCGCCCCCATAGTCCTGGAGTGGTGATGGGTGACATGGCTTTCCGCAGCGACGAAAAGGTCGGACTTGCCGCAGCCGTCGTGTTGCACGGCGCGCTTGTCGCTGTCCTGCTGATGCAGGCGGTGCGGTCCGAGGTTGCGGTGTTTCCCGAACGGATGACGGTGAGCCTCGCGACCGAAGTGGGTCTCGAAGCTGCCGCGCCCGATCCCGTGTCCGAAAGCCGCGCTTCGGTCGCCCCGACGCTCGCGCCTGATCCGGCGCCCGCGCCCGAGGTTGCCCAGCCGCAACCTTCGACCCGCACGCCGCCGACCCCGCCCAAACCTGCCATACGGACCGCGACGAGCCAGCCTGCAGCGAGCCGCGACCGCTCGCGGCCTGACCGCACCCCGCCCAAGCAGGCCGCCGCGACACCGCCCAAGACTGCGACCAAGACCGGTGGCGGCAGCCGCATCGGCGACGATTTCCTCGACGGGAAGGGTTCATCGACCACGACGCAGGAAACGCGGGCACCTGCGGCGAAATTCGGCTCGGCGGAACGTGCCGCGTTGTCGAGCGCGATCACCCGCCAGCTGCGCCCGAACTGGACCGCGCCCTCGGGCCTCGATGCCGAGCAACTCGTCTCGACCGTGTCCTGGGATCTCAACCCCGACGGCACCCTGCGCGGCACGCCGCGCTGCCGGACCGCGGCATCGAGCATCACCGCCAGCAACCGTCCGCAAGCCGCCCTCCATTGCGAACGCGCGATCCGGGCGGTGCAGCGCGCTGCCCCTTTCAATCTCCCCGACCAGTTCTACGATCGCTGGAAAGCGCTCGAATGGCAATTCGACCGAAGGCTTTGACATGACCAAGACGTTTTTCCTGCTCCTTTCCGCCGCAGCGTTGGCAAGCCCGCTTGCCGCGCAGGACCTTGGCGCGCCGATTGGCAGCGACCAGACGGTCGAGAGCGTGGCCATTGAAGGGCAGGACGACGACGGCCCGCTGCGCGGTACTGTCACCGACGAGAGCGCGTGGTCCGACATCGGTATCGCCATCCCCGCTTTCGCCACAGACCGCGAGCGGCCGACGCCCGCCAACGAAGCCGGCACCGGCGCGCTGGGCCGCGAAATCTCGCGCGTGATCACCGCCAACCTGCGCAACAACGGGCTGTTCAAACCCGTCGGCCCCGACAGCCTGCCGCAGCCCGGCTTCCCGCAGATCACCGCGCCTGTCTACGACACCTGGAGCGGCAAGGGCGCCGAGATGCTGGTGCAGGGCTATGTCCGCGCCCGCGACGACGGCAAGCTGGTGGTCGGCTGCTACCTCTACGACGTCGCGCTCAAGAACCAGCTGGTGCGCGAAGGCTGGGTGGTCGCACCCGGAGATTGGCGGCGCGCTGCGCACAAGTGCTCCGACCTGATCTTCTCGCGCCTGACCGGCGAGAGCCCGTTCTTCGACAGCCGCATCGCCTATATCGCCGAGACCGGCCCCAAGGACCGCCGCGTCAAGCGGCTGGCGGTGATGGACAGCGACGGCGCCAATCACCGCTTCCTGACGCTCGGCAGCGCGACGGCGCTCACCCCGCGCTATTCGCCCGACTATTCGAAGATCCTCTACCTCTCCTACGTCGACGGCAATCCGCGCATCTATGTCTACGACATCGGCACGGGCAAGCAGACGCTGGTGACCGAGAACAAGGCCCCGACCATCGCCCCGCGCTGGTCGCCTGACGGGCGAACCATCCTTTATTCGATGGGCATTGCCGGCAACACCGACATCTACCGCATCCCCGCGGCCGGCGGCGCGGCGACCAAGCTGACCGACAATCCGGGCATTGACGTGGGCGGCTCCTACTCGCCCGACGGCACCAAGATCGTCTTCGAAAGCGACCGTTCGGGCAGCCAGCAGTGCTATGTCATGGATGCGGACGGCAAGAACCAGAAGCGCATCAGCTTCTTCGGCGGACGCTGCGCCACGCCCGAATGGAGCCCGCGCGGCGACCAGATCGCCTTCACGCGCATTGCGGGCGACTTCAACGTCGGCGTCATGAACACCAGCGGCGGCGGCATGCGCACGTTGACGAACGGGTGGCAGGACGAGGCCCCGACATGGGCCCCGAACGGCCGCATCATCCAGTTCTTCCGCACCGAAAAGAACACCGGGCGCTCCGGCATCTGGCAGGTCGATCTGACCGGCCAGAACGAGCGCCGCCTGCCCACACCGGTCGATGCCTCCGACCCTGCCTGGGGTCCGATCCGGCCCTGATGATCACGTGAAAGGAAAAGAGCGATGAACACCAAGATTGCCACGATCCTGCTTCTGGCTTCAGCCACCGGCCTTGCTGCCTGCGCCAAGAAGCCGCCCGCCGAACTGCCGCCGGTCGCAGGACCGACCTCCACGATGCCCGAGACTACCACCCCGACGCAGACCACCGGCCCGGCGGTCGGCACCCAGGGGCACTTCGCCCAGGCTGTCGGTTCGTCGACCACGATCTACTTCGACACCGACCGCTATGACGTCGATTCGCAAGATGCCGCAGCGTTGCAGGTGCAGGCGCAGTACTTCGCGCGCTATCCGCAAATCACCTTCACCATCGAAGGCCATGCAGATGAACGCGGCACGCGCGAATACAATATCGCGCTTGGCGAAAAGCGCGCCACTTCGGCCAAGGCCTACCTCACCAGCCTTGGCGTCGATGCCAACCGCATTGCGGTGGTGAGCTACGGGAAGGAAAGCCCGGTGGCGCTGGCTTCGAACGAGGCGGCCTGGGCGCAGAACCGCCGCGCGGCCTCCGTCATCATCAACTAGGCGTCATCATCAACTAACACCAAGGGGGCTTTGGGCCTTGGCTCAACGCGCCCTTGGTCAAGCCCGTGCGGCGCTTGAGCAAATCCAGGCCGCGATGCGTAAGCATCTCAGCGGTCTGGCAAAAACGTTAGCTGCCGAGCAGGCCAGTCGAAAGTTCGGTCTGCTCGGCGGATACCGGCGCTGCGAAGCCGGACAGTTCGCGCGCCGAGGTGACCACGCACAGGCCAGCGAGCGCAAGCACGCAGAACAGGCTGGAAAGGGTCAATTGCTGGCTCATCATCCGGTCTTTCGATGGCGGCGGAACGTCCGTCGCCGCAGGTGCTATCGCAATGCAACATTTCACATTGCAACTGGTTCCCGTATTCTCACGCCTTCCCATTGAGGGCCATTACGCCTAGATGGGCGGCGTGACTCAATCGACCAACAACATGACCATTGCGCCCTGCGGCGCTCGTCCATGACCGGCGCGCGCCGTTCGTCGGATTGGGGCTTCCCGCGCTGGCGTGGCTATGGCTCGTCGCAGGAGGCCACGCAGGTCCGCATCTGTGATCGCCACGGCTGCAACGAGCCGGGCAATTGCCCCGCGCCCAAGGCCCCCAACAGCCCCGCCCGGTGGTATTTCTGCCAGAAGCACGCGGCCGAATATAATTCGCGGTGGGACTATTTCGAGGGTCTGGAGCAGGCCGAGAAGGATGAACGCGTCCGCGCCGAGCAGCAGGAAAGCTCAGGCTACACCGAAAGCGCGCATTACGGCTGGGCAGGATCGGGCGACGGCTCGCGCTCGGCGGACGAGATGCGCGCGCTCGAGGTGCTGGGGCTTGAGGCGGATGCCGATTTCGATGCCGTCAAGAAGGCGTACCGCGCCCGAGCCAAGGAAGTGCACCCCGATGTGAAGCCCGGCGATGCGGACGCTGCCAAGCAGTTCCAGCTGATCCAGACCAGCTACGAAGTCCTGCGCGCCGCCGAAGAACGGCGCGAGTGGAAGGGCTAGGCTTCTAGACTTTCGGCCCTTGGAAGCCCTTGCCCGCCGAGTTGATCTCCGGGTTCGGGTTGTCATTCCACCACGCCACGTCGGTCCAGGGCCGCACGTCGATCTCGTGGCTCCAGCAATTGCGGGGCTGGTGGGCGAGGTGCCAGTAGGTTTCGGCGAGGGCTGCGGGATCAATGATGCCCTCGGTGCCTTTGCGTTCCTTGAACGCTGCGAACTTGTCGCCAAGCAGCTTGCCCAGCGTGTCGGGCGCATCGACCGCGCCATCTACCACGACATGCGCCGTGTGAACGCCTTGCGGCGCGAACTCGGCGTTCAATGTCTGGCACAGCATCCGCCGCCCGCCCATCGCCGCTGCATGACTGTGCTGCCCGGCATTGCCGCGCACCGCCGCGGTCGCCGAGGTGACGAGCAGCGTGCCGTGCGCGCCGGTCTTGGCGCGTTCGACCATCGCAGGGAACAGCGCATGGGCGAGGCGGAAGACGCCGTAGGTGCCAAGCCGCCAGCCGAGCTCGAAGATGCGGTGCGGGGTCTGTTCGAGCGTCCGGTTGCCGATCTGCGCGCCCAGATTGTAGAGCGCGCAGTGGATGGGGCCGATGTCGCGCTCGGTGCGCTCGACCAGCTCCTCGATCGTCCCGTCTTCGGCCGCGTTGAGCAGGTTGCCCGACGCGCTGCCGCCCGCCGCCTCGATCTGGCCCACCAGCCGCGCCAGCCCCGCCTCGTCGCTGCGCCGCGCCATCACCGCGTGATAGCCGCCTGTAGCAAAGCGCAGCGCGGCATTGCCCCCGATCCCTGCGCCTGCGCCGATCACCAGGAACACGGGTTTGCGGCTGTCGGTCATAATGCTTTCTCCCTGCCGTCACCCTGAAACCTGCGTGACCGCTGGTCAAACAAGTTCAGGATGACGGCAAGAAAGCCCGCCTAAACCGCGTCGAGCGCCTGCGCGAAGTCGGCGATCAGGTCGTCCGCATCCTCGATCCCGACGCTGATGCGCACGAGATTGTCGGTGATGCCGAGCATATCCTTCCTCGCCTGCGGCACCGAAAGGTGCGTCATCGAGGCGGGGTGGCTCGCCAACGTCTCGGTACCGCCGAGGCTCACTGCGAGCTTGGCGATGGTGAGGTTGTCGAGGAAGCGGAAGCACTCCGCCTCGCCGCCTGCAATGAACACCGAGAAGGTGCTGCCTGCGCCCAGACAGTGGCGATCATAGATGTCCTGCTGGCGCGCATCGCTGATGAAGCCGAGGTAGCCGAGGCCCTCGACCTTCGGGTGTGACCGCAGGAATTCGCAGACCTTCGCGGCGTTCTCGCCCGCGCGCTGCATCCGCAGTTCCACCGTCTCGAGCGAGCGCAGCAGCATCCACGCGGTGTGGGGATCGACGATCCCGCCCATCGTGTTGCGCAGCGCGCGCACCGGGTTGATCCAGCGCTTGGCCCCGGCGATCGAGCCTGCGACGAGATCGGAGTGCCCGCCGACATACTTGGTCAGCGAATAGGCGACGATGTCCGCACCTTGGTCGAGCGGGCGTGCCCACAGCGGCCCCAAGAAGGTGTTGTCGATAGCGATCGGCGTGTCAGGCATGGCCGCATCGCGTGCATCGCGCACCGCTTCGACATCGACCAGCGCGTTGGTGGGGTTGGCCGGGCTTTCGAGATAGATCATCGCCACCTTGCCCCCGCGTTCCGCTGCCTGCGCCTTGGCTTTGGCGAGCACGGTGTCCAGTTCTGCGCGGGTCGCTCCGGCCGGGAAATCGACATAGGTGACGCCGAAACGGCTCAGCACCTTGGCGACGAAGCCCTCGCTGGCGGCGTAAAGCGGGCCGGAATGGACGATCACGTCGTTGGCGCTCGCATAGGCCATCATCAGGATGCAGATCGCGGTCATGCCGCTGCTGAACGAGAGCGCGTCCTCGGCCCCGTCCCACACGGCGAGGCGGTCTTCGAGGATTTCCTGGTTCGGCCCGTTGAAGCGCGAATAGACGAGGCCTTCCGCCCCGCCTTCACGGATCCCGGTGATGCCTTCGAAGTGGCGCTTGCCAGCGGCGGCACTTTCAAAGGCGAAGGTGCTGGTGAGGAAGATCGGCGCTTTCAGCGATCCTTCCGACAGCACCGGGTCGAAGCCGTGCCCCATCATCAGGGTTGAAGGCTTCAGCGGGCGGCCGCCGATTTCGCGCTTGGCGGGCTTGGGCTTGCGGCGGGGGGTGGGGGTGTCGACGGCGTCGGGCATGGCGACGGTCCTTCCTTGGGCTGACGCTCCCAGGAAGGCGGGAGACGGTCGGCGGCGCGCAGGGCGCCCGTTCCTAACCTCCGCAGGAACGCCTCTCCGCTGGCACCGCTGTGCTGGGCCAAGGGGTACCGTGCGCGCACGATCCTTTCAAGCGGGTGGCGGAAGATTTCACGTGAACGATGCGATCAGCCACACCACACCCACGATGAGCAGAACGCCCGCCACATCGAGCAGCGCGCCGGCCTTGACCATCTTGCCGATCCTGATGCGCCCCGTCGCCCAGGCAATCGCGTTCGGGCCGGTGCCAGCGGGAAGCATGAAGCCCCAGCTTGACGCCAGCGCGGCGGGCAGGGCGAGGAGGATCGGATCGACCCCCAGCGCCACCACCAACGCACCCACCACGGGCACGATGCCGGTCGCGGTCGCCACGTTGCTGGCAAATTCGGTGACCACGATCACCAGCGCCACCACCGCGAGCGCGACAAGGATCAGCGGCCAGTTGGCGAGCGGCAGCAGCGCCTGCCCGATCCAGCCCGCAAGCCCCGAGGCCGACATCCCCGCCGCCAGCGCGAGGCCCCCGCCGAACATGAAGATCACGCTCCACGGCGCACGCTCGGCTTCGTTCCACACCAGCAGCGGGCGCCCGGTGCCGTCGGGCAACAGGAACAGGGCGAGGGCGGACATCACCGCAATGGTGCCGTCGGTCCACGATCCGGGCGGCAGCAGCGGCGCGACCAGCGGCTGGGTGACCCAGGCGATGAAGGTGATGAGCGCGAGCGGGACGAGGCGCTGTTCGGGCGATGTCCACTGCGCATGGCTGACAATCGCCGCGCGCGCGGCGGCGACGTCGAAGGGGTGGCCTGCCACATTCTGCACCCGCGCGACGATCCATGCGGCGAGCGGCGTGCCGAGCAGCACCATCGGGACGCCATAGAGCGCCCATTCGGCAAAGGTGATGCGCACGCCGACGATCGTGTCCAGCAGCCCGACCGCAATCGCATTGGTGGGCGAGCCGACGATGGTGCCGAGCCCGCCGATGCTCGCGGCAAAGGCGATCCCCATCGGCAGGGCGCCTGCGATGCCGTCCTGCGGGATCGCGCTTTTTTGTTGCCCTACCGCTGCGCTGCTTGAGGGCGGGCCATCCGCCACGCTCCCCCCGCCTTCCAGCACGGCCAGCGCCATCGGCATCATGATCAGCGCGGTCGAAGTATTGGAGATGAACATCGAAAGCAGCGCGGTCGACAGCATGAAGGCGAGCAGCAGCCGCACCGGACCACCATCCGCGCCGACGCCGCGCAGGATCGCGAGGCTCAGGCGGCGGTGCAGCCCGGTGCGCTCGATCGCCAGCGCGATGAAGGCGCCGCCCAGCAGCAGGAACAGGATAGGAGAGTAATAGGTGCTCGCAGTCTCCTCGGCGGTGGAGACCCCGGCGAGCGGCAGGATGATGAAGGGCAGCAGCGCGGTGACGGTGAGCGGCACAGCCTCTGTCATCCACCACGCGGCCATCCACACGGTAAGACCCGCGACCAGCCATGCGCCCGCCGACATTCCGGCAGGCGGGGCAAGCAGCACCGTCAGGGCAAAGGCCAGCGGGCCGAGGATGAGGCCGATCCGGCGTGCGGTCATCCGATGGTGTCTCCTCCCCCGTGTATCGCCCGTGGGACTATCAGGTGGCTGCACGCTCCGGCAAGTGCGGTCCGGGCGATGGACGGGGATGGGGTCAGGGCGTGGGCCAAGGAAAAGGCCAAAGGAAAGGCCAAAAGGAAGGGGGCGAAGCCTTGCGGCCCGCCCCCTCAATCCCTTGCAAGGTCGTCGTGCTTACTTGGGCGCGAGGACCATCAGCATCTGGCGGCCTTCAAGCCGCGGGAAGGCTTCGACCTTCGCGTATTCGGCAACATCGTCCTGCACCTTCTTGAGCAGGTCCATGCCGAGGTGCTGGTGCGCCATTTCGCGCCCGCGGAACCGCAGGGTGATCTTCACCTTGTCGCCGTTGCCGATGAACTTGTGAACGTTGCGCATCTTCACGTCATAATCATTCGTGTCGATGTTGGGCCGCATCTTCACTTCCTTGATGTCCTGGGTCTTTTGCGTCTTGCGCGCCAGGTTGGCCTTCTTCTGCGCTTCAAAGCGGAATTTGCCGACATCGAGATACTTGCACACCGGCGGGTCCGCACTGGGGGACACTTCGACGAGGTTCAGGCCCTTCTCGTTGGCCTGCTCAATCGCTTCGCGGGTGAACATCACACCAAGGTTTTCGCCGTCGTCATCAATGACGCGGACCTTGGGGACGGTGATCATGTTATCAAATCGCGGGCCGCTTTTTACGGGCGGGGCCATCGAGCGCCGGGGTGGACGTGATATGGGGTGTTCTCCTGTGGTGGCTTACGTGCTGGCGGCTATGTAGTGCGAAACGGGGGCGAGCGCTAGGTGGAGTCTTGGGGTGCTTAAAGCTGCACGCCCCACGAGATTTTGGGGAAGTCGATCAGGCCGAAGCCGACGATGCGCGGGAAGAGCCAAAGGCAGAATGTGTAAAATGCTGCGGCTAAGACCACGCCAAGCAGCGCAAAGGCGACTGGCGGTCGCGTAGATGATCTAGTCCGGGCAAAGACAAGCGCGCCTAACGACCCTCCGAGTAGCACGCCGCTTGGCCAGAGCTGCGACCAAGAGTACTTGTCGCCGAATAACTGTCCGAACATCAGCGCGAAGATTCCATAGAAAATCGCCAGCATGATCAAGAAAAATGGCAGCGAGAACCAGTTTACTGAACCACCATAGCGAAGCGGCAAAACGACTCCCTGCAGTATTGCGAATGCCAGCCACACCGCGACATGCCACACCGTCAGTGTGCCCCACACATAGGCAAGCGGCGCAAACTCCATCACCCCCCCGCCTGCCACAACGGAAACCGCGCTATCCGGTCCTTGGCGGGCATCAGCGCCTCGATCTTCCGGGATGGTTGCAGCGCGGTGAGGATTTCCGGCGCGCCTGCATCCATGCCTCCGGTAAGCGTGCCGAAGGCGGGGAGGATCATCCGCTCGGCCCCTGCCGCGCTCCGCCCCAGCACCGCGCAGGGGCGGGCGATGTGGCGGCTGCGGATGTTGACGCGCAGCTTGGGGTGGTAGTGCCCCGACAGTTCGGGGCGGGTCTCGCCTGCGCGCGCTTCGTGGCGCAGGGTGACGCCGCCCACCACCAGTTCCGGCAGGATCGCTCCGCCGAAGCCGTTGGGCAATTGCTCGTCATGGTTGCCGGTGATCCACACCCAGTCGAGCGCGCGTGTCAGCGCCTCCAGCATCCCGGTGCAATGCGCATCGAGCCGGAGCGCGCCTGCATCATCGTGGAAATTGTCGCCCAGCGTGATGACCCGCCGCGCGTCTGTCGCCTTGACCGCATCCGCCAGCCGTTCGAGCGTGTCGCGGCTGTCATAGGGCGGGAGCATCTGGCCCCTCGCGGCAAACCAGCTCGCCTTCTCGAGATGCAGGTCGGCGACCAGCAGCGCGCGCTCCGCCGGCCAGTACAGCGCACGCGCTTGGCCCAAGGCCAGCTCGTGCCCCGCGAACTCGAAAGAGGCGAACATATCGCGAACCATGCCCCTCCCTTTGCGGGCTTTGCCGCCGTCCGCAACAAAAACCGTCCCTGGTGAGGCGTTCGATCACCTCACGACAGGCTTGTCGAAGCATTGTCTTTTCTTCTAACCGGTCGGTTCGGGAGAAGGACAAGCCTTCGACACACTCAGGGTGAACGGGATTTATGGATTGGTCTGACAAAACCGCGCAGGCAAAAGTGTGGTTCGAAAGCTTGCGCGACCAGATCTGCGCCGAGTTCGAGAGCATCGAGCGCGAGGCCGGATCGGATGCCAGCTTCCAATACACCCCCTGGAACCGCGAGGAGGAGGGCAATCCCGATCCCGGCGGCGGCACGCAGGGGCTGATGAAGGGCAAGGTGTTCGAGAAAGTCGGGGTCAATGTCTCGACCGTGCGCGGCAGCTTCGCCAAGGAGTTCGCCGGATCGATCAACGGAGCGAGCGCCGACGCGCCGGGCTTTGTCGCGACCGGCATCAGCCTTGTTGCCCACATGACAAACCCGCACGTGCCCGCGGTGCACATGAACACCCGCTTCCTCACCACCACCAAGGCGTGGTTCGGCGGCGGGGCGGACCTCAATCCGCCGATCCCCTATGCCGAGGACACGGCCGACTTCCACGCCGCGATGCAGGCCGCCTGCGATCCGCACGGGGCCGACTATTACGAACGCTATGCCAAGTGGGCGGAGGAGTATTTCTACATCCCTCACCGCCAGGTGGGTCGCGGCGTTGGCGGGATTTTTGCCGACCATCTCGAATGCGCGGATGACGCCGGTTTCGATGCCAACTTCGCCTTCATCCAGGACATCGGGAAGCAGTTCCTCAGCGTCTATCCCGCCATCGTGCGGCGGCGGATGAACAGCGCGTTCGATGCTGCCGATGAAGCGCAGATGTTCGAATACCGGGGCCGCTATGCCGAGTTCAACCTGGTCTACGACCGCGGCACGATCTTCGGTCTGAAGACCGGCGGCAATATCGACGCGATCCTGATGAGCCTGCCGCCCCGCGCAACTTGGTCTTGAGAGGCGGCTAGCTGACGGCGACAACCCGTTGCCGGAACCAGTCGGCAAGCTCGTCCTCGGAGAGTTCTCCGGCGGCCAGCGCGATGAAGATCACTGTCATATCGGCGTCGCTCGCCACAATGCGGAGGCCGTTCTTGAGCAGGAACAGCAGACTGACAACGGCTGCCGTGCGCTTGTTGCCGTCGACGAAGGGGTGGTTGCGCGCCAGTCCGAAGGCATAGGCTGCGGCCAAGCCAGCCGCATCGGGATCGCCGTAAGCTTCAAGCTGCATCGGTCGCGCCATTGCGCTTTCGAATAGCCCCATGTCACGAACGCCGGCAGCGCCGCCGTGCTCTTCAATCTGTTCGGCGTGCGCGGACAGCGCTGCCCGGTGTGTCACCCACCGCCATTCGGGCATCGGACCTACTTCGCCAGTTCGCGCAAGACCTTGCGACGTTCCTGCATGATCTGCCGGGCGAGGCGCATTTCGTCCTCGAATTCGGGATCGACAGGCGTCAGCGTAACGCCGTCATCGTGCACAGTCAGGCTGATTTCATCGCCGATATCGACATTGAGCGTAGCCAACAGCTCCTTGCTCAGGATAATCCCGGCGGAATTCCCGATCTTGGTGATTTTGAGGCTGCGGGGAATGGGCTTGTTCATACGCCCGTTATAACACGCCGGGTTCGCTCTCGCAACAATCGCGCTTGCCCCTGCTACGCCGCCGCCCCATATTCCAAGACGATGCTCCGCCAGTACGAACTCGTCGAGAAGGTTCTCGAATACGATCCTGACGCCGACGAGGCGATGCTCAACCGCGCCTATGTCTATACCGTGCAGAAGCACGGCTCCCAGAAGCGCGCCAGCGGCGACCCCTATTTCTCGCACCCGGTCGAAGTCGCGGGGCTGATGACCGACCTCAAGCTCGATCAGGCGACGATCATCACCGCGCTGCTCCACGACACGGTCGAGGACACGCTTGCCACGATCGAGGATATCGAGCTGCATTTTGGCCCCGAGGTCGCGCGGCTGGTGGACGGGGTAACCAAGCTTTCGAAGATCGAGGCCATGCCCGAGAACGAGCGCGCGGCAGAAAACCTGCGCAAGTTCTTGCTCGCTATGTCCGAGGACATCCGTGTGCTGCTGGTCAAGCTTGCCGACCGCCTGCACAATATGCGCACGCTGCACTTCATCAAGTCGCCCGAAAAGCGCCAGCGCATCGCCCGCGAGACGATGGATATCTACGCCCCCCTCGCCGAGCGGGTGGGCATGTACGAATATATGCAGGAAATGCAGGCGCTGGCCTTCCGCGAGCTTGAGCCCGAGGCCCATGCGACGATCGCGGGCCGGCTGGAACAGCTACGCTCGCAGGCCGGCGCGCAGGTCGATGCCATTGCGCTCAACATCAAGCAGCGCCTCGCCGAGGCGGGTCTGAAGGTCGAAGTCTACGGGCGCGAGAAGCACCCTTTTTCGATCTGGAACAAGATGGACGAGCGGCACGTCAGCTTCGAGCAGGTCACCGACATCATGGCCTTCCGCGTCCTCACCGATGACGAGGGGGATTGCTACCGCGCCCTGGGTATCCTCCACACCACCTGGCAGTTCCTGCCCGGGCGGTTCAAGGATTACATCTCGACCCCCAAGTCGAACGGCTACCGGTCCTTGCACACCTCGCTGATGTACGAGCACTCGATGCGCGTCGAAGTGCAGATCCGCACCCGCGAAATGCACCGCCGCAACGAATTCGGCCTCGCCGCGCACTGGGCCTACAAGCAGGACGGCACGCCCGATGGGCAGGTGGGCTGGCTGCGCGACCTCATCGAGATCGTCGAGCAGAGCCACGACGCCGAAGAGCTGCTCGAACATACGCGCATGGCGATCTATCAGGATCGGATCTTCGCCTTCACCCCCAAAGGCGCGCTGTTCCAGATGCCCAAGGGCGCGACGGGCGTGGACTTCGCCTTTGCGGTGCACACCAATCTGGGCTTGCAGACCGCCGGCGTGAAGATCAACGGGCGGCACATGCCGCTGCGCACGGCGCTCAATAATGGCGATGTGGTGGAGATCATCAAGAACCCGCACGCCGCCCCGCAATTGTCGTGGCTGAGCTTCGTGGTGACCGGCAAGGCGCGCGCCGCGGTCCGCCGCGCGGTGCGCATGAAGGAACGCGACGAGGTTGCTGCAATCGGCTCCAAGCTGTTCGATGAAATCTCCGCCCGCGTGCCCGCGCGCATCGGCAAGAAGGCGATCCGCGAGGCCGCCGAACGCCTCGGCATGGAAGAGCCGGACGACCTGATGTACGCGATCGGCGCCGCCAAGATTTCCGACCGCGAGGTGATGGAGGCGCTGGTTCCGGGCTGCACCGCCGGGATCGAAGAGGACGAACACTGGGCACGGCGCGAGCGGGCGATCTCGATCCGCGGCCTCACGCCGGGCGTCGCCTTCGAGCTTGCGCGGTGCTGCCACCCCGTCCCCGGCGACCGCATCGTCGGCATCCGCCGCAAGGGCGAGACCGTGCTGGTCCACGCGATTGACTGTCTGGAACTGGCGAGCGGCGTCGACAGCGACTGGATCGACCTTGCATGGGGCAACCATTCGGTCGGCGCGGTGGGCCAGCTATCGGTGACGATCTACGACCGGATCGGCACGCTCGCCGAGATGGCGGGCATCTTTGCGCAGAACAAGGCGAACATCACGACGCTGGCGCAGAGCCATCTCGACCCGCCGTTCGTCAGCTACGACGTCGAGGTCGAGGTGCAGGACGCAGGCCACCTCAACCGCGTCGTCAGCGCCCTGCGCGCCAGCGACGCGGTGGCAGAGGCGGAGCGGCAGTAGCCCGAGGGGTTGGACATTTCAGGGGGGGCGCTTGCTTCGTCTTGCGCAAGGCCAGACAGGTTTAGACCCCCCCTAGACCCCTGTTAGCCCCCCTTTAGACCCCTTCTTGCGCGGTGTTTTTGCCGTGTTTCACGTGAAACATTGCCAATCGGGCCTACCCGGCCTCGGCCACCCGGCGAACCGGCACCTTGATGTTGCAAATGTCGGCCCCGCCAGCCGGAAGGATGAAAAACGGATCGCGGCGATTGGCGATGGCTTCGGCATAGGTCGCGAAAGAGCCGCTCGCGGTCGAAAGGTATTCGAACTTCGGGCGTGTTTGTTGGCCTACCGCTTCGCTGCTTGAGGCCGGGCCCTCCGGAAGGTCGCTCGCCACCCGCACCGTCAGGATCGGCGTACGCTTGGCCGCCTCCTCGTCGGTGTAGAACCCCAAAGCCCCCGACCCGCGCGGCAGCGAGGAGAGGTGCTGCATCCCCTCGATCACCCGGCCGACAAGGGCGATATTGCGATCAAGGTGGCGCGGCGCATGGCCGATCACGGTATAGAGCTCCGCGCCCGATCCGGTATCGGGAGAGTAGTTCCGCCCCACGCCAACCATGCCGTAGCAGTGGGTGGGCCACATGTTTTGATTGTCGCCAGCTAACGCCCACCCCCGGCGAAATGCCACAGCCATTGCATAACTGTCGTTCGCAACCCCTATCTCTGCATCGCCCCTAGGAAGGGGTGCAGCGCTCAGTTTGATCGAATACTCGCTCTCCCCCATCACCTTAAGCCCCTCGGGCAACGACTTCGGTTTCCCTTTCGCTTCGGGGTTGTCGTAATTCAGATCGCCCCACTGGGTGACGTAATTGTCCTGCACCCGGTTAACCGAGATGTTGTCGAACCACTTGGCGCGGGCGAACAGCTTGATGTTGTGGATCCAGCCCTGCGAGAAGGGCGCGGGCATCAGCTGGATCACCACGGTGCGCGGCTTGCCCTCGGCGTCCGGCGCGAGGGTCATCACCAGCAGCTCCTCCGCCGGAATCGCCGCCCAGTCCGCCTTGGGCGCGGCAGCGACGATCTCGGCAGGCGAGGGCGCTCCCTTGGGCTCGTCCTGAGCGGCAAGCGGCAAGGAAAGGGCGAGTGCAGCCGAAGCCGCCAACAGCATGGTTCTCATGGCTGATTGGTGCCACCACGCGCCTTGCGAAGCAATCCATTCGCGGCTAGTGGGCCGCTCTTGTCTTTTCAGGCGCTCAAGCAGCAAAGCGGTAGCGCACAGGAAAGTCATGCGGAGCAGTGGCCGAGTGGTCGAAGGCGCACGCCTGGAAAGTGTGTATACGCCAAAAGCGTATCGTGGGTTCGAATCCCACCTGCTCCGCCACCTTGGAACAAAGCTGGGCACTGCGCCCGGCAGTGTTCCGGAACTGCCTGCGGCGGCAAGCGTCCGCAGCAGATCGGACTTTGATCCCATGATCCGAACCTCGCCGTCGCTAACCTCGACCCGCTGCGCCAGCGCGCGGAGATGGTCACGGCGGTAGCCGCCACTGGGCAGGCGCATGCGCTGGCGAGCGCTCTGCGCGAACTTGGCAAGCATCGGCGCGGTGATCGCTTTCTGGCCCGCGCTTTCAAGCATAGCCGATGCGCGGTCGGCATCGACCCGTGACTGGTCACGGATGGCCTTGAGACTGACGATGCGGTCCTTGAGGTCTGGGTCGTCCAGATCGGCAACTCCGCTCTCGATAGCATCGTAAAGCCGCTTGAGACGCAGTTCGGTCTCGGTGGCGCGCTTGTTCAACTCTGCGATGTGCTCGCGGCGGCGCTCGGTCCGCTCCTGCCGCCTGTCGAGAACCGCCGCCAACACTTCCTCCAGCCTTGCGGGATCAAGCAAACGTTCCTCCAGATGCTTGGCCACCAGCGTGTCGAGTTTTTCCATCGGCACGGTCATGCCGCTGCACGCGGTGGGCCCCTGCCGCGCCTTGGTCGAGCAGGTGTAGTAGCTATAGCGCCCGCCCTTTCCGGTGCGGATGGTCATGGCTCCGCCGCACTTGGCGCAGAAGATCAGACCGGTCAGCAGGGTGGGACCGCCGACCACCTGCGGCGGTGTCACCTTGGGGTTGCGTGCTTTCATGCGCGCCTGCACCGCATCGAAGGTTGCCTGATCGATGATCGGCGGCACCGCGACTGGAATGACCTCGGCGTCGGGCTTGTTTTTGCCGTTCTTGGTGCGGCGGTTGAACTCGTGGTGTCCGATATAGGTCTGCCGCGTCAGCATGCGGTGCACGGTGCCGATGCCCCAGCGCCCGCCGTCACGGGTGAAGATGCGGCGTTCGTTGAGGTATTTGGTGATGGCCTTGACGCCCATCGGGCCGGATGTGCCATCACCCTCCAGCGCCAGCCGGAAGGCCAGCCGTACCGTCTCGGCGTGGAGCGGATCAATCTCCAGCTTCTTCTTGATCTTGGCCCCGCGCTGCTCGGCGGCGACCACGCGGTAGCCGATCGGCGGAAGCGAGCCGTTCCAGAAACCCTGTCGTGCATTCTCCTTCAGGGCGCGAAGCACGTGTTTGGCGTTCTCCTTGGACTGATACTCGTCGAACAGCGCCATGATCTGGCGCATCATGACGTGCATCGGATCGTCGCCCATCTCCTGGGTGATCGACACGAGGCGGATGCCGTTCTTCGCCAGCTTGCGGACGTAGAACTCCAGCTCGAAGTGGTCGCGGAAGAAACGGCTGAACGAATGTACCACCACCACCTCGAATGGTGCGGGCTTCGCGGTTCCTGCCTCGATCAGCTTCTGGAATTCGGGTCGGCGGTCATTTGTGGCGGACGCGCCTGCATCGACGAAGGTCTCGACCAGCTGGTAGCCGCGCGAAGCGCAATAAGCTTCGCCCTGCTTGCGCTGATCCGGGATCGACACGTCGTGCTCGGCCTGCCGTGCGGTCGAGACGCGCAAATACAGCGCGGCGCGCAGCGTGACGGAGCTGGAGGCGGCGTCGGTCATGTTGCGCTCCCTAAGGCGCGCTGCACCGCATCAGGATCGCGGTCGATGACCAGAAGGTAGGCACGCGTTGGGCCTTCGGGCGCGCGATGCTTTTGCTCCCAGTGCTGGAGCGTCTTGATCGAAAAGCCGAACCGTGCGGCAAACTCGTGCTGGGTCATGCCAAGCTTTGCGCGGATTGCTTTCACATCAACCTCCTGCGGAATGTACACTCGAACGGGGCTTGGTTTCGATACGCCCTCGGCGTTGGTGACCTCTCCCGTCATTGTGCGCTCCGTTTCAGCTATAACCCGGCAGGAAATCGAACCCTTTTTGGCCACGTCTCGCAGCCGGTTGCCAGCCACTAAATATACCTCGTTGAGGTATCAAAGGCAACCGCTCTTCGAGTGCGACGAATAAATCTAAACGGTCAGACCGGGCCGAATAGCTCATCGAAGACGTCGCCAAACCATGACTCGAACACGGCAATCTCGGCATCGGTAAGTGGGATCTGCGTGGGCCAATCGTCGACCACGCGCCACCGGTCTACATCGTGTCTGGGCGGACGGCCCCTGAACGGCCATGGCTCGCCAAGCAGCTCTTCAAGCTGCTCGGACGCGGTCGGTACTTGCAGACGCGGCATGCGGGGCATCGCGCCAGAGTCGGCAATTCCAGGCAGCAGCGGAACCACCCATGCCTACGCCGGACTTCGCTTCGTAGCAGCGCGCGCAGATAGGGGCGATGGTCGGGCAACGGCGGACAATGGCGATAGGAGCGTAGCGCTTACGGCACTCTCCCAGCCCCGTTCTTTGGTTCGGCGCGGGGGGCGTTCTTCCGTCCGGGCGCACAACTCGATCCCGGCGGAGGGGCGGCGGCGGTCAAGACCGGCGCTGACAGCGCCGCCCGCAGGGCTTGGTCTTGAGGGGCGGCGCGCGTCCGCCGACGCTGGCAGCTAGCGGGATCTCTGCTGGCCCAGCATTTCGTGTTTCCGCCCCATCCCCAGTTCTTGGTATTGACGGCATTCGAAATCGCGCTGGGGCCCACTTGGGGACGTAGATACTTCCTGTTTGGTTCCATCAATGCGGATGATGGTCGTCGAAGAGGTGCAAGTTGCTCAACAGCTTGCTAGTATCCGCTGATGCGCACCGACCTTGATCATCTGCCTCCGCAAAAGCAGCGCGAGCTTGAGCGCGTGGTGCAACTGATCTTCGAGGAGTTCGACGACGCTTTCGCGCTCGCCAAGCACGAGTGGAAGAAGGCCGGGCGCATCCTCAAGGTGATCCTCTACGGGAGCTATGCGCGGGGCACCTGGGTCGACGAGCCGCACACCGCCAAGGGCTATCAGTCGGACTTCGATCTTCTGATCATCGTCAGCGACAAGCGGCTGACTGACCGGGTCAAGTACTGGGCCAAGCTCGATGAGCGGTTGATGCGCGAGTACGGCGTGACCGGCACGCTCCGGACTCCGGTCAATTTCATTGTCCACACCCTGCAGGAAGTGAACGACGGTCTCGCCCATGGCCGATACTTCTTCATGGATGTGAAGGCCGAAGGGATCGCGGTCTATCAGTCCGACGATACCGAGCTGCACACACCCAAGCCGAAGACACCGACGCAGGCGCTGGCGATGGCGCAGGAATATTTCGAGGAGTGGTTCCCCAGCGCTGCAGCGCTGAAGGAGGGTACAGATTTTTATATCGGTCGAGACAGGCTCAAGGAGGCGGCGTTCTCGCTACACCAGTGCACCGAGCGCCTCTACCATTGCGTGCTGCTAGTCTGCACCTTCTACACCCCTCATGTCCACAATCTCGGATTCCTGCGCACCCAGGCTGAGCGGATTGACCCGCGTCTGACCTACGTCTGGCCGCGTGAACTCAAGAAGGATCGGGCGCGGTTTGAAAAGCTCAAGGACGCCTACGTCAAAGCGCGCTACTCAAAGCATTACCGCATCAACAAGGGCGAGCTGGAATGGCTCGGCGCGCAGGTCGAGCAGCTTGGTCGCGTTGTGCACGAAGTCTGCTCGGAGCGCATCTCGAAGCTAAATGCCGAAGCGAAGGCCAAGCCTGACAAGGTCCGGTGATCGCCGAATGTGATAAGTCCGCTTCCGTGAATTTTGAGCCAAAAGCGGAAATTCAGAAAACGACCCGATAGCCGAAGCTATGTGAGTGTCGTATTGATCTCTCATTCAAACGATCAGGTCTCAGGCTACAGCATGAACCCGCACTATGACGATGCCACGATCGAATTTTACTCGACCGAAGCGCCAATTTACGTTGCCACTGCAAGAGAGGGCGTTAGTCCTTATCTTCAACGCTTTCTGGCGCTCCTCAGCCCAGGCGCCTGCATTCTTGAACTTGGTTGCGGAGGAGGGTTAGAGGCTGAATTCATGTTGGCCTCAGGATTTGACGTTCATGCAACTGATGGAGTGCCAGAAATTGCCGCCGAGGCTGAAAAACGATTGGGCGTTCCAGTGGAAGTTCTCCGCTTCGATCAGTTAAGTGCCGACAGCAAATTCGACGCCGTGTATGCCTCCGCCTCGTTACTCCATGTGCCAGTCAACTCATTAGCCTCCGTATTGTCCAAAATACACTGTGCCCTCAAACCCGGGGGAAAGCACTTCGCGAGCTACAAATCAGGGGGCGCAGATGGGCGAGATAGGTTCGGTCGTTATTTCAATTATCTTTCGCGCGAGCAAGCTGAGCGCCAATATCTGAATGCCGCTCCTTGGTCTCAATTGGTGATAGAGGAAATGACAGGGGGCGGCTTCGATGGCGTGCAGGGGCCATGGCTAACGGTGCTTGCAGAAAAACGTCTGGATTAGGTTTCCTATCTCCCGATCGCGGTCCAAACCTGAAGTTCAGCAATCCACCCAATTTCAGCCAATCCCGGCAGCGCGGCGCGCACCTGATACCGGACCGGCAGCTTTAGCGGGTTTTTTGCCAAAAGCGGAAATTCAGCAACCGACCCCGTAGCGGCCATCGGGGTTAGCGCAGGCCTTCCGCCGCGCAGCTAATCTCTAGCTGGACGACCATCGGGAAGGCTTCGAGAGTGTCGCTACATGCCCGGCCCACGATCGCGGCCGAGGCTATGAACAGTAGCAACCGCTGCGCGAGGGTGCCCCGTGCGGCGATGTAACATCCAGCGGCCACGAAGAAGACGAAAACCGGAAACCCAATCCAAAAATGTATCTCCTGCGGCGTGCTGCACTCGGAAGCAGGTGCAAGGCCCCAAAGCAGCATGGCCATAGCCAGAACAATGGTCGCCCCAATTGTAATCAGCCACTTCATAACCGCTATTCGCATGCTGCACCTCGCGTGCTGACTATACCGTCGTCATGTCCGCTTCCCACCCATTAGAAGTCATCGTAGGT
>CAVXXQ010000005.1:0-255507 GCA_963765775.1 uncultured Alphaproteobacteria bacterium
CATCTTGGTCAACGCCAAAACCGGCGAACGCCCCGACAAGGCGACCGCCTTGGCCCAGGCCTCAATGGCCGGCGGTGGCGAGGCTGAAAAAGGCCGCGCCACCAGCCCCCTGCCCCCGGCGCTGGTGGCGAAAGCGGGTGATGACGTCGAAGAGCAGACCCGGCGCGAACTGCAAAACCTGCAAGAGCAGCAAAGCCTGATGCTGGCGCAAATCAAGCGCGAACTCGCCAAGCTGCCCCCGCCCAAGCCCCAACAAGCCAACGCCTCACCCGAGCAGGTGGAGCGCGAAGAGCGGCGGCGCCAGCTGATCAAAATCCTGGCCGAGATTGAGCGTCGCATCAACGAAGAAAACGCCCGCCCCAAAAAGCGTTACGTGAGCCCGGCGACCAAGGAAGTGGCTTACGCGGTGTACTACGACAACCTGCGCCGCGCTGTTGAAAACAAGGGCACCGAGAACTTTCCTGAGATTGCGGGGAAGAAGCTCTATGGTGAGTTGACCATGCTGGTCACAGTGAATTTTGACGGGCAGGTGTTGCACACAGAAATCGTGCAAAGCTCGGGCAACCGCACGCTGGACCGCCGCGCCGAAGCCATTGCCCGCAGCGCTGGCCCGTTTGGCAATTTCTCGGATGAGATGCGCCGAAAGGCCGATCAAATTGTCGTCGTCTCGCGTTTTCGCTTCACGCGTGATGAAGTTCTGGAAACCCGGCTAACGGCCAAGTAGTCTCCCCACCGCTTTTAATACTCTGACTCTCATGGATCACTATTGCGTCATGGGCCACCCCATCAGCCACAGCAAATCGCCCTGGATTCACGCCCGCTTTGCCGAGTTGACCGGCCAGTCGCTTCACTACGACAAACAGTTGGTGCCGCTGGATGGTTTTGCCAACGCGGTGCAACAGTTCTTCGCCCAAGGCGGACGGGGCTGCAACGTGACCGCGCCTTTCAAATTTGAAGCGGCCGGTCTGGCCAGTGAAACCAGCGAGCGTGCCCATCTGGCCCAGGCCGCCAACACCCTGAGCTATCAGGACGGAACCATTCGGGCGGACAACACCGATGGGGCGGGCTTGGTCAACGACATCCAGCGCAACGCCGGTTTTGATCTGGCGGGGCGGCGTATTTTGCTGATTGGCGCCGGGGGTGCCAGCGCGGGCGTGCTGGCTCAACTCATTGAGACCCAACCCGCCAGTATCACGGTGGCCAACCGCACGATTGACAAAGCCCAGTCACTGGTCGACCGCCATGCCGCGCTGGCCTTGCTACACAAAACAGAGCTGCTCGCGCAATCCCTGCAAGGGACAGGGGCCGATTTCGATGTCATCATCAACGCCACCACCAGCAGTTTGGGCGGTGACGCGGTGCCGGTGCCTGCCAGCACCTTGAAGCCGGGCGCCTTGGCCTACGACATGATGTACGGGCCGGCGGCGCAAGGCTTCATGACCTGGGCGCACGAACATGGCGCCCAGCCCCGCGATGGTTTGGGCATGTTGGTCGAGCAGGCCGCCGAGGCCTTTTTGATCTGGCGCGGTGTGCGCCCCCCGTCCCAACAAGTGTTGTCGGAAATGCGGGCCACGCTGGCCTGAGCAGAGAGACCGCGATGAAAGCACTTCTTCGCTGGTTGGGTCTGGCTGTGCTGGCGATGCTGGTGCTGCAGTTGTATTTTGTGGCGCGCATTGCGGCCATGGCGGTGATAGATCCGCAGTCCACCGCCTTTCAGCGCTCTGAGGCATGGCGGGTGGTCAATGACCAAGGGCGCCTGCCCTGGCGCCAGGAATGGGTGCCCTACTCACAAATTTCCAACAACCTGAAACGTGCGGTCGTCGCCAGCGAAGATGACGGCTTCAGCAACCACGACGGGGTGGACTGGGACGCGTTGGAGAAAGCCTGGCAGAAAAACGCCAAGGCCGAGGCCAGCGCCACCAAACGCGCCGAAGTCGCGGCCGCCAAGGGCAAGACCGTGACGCGCGCGCCCAAGGTCATTGGCGGATCGACCATCACCCAGCAACTGGCGAAGAATTTGTTTCTGTCCGGCGAGCGCACCCTGCTGCGCAAAGGGCAGGAGTTTGTGCTGACGATGCTGCTGGAGGCGCTGCTCAGCAAAGAACGCATTCTGGAGATTTACCTCAACAGCGTGGAATGGGGCGAGGGCATTTTTGGCGCCGAGGCGGCGGCGCAGCACTACTTCCGCAAACCAGCCGCCAAACTGCAGGCTTATGAAGCAGCGCGGCTGGCCGTGATGCTGCCGCGCCCCAAGTACTTCGAAAAACTGCCCAATTCCAGCTACATCGCCGGGCGTGCCAGCGTCATCGTGGGCCGCATGGGCGACGCCAGTCTGCCCTGAATCTGGCGACCCGGGGCCGTCACAGCGGCTCTGTATGATTCCCGGCATGCGTGCCACCTTGATGAGTTACTTTCTGCTGGGGTTGATCCGCTTTTTGACCGGATCGCAGGCCCGATGGTGGGGCTGTCCTCCCAAAGCCGAGCAGCGTATTTATTTTGCCAACCACCAGAGCCACGCGGATCTGGTCATGATCTGGGCCGCCTTGCCCAAAGAGCTTCGGGGCCGCACCCGCGCCATTGCGGCCAAAGACTACTGGACCAAAACTCCGTTTCGGCAATGGATCACCACCGCGGTGTTCAACGTCATCTACGTGGCCCGCGACCGCAGCAGCGAAGAAGACCCGTTGGAGCCCCTGTTTGACGCGCTGGACCACGGCGACTCCATCATCCTGTTTCCGGAAGGCACGCGCGGCCATGCCGAAGAGCCGCAGCCCTTCAAGGCGGGGCTCTACAACCTGGCCCTCAAGTACCCGCAGATTGAGCTGATTCCGGCCTGGATCAACAACGTGCAGCGCGTCATGCCCAAGGGCGAAGTGGTGCCGGTGCCCGTGCTGTGCTCGGTCACCTTTGGCGCGCCGATTCACTTGCAGGAGGGCGAAGAACGCCGCGTGTTTCTGGACCGCGCGCGCAGCGCCGTCATTGCCCTGCGGGACGTTTGACCATGTACCAGTCCCTCAAAAACCTCACTGCGTCCCAGCAGGTCGGCGCGCTTTTCTTCTTGGTGTTTGGTCTGCTGGCGCTGGTCACCGCCGTGATGGTGGTGTTGTCCTTGCGCGAACCCAAGGACGACGCCGTGGCACAGCAGCGCCGCAACGAGTTGAGCAACGTCGAAGGTGTGCTGCGCACCAGTTGGGTCATGGGCCTGGTGTTCTGGATCGGCTGGCTGGCCGGTGACTCGGTGGCGTTGGTGCTGTTCGCGCTGGTGTCGTTTTTTGCCCTGCGGGAGTTCATGACGCTGTCGCCCACCCGGCGCGGGGACCACCGCAGCCTGGTGCTGGCGTTCTTTGTGGTGCTGCCATTTCAGTACTGGTTGGTCGGCTAGCCGGCACTTCAATCTGTTTTCCGTCTTTATTCCGGTTTACGTGTTTCTGGCGATTCCGGTGGCCAGCGCCCTGGCCAACGATCCGCTGCGGTTTCTGGAGCGCAACGCCAAGTTGCAGTGGGGCATCATGGTGTGTATTTACGGCATGAGCCACGTGCCGGCACTGCTCTTGCTGGCTTTCCCCAAATACAACGGCAAAAGCGCGTTCCTCGTGTTTTTCCTGGTGCTGGTGGTGCAAACCGCCATGGTCACTCAGCACCTGGTGTCGCGCAAACTCAAGCGCGCGCCCACCGCGCCGGCTATCAGCCTCAGTTTCAACTGGCCGAGCTGGGGCGCGGGCCTGCTTGCCGGCAGCCTGCTGGGCGCGGCATTGGCCGGCATCACGCCGTTTGTACCGGGTCAGGCCTTTGCCATGGCGTTTGTGGCGTGCGTGGCCGGCACGCTGGGCCACTTGGTCATGAAAGCCATCAAACGCGACCGGGGGGTGCCACTGTGGCAAAACGGAGGCCGCGCGACCACCGGGGCCGGTGGTTTGCTGGACCGGGTCGATGGCCTGTGTTTTGCCGCTCCTGTGTTCTTTCACTCGGTTAAATGGTATTTCGGCCTGTAGCGCCCGTCCTGCCTGCGCAACCCACTGTAAAAAGAAGAGCAAATGAGAATCCTCGGCATTGACCCCGGCCTGCGTGTCACTGGTTTTGGCGTGATTGATGTCGATGGGCCCCACCTCGGCTACGTGGCCAGCGGCACCATCAGCACCATGCACATCGAAAAAGACCAACTGCCGGCCCGGCTCAAGGTGCTGTATGACGGCATCCGGGAGGTGGTGGACCGCTACGAGCCCGATTGCGCGTCAGTCGAGATCGTGTTCGTCAACGTCAACCCCCAATCCACCTTACTGCTGGGGCAAGCCCGTGGCGCGGCCGTGACGGCCCTGGTGTCGCGCGACTTGCCCGTGGCCGAATACACCGCCCTGCAAATGAAACAGGCCGTGGTGGGTTATGGGCGGGCGGACAAAACCCAGATTCAGGAAATGGTGAAGCGCCTGCTAGCGCTGCCCGGTTTGCCCGGTTCTGACGCCGCGGATGCCCTGGGCCTAGCCATCACCCACGCCCACGCCGCCACTTCAATTGCCCGCTTGGCGCAGGCCAAGGGCTTGGGCGGGGTCCAAATTCAGACCCAAAAGGCAGCGTACAAGGCCGGTCGCAGTCGCTAAGGCCGTGGCTTCAACGCGGTCGAATCATTCAACTTCATTGAATGGTGCCTGCAAAGCCCGGCTAAGCCGGTGGCATGCGAAAGGCCTACAGTGGAGCCACTCAACCGATTCCCGAGGTTTCACCATGCACACCACCCAGCCCACTTATTTCATCTCCCACGGTGGCGGCCCCTGGCCCTGGATGCAAGACCAGGCCGGCGGCTACGCTCAACTCGCAGCCTCTTTGCAAGCCATGTCTGCCGAGCTGCCGGCGCCACCCAAAGCCATTTTGATGGTGTCGGCCCACTGGGAAGAGGCCAACTTCACGGTCCAAACTGCCGCCCAACCGGGCATGCTTTACGACTACTCCGGCTTTCCGGCCCACACCTATGAGGTTACCTACCCGGCCCCTGGCGCACCGGACGTGGCAAAGCGGGTCAAAGCCTTGCTGACTCAAGCAGGCATCGCGGCAGACGAAGACGCAGATCGCGGCTTCGACCACGGCACGTTCTCGCCGCTGGCCGTCATGTACCCCCAAGCCAACATCCCGGTGCTTCAACTGTCGTTGAAACGTGGGCTGGATCCGCAGGCCCACCTGGCCGCTGGGCACGCGCTGCGTCCGCTGCGGGACGAAGGCATTTTGATCGTGGGCAGTGGCCTGAGTTACCACAACCTGCGCGAACTCGGTCCCCGGGGACAGGCGCCTTCGGCCGCGTTTGACGCCTGGCTCCAAAGCAGCGTGGTGCAGGCCAGCCCCCAAGAACGTGAAGCAAACCTGCGCGCCTGGGCCACGGCCCCGGCCGCCCGTCAAGCCCACCCGCGTGAAGAACATCTGCTCCCCCTCATGGTGGCGGTAGGCGCAGCCGGTGACGATCCAGCCACCTGCCCCTACCATGAATCGACATTTTTCGGCGCGGTGACAGTTTCAAGTTTCCGGTTTAGCCCCGGCTGACACGTTTCCAGACCGACGAACGGGCCCGTATCAGTGAAGGCGGGTTTATGCCCGCAACCCCTGTTGCGCGTCACTCTTGATCATCGCCACCAACTGATCCAGCGCCATGCCCCAACCTGCTTCAAAGCCCATGGCGGCGTGTTGTTGGCAGCCGGCTTCGTTGGCATGGATCACAGTGGCGGTGTAGCGCGTTCCATGGGGGTCGTCCGCCAGTTCAACCATGGCGGTGAACTTGAAACTGGCGTCTGCCGATCCACAGGTGTCTGACGCCGCACTGGGCCGATAGCCCGCGAGCAAGGCGTTGGTCCACACCAGTTTTTCATTGGGCACCACGGCCAGGTAGCAACCTTCGTTGGGGAATGTTTGCCCTTCGGGTGACTGCATGGTGGTGCGAAACACGCCACCGGGGCGCAAATCAATCTCGCAGGCGATGGTGGTCCATGGCAGCGGGCAAAACCAGGGCTTGAGCCGCTCCGGCTCCGTCCAGGCGCGCCAAATCAGCGACCGGGGCACATCCACAATGCGCGAAAAACTTAAATCCAGTTGAGGATTGGCTTGGTAAATGGCCGTCATGCTCACACTCCTTGAATGGAAGGTGAATTATGGCGATCACCCGCCTGAAATACCAGTGCGACTTAGACCCGCCAAGCGCGCTCTGGCTTCAAAGTAGCTTTTGCAGGATCAGCACGCCGAAGAAGCCAAAACCGGCAAAGAAAATCCATTTGAGGGTCATCAAACCGTAGTGCTTGTAACGGGTGTCACCGGTGAAGATAAACAGCCCAAAGCAGACAATCACCCCCAGCAAGAGGATGAGAAAGAGGGCGCGAAAGAAGACCATGAGCGGTGTCCGACGCGCCTACCAGGCCCGGGCCGGTTGCGCAAACCCTTTGGGAGCCTGCTTTTCATTGTCAAACGTCACGATGTCCCAGGCGTCGGGGTGGGCCAACAGCTCCCGCAGCAGCAGGTTGTTCAGCCCGTGGCCAGAGCGGAACGCACTGTAACTGGCCAGCAGCGGCTTGCCGACCACATAGAGGTCGCCCATGGCATCCAAAATTTTGTGTTTGACGAACTCGTCGTCGTAGCGCAGGCCACCCACATTGAGCACCTTGTAATCATCCATGACGATGGCATTATCCAAGCCACCGCCCAGCGCCAGCCCGTTGGCACGCATCATTTCCACATCTTTGGTGAAGCCAAAAGTGCGGGCACGCGCAATATCGCGGGAGTAGGACTGCTCGCTCATGTCGAACACGACGCGCTGGCCGGTGGAGTCCACCGCCGGGTGGTCGAAATCAATCTCAAAGCTGAGCTTGTAGCCATGAAAAGGCTCCAGGCGGGCCCATTTTTCATTGGCCCCTTCGCCTTGGCGAACCTCCACGGGCTTGAGCAACCTCAAAAACCGTTTTGGCGCGTTTTGCGGCTCAATGCGCAAAGCCGAGCGCCGCGCTCGCCACCGCGCTTCCGGCTTGCAGGCACCCCTTGGGCTTGCCCGTCGTGCCGCTGGTATACATCATGTAAAGCGGGCGATCGGGGAGCAAGTTGAGGCCTAGATCGTAGGTGTGTTGGATCGGCCCGAGGGTGGTTCCTGCAACCGTCTCGAAAAACCCGTCGCTTGCGTGTTTTTCATCGACTTGGTGAATTTCGCCTGCTTCCGCCTCGGCCAAAAGCGCGAGAAAACGCGGGTTTACGAAAGTCATCGCAGGCTCGGCATTGCCGCAGATCCATGCAATTTCGGCGGACGCCAGCCGCCAGTTGAGCAGCACCGCAATCGCCCCGATCCGTCCGCAAGCGAGCAAGGTGGTGAGGTAGGGCGCGCCATCGGTCAGCAGCAGCGCGATGCGGTCGCCGGGCGCAATTCCGCGCGCCAGCATCCAGCCTGCAAGGTTGGTGACGCGCAGGTCAAGATCGGCCCATGTCAGGCGCTGGGTGCCATCGACCGTGGCGAGGCGGTGCGAATGGCGGGCGGCGCAATTCGCCAGCAGCGTGTCGAGAGAGAAATCGCGGGGATGCATTGGGGCAGGGTAACCGCCCATCGCCCCTTCAGCCATCAGCGATTTTGCGAAGGCGTCGTATCGAGATTGGTTCCGCCCAGATCGGTCCCGCAACGCGTGCAGATGCGATTGGGCCAGGGCACGACGAAGATGCCGCGGAAGAAGGCGTTCTTGCCGCACGCGGGGCAGTTGAAGCGCAGCATCGGGGCATTGGCGACGATCAGCATCATGATCGCGGCGGCAAAGGCGATGGTCGAGTGGCCGTATAAGCGATCCACCACCGCCACCAGCAGCACGGCAAGCGCCAGCACCGCGAGCATCCGCCAGCCATGACGCGCAGCGCGGGCGTACAGGCTTAACTCAGGCGGGCGAGGATCGATTGCGCGAACTCCGTCAGGGTGTCGTCACGCGCGCCCATCACCGCGATGCGGTCGCCGGGCCCGGCGAGGGCGAGGATGCGCTCCCCGCACGCCTCGCGGCTGGCGATGTACTCGGCGCGTCCCCCGGCGGCCTTGATGAGGTCTGTAATACGTGCACTACCGACGCTCCGGTCGACCGTGCCGCCGAAATAGACCGGGTCGCACAGCAGCGTCACATCATCCGGCCCCAACTCGCGCGCGAAGGTGCGGGCGAGCTCCTCGCCCATCTGGCGCAAGGGGCCGTAGCCGTGGGGTTGGAAGAAGGCGATCACCCGGCCCGGCGTGGCCTTCAATGTGCGCAAGGTCGCAGCGCATTTCTCGGGGTTGTGGCCGAAATCGTCGATGACCGTGACGCCCGAGGGCGAGGCGCCGATTACGTCGAAGCGCCGCGCAAGGCCCTTGAAGCTGCGCAGCGCGAAGGCGGCGTGCGCGACCTCGATCCCCGCCGCACTCGCTGCCGCGATTGCAGCCAGCGCGTTGGAAAGATTGTGCAGCCCAGGCATCGGCACGCTCAGCGGAAAGGCCTCGCGCCGCCGGTTGTCGATCAGCACGGCTTCGATACCGGATGCGGTCTGGGCGATGGTGTCGGGATCGATCGTCAGGTCGGCGTTGCGTGCCCGCACCCCGAAAGTCACCGCCGCTTTGGCCCGGCCTGCAAGATACCCGGCTTCCGCGCTGTCGAGATTGATAACGGCTGTGCCCGATGCGGCAAGGTAGTTGCCGAACAGCACCCGCAATTCCTCGATGCTCTTGTGGTCGAGGCTGACGTTCAGCAACACGGCCACGCTGGGCCGGTAGAGCGCAATCGATCCGTCGCTTTCGTCAACTTCGCTCACGAACAGCCCTCGCGATCCGATCCGGGCGCTGGCGAAGGGATTATCGGGCGAGACAAAATTCTTCATCACCGCGCCGTTCATCACCGTGGGATCCCGGCCTGCTTTGCTCAGGATCCAGGCGATCATCCCGGTGACGGTCGATTTGCCCGATGTGCCGCCGACCGCAACCGAGAC
Organism: uncultured Alphaproteobacteria bacterium; assembly: GCA_963765775.1. Taxonomy (GTDB): domain Bacteria; phylum Pseudomonadota; class Alphaproteobacteria; order Sphingomonadales; family Sphingomonadaceae; genus Erythrobacter. Next base: position 8,947 of record CAVXXQ010000005.1, read on the forward strand.
ATCGGCGGCGTTGAACAGCTGCGAGAGGAGCTCGGCGCGGCTCAGCCGCTCGCAGCCCAGTTCCTTGGCGCGGGCGACTTCGGGGACGGTATCCTCGATTGCGGCCGAGGCGACCAGCACCTGATCGGGCGACGTGACCCCGCTGCCGTCCTGCGGGAACAGGGCAAAGCCGCTCTGTTCAAGCCACGTGAATTTCTCGGGGCTGCGCCCTTGGTCGCGGCTGCGGTCGGACCCTGCCACGGACAAGCCGAGTCCATGCGCGATCTGCGCCAGCGGCAGCATCCCGGACCCGCCGATGCCGCAAAAGAACAGCGGCCGCCCTGAAAGCCGCCTGGCATCGGTTCCGTTATCCATATGCGACCTTGGTTATTGGCTTGCGCCGCCCCTGACAAGCGCCATAGGTTGAGCGGCATGACGAATATCGCGATCTGTGCACCCGCCACGCCGATCACCCGCGAACAGCAGGCCGCGCTCGAAGCGCTGGTCGCGGCGGAGTTTCCCGCGCACCGCGTCACCTTCCACGACCAATGCTTCGAGCGTGAGGGACATTTTGCAGGCAGCGACCTGCGGCGGCTTACCGCGCTGCTCGAATGCGCCAATGATCCCGCCTTCGACGTCGTATGGTTCGCCAAGGGCGGCTACGGATCGAACCGCATCGCCGAAGCCGCCGTCGCGCAGATGAACCGTAATGCGCGGGCCAAGACCTATGTCGGCTTTTCGGATGCGGGCTACCTGCTCGCCGCGCTCTACCGCGCCGGGATCGGCCAATGCGTCCACGGCTCGATGCCGGTCAGCGCGCGCTCAGAAGGGGGGCGCGAGGCGATCCGGCGGGTGCTGAACTGGCTTCAGGGTGATACCAGTGGGCTTGAACCCAGCCTCGACGGGGTGACACCGGCTGCGGCCTTCAACCTCATCACGCTGGCGATGACGGTCGGTACGCCGATGATGCCTGACCTGACCGGCCATGTGCTGATGGTGGAGGAGGTGGCAGAGCACCTCTACTCGATCGACCGACTGTTCTTCCACCTCGCCAGCACCCTTCCGCGGCTCGCCGGATTGCGGCTCGGCTTCGTGACCGACGTGCCCGAGAATTACGTCCCGTTCGGGCAGGACGAGGAGCAGATCGCGCGTTTCTGGTGCGACCGCGCGGGCATTCCCTATCTCGGCCGCGCCGAGATCGGGCACACATCTGCCAACAGGGTTGTGCCCTTCGGCCTTGCAAGCCCGCCCACGCGGACGTAACGGCGCGCCCCTGATAACAGAATAGGGGCACGCGCATGCGGGCATTTCTTTTTCCGGGGCAGGGTAGCCAAAAAGTCGGCATGGGCGCCGAGCTTGCCGAGGCGAGCGCAGCGGCCCGCGACGTATTCGGCGAGGTCGACGAGGCGCTGAGGCAAAGCCTTTTCGCGCTGATGCGCGATGGGCCCGACGACCGGCTCACCCTCACCGAAAACGCGCAGCCTGCGATCATGGCGAATGCCATCGCCACTTTGCGGGTGTTGGAGCGCGACTTCGGAGTGAAGCTCCTCGAAAAAGCCAACTGCGTCGCAGGCCACTCGCTCGGTGAATACACCGCACTTGCGGCGATCGGCGCCTTCAGCCTTGCCGACACCGCGCGCCTCCTCAAGCTGCGCGGCTGGGCGATGCAGGCAGCGGTGCCGGTGGGCGAGGGGACGATGGCAGTGCTGCTGGGCGCGGACATCGATCAGGCCCAAGCCCTCGCTGATGCCGCAGCGCAGGGCGAAGTGTGCGAGATCGCCAACGACAATGATCCCTCGCAGGTCGTGCTTTCGGGGCACGCCGGCGCGATCGAGCGTGCGGTGGCGCTGGTCAAGGAGCACGGGATCAAGCGCGGCATGGTGCTGAATGTCAGCGCCCCGTTCCACTCCTCGCTGATGGCACCAGCCGCAGATCGCATGGCCCACGCCCTTGCCGCAACGCCGCCCAAGGCCCTCGCCCTGCCGATCTACGCCAATGTCACCGCCGCCCCCGTCATCGACGCGGAGGAAGAGCGCCGCCTGCTGGTCGAACAAGTGACGGGCCGTGTGCGCTGGCGTGAAAGTGTGCTTGCCATGCGGGCCGATGGCGTGGAACACTTCGTCGAACTGGGTGGCAAGGTGGTCGGGCCTATGGTGGGCCGGATCGACCGCGAGGCACAGGTAACCAGCCTCGTAACCATGCAGGATCTCGAGGCGTTCGCGAAGGAGATTGGGTGATGCGGAAGATGTTGCTGGCGGGCGCGGCGCTAATGATGGCCACCTCTGCTCAGGCTGGTGAGCTGAGCGAACTTGGCTGTGTCGCCAAGGGCTACACCGCCGAAAAGCGGACCGAGCTCGATGCGCTGCTTCCGAAGGTCGACTTCCTCAACGGCAGCGGCAACGAGCAGGTGATGGAAGCGTTCGGCCAGATCGTCTTCGCCAGCGCGTCGAGCTGCGGGGAAGAACTCTCGTCGACCAGTGACGAACTCGAACCGGCGATGCTCAATGAATTCGGTCGATTGATCGAGCTGGGCTTCCGCCGGAACGGGGCGTTCAATTCGGAACAGATCGCCAAGATCGATTCCACCCTTGCCAAAGGCGACCGGTCGGCGCTGTGGAAGGCGCTTGAGGATCAATTCATGATCGGGATGGCGGGCTCCGAGATCACGGTCAGCGACGAGAATGCCGCCGTGCTGGGCACCTTCATCATCGAGACCGGGCTCGGACTGGACGACAAAACGGCAGAGCAGGTGGGTGTCTACCTCGCCGCCAAGGTCATGCAACGCACCAGCGCCCGCGATTTTGCAGCGCAGAACTAGGAGCCGGACGAGATGTTCTCGCTGATAGGGATGAACGCGCTGGTCACAGGCGCATCGGGCGGCATCGGCTCGTCGATTGCCCATGCGCTTGCGTCGCAGGGCGCACGGCTGGCGCTGTCTGGCTCCAATTCGGCCAAGCTGCGCGCCTTCCGCGACGAGCTCAACGAAGCCTATCCGCACCACGACCACGACGGCCATGTCGAGATCACCTGCGATCTCGGCAACCAGACGCAGGTCGAGGAACTGATCCCGGCGATGCTCCATACGCTCGGCACGATCGACATCCTCGTCAACAATGCCGGCATCACCCGCGACAATCTGGGCATGCGGATGAAGGATGATGAATGGGATCAAGTGATCCGCATCAACCTCGAAGCCAGTTTCCGCCTGATGCGCGCCGCCGCCAAGCCGATGATGAAGGCCCGCTTTGGCAGGATCATCAACATCACCAGCGTGGTCGGCGCGACCGGCAATCCGGGGCAGATGAACTACTGTGCGGCCAAGGCGGGTCTCACCGGCATGACCAAGGCGTTCGCGCAGGAAGTGGCTAGCCGCGGGATCACCGCCAACTGCGTCGCCCCTGGCTTCATCCGCACCGCCATGACCTCTGCGCTCGATGAAAAGCAGCAGGCCGCCATCAATGGCCGCATCCCGATGGGCCGGATGGGCGAGGGCAGCGAAGTCGGCGCCGCGGTCGCCTTCCTCGCCAGCCGCGAGGCAGCCTATGTCACCGGCGCGACGCTGCACGTGAACGGCGGCATGGCGATGCTCGGGTAATTGGGCTGGGGTGAGGCTGACAGGCACTTGGCGGCGCCTTATCCCCAGCGCAGTCGCCCCTCGTAAAGCCGCCAACTTGCCCGTATGATCTGCCGCGCTAAGGTTTTCGGATGTATTCCGGCGCTTGGGGGCGATTCCTCGCCCTTCATTGCCAGCAACAGGACCGATAGGGACAAGCGATGAAGGCTACGATCGAACGCGCGACGCTGCTGCGGTGCCTTTCCCATGTTCAATCCGTGGTGGAACGCCGCAACACCATTCCGATCCTCTCCAACGTGCTCATCGATGCCAGCGATGGCGGCAGCGTGCGTGTCATGGCAACCGACCTCGACCTTCAGGTGGTCGAGACCATGTCGGCGGCCTCGGTCGATCAGGCGGGCGCGATCACGGTGTCGGCGCACCTTTTGTTCGACATTGCGCGCAAGCTTCCCGATGGGAGCCAGGTCAGCCTCACCACCAGCGACAACCGTCTTGAGGTCAAGGCGGGCCGGTCGAACTTCAAGCTGCCGACCCTGCCGCGTGACGACTTCCCGGTCATCGTCGAGGGCGATCTGCCGACCAGCTTCGAACTGCCGGCCCGGATGCTCGCCGAACTGATCGACCGCACCCGCTTCGCGATCTCGACCGAGGAAACCCGTTACTACCTCAACGGCATCTTCTTCCACGTCACCGACGAGGATGAGCCGCTGCTGAAGGCCGCCGCGACCGATGGCCACCGCCTCGCGCGCTACACTCTGCCGCGCCCGGAAGGCGCTGCGGGGATGCCCGATGTGATCGTGCCGCGGAAAGCCGTGGGCGAACTGCGCAAGCTCCTCGACGAAGCCCTCGACAGCAATGTGATGATCGACCTTTCGGCCAGCAAGATCCGCTTTGCGCTCGGCGGTGAGGGCGGGGTGGTGCTGACCAGCAAGCTGATCGATGGCACCTTCCCCGATTACAGCCGCGTGATCCCGACCGGCAACGACAAGCTGCTCAAGGTCGATCCCAAGCTGTTCTACTCGGGCGTCGACCGCGTCGCGACCATCGCCACCGAGAAGACCCGCGCGGTCAAGATCGGACTCGACAACGACCGTGTAACCCTTTCGGTCACCTCGCCCGACAACGGCACGGCCGCTGAAGAGATCGCCGCGGAGTATCGTTCGGAAGGCCTCGAGATTGGCTTCAACGCCAATTACCTCAAGGACATCCTCGGCCAGATCGACAGCGACACCGTCGAACTCCACCTCGCCGATGCGGGCGCACCGACCCTGATCCGCGAAAACGAAAGCTCGCGCGCGCTTTATGTGCTGATGCCGATGCGGGTGTGATCCCCGCCGCCGAGGAGGGGATTTGCCCATGAATGCTGCCCAAATCCACGTCCGCAAGGGCGCACTCACCGAGGCTAAACTGGCCGAAGTGCCGCTTGCCCCGCTTGCCGAGGGCGCGGTGCGGCTTGCGATCGAGAGCTTCTCGGTCACCGCCAACAACGTCACCTATGCGGTGGTCGGCGACGGGTTCAAGTATTGGGACTTCTTCCCGGCGCCTGAAGGCATGGGCATCGTTCCGATGTGGGGCCATGCCCGGGTTATCGAGAGCCGCCACCCCGATATTGCCGTGGGCGAGCGGGTCTATGGCTATCTGCCGATGGCGAGCCACCTCGATGTGCTGCCGGGGCGGATCAGCGCCGGGGGCTTCTCCGACACCGCCGAGCATCGCCAGCCGATGAGCCCGGTCTACAACAGCTACACGCGCCTCGCCGCCGATCCCGAGCACGATGCTGCGCGGGAGGCGGAGCGGATGATCTTTGGCCCGCTGTTCCGCACCGGGTTCCTGATCGAATACTTCCTGCGCGGCGAGGGATGGTTCGGCGCTGAGCAGTTGGTCGTCACCAGCGCCTCGTCCAAAACCGCGATGGGCCTTGCCTGCGTGGCGCGGATGACTTCACCCGAGGTGAAGCGGGTCGGCCTGACCTCGAAGGGCAATGTCGCGTTCGTCGAGGCGACCGGGCTCTATGACGAAGTCGTCGCCTATGACGATCTCGACCGCCTTGCCGTGGTGCGCAGCGTGAGCGTCGACTTCGCGGGAAATGCCGACCTTCTCGCACGCATTCACCGCCATTTCGACGCGGCGCTGACTCATTCGGTGCTGGTCGGCGCGACCCACATTGAGGCGCGTTCTGTGTTCGGCAAAAGCGATCCGCTGCCCGGCCCCAAGCCTGCGCTGTTCTTCGCCCCTGACCACGCAGTCGCGTTCTTCAAGGCGCATGGGCCGGAAAACGGTGGCAAGCTGGTCGCTGCGGCATGGCGCGAGTTCCTGAAGGCCGCAGATGGCACGATCGCGATCGAGCGTCACAAGGGTCTCGAATCCGCGCGCAGCGTCTTCACCGCAATGGTGGCGGGGCAGATCGACCCCGCCAAGGGGATCGTGATCGAGCCCTGAGCGCGGCGGCGGGGACTTACTCCGCCGCCTCGGCCAGCTCCACCCGCTGCGGACCGCGGATCAGCCCACCGGGGGTCTCTCCCGTCCAGGCGCCCTCGCGGAAGGTGACCACGCCGCTCTTGATCGTCGCCACGTAGCCCTCCGCCTTTTGCAGCAGCCGCTTGCCGCCAGCGGGAAGATCGAAGGCGAGCCACGGCTTGCCCAGCGTCAGCCGGTCCATGTCGATGATGTTGAGGTCGGCGAGGTAGCCCGGCGCGATCACGCCGCGATCTTCCAGCCCGTAGAGCACCGCGGTGTCGCGGCACTGACGCTTGATCGCCTGCTCAAGGCTGATCCGATCTCCGCGCCTGCGGTTCTTGACCCAGTGTTCGAGCATAAAGGTGGGCGAGGCGGCATCGCAGATCGTCCCGCAATGCGCTCCGCCATCGGAGAGCGAGTTCACCGTGTCATTGTCGTGCTGGAGCGGATGGAGGAAATCGAGATTGCCGTCCGCGTAGTTGAGAATGGGGAGATAGATGAACCCGCCGCATTCTCCGTTGGCGCTATCGTCCCGGCACAGCAGGTCATAGGCATATTCCTGCGGGGAAACGCCCGCCGCCGCGGCGCGTGCGTTGATGCTGGCCTCGGGACTGGGTTCGTAGTCGAAGTCGGGGTCCATCTCGTATTGCATGGCCCAGCCTTGGCTGATGACCATCACCACCCCGCCGATGTCCTTGGGAGCATCGGTGTAGTCGTTCGGGTCGGCGAGCATCCGTGCGCGGAATGCGGGGTCTAGCAGCTTGGCCTTCTGCTCCTCCCAAGAAAGGTCGGCGATTTCTATCCAGCTCGGGCGGAAGCGGAACGGGTGGACTGTGCCCTGCCACGCCATGACAATGCCGTTACCGCGCAGCGCGATCTGCGCGACGATCTGCGCGCCGTTGTCGTTCTCGGCGCGCATGGCGGCGATCTGCTCGCCCAAGGTCATTTCCTTGGCGATTGACTGCAGCGCGGCGAAGGTCACGGGGATGCCGGCTTCGCGGCTCAATTGCCCCATCCAGCTAAACTCGTTCCACTCGCGCTTCAGGTCGCTGGCGATCTCGAACACCGCGTGGCCGCCCGCCATCCGGGCGCGGCCCATCGCGCGGCCGATGGCGATCAGCTCCTCGGGCGTGGCGGTGGTGCCGGGGACGAGCTCGCCGTCCACCGACTTGTGAAGCACCGTGCGCGAGGTCGAAAAGCCGAGCGCGCCTGCACGCACGCCTTCCTCGACGATCGCGCTCATCGCGGCGATGTCGTCTGCGGTCGGCACCGCGCCGGGCTGTTCGCGATCACCCAACACATAGGCCCGCACCGCGCCGTGGGGCACATGGGTGCCGATATCGACTGTGCGGGGGAGTTTCTCGAGCGCGTCGAGATATTCAGGGAAGGTCTCCCAATCCCAGGTGATCCCTTCGGCAAGCGCGGTGCCGGGGATGTCCTCGACCCCTTCCATCAAGCTGATCAGCCACTCGTGCCGGTCGGGGCGCGCAGGCGCGAAGCCGACGCCGCAATTGCCCATCACCACCGTGGTGACTCCGTGCCAGCTGGACGGCGCCATTTCCTGATCCCAGGTGGCCTGACCGTCATAATGGGTATGAATGTCGACGAAGCCGGGGGCGACGACCTTGCCGCTGGCGTCGATCTCCTGCGCGGCGCTGCCATCGATCCGGCCGACAGCTGCGATCAGTCCGTTGCGAACCGCCACGTCGCCGGTGAAGGCCGGGGCTCCGGTTCCGTCAACGATCGTGCCGCCGCGGATGATGAGGTCGTAATGCGCCATGTTCTCTCTCCCTTATGGGCGAGAGGATGTCGCAAAGCGCGCGCCCCTACAAGAGGGGGCGGAGCAAGTTGATGAAACACCTCTAGGCCCCTTAGGGAGCGAGACAGTGAACAAGCTGCCCCGCCGCGCTCCCTCTGTAGGACTTGTAGGAGTTCAGGCTGCCGCGCGCTTCGTTTCCTTGGCCGTGTCGGACGCGTCGAGGAAGTCGCGGATCACCGCGACGCTCTCGTCGGCGTGGGTCAGCAGGAACAGGTGTCCGCCGCTCTTGAAGGTTTCGAGCCGCGAATTCGGGATCATCGCCTTCAGGATCTTGCCGTTGATGACCGGGACGATCTGGTCGTCCTCGCCCATCATGATCAGCGTTTCCTTCTTCATGAAGGGCAGCGCCGGCAGGCTCGTCCAGCCCATCATGCACATCAGCTGGTACATGTAGCCACGCGGTGACGGCGGCTTGAGGCGGCTGATATGGCTGGACTTGTGGTCCGCGTCGCCGGTCTCGGTCAGGCCGCCATAGAGCGTCTTGAAGTGCTTCGCCATGAACGCGGGGTCCACGTAGCGGCGCGGGTCGGCCATCTTGGTGAAGGCGGCCGGATTGCCCGGAACCATCAGCATACCGGGCGTGGTGGCGATCAGCGTCAGCCGCCGGGTGCGGCCCGGGTGCTGGAGCGCGAAGTGCTGCGCCATCGCGCCGCCCCACGAGACGCCCATCACGTCGACCTCGCCCAGCCCGAGCTTGTCGAGCAGCTGCGCGGCGGTCCAGCTCATGGTGAACGGCGTGTAAGGCACCAGCGGATCGGGCGATTCGCCAGTACCGGGCATGTCGAACATGATGAAGCCGCGTTCCGGCATGGCGGCGGCGAGGGGCGCTACCGCCTCGATATTGGCGCCGATGCCGTTGAAGAACAAAATCGGCAAATGGTCAGAGGGCATATCGAGCCGCCAGGTCGCAGTCCGTAGCGTCCGGCCACCCACTTGCTCCATCGAGACGACCGCGCCGTCCATTGGATTTGTCACGTATTCACGTCCTTTCATGCGCTCCTGCGAGGGGCTTTCTCACCCCCCGCCAAGGAGCGGGTCGGGCGCGCACGTCGATCCCTAAACGCGCGCGCCCACAAACTTGCGCAAGCTTGCAGCTACCCCCCAGTAACCCTTGCGCTGCGCTGCAATATCAGACTTCTTCTATAACGTAGAGTCCCGGCGCAGCCTCCATCGCAAGATAGGTGCCATTGCCAAGGCTGGCGGGCGCGGCCTTCTTCTTGCCCGACCGCTTCTGCACCCACTCCATCCACAGTGGCCACCAGCTGCCCTTGACCTCCTGCGTCCCCTGCAGCCACGCGTCGGCGGTTGCAGGCATCTTGCCCGGTTTGCCAGCCACGAAATATTTGGCCTTGGGATTGGTCGGCGGGTTGAGGATTGCCTGCATGTGGCCCGATTGGCTGAGCACGTAGGTCACGTCCTTCGATCCGAACAGCTGGGTCGAACGGTAGGTCGCTTTCCACGGCGTGATGTGATCCGTCACCCCGCCAAGGATGAACAGATCGGCTGTCACCTTGCTGAGGTCGACCATGTGATCGACCATCTCGACTTCGCCATGCTTGGTGAAGGCGAGCGTTTCGTAGACCGTCAGAAAGTCGCCCATCAGGCTGGCCGAAAGGTTGGTGGCATCGGAGTTCCAGAACAGCACATCGAAGGCCGGCGGATCGCTGCCGAGCAGGTAGTTGTTGATGACATAATTCCAGATGAGGTCGTTGGGCCGCAGCCATGCGAAGCCGCGGGCGAGATCGTCGGCCTTGATGATGCCGGCCTTGCTGGCGCGCTGGCGGGCGAGCTTCATGCCGTTTTCTGAAACCAGCGAACCGGCCTCGATGTCGGTCGCCATCGGGTGCAGCACGCACACCATCAGCGTCAGCGTACCGAGCAGGTCGGACTTGTCGGCGGCGAGCTTGGAGGCAAGCATGGCGGCGGTCTGCCCGCCCGAGCATCCAGCCGACACATTAACCTTCTTCGCGCCCGTGATCGCGGCCACCGCCTCCATCGCTTCGCGGCAGGAATTGACGTAATCGGCCATCCCCCACTTGCCCTGCTCCTTGGTGGGATTGCGCCACGAGATCACGAAGGTCTGGATGCCATTGTCGACCTGCCACTTGACCACCGACTTGTCGGGCGAGAGGTCGTTGATATACATCTTGTTGATCTGCGGCGGGATGGTGAGCTGAGGAATTTCATACACTTCTTCCGTGCTCGGGGCGTAGTGGATCAGCTCCATCATTTCCGTGCGCAGCACCACCGCGCCCTTGGACGACGCGACGTTTTCGCCCAGCTTGAAGGGGCGCTTGTCGACCTGGCTGACCATGCCCTTGTTATGGACCAGGTCGTTATAGGCGTTCTGCAAGCCCTTGATGAGGCTGAGGCCGCCGGAATCGATCACCCGCTTCTGCGCGGTCGGATTGCCGATCAGCGTGTTGGAAGGCGAAAGACCGTCGAGGATGATGTTGGCGATGAAATTGGCGCGGTTGCGCTCAAGCTCGTCGAGTTCGAGCTCCTCGAGCCAGCTCCGCATCCCCTTTTGCACTGCAAGGTAATACTGCGCGCCGGCGCGGAAGAACGGGTTGTATTGCCAGGCGGGGTCCATGAACCGCTTGTCTTTGGGGTCGGGCGCCAGCTCGCTCTTGCCGGTCATGATCTTGACCATGTCCTGCGCCATTGCGGCAGAGTGGCGGACGAAGCGCGAAGGGTCGGTCGCGGTCTCGCGCAGCAGCAGCGCGACCGCGCTCACGAAGTCCTCGCGCGCCACGCCGATCAGCGGCCCGAGGGCGTTGGTGGACTGGGCTGCTTCGTTCTCGAGCTTCACTTCGCTGCGTGCCATTGAATCCCCTCTCACTGGCCGCGTCCCGCCGCTCCCTTGGAGGCTATCGGTTGACGCGGTCTCGCATTCCAAGATGCAGCCTTGGCGACCAAGTTGCAAGCGTGGGGCGGAGCATCGTTTTTTCGCCCGCTCGCCCAAATCCTGAAAGAATTAGGGATCTCGCTTAACGCTTTTCTCAACCCTCCCGAGGCAAGTGACCGGGATGGCCGGGGAACCACTTAGAAGATTTGTAACGAATAATCCGCGACCGTTCGGTTCGGGCCGCGATTTGCACTCCGTGGTGAACGAAAGGGCGGAAGCCGAGGCGGGCCCGTTGGAACAGCGCGGTCGCGGCGAGCGCCGCAGCGGCGAGCGTCTGCGCATCGAGGCGCAAAGCGGGTTCACGCCCGCGATCGACGAGCCGGCCAGCGAACAGACCTTTTTCCTCCCGCGCCAAGCCGGGGGCATGACCCTTTTCCTGGTCGCTGCCTTCGCGATCGCCGCGATCGTCTTCCAGGGACTGCCCTCGACCACAATCTGCGCTGCGGCGCTGTCGTCGGCCGCGCTGTTCGCCTGCGGCAGCCTTTTCGCCGAGACCGAGCGCCGGGCCAAGAGCGTCAGCGCCGTGCGCCTCGGGATCGTGTTCGTGGGGATCGTGCTGCCGATGGCATGCGCGGGCATCGCACTGGCGCTGTGGGTCGGCGAGGGCCTGCCGTGGCAATGGGGCATCGCGACGCTCGTCTGCATCAACGCCGCCGCCGCCGCGCTGTTCGACATGCGCATCATCTCGCTGTTCTGCGCCAAGATCGCGAGTTGGGCCGGGTTTGCCGTGCTGGTGCCCGAAAACGTCACCTTTGCCGCTGTCTTCGCCGCCGCGCTCACCCTGTTGCTGATCGCCCGGCTCGAATGGAAGGCCTTGCAGCAGCGTCGCTTGGCCCGCGAGGCGCGCGAGCGGGTTGCGGCCCGCGCCGAGGACATCCTGCGCAGCTTCGAGGAGACCGGGCAGGGCTGGTTCTGGGAAACCGACCGCCGCGGGCTTATCACCTACATCTCGCCCAAGGCCGCGACCGTGCTGGGCAAGACCAGCGAGGCGGTGGTCGGCTGCCCGCTGTCCGAGATCGTCGACCCCTCGCAGGGCGCGGCCGACGCCGAACGCACGCTCGCCTTCCACCTCTCCGCCCGCTCGGCCTTCCACGATGTCGAAGTGCGCGCCGCGACCAGCGGCGATGAACGCTGGTGGTCGCTCGCAGGCCGTCCGGTCTACGACAGCTACAAGAACTTCTGCGGCTTCCGCGGCCACGGCACCGACCTCACCGAAAAGCGCCGCTCCGAACAGCAGGTCTCGCGCCTCGCCCACTATGATTCGCTGACCGGCCTCGCCAACCGCGTGCAGATGAGCCAGGCGCTCGAGCAGATCCTCGCCGCGCCCAGTGGCCGCGAGCGCGCCTGCGCGGTGCTGATGCTCGATCTCGACCGCTTCAAGCATGTCAATGATACGCTCGGCCACCCGGCGGGCGACGCGCTGCTCAAGCAGGTCGCCCAGCGGCTCGAGCGTGCGATTGACGGCCATGGCCGCTGCGGGCGTCTGGGCGGTGACGAGTTTCAGGTGATCGTCCCCGGCCATCAGGACCGCCACACGCTCGGCCACATGGCGCAGGAAATCATCAACTCGCTCTCGCAGCCCTATTCGATTCAGGGCCAGAGCGTGGTGATCGGCGCCTCGGTCGGCATCGCGCTCGCGCCCGAGCATGGCTCGACCAGCGACGAGCTGATCCGCAATGTTGACCTGGCGCTCTACGCAGCCAAGGACGCCGGGCGCGGGGTCTACCGCTTCTACGCCGAAGACCTCCACGCCGCTGCCGAAGAGCGCGCAGAGCTCGAACAGGACCTGCGAGAGGCAATCGCCAAGGGCCAGCTCCAGCTCTATTACCAGCCGGTCGTCTATGCCGCGAACGAGAAGATCGTCGGCTTCGAGGCGCTGATGCGCTGGCAGCACCCCAAGCGCGGGTGGATCAGCCCGGCCAAGTTCGTCCCCATCGCCGAGGACGCCGGCCTGATCGACCGCATCGGCCAATGGGCGCTGCGCACGGCCTGCGCCGATCTGGCCCGCTGGCCGCGCTCGATCCGCTGCGCGGTCAATGTCTCGGCGCTGCAATTCGCCAACCCGGACCTGCCCACCATCGTCGCCAACGCGCTCGCCCATGCCGGCGTTGCGCCCTCGCGGCTCGAGCTGGAAATCACCGAAAGCGTGTTCCTCAACGACAGCTCGGGCACGGACGCGATGTTCAAGGCCCTGAAGCGCGTCGGCGTGCGCCTTGCGCTCGACGATTTCGGGACTGGCTATTCCTCGCTCGGCTATCTGAAGAAGGCGCCGTTCGACAAGATCAAGATCGACCGCAGCTTCGTGCAGGGCGCCACCGAGGAAGGCAGCCGCAACGGCGCGATCATCGCCTCGATCACCAGCCTCGCCGAGGCGCTGCACATGGACACCACGGCAGAGGGCGTGGAGACGCTCGACGAGCTTGAACTGGTGCGCCTGCTCGGCTGCAGCCACATTCAGGGCTATATCTACTATAAGCCGATGAACGCCGCGGACGCGACTGCGCTGGTCTCGGGCGATCTGATCGCCGAGGCCGACGGCCCGCAATGCGCCCGCGCGCCGCGTCAGAACCTGCTGCGCAAGGTGGCCGTGGTCCACAACGGCAACCGCCTGAATGCGACGCTGCGCAACATCTCCGAGAGCGGGGCGATGATTGAGGGACTGTGGAACATGCCCGCCGGCAGCGCAGTGCGGGTCGAGTTCTCGGCCGACAAGTCGGTGACAGCGCAAGTGCGCTGGTCGCGCGAGAACCGCGTCGGGGTCGAATTCCACGCACCCCTCAAGCGGCGCGGCGACAACGCGTTGTTTGTGTTCCAGGGGCAACAGGGGCAGACCGGAGCCGGAAGCTGGTAAACCAGCGGCTCTGATGCGCATGCACCGGGCGATCCCGGATGCGGCTTTAGGGGAAAAATAACCATCGGCCTTTACATCTTGCGAACAAGGTCGGGTGCGCTTTCCCTTGCGTAGCCACGGCCGATGTCTGGAGGTTTGTCCACGAGATGTCCCTGAAGGGTCTCTTGTCATCCCGCAACGGTGGCGCCTTGCGCGGCGCGCTTGCGTTTGGTGCGTCGCGCGGCGTAGCCACCTCGGCGTTGAGCGACGGCGAGCGGCTCGCCATGCTCGACGAGCTTGAACAGTCGGGCCTCGGCTGGTTCTGGGCCAGCGATGCGAGCGGCAATCTCACCTATCTGTCAGGCGCAATCGGCGCGCGGCTCGGCCTGCCCTTGTCGGACCTGCTCGGCCAGCCGCTGTCCGCGATCTTTGTTGCCGCCGACCGTGAGGGGCGTGGCAAGTCGCTTCCGCTGATGCTCGGCACGCATAAGGCCTTTGCCGGCATGGCGGTGCGTGCGGCGCGGCTGCCCGATGGCGCGGTGCTTCGCCTGTCCGGCCAGCCGGTCACGTCCCGCGATGGCCGTTTTGCCGGTTTCCGCGGCACCGGCGTCGACATCACCGACGATTTTAACCGCGAGGAGGAAACCGCCCGCCTCGCGCGCTTCGATTCGCTCACCGGGCTCAGCAACCGCCACCGCATGGCGCACCAGCTTGATGCGACGCTGACCGCCTTCAAGGCGGCGCGGCGCACCTGCGCGGTGATGATGATCGACCTCGACCGGTTCAAGCACGTCAACGACACGCTCGGCCACGCAGCTGGCGACGAGCTGCTCAAACAGGTCGCAGAGCGGCTCAAGCGCGCTATCGACCGCGAATGCGAGATCGGGCGTCTGGGCGGCGACGAATTCCAGGTGATCCTGCCTGATATCGACGACCGCGGGGTCCTCGGCGAGCTCGCCGCCAAGGTCATTTCCATGCTGCGCCAGCCCTACAGTCTCGAGGACGGGCGCTGCGTGATCGGTGCCTCGATCGGCATCGCCATTGTGCCCCATGACGGGGTCACCCGCGACGAGATCGAGCGTGCCGCTGACCTTGCGCTTTATGCCGCGAAGAACGGTGGGCGAGGGCAGTACCGCTTCTTCTCGGGCGAGCTTGAGAACGAGACGATCTTCCGTCGCCGGCTCGAACAGGACCTCGGCACGGCGCTGCGCGAGGAGCAACTGTTCCTGCGCTTCGAGCCGATTGTCGCTGCCGAAGCCGGCACGGTATGCGCTCTTGAGGCGCACGTTTGTTGGAACCATGACGAACGCGGGATCATCGATCAGGAGGATTTCGCCAAGATCGTCGAAGGCTCCGCCCTGCTCGCCGATGTCGGGCGCTGGGCGATCTCTGCCGCCTGCCAGCGCGCCGCAGAGTGGCCGGAAAGCGTGCGCGTCGCGGTCAACGTGCCGGTCGCGCTGTTCCTCGCCGACGATTTCGTCGAACTTGTCGAAGAAGCGATCGACATCGCGGCGATTAGCGCTGCCCGGCTCGAGCTTGAGATCAGCGAGGCGGTGTTCTTTGGCGAGGCCAACGTGGTCGACCGCACGCTTGCCGCGCTGTTCAAGATCGGAGTGCGGCTGACGCTGGACGAATTCGGCTCGGGCTACTCCTCGCTCGCCTACCTGCGCCGCGCACCCTTCGATGCGATCAAGATCGACCAGAAGCTGGTCGCCGAGGCTGAGCGCCACGACAGCCGCGAACTCGGCCTGGTGCGTGCGATCGTCGCGCTGGCGGGCGCGCTGCAGATGGATACCATCGCCAACGGCATTGAAAGTGCAGGCCTGCTCGATGCGCTCAAGACTTGCGGGGTGGGCTATCTCGAAGGCCCGATCTTCAGCGAGCCGGTCGATGCGGACACGCTGGGCGAGGAGATGGCGGGCGGGGCGTGGAAGATCGAACCCGGCACCAGCCGCTCCCGACGCGCGCGCCGCCGCACCGTGTTCCGCAAGATCCAGGTAATCCACGACGACTACGCCTACGAAGTGACGCTGCGCAATCTCTCCAAGACGGGCGCGCTGATCCAGGGTCTGGCCGATGTGCCGAGGGATACGCAGTTCGTCGTGGATCTGGGCGGCGGCCAGCTGGCGGTTGCTACGGTGATCCGCTCCAACGGCGACGTACAGGGTCTGGAGTTCGAGCAGTCGCTGATCGAGGATGGGTCCGGCGGCATGTGCACCCGCAACCGCGTCTCTCCCTATGCGCTGGCCGCCGCAGGAAACCCGCTCTCGGCGCTCACGGCGGGTAAGTTCCTCGGCATGGTGCAGGGCGGGGCGGTGCCCAAGTTCGGCTATGCCAAACCGTTGCGCGCCGAGGCGGGGTGAACACCCGAAAAGGTGTTGCGTTTTTGGCGCATGACAAGGCGCGGACTGGAAGCTAAGTCGCTGGTCCAATGACTGACCTCTCCAAGATCCGCAATTTTTCGATCATCGCCCATATCGACCATGGCAAGTCGACCCTCGCCGACCGGCTGATCCAGTTCACCGGCGGGCTCACCGCGCGTGAGATGTCCGAGCAAGTCCTTGATAACATGGACATCGAGAAGGAACGCGGCATCACCATCAAGGCGCAGACCGTGCGCCTCGCCTACACCGCCAAGGACGGCGAGACCTATCAGCTCAACCTGATGGACACCCCCGGCCACGTCGACTTCGCCTATGAGGTCAGCCGCTCCCTCGCCGCGTGCGAGGGCGCGCTGCTCGTCGTTGACGCCGCGCAGGGCGTCGAAGCCCAGACCCTCGCCAACGTCTACCAGTCGATCGAGCACGACCACGAGATCGTCCCCGTCATCAACAAGATCGACCTCCCCGCCGCCGAACCCGAGAAGGTGCGCAAGGAGATCGAGGACATCATCGGGATCGACGCGTCCAACGCCGTCATGACCAGCGCCAAATCGGGTATCGGGATCGAGGATGTGCTCGAAGCCGTCGTCGCCCGCATCCCTCCGCCCAAGGGCGATGTCGACGCGCCGCTGACCGCCAGCCTGGTGGACTCGTGGTACGACCCCTATCTCGGCGTCGTCATCCTCGTGCGCGTGATCGACGGCAAGCTCACCAAGGGCCTCAACATCCGCTTCATGCAGGGCGGAACCCAGCACCTCGTCGACCGCGTCGGCTGCTTCACCCCCAAGCGCACCGACCTTAACGAACTCGGCCCGGGCGAGATCGGCTTCATCACCGCCCAGATCAAGGAAGTCGAACAGGCCCGCGTCGGCGACACCATCACCACCGTCAAGAACGGCTCCGACGTCGCGCTGCCCGGCTACAAGGAAGTGCAGCCGGTGGTGTTCTGCGGGCTGTTCCCGGTTGACGCCGCCGACTTCGAGAAGCTGCGCGAGAGCATCGGCAAGCTGCGCCTCAACGACGCGTCGTTCAGCTTCGAGATGGAAAGCTCCGCCGCGCTGGGCTTCGGCTTCCGCTGCGGGTTCCTCGGCCTGCTGCACCTTGAAATCATTCAGGAACGCCTGACCCGCGAATACGACCTCGACCTCATCACCACTGCGCCGTCGGTGGTGTACCGCCTCCACCTTGGCCACACCCGGAACGAGGATGCCAAGGTCGTCGACATTCACAACCCGTCCGATTGGCCGGATGAGAACCGCATCGATGTGATCGAGGAACCGTGGATCAAGGCGGTGATCTACACCCCCGACCAGTATCTCGGCGCGATCCTGAAACTGTGTCAGGACCGTCGCGGCATCCAGACCGGGCTCACCTATGTGGGTGGCCGTGCGCAGGTGAGTTACGAACTGCCGCTCAACGAAGTGGTGTTCGACTTCTACGACCGCCTGAAATCAATCTCGCGCGGCTACGCCAGCTTCGATTACGAGCAGATCGGCACGCGCGAGGGCGACCTTGTGAAGATGAACATCCTCGTCAACGCCGAGCCGGTCGACGCGCTGAGCCTGATCGTCCACCGCCACGTCGCCGAAGAACGCGGCCGCGGCATGTGCGAGCGTCTCAAAGACCTGATCCCCCGCCACCTCTTCAAGATCCCGATCCAGGCCGCGATCGGCGGCAAGGTGATCGCCCGCGAAACCATCGCCGCGATGCGCAAGGACGTGACCGCCAAGTGCTATGGCGGCGACATTTCCCGGAAGAAGAAGCTGCTGGACAAGCAGAAGAAGGGGAAGGCGCGGATGCGGGAGTATGGGAATGTCAGTATTCCGCAGGAGGCGTTTATTGCGGCCTTGCGGATGGGCGAGGAATAAGGCCCAGCGCCTAGCGCAGGCGTTCGCGCAGCGAACGGCAAGCTAGAAGCAAGAGGCTGCATTCCGGCCGGCGGGTGGCCGCAGGCCAGCCCTTTCGACGTCACGGCCGCGGCTCTGCTTTCTCAAGCTCAGTCGTTATAGGCTCTGATCGCCGTCCCATCGAGTTCGCTCGCGGGCACAAGGCGATAGTGCCGTTCTTGTGCAACCCTGATTTCGTCATCCTGCAGAGTCAACTCAAACAGCGCAATTACACCATCAGCCATGAACTGCGCTGAAATGGCTCGGCATCGCATGCCGGGGAACTTCTGCGCTACAAATGCAATGTCCTGACTAGTTTGGACTATCCCGATTTGGTCGGAGCCGCCTTTGGCTTGCACCGGGATCACGTGATGGCAACCGTGGCGATCAATTCCGACGTAAAGTTCATCAATCTCGATCTGCCCAATTTCGCGCACCGTCGTTCGCAAATGGTTTTGCAGACTGTAGGTTGTGAGCCCCAAGAACGTGTCGATTAAGCGGTTATATCGCACAATGGCGAGGAGCGCCTGCTCATCGTCAAGAGCATACGCTCGGATCAATTCGGGCGTTGCATCGGGAATAGCGATTTTCACGAGGTCTTCGCGAGGAATAATGCGCGTAGCGGCGACTAACTTGAAACGATATCGAGCGCGGCCAGCGCCTTCGATAATCCATTCACGGCCCGGCAACTGAGTGGCGAGGATGCTTGAGGGGAGATGTGATCTATAGCGAATGTTATAGATTACGTCGCCGATGTTCTTGGGTAGAACAATACCGAGTTGTTGAGCTTTCCCTTCAAAGTCAGAACGACTGAATTCAAACGCTGTCGCGCCTTTGGTGTAGCCGTCGAAAAACACGCCTTCAATAAGCGCCTGATACCTGTTCGTCTGCACGGAGTTAGCCATTTCCAGCGGATTTTCTCAGGAGAAGTTCAGCTTCGATCTCTGCTTGTTTGCGTTTTCTAGCCCCACTTTTGCGATCCCGTTTGCTCGGTGGCGCAGCAATGCCAAAATGATGGGCAGCTTGGGAAACGGTGAACTCTAAGAGTTCAGGTGCTCCAAGATCAACAATTTCATACGGCCGTGTTGGGACATGACCCAGCGCCGAAATCAGTGAAGCTGCGACCTCTCGCGCAAGCGGCGGCGGAACCGAATTGCCAATCTGGCGCGCACCATGCCACTTCGTGCTGTGTAGCCGAAACCAGTCCGGATACCCGTGCAGCCTCGCCATCTCACGGACTGTGACGCAGCGGGCGTGACTGAAATGGATTGGACGCGGGCTTGTGAAGGCACCACGCGCCCCATCAGTGCCAGCTCGAAGCGTATTCGACAGTCCCTGTGCCGAGAGCCTGTAGAACCGCGAGATTGGCTCCGTCTGTCCGCTTTCCGTCTCGGCAAAACGCCGACGAGATATTGCCGAATGCTCGGTGCGAATGCTTCCAGTCAGCACCGACGGATCCCAATTTCGAACATAGCTGTAGTGCCACGCATTATTCGATCTGCATCGCAATTCGGCGGCATAGACGCTTGCTTCACCCCAAGCGTCGGTGCGAATTGCGTCGGTATGAACTAGCTCATCGAAGCTATCGGCATCTGGCAGGTCTCCAATTGCATCGGCCACGCTCGGTCCTAGCGGGAGGTCAATCGGCAGTTTGCCACGGCCATCTGCCGGACGGGTTGTCGGTTTCGGGTAATTCGGCAGATGCTCTTTGCGTTTTGCGCCGTAGAGGATGAGACGTTCTCGATTTTGAGGAGTACCAAAATGCGAGGCATTGAGAACTCGCCAAGGAAGGCGAATTTCGTATCCTAGCCTTTTTGCTTCGGCGACAAATTCGTCGAGGAATTGCTTGTGCCTTCCAACTGTCAGGCCTTTGACATTTTCAAAGACGAATGACTTGGCTTCGAGCTCCGATACGATGCGGAGGAATTCCAGAACCAGACGATTGCGCGGATCATCGAGAACACGTTGGCCTATCATCGAGAACCCCTGACAAGGGGCGCCGCCAAAGACAACGTCGACCGAGCGATTGCCAATTCCAGCTGCAAGTCTGATTTCGCTTCCCTTCAGCCCAACGACTGAACGGGGAATAACTGCGCAATGCGGGAAGTTGAACTTGTGGACGGCACAATGCACCGGGTCGATCTCGACTGCTGCCACGACATCGAACCCTGCTTGTTCAAAGCCGAGGCTCATCCCTCCGGCTCCGGCGAACAGGTCTATCCCAATTGGCCGCATAGCGTCCTCCATAATTCGCCAAGTATTGGAACACTTGACGAACGCTCGCAACCCGCTGGGTTAGGGTTGCGTCCGATGAGGACCTATTTTTCCACCATCCTGCGGATGGCTCCCTCCCCTGTACGGAAGGAGAGCCAGGCGCCTTCACCGCCTATGGGTCGAAACTCTCATCCTTCAGCGTCCACGTCGTCTTGGGCGGTAGCGCAGGCTTCTTCGCTCCATAACCCGGCGGCGGGCGTTGCCAGTCCTCGTTCAATCCGTCGTCGCTCTTGCGCGCTGCCGATGCCGGGTGTTGCGGCTTTTCGGGCGGGTCGAACTTGTCGTGCCGGGTGTGCCAGATCACGTCGAGGAGCTTGCGGGTCTTCGGGTCGGCGTCCATCGCGTCAAGGTCGCGGGTGCGCAGGGCGATGAAGTGGGCCCAGGCGGCGCGGGTCTCGTCGGTGAGGGCGGCCCAGCGGACCTCGACCTCGCGCTGGAACTGGCGGTGGGCCACGTCGATCTTGCGATTGATGCTGGCGCGCACTTCGGCGTTGGTGACGTGGGGCTGGCTGGCCTCGTGTTCCTTGAGCCACTGCTTCTTGAGCTTTTCGAGCTGCATCTGGCTGACCGCGTTGAGGCCTTTCGGACCGCCGCCCGCGGCAAAGCGTTCGGGGGCACGGTTGCGCAGCATGAACATCAGCAGCCGGTCATTGTGCCTGATCCGCGTGCCGACGATCTTGCCGTAAGAGTAGACCGGCTCCTCCACGCCGTTGAGCGCGCGGTCCATTGCGACATCCTCGACGCGCTGGATGCCGTGGGCGAGCGCGGCCTCCCATGCGGCGCGGAAGGACTCGGCGCCGGGCTGGCGGCGCAGGTGGTAGGCGCCGACGCTGCTCATATCGACAGCGCGGGAGGCGGCCTCGACCGAGCCGGTGTCGGCCAGCGCCTCGATGAAGCCGCGCTGGCGCTCGGGGGTCCAGCCGTCGTGGCGCTCGCAGCGGCGGGGGACGGGGGTGAAGGTGGGGAGCTCTCCTGCGGCGGCAGGGAGGCGGGCGGTGCGGGGGTCTTTGCGTCTGGTCATGGATGGGACAGCATCACAAAACCGCCGAGTAGGAAAATGTGGGGGCATGGAGGGCGAGGGGGTGCAGCTTCACTTGGCGTTCAGCGCGCCCCTCGCTATAGCCCCGTCCTATGCAGTCCAAGCTCACAGCCCGCCCCGTAGGCCGTATCGCGCGCGCCGCGCTCGCCGCCGCCACCATCGCCATGCTCAGCGCCTGCGCAGGGGGCAGTGCCGGCAAGGACGTCGCCTATGTCGCCCGCGACGTCGAATCGCTCTATGCCGAAGCGCAGAAGCGGCTCGACCGGGGCAACACGCTGCAGGCCGCGGCGCTGTTTGACGAGGTGGAGCGCCAGCACCCCTATTCGCCCTGGGCTCGCCGTGCGCAGTTGATGAGCGCGTTCAGCTATTACATCGCGCGCGATTACAACAAGGCGATCCAGAACGCGCAGCGGTTCCTGTCGATCCACCCGGGCAACAAGGATGCGCCTTACGCCTATTACCTGATCGCGCTGAGCTACTACGAGCAGATCAGCGACGTGAACCGCGACCAGAAGATCACCGAGCAGGCGCAGACCGCCCTTCGTGAGGTCAACCGGCGCTTCCCGCAGACCGAATACGCCGCCGACGCGCGCCTCAAGCTCGACCTTGTCGCCGATCACCTTGCGGGCAAGGAGATGGAAATCGGCCGCCACTACGAACGGATGGGCCTGTGGCTCGCCGCCGACATGCGCTTCCGCAACGTGGTCGAGAAGTTCGACACCACCAGCCACACCCCCGAGGCGCTGTTCCGCCTGTGCGAGAGCAGCCTTGCGCTCGGCATCCCGCAGGAAGCTGTGAAATACGCTGCGGTGCTCGGCGCGAATTACCCCGGCAGCGAGTGGTACGAGCGCGCCTTCAAGCTGGTGAACAAGAACGCCGAGGGTGTGAAGGCTTCCTGATTTTGCGAACCCGCCTCCGCGGGTTCGTCCTCGCTATGCGCGCGGCATAGCCGCGCCCGCTGCGGGGCGGCCGCGTGGCCTTGCGGCTGCGGTGCAGCCGGTTCTACACTTGGTCCCTAGGCTGGCAAAAAGCCGAGTTCATACACCATCGGGCGCAGTTTTTCGGTCAGCGCGGCGTAGGCTTTCTTGAACGGGTCGAAGTCGGTGAGTTCGGTGTCGCCATAAGCTTCCAGCGCGCGGCGCACCTGATACCAACCGGCGTCCGCCCGGCCCAGCTTGTATTCCTGCCTGATCTTGTTCGGGAAGCTGGTGGCGTGGAAGCGCTGGAAGAGCTTGCGGCCTTCGTCCAGCACCGCCTTGGCTTCCGGCGAGAAGGCCATCCCCGCCATGTGGCGCACCATGAAGTCGCTTGCGAACCGTTTCGCGCCGACTTCGACTTCGGTGAAGGGGATGAAGTGATTGGTGAGCGACCAGTCGCGATCATTCCAGCGCAGGCCGTCCGCCCCGGCGGTGAGATTGCTGCCGTTGAACAGCATCCAGACGAGGCAATCGGGATCGAAACTTAGCCCTGTCGCAGCTCTTCGACAAAATCTCCGATTACCGAGGCAAGGTCAAGGTAGGCCGGATATTCGGCGAAGTGCTTTGCAAGTTCTGAGTCGATCTGCCCAAGCGATTTAGCGTCTTCAATAGTTGCCGCAGCCCAGCTCCGGCCAGGATGCACTGTATCCCACGGCGAGCGCTTGTTGGCGCGAGTGACGGCGGAATCACCATGCTTCCCCAAACCATAGAGGATATTCGTTTCGCTGTTCCAAATCGGCCGGAACAAATGGATGAGGTAGTCCTCGGCTGCCGCTTCCCAGCCACTCTGCACGACCAGCGCTCGGAATTCGAAGTCGGCGATATCGAGCGTGCTCGTCGCCTTGCCGATGTTTTTCCTGTGATCGCTCAAACGGCCGCACAACTTGGCACCTTGTTCTAAGGGCGTCCGGGCATTGCTTACACTCGGCGACGCTTTGCCCACATAAATGGGTGTCTCACTTCCACTCAACGGCTGATAGTCCGGGAACATACCTTTGTAGTAAATGGCATAGACGCCGGAACCGTAAAACTTCGGAATATCGGATAACTTATGGCGATCCTGCGCTACCATCGCCAAGGCGACGAACCGGCCAACCACTTTCGGATTGCTCGGATCGAAGATCGATGTCGGCTGAGCAATTGGATCAAGTTTGGCTAACAAGGCCGTCAATTCGTCGATGGCCTCTTTGATTTTGATTTCGAGCTTTTTGCGCTTCGCGCTCGATAAAGAGGTGTCGCTTGCATCGGCAGTGAGCCGTGAAAGACTCTGCTCGAAGTGCGTCAGCAGAACCCGGTTCAGTATTAAGACTATTCATGCCCTCTCCGCGAGTTCGGGAGACCACGCCTTCACCGATCACGCGCGCTAATTCAACTGGCACAGCGTTGCCAAGCTGCCGCATGGACTCTGTCCACGAACCATGCAGGCGGTAACTATCGGGGAACGTCTGCAAGCGAGCACTTTCTCGCACAGTGAAATACCGCACCGAGCCGTCGGGTCGTAGCAGCATGTTTTCTCCCCCTGGCACCCCGTGGACACCAGCCTTTAGGGTCTTGGCTGGCAGATCGAGTGGACTGCCGGTATGGCCCGGATAGCTGCGAGCGCCCGGCTGATAACGATGGTTGTGAACAAACTTTGCTTCTGCGGGCTGGTTTTGCGGATCAGCCAGATCGCCAATTGCGTCCCGAACGGTGCGCCACGATTTAGTTTCTGGACGCTCGGCCAACTTGAGTGCTCGCGACAGCAACCGGGGATCAGTAATGCCGATGACTCTTGCATCATGGCGATCACCGTATTCTCGGCTGCGGAATTGATCCCATAGTAAGGCATCAAGTGAATGTGTTGCTTTGGGGAACGACCATTCAATACCAAGGTCTCGACGGAAGCCGACGAACACCACTCGTTCACGGCGTTGTGGAACGCCGTAATCGGCAGCGTTCAGCACGCGATAGACCACATTGTATTTAAGGCCGTCTTCGCGCCCAGCTGTGTGGTGCGCTTCTAGTCGGGCCAAATGAGAATGCCACTCTTCGTCAGCGCGACGCAACAAATCGGGGTAGGTGAGCTGGTGCACGATGTAGGCTAGATAAGTTGCGAATGACGCGCGGGTCAGGCCCTTTACGTTTTCGAACACAAATGCTGGTGGCCTCGTTTCGCGAACCACGCGCACAGCTTCACCCCACAAGTCGCGGTCATCGGCGTGAGCACGGTGCTTCCCCCCGAGCGAAAAGGGCTGGCATGGTGGGCCGCCGCTTACAAGGGCGATCTTCCCTTCAAAAGACCGGAAATCGACTTGGCGCACGTCGCCCTCAGTCGGTTCCGGCCACAATGCGACCGGATGGGTTTTCTGCCTGCGGTTCTCGCGAATAGTGTCACAGCACCAGCGGTCCCACTCGACTACTTTCGCGGGATGGAAGCCGGATTGGCACAGCCCCATGCCTAGGCCACCAGCTCCGGCGAAGAGTTCAATTGACTGCATACGAGCTTCCATTTCTCCGACTTATGTTCCTGTACTGTTCCCGTCAACTAGCCACTTGGCCCAATTCGGCCTAAGTTGAGCATGGCCGCAGATTAGCGCGCCGAATTCCAAAAACCGGCGATCGCCTTGCTCCGTTTTGCGCGCCGATTCACAGCGCTCAGGTATAGGTCTGTTTGGGTAATTGGCGATACCAAAGCGAAGGTTATGCCAAGCCGTCAGCGCGATAGCCCTTGGGGATCAGATACCCTGCTCACGTCACGTGTCTGCCCGGCTTGTGGTTTGCAACATCGTCCTGATGGAAGCGGGAGCCCGCTGCGTGGATCGCCAAAAATTGAGCAATATGCGTGCGAAGGGTAACCCGAGTCTGCTGCGTTAAACCAAAAGCTAGCAAGCCGAGGCGCGATTGCGCAGGGGGACTGTCGACGATGAAATTCAAGAGCGCGTGTTCGGTCCTCGCAATGATCGCCGCGGTGGCGGTCCTGACGGGTTGCGGGGGGTCCTCGGCGCCGACGCCCACTCCGACACCGACGCCCACCCCGACGCCCGCACCAACTCCGACGCCAACGCCAACGCCCGCTGTCGCACTGACTGTCGTCAATGGCGTTGGCCCGGCAACGGCCTTGCCTGGCACTCAGGTCGAGCTGTGGTCATCGATCCTGCCGCAGTCGCAGGTTCTGGTGAACTGGACGGGCGGCAGTTTCACGCCGGACGCCGAGGAATGGCACACGACGCTCACCGTGCCGTCTGCCAACGCGGTGCTGACCGCCAACGTGATGACGCTCAACATCACGTTCACCACGCGCAGCTACACCGCGCCGACCACAGCATCCAAGACCGCGCGTTTCTGGGTGCCGGCCAACCCGCGCGGGCTGATCGTGATGCTGCACGGAACCGGCGGCGCAAGCACCTTCATCGAGCAGGCCGAGAGCCGCTCCTTTGCGCTCAAAGCCATATCGAAAGGCTATGCCGTGCTCTCGCCCGAGGCTGAGGAAGTGGCGGCGGGCGACCTTGACGGGAATGGCAAGATCCAGTGGGACATCGGCCTCAATCCCGCCAATACCGATTTCCGCTCGCTCGACACGCTGCTCGGCTCGCTGGTGTCGACATCGGTGATCCCGGCGGGCCTGCCCACCTATGTGATGGGCATGTCGAATGGCGGTGCGATGGCGATCACGCTCGGCGCGGTTGCGGCGACCGCGTCTGCACCGAGCTTTCCGAACCTGCGGTTCAAATCCGTGATCAGCTATTGTGCGCAGGCCAACCCGCTTGCGGTCGGCATCACCACGACGCCGAGCGCGTTTTATCTTTGCGAAAACGATGAAAACGAGAATGTCAGCAATACTCAGGCCTTGGCCAACAGCCAGACTTTGGCGGGGCGCGGGATCCCCACAGTCGGCATTCTGCACCCTGCGACGCCGCTGTATAACCAGCGGTTTATCCGCGTGCCCGGGGTGAGCGCTGCGCAGTCGCTGGCGATTGCCAATGAGCTTCGGGCGGGCGGCTTTGTCGATGCGAACGGGTTCTTTTCAACCTCGAGCGCGGCGATCAGTGCCGCATTCACGGCGTCCCCGGCCAGTTTCCCGACGATTGCGGGGCTGACCGGCGGCCAGCGGTTCGTGCTGCTGGGCCAGATCGCGGTAATGCGCGCCGAGCACCAGTTTTTCTCGGATTGGACGTCGCGGTCGCTGCGGTGGTTCGCCGCCTACCCTTGAGCGAGTTTGGGGGATTCCCCGCAGCTTGAGGCGTGACGGGGCGCGGGCGCTGCGCTAATCCTTGCGGCGACCATGCTCAACCGCCTGTCCATCCGTAACATCGTCCTCATCGAAGCGCTCGATCTCGATTTCGCGCGCGGGCTCGGCGTGCTCACCGGGGAGACGGGGGCGGGCAAGTCGATCCTGCTCGATGCTTTGGGCCTGATCCTGGGCGACCGCGCGGAAACCTCGCTGGTGCGCAGCGGCGAAGACAAGGCGAGCGTCATCGCCAGTTTCGAATTCGCCGCGCTGCCGCCTGCGATCGCCGCCGCGCTGAGTGACGCCGAGATCGCCATCGAGCCGGGCGAGCCGCTGATGATCCGGCGGCAGGTCAAGGCGGATGGCGGGTCGAAAGCCTTCATCAATGATCAGCCCGCCAGCGTCGCCCTGCTGCGCGAACTCGCGCCGGCGCTGGTCGAATTGCACGGACAGCACGACGACCGAGGGCTGGTCAATCCGCGCGGGCACCGCCTGCTGCTCGACCGCTATGCCGGGACGGATGTGGCGGGGCTCGACCGGGCCTATGCCGCGTGGGCGCGCGCCGAAGCGCAGCTTTCCGAGGCGCGCAGCGCGGTCGATCAGGCCAAGGCCGATCAGGACCTGCTGATTGCCTATCTCGCCGAACTGACCGCGCTGGAGCCGGTCGCGGGCGAGGAAGCGCGGCTGGCCGGGGCACGCTCCGACATGCAGAAGGGCGAGAAGCTGTCGGGCGATCTCGAGGATTTGCGGCATCTGTGGGAGGGCTCGGATTCGCCGCTGGCCGCCTTGCGCGTGGCAGCACGCAAGCTCGACCGGATTGCCGAGCAGCACCCGATGCTGGCCGAAGCGCTCGCCGCGCTTGACCGCGCGGTGATCGAGGCGACCGAGGCCGAGGACAAGTTGAGGCTGGCCGCCGAGGCGCTGGTCCACGATCCGCAGGAGCTGGACCGTGCCGAAACACGCCTGTTCGAACTGCGCGCCGCGGCCCGCAAGCATCGCTGCGAGGTTGATGACCTGCCTGACCTTGCGCGCACCATGCGCGCGCGGCTCGACGCGATCGAGGGCGGGGAGGCGCAATTGGACGCGCTCGAAGCGGCTGCGAGGGAAGCGCGCACGGCCTATGTCGCCGCGGCCGAAACGGCGCACGCGGGGCGCGTTGCGGGGGCCGAGCGGCTCGATGCGGCGGTGGCGGCGGAGCTCGCGCCGCTGAAGCTTGACGCGGCGAAGTTCCGCACTGCGGTCACCAAGCTGCCGGAGGACCGCTGGGCGGCCTCGGGCATGGACGCGGTGGAGTTTCTCATATCGACCAACCCCGGCGCGGATTTCGCGCCGCTCAACAAGATCGCGAGCGGCGGCGAGTTGTCGCGCTTCATCCTCGCGCTGAAGGTCGCGCTGGCGGAGAAGGGCGGGGCGGCGACGATCATCTTCGACGAGATTGACCGCGGCGTGGGCGGGGCGGTGGCGTCGGCCATCGGCGAGCGTCTGGCGCGGTTGGCATCGCGCGAAGGGCAGCTGCTGGCGGTGACACACTCGCCCCAGGTCGCGGCGCGGGGCGGGCAGCATTATCTCATCGCCAAGGCCTCCAGCGGCACGGTGACGCGGACCAGCGTGGTGCTGCTCGATGCGGCGGGGCGGCAGGAGGAGATCGCGCGGATGCTGTCCGGCGCAGAGGTGACGCCCGAGGCGAGGGCGCAGGCAGATCGGCTGCTGGAGGGGGTGTGATGGACTCTTTCGAACGCGGAACCGTGGTCGCCAAATTAACGGCCATGACGTTCTTGATGGCGTCCATTTTGGTCATCGTCCCGCTGGCGCTCTACTTCTTGCTCTGGTTCTCCGCAGTCGGGAACCCGCATCGAATGAATCCTGCTTTGGATCTATATGCGGCAATCTGGAGCGCCGCAGCCATCGTTGCGGCGGTTGGCAACATGTGGCTCTTGAAGCGCTTTACTAACGCTCATAGCCCGAAATCGCTTCTGATTGTGGCTGCAGTCTCTGTGGCGAGCGTCGTCACATGCCCAGAATGGTTCTACTGACCTCATGAAACAGCGCGTTACCCATGAAGCCGTCACCCTGAACTTGTTTCAGGGTCCATTTCTTCGCCGGCACCGTCCGTTCTGCATCGCACTATGGATGCTGAAACGAGTTCAGCATGACGAAGGGGTTTGAAGTGAGGTTTCACTTCCCCATCCTCCTCCTCGCAGCCGCCTGCACCCCGGTCACGCCCGCACCCGAGAAAGCCTCCACCGCCGTGCAACCCAGCAACGCCATGTTCGGCACCGACGCCAACCTTGCCCCCTCCATCCCCGACGCCATCCTGCGCTACGCCGATCACCCGCGCGGGTTCGCCGAGCTGCGCCTGCCGCAAGGCACCGGACCATTCCCGCTGGCGGTGATCTATCATGGCGGGTGCTGGAAAACCGGGATCGCCTCACAGGCCTACATGGCCCCGCTCGCCACGCACTGGCAGAGCCAAGGCATCGCAACGCTCAATGTCGACTACCGCGAGGTCGGCGATGGTGGGGGCTGGCCGGGGTCGTTCGAGGATTGGGCGGCCTCGGCCAAGCTGATCGAGGAAGTCGCAGCCCGCTACCCCATCGACCGCGCTGCCGTGACGCTGGTGGGCCATTCGGCGGGCGCACTTCCGGCACAGTGGCTGGCCAGCACCCAAGGCGCGGACGGTCCGGTTGGGGCGCGCAAGGCGCTGACAGCGCGCGCGGCAATCATCCTCGACGGCCCCGGCGATGTCGGAGCGGAGCGGCCCGCTTTCGACGCCTTGTGCCAGTTCTCGGCGGTCGATCCGTTCATGGGCGCAGGCCCCGACGCATACCCGCGACGCTATGCCGCGATCTCTCCCGCCACCTACGCGCCGCAGCTTGCCGCGCTGCTGTTCGTGCAGGCCAAGCTCCCCGCACCCTCGCCCACCACGCAGGCAGCAATCGCCTCGCGCGGCGCAAGAGTGACGGTGCGCGAGAACCCCGGCGCGAGCCACTTCGCGATCATCACCCCAGGCAATCCCGCCTACGCGGCCAACGAGCCGGCGATGCTGGCGCTGCTGAAGGGCGAGCGACCCCGATGACCGATCCCCAGACCCTTTCCGAGGCGGGCGCCGCCAATGAATTGATGCGCCTCGCCAAGGCCATCGCGCACCACGACCGGCTTTACCACGCCGAGGATTCGCCTGAAATCACCGATCCTGAATACGACGCGCTGGTGCGGCGCAATGCCGAGATCGAGGCGGCTTTCCCGCACTTGATCCGCGCGGACTCGCCCTCGCGCAAGGTGGGTCATGCGATTGCCGCCTCGCCGCTCGGCAAGGTGACGCACGAGGTTCGGATGATGAGCCTCGACAACGCCTTCTCTCCTGAGGAGGTCGCCGAGTGGCTGGCGCGGATGCGGCGCTTCCTCAACTTGCCCGAAGGCGAGCCGCTGGCGATCACTGCCGAGGACAAGATCGACGGGCTCTCCTGCTCGCTGCGCTACGAGAACGGCGTGCTGGTACGGGCTGCGACGCGCGGTGACGGACAGGTCGGTGAGGACGTCACTGCCAACGTCGCCTACATTCCTGACATCCCGCAAAAGCTCCCCGCAGGCGTGCCCGCGATCTTCGAAGTGCGCGGGGAGGTCTATATGGAAAAACAGGCCTTTACCGCACTCAATGCTGCGCAACATGAGGTGGGCGGGAAGATCTTCGCCAACCCCCGTAATGCAGCTGCCGGGAGCCTCCGCCAGAAGGACGCGAGCGTTACCGCCAAGCGTCCGCTGCGGTTCTGGGCGCATGGCTGGGGGGCGGCTTCGGCAGTGCCGGGCGCAACCCAGAGCGAGGTCGTTGCGGCGCTCAAGAATTGGGGCTTCCCGATCTCTCCGCTGTTTGTCCGGATCGCGGGGGATGCCGCTGCCCTAGTGGCACATTTCGATGCCATCGGGCGGGCGCGACCGACGCTGCCCTATGACATCGACGGCGTGGTCTACAAACTCGACCGGCTGGACTGGCAGGAGCGGCTCGGCTTCGTTGCCAAGGCCCCGCGCTGGGCGCTGGCGCACAAATTCCCGGCCGAGCGTGCCGAGACCACCGTGCAGGGCATCGACATTCAGGTTGGGCGCACCGGCAAGCTCACCCCGGTGGGCCGCCTTGCGCCGGTGCTGGTCGGCGGGGTGACGGTCACCAACGTCACGCTTCACAACCGCGACGAAATCGGACGGCTGGGCCTGCGCATCGGCGACCGCGTGGTGATCCAGCGTGCCGGCGATGTGATCCCGCAGGTGGTGGAGAACCTCACCCGCGAGGAAGATCGCGCCGCTTTCCCGTTCCCCGACCACTGTCCCGAATGCGGGAGCGAGGCGGTTGCCGAGGAGGGCGAGGTCGACGTGCGCTGCACCGGCGGGCTGATCTGCCCCGCCCAGCGCACCCAGCGCCTCGAACACTTCGTCAGCCGCAAGGCGCTCGATATCGAGGGGCTGGGCGAGAAGACCATCGCGCAGTTCTTTGCCTTGGGCTGGCTGGAGAGCCCGGCGGATATCTACCGGCTGCGCAAGCGCCGCTCCGACATCCTGAGCCTTGAAGGCTGGCAGGAGAAGTCGGTCGATAACCTCATTGCCGCGATCGAAGCGAAGCGCTCGCCTGACGCGGCGCGGCTGCTGTTCGCACTCGGCATCCGCCATGTCGGCGAGGTGACGGCGCGCGATCTGATGAAGCATTTCCACGAGCTCCCGGCACTGCGCACGCTGGCCGAGCGGGCCCATGCGGGCGACCTCGAAGCGGCGGGCGAACTCACCGCGATCGACGGGATCGGCCCCTCGGTGGTCGAGGCCTTGGGCGACTTCTTCCACGAGCCGCACAATGTCGCCGTATGGGAGGATCTGCTGAACGAAGTCACCCCGCCGCGCTTCGAAGTCGTCACCCTTGCCAGCCGCGTGGCAGGCAAGACGGTCGTCTTCACCGGCAAGCTCGAAACCATGAGCCGTGACGAGGCCAAGGCGCAGGCCGAGCGCCTCGGCGCCAAGGCGGCGGGCAGCGTCTCGCCCAAGACCGACCTGCTGGTTGCCGGACCCGGCGCCGGATCGAAACTCAAGAAGGCAGCCGAGTTCGGGATCGAAGTAATGGACGAGGCGGGGTGGGCGGCGATTGTCGCGGAGGCGCTGGGTTCGGCCTGATGGAGCTCCTAAGCGAACTCCACCCCCAGGCTGTCCGTATCGCGGGCCTGCTCCGCGCACGGGGCGAGAAGGTCGCGGTGGCTGACGGCGCGACGGGGGGCCTGATCGCCGCGAGCCTTCTCACGGTCCCCGGCGCGCTCGATGTCTTTGTGGGCGGCGGTGTGGTCTATTCCTTGCGCGCTCGCGACGTGCTGTTCGCTCTCCCGCGCGAGGCCTACAAGGGGATGCGCGGGGCGAGCGAGGACTATGCGCTGCTGCAAGCGCGCGCGATTCGGGACAACTTCGGCGCGGCGTGGGGGCTGGCGGAGAGCGGTTCGGTCGGCGGTTCTACCCACCCCAGCGGCGCGCCTGCAGGCCGCAGTGTGGCCGCGCTGGCGGGACCGACCGGCGAGCATACACGCCTGCTCGAAACCGCCAGCGCCGACCGCATCGCCAATATGGCGGACTTCACCCGCAACGCGCTCGCGCTGCTCGAAGCGATACTTGCCGAATGATGGCGCGCCATTCCGGCGGGGGATCATGATGGGCACGGCCCCTCGCGTCGCCATCGTCACGCCCTATTGGCAGGAGCCGCGCGCGGTGCTCGAGCGTTGCATCGCCAGCGTCGCTGCGCAGAGCGTTGCGGCCGATCACCTGCTGATCGCCGATGGCGCGCCGCAGGACTGGGTGGACACCGCCGCAGTGCGCCACATCCGGCTTGACCGCAATCACGCCGATTACGGCAATGTCGCGCGCGGCATCGGCGCGCTGCTGGCGGCGGGGGAGGGCTATGGTGCCATCGGCTTCCTTGACGCCGACAACCGCATCGATGCCGATCATGTCGCGCTGTGCCTCGCTGCAGCGCAGGCCCACGCTGACGGTCCCCCTGATCTGGTCATCGCGCAGCGCCGGTTCGAATTGCCCGATGGCACGCCTGTCCCCGCCGACGAGGATGCGGGGATGCTCGACACCAATTGCCTGTTCCTGCTGCCCGGCGCTTTCCCGGTGATCGCCCGCTGGGCGCTGATCCCCGGGCCGCTCGCTGCGATCGGTGACCGGGTGTTCCATGCCGCGCTTATCAGTGCAGGCAGCAGCATGGTCACCGCCGAGCGTCCCAGCGTGACTTATGTGAGCCAATGGGCGGCCCATTATACCGCCGCTGGCAGGCTTTTACCGCCGGATGCGCGGAGCATCGATTTCCACGCTCTTGCCGATTGGCTGTCCGGCCTGACACCGGCTGAGCGCAGCATGATCGATCATCTCGTCGGCGCGCGGGTGCAGGTGCGCTGAGCGCCCGCTCGCCCAAAAAAATCGCACCCCCCTGTCGAATCCCGCTTGCCGCCTGCGTCTCCCTGTCAGAGCCTCGCCATCCCGGCAGGCCGATGACGGAGACGAGCGATGCAATTCATGCTGATGATCAACGAGGACGAGAGCGTTTATGGCGGCCCTGACGGCGCGGCCCTGCTGGAGGCGACGCTGGCCGGGCACATGAAGCTGGCCGAGGATCTGGTCGCGGCAGGTGTTCCCTTCTCGGGCGAGCGGCTGAAGCCTTCGAGCACCGCCACCACGGTGCGATCCGACAATGGCACCGTGACCTTGCACGACGGCCCCTTTGCCGAGACGCACGAGGAGTTGGGCGGCTTCTACATCATCGATGTCGCCAGCCTCGACGATGCGCTCGCCTGGGCCAAGCGCATTCCGGTCCCCAAGGGCGGGATCGAGGTGCGTCCGATCTGGCCGATGGAGGGCTGAGCCTGACCGCCGAACGTGCGGCTGCGATCATGGCGGCGCGGCCCCGGGTGGTGGCCGCGCTTGCCGCGCAATTGCGCGATCTCGACGCGGCGGAGGACGCCTTCGCCGAAGCCGCCGCCCGCTGCGTCGCGCTGCCCGAGCAACCCCGCGACGTCGCCGCATGGCTGTTCGTCGCGGCCAAGCGCCGCGCGCTCGATGCCATGCGCAAGGCCCGCGCCGAGGAGCGCACCGCCGATGCGCTCGCGGAGGTCACCGACATGGCCGATATTCTGACGCTCCCCGATCCGATCCCGGACGAACGGCTGCGCTTGCTGTTCATCTGCTGCCACCCCGCGCTGGGGGCCGAGGTGCGCGCGCCGCTCGCGCTCAAGGTGATCTGCGGGTTACCGGTCGGTCGGATCGCACAGCTCTTCATGGTCAGCGAACCCGCGATGTTCCAGCGCATCACCCGCGCCAAGGCCAAGGTTCGCGAGGCGGGGATCGCCTTCGAACTCCCCCCGCGCCGCGAATGGCCCGAGCGGCTGGACGCCGTGTTGCTGGCGCTCGAACTCGCGTTTACCGCTGCCTATGCGGATGCGGGAGGGGAGCTGTCAGCAGCGCTCGAAGACGACCTCGGCGCCGAGGTCGAGCGGCTGGCGATGCTGGTCGCCGAGCTCTTACCCGAGGAGCCCGAGGCGCTGGGGCTGGCCGCGCTGGTGCTTCTGGCTCGCTCGCGGGCGGAGGCGCGGGTGGATGCAGAAGGCGCTATGGTGCCGCTATCCCGGCAGGACACGGCGCGGTGGGACTATCCCCGGATCGAGCAGGCGCGCAAGGTACTGGACCGGGCAGCGGAACTAGGGCGGTCCGGCCCCTATCAGGTAATGGCCGCGATCCAGCTCACCCATGCGCGGCGCGCTTTTGACGGGGTGACCAATTGGGACGCGGTGCTGCGGCTCTATGATGTGCTGCTGATGCTGCGCCCCACGCCAATGGTGGCGCTGTCCCGCGCGCTGACGCTCGCGCAGATCGAGGGTGTGGAAGCCGGGCTGGCCGCCCTAGAGGCACTTCCTGCCGACCGCCTCGCACTTGCCCGGCCCTACCATGTCGCGCGCGCCGATCTGCTCGGCAAGGCGGGAAGGGCGGTTGAGGCGGCAGCAGCGCTCGATGCGGCGCTGGCGCTCGCGCCGCCGCGGGCCGAGCGATTATGGCTGGAGATGCGGCGGGCGGCGCTTTAGCGCGCCTGCCGCCTGCGCAGCCACAGGATCGCCCAGTCACCGCGCTGGAGCCTTGCGGCCATGCGGAACCCGGCGCGGTGCATCGCGCGCTTGACCGCCGCTTCCTGCTCGCCCGCGAGAAGGCCCGCGAGCAGCAGGCTCCCGCCCGGCGGCACCGCCTTGGCGAAGTCGGGGGCGAGGCTCACCAGCGGGCCGGCGAGGATGTTGGCGATGAGTAGGTCATAAGGCCCGCGCATCTGCAGCAGCGGATCGTCCATCCCGTCGGCGACGATCATCACCGCCTCGCCCGCTTTGGGGCCGAGGGTGAGGCCGTTCAGCCGTGCGTTTTCCTCGACCACGCCGGTGCAGACCGCGTCGATATCGGTGAGGGTGCACAAGGCGCGCGGCCACAGCGCCAAAGCGGCAAACCCGAGCAGCCCGGTGCCGGTGCCGATATCGGCGACATTGCGCGCCACGACGCCGCTCGCCTTCATCGCGCCCAGCATTTCGAGGCACCCGGCGGTGGTCTTGTGCTGGCCGGTGCCGAAGGCTTGGGAGGCGGGGATCACGAAGTCGATCAACTCGGGGTCGGCAGGATAGTCGGGCGTATGGACGTGAAAACGCCCGGCGCGGATCGGCGGGGCGTTGTGCTGGCTGAGGGTCACCCAGTCCTCGGGAGGCAGTTCCTCGACGGTGATCGGGGGCGCGGCCCCTTCGAACAGATCGGCAAGCGCAGCCTTCTCGGCCTTGCCAGGCTTGCGCGGATACCAGCCTTCCAGCACCCAGTCATCGGGCCGGTCCTCGGCCTCCTCGCGCCCGGCGATGACCAGTTCGAAATCCCAGTCGTCGATCAGATCATGCGCCAGCAGCGCCGCCTGCACGGTCAGCTTGGGCGCGTGGGCGGTGAGTTTCCAAGTGGAGGTCATTTGGCCGCGAATTCCTTGGAAAGTCGCATCGTCAGCGCCTGTTTCTGTTTGCTGGCATAACCTGCGCAGGCGATCTTCGGCAGGCCATCGCGCGAACGCCGTTCGAGCAGCGACACAGTCAGCGGCAGATTGCCTGCAGTCGGATGCGGCGTGAGAAGCACGTCGCACGGCGTGGCGGCGATGCGCTCGAATGAGACGATGAATTCCGCCACGTAACGCGTGTGATCGCTGAAGCGGTAATCGTCACGGCTGACAGCGGAGAGGCTGTCTGCATAGACGATGCTGAGGCAATCCTCGCTCTCGCAGGATCGCCACGTCCAGCTCATCGCGCCCGGGGTGTGGCCGGGCGTGCGGATGGGAGAGATGCCGAAGCCTTGCAGGAGCGTCGGCGCGTTGCCTTCGCCATAGGCCAACCCGCGGGTAATCTGCGCCATCGGCTCGTGCATGCCGAACTGAGGGTCGTCGGGGTGAGCCTTGCCCGTCAGCATCGTTTCGACTGCGATGCCGGAGGACACGAAGATCGCGCCCGTCTCCGCCTGCAGCTTGGCCATCCCGCCGACGTGATCGAAATGCTCATGGCTGGCGAGCAGCAGCTTGATGTCCTTCGGATCGAAGCCAAGCTTGCGGATGTTGGCGAGCACCACGTCCGCGCCAGCCTCGGTACCGCTATCGATAAGCGCGTGGCCATCCTCAGTGGTGATCAGGATCGCCGAGATTCCGCAGGTGCCGACATACCAGGTGTTGCCGAAGATCTTGAACGGCGGGCCCGGCTTGTCCCAATTGTCCCATTCCTCGCAGGCCTGAGCCCACGGATGCACCGGCCCCGGCACCGCGTCGGTCGAGACTACGGTGACCGTTTCTTGGGGCGCCGCGCCCATAAGGGGCAGGGCAAGCACGGCGGCGATCATGCGTTTAACGAACAAAGCTGGCTCCATTGGCGTCGATGACCGCGCCCGTCATGCTCGCCGGGGCCTCCAGCGCGCAGAAGGTGATGATGGCAGCGATTTCCTCCGGCGTCGCCACCCGGCCCAGCGGAATATCGGCCAGCAGCCCCGGCCCGCCGCGGCTGGCCAGGTAATCGTCCGCCATCGACGTGTCGGTGAAGCCGGGGGTGACGGCAAAGCTCAGGATGCCGTCCTTGGCATAGGCGCGGGCGATGGTCTTGTGCATCCCGATCATCCCGCTTTTGGCCGCAGCATAGTGCCAGTGGGCGGGCGAATCCCCGCGATATGCGGCGCGGCTCGCGACGTGGACCAGCCGCCCGGCAAACCCGCGCTGCTGCCAGTGCAGCACGGCAAGGCGCGAAAGCTGCGCGGCTGACGTGAGGTTGACGCGCAGCGTGTCCTCCCACGCATCGAGCCATTCGATATCCGAACGGTCGAGCCGGTTCGCCTCGAAGCGCCCGGCATTGTTGACCACCACGTCGATTTCCCCGCCTGCGATGTCGAGCGCCGCTTCCCACAGCGCCTGCGCCGCGAGCGGATTGCCGAAATCGGCGGCGATGATCGGCGCGCTGCCCGCCGAAGCTTCGACCGAACGTGAGCCGTGGCCGATGACGTGCGCGCCGCGCGCTGCCAGCGCGTCCAGCGCTGCCTTGCCGATTCCGCGGCTCGATCCGGTTACTAGAATGTGTCCCATGCAAGCGCCTATCCGAAACTTTGCAAGCCCTGTCCACCTGTCGCGGCTTGCCTCACGCGGACAGAACGCTAAGTGGAATGGCCTTGAATAGGGACCAAACGGGATCACCATGAACCAAAGACCGCTCTCTCCCCACCTCGAGATATGGCGCTGGGGGCCGCACATGCTGGTGTCGATTCTCCACCGCGTGACCGGCGACGGCATGGCGCTTGTCGGATTGCCGCTGATGGTGTGGTGGCTCGGCGCGCTCGCGAGCGGGCCTGAGGCCTATGCCGACTTCCAGTATGTGATGGGCTCGCCCGTCGGGATGCTGGTGCTGGTCGGCGTGTCCTGGGCGTTCTTCAGCCACATGACGAGCGGTCTTCGCCACTTCGTGCTCGACATCGGCGCAGGTTACGAGCTCGATCTCAACCGCGCCTGGTCGATCGCCTCGCCGATCATCGGCATTGTTCTCACCGCCGCCTTCTGGGCGGCCGTCCTGTTGAAGTAGAGGATCACGCACATGGGCAACGGCACCCCCATCGGCCGCGTTCGCGGTCTGGGCACCGCGCATGCAGGCGCGCATCACTGGATGATCCAGCGCTTCACCGCCATCGGCAACCTCGTGCTGATGAGCTACCTTATCGTCAGCTTCGCGCTGCTCGGCGACTTCGGCTACGCCACCGTCGTCAAGTGGCTGACCACGCCGATCGCTTCGACCGCGGTGATCCTCCTTGTCATCTCGGTGTTCTGGCACGCACGCCTCGGCCTGCAGGTGCTGATCGAGGACTACATTCACGAGCCCGGCTCGAAGTTCGCGGCGATCGCGGCGCTCAATCTTTTAATAATTGGCGGCGGCGCCTTCGCTATTTTCAGCGTCGCCTCGCTCGCATTCGGAGGTAAGGCCTGATGGCAACCGCAGCACCCAAGGGCACCGCAAACGACGTTGGCGGTGCGCATCTCACGGGCGCCTACACGATCGTCGATCACACCTATGACGTGATCGTGGTGGGCGCGGGCGGATCGGGCCTGCGCGCAACGATGGGCGCCGCAGAAAGCGGCTTGCGCACTGCGAACATCTCGAAGGTCTTCCCGACGCGCTCGCACACCGTTGCCGCGCAAGGCGGGATCGCCGCATCGCTCGGCAACAATTCGCCCGACCACTGGACCTGGCACATGTACGACACCGTCAAGGGGTCTGACTGGCTGGGCGACCAGGACGCGATCGAATATCTCGCACGCGAAGCGCCTGCGGCGGTCTATGAGCTGGAGCACGCAGGCGTGCCGTTCAGCCGCAATGCCGATGGCACGATCTACCAGCGCCCGTTCGGCGGCCACATGCAGAACATGGGCGCCGGCCCGCCGGTGCAGCGTACCTGCGCCGCGGCCGACCGCACCGGCCACGCCATGCTCCACGCGCTGTACCAGCAGAGCCTGAAGTATGACGCGGACTTCTTCATCGAATACTTCGCGCTCGACCTCATCATGAGCGACGTCGGCGGCGAGAAGAAGTGCGTCGGCGTGATGGCGATGTGCCTCGATGACGGCAAGATTCACCGCTTCCGCGCGCAATCGGTGGTCCTTGCGACCGGCGGCTATGGCCGCTGCTATTACACCGCCACATCGGCCCACACCTGCACCGGTGACGGCGGCGGGATGGTGCTGCGTGCGGGGCTGCCGCTGCAGGACATGGAGTTCGTGCAGTTCCACCCGACCGGCATCTACGGCGCGGGCGTGCTGATCACCGAAGGCGCGCGCGGCGAGGGGGGGTATCTCACCAATTCGCAGGGCGAGCGCTTCATGGAACGCTATGCGCCCTCGGCCAAGGACCTCGCCTCGCGCGATGTCGTCAGCCGTTCGATGGCGCTCGAAATGCGCGAAGGGCGCGGCGTCGGGCCGGATGGCGATCATATCCACCTCCACCTCGATCACATCGATCCCAAGGTGCTGGCCGAACGGCTCCCGGGCATCACCGAGAGCGGGAAGATCTTCGCGGGCGTCGACCTCACCCGCCAGCCGCTGCCCGTCACGCCGACGGTGCATTACAACATGGGCGGCATCCCCTGTAACTATCACGGGCAGGTCGTCACACTCGGGCCGGACGGCAATCCGGACACCGTCATCCCCGGCCTTTATGCCGTTGGCGAGGCGGCCTGCGTTTCGGTGCACGGGGCGAACCGCCTCGGCTCCAACTCGCTGATCGACCTCGTGGTGTTCGGCCGTGCGACCGGCCATCACCTGCGCGACAACATCAAGGGCGGCGCGAGCCAGCCTGAACTGCCCGCCGACAGCGCCGACTTCGCGCTGACCCGGCTCGATCACTTCCGCTATGCGCAGGGCGGCTCGCCCACCGCGCAGATCCGTGCCGAGATGCAGAAGGCGATGCAGAAGCACTGCGCCGTGTTCCGCGACCAGAAGCTGATGGACGAAGGCGTTGCCAAGCTCGCCGAGCAGAACACCCGGATGCAGGACATCCACGTCACCGACAAGTCGCTGATCTGGAACTCTGACCTGATCGAGACGCTCGAGCTCGACAACCTCATGGCGCAGGCCAACGTGACGATGGCATCGGCGGCCAACCGCAAGGAAAGCCGCGGCGCCCACGCGCACGAGGACTTCCCCGATCGTAACGATGCCGAATGGATGAAGCACACCATCGCGTGGTTCGACGGCTGGGGTGGGCGCGGCTCGAACAGCCGGATCGATTACCGCCCGGTCCACGAATACACGCTGACGGACGATATTGCTTATATCGAACCCAAAGCGCGCGTGTATTGACATAACG
Organism: uncultured Alphaproteobacteria bacterium; assembly: GCA_963765775.1. GTDB lineage: Bacteria > Pseudomonadota > Alphaproteobacteria > Sphingomonadales > Sphingomonadaceae > Erythrobacter. Next base: position 48,681 of record CAVXXQ010000005.1, read on the forward strand.
TTCGGGCGGCTTTGCGCCGCCCGACGCTAGCGTTCCCCTTGTGTCATGACGACGGAATTGGTATTCCTTCGACAAAGCGCCGAGGGGGATTATCTATGATCATGCGACTTGTGGCATTGCTGGGCGCTGCCATGCTGATGTTTGGTTGGCCGGCGTCTGCGCAGCCGCAGACCGAGGCCGACGCGCGCGCTGTCGCCGAGATAAAGCGCCGGATGGCGCAAATCGAAGCCAGCAAGCACGTCTTCTCGCCGGATGAGCTCAAGGCCCTGCCTCTGGTGGCTACCGACTTCGCTAAGGCCGAGAAAATCTGCGCCAGCGGCAAGGACGACAACCTTTGCGCGTGGGTGGGCCTTTCCTATCTGACCGGTACCGGTGTCCCCAAGGACGTCGAGAAGGGCCGTAAAGTCATCTTTGTGCCCTGCGGTCTGAGCAATCCGCTGGCTTGCGCGGTCTACGAAGCAGACAACCGCGGATACGAGCCAGCCTTGCGCGAGCTGTTGCACCCGGTCTTTCTTGCGAGCTGTGAGACAAAACGCGGCGGCGGGGTCGGCTGTTTCAACGCGGCGCAGCAGCTGAATATCGGCTTCGACGTGAAGCAGGATAAGCCCAAGGCTGTTGCCCTCTACCTTGAAGGCTGTGTCCAAGGCCATGCGAAATCCTGCGTTTCGGCCTCGCAAGCGGCCTATCAAGGCATCGGTCGGCAAGTCGATATGGCCGCGGCTTTCCAGTATGGTGCGATCGGATGCGAACTTGGAGACGGTACGGCCTGCTTGATGGCGATCATGGCCACCCAATCCGGAAAGATCGCGCCACTGGAAAAAGCGCAGGAAGCTAAACTGGTCCAGAGCGCGTGCGCAAACGGCGCAACCCAGGTGTGCGACAATGCTCTGGCCTATGCCCAGGCCAAACTGCCTGACGCTGCTGCAGAGGCGCAAGCGCCCCGCTACGCGCAGATTGGCTGCGAAGCCAAGCGAGGGGCGTCATGCCGGGTATACGGCCAAATGCTCTATGCGGGCAAAGTCATAGCCAAGGACGAAGCCGCCGCGCTCGCTGCCTTCGAGCAGGGGTGCGCGGTCAAGGACGCCTCAAGCTGCTACAGTCTGGGCGCTATCGCTTTCAACGCCGGCGATAAGCCGCGCACGCGGACCTATATGGATAAGGCGCTTGCCATCAATCCGGAACACGCGGAGGCCAAGGCGGTCTTGGCACGGTTGGCGACCAAGTAAGCATCTCTACTGCGCGGCCAGTGGCAAGTCCGCTGCGTTTGGTACCCCGGCGGTTGGCCCGCTGAGCGCACTTGACGCGGGCCGGGCATCCGGTCAGCTTGCTTTGGGATGAGCAGGGGCAGGATTATCGCAGGGTTTTTGGCGGCGTTGCTTGCCGTGCCAGCGCTTTCGCAATCGGCTCCCGCCGCGCCCAACCAGCCCCCGCCGCACACCTTGCCCTATCCCGAACTGGCCAGCGGCAAGACCGAGGCCGAGCGGCGCAAGAGTTACGAGCTCAGCCCTGAACTTCACCGCGGCGTTTCGCCCGGCGCGATGCGCGCGCAAGGTCGGCGGCTGGATGCGGCGCTGGCGGCGCTCGCTCCGCAGCAGCCCGGCACGCCCGAGGCTTATGTCCTGTCCGTCGCGCTCGACAGCGATCCGGTGTTTGCCCGTGAGGCGCGTGAGGCGGGGCGGGTGCTGGCGGCGCGCTATGGCGCTAAAGGCCGCACGCTGACGCTGGCGGGGCCGGACGGGGTTTCGGACGATCTGCCCCACGGCTCGATTTCTGCGCTGCTGCTCAGCATCGAACATCTCGGCACGGTGATGGACGGCAAGGATGACGTGCTGGTGCTCTACACCACCAGCCACGGCGCGGACATCGGGCTGGCCTACCACTTCGGCGATTCGGGCTACGGTGTCCTTTCACCCAAGTCGCTGAAGTCCGCGCTTGAGCAAGCGGGGATCGCGCGGCGGGTGCTGATCCTCTCGGCCTGCTACTCCGGCATTTTCGTCCCGGTGCTGGCAAGCCCCGACACTGCAATCCTCACCGCTGCGGCAAGCACGCGATCTTCGTTCGGCTGCGTGGCGGAGAACGATTGGACCTTCTTCGGCGACGCGCTGATCAACCGCGCGCTGCGCCAGCCGGTCGGGCTGGAGGACGCGGCGCGGATGGCGGGGCGATCGGTTGCGGAGTGGGAGAACCGCTCCAAATTCCTCGCCTCGCTCCCGCAGGTCAGCATCGGCGCTGGCGCGAAGACCTGGCTCCCGGTGATCGAGGCTGCGATGCCGCAGCAAGCGAGCAAGCCCGTCGGCCGCCCGGCTTTCGCCGATTAGCGGCGAGGGCGGCTCGGCGCTGCGGCACCATGCCGTTCGTCCGCTCGGCATCGCCGTATATCGAATGACGCAAGGCGCACCGCGCTGTTCATCCGGGCGCAAGGTTTACATCTGTAATCGACACAACTACAGGTGTAATCACAAGAGCGAGGGAGACGCCCCGTGAGCCCGTCAGACGACACTGCCGAGATTGGTCCCCAAGCTGGTCCCCAGGCCAGCACGGGTGAACGCATCACCGAAGCCGAATATGCGGTGATGGAAGTGCTGTGGGACCGCCCGCGCCGGACCGCTGCCGAAGTATGCGAGGAAGTCTGCGGCGCACGTGGCTGGAGCCTCGCCACCGTCAAGACGCTGCTGTCGCGCCTCGTCCAGAAGGGCGCGCTCGCGTCGGAGCCTGACGGTCGCCGCTTCCTCTACACCCCGATGTTCGCGCGTGAGGCCTATGTCGGGGGCGAGAGCCGCCGCTTGGTCGAGCGCCTGTTCGGCGGCAGCGCCGCATCGCTGGTCGCGCACCTTGCCGAGACCGAAGCGCTCACCGCCGAAGATCTCGACGAGATCGAGGCGCTGCTGAAGGAGCTGCGGCCATGACCGCTATGCTGCTTCACACGCTGGTCTGGACTGGCGTGCTGATCGTCGCCGTGCTGTTGCTGCGCCGTCCGGTGACGCGGCATTTCGGCCCCGAGGCGGCCTATGCGCTGTGGGCGCTGCCCCTGTTCCGGCTGATCCTCCCGCCGGTGACGCTGCCCGCATGGATGGCCCCTCCCGCTGCCGCACCAGCGCCCGAGGCGACGCTGCTTGCCGCTGCGCCGCCTCCTGCCGACGCCGCAATCTGGGAGGCCGCGACGCAGGCCGCTCCCGGGGCCGTGCCCCCGCCGCTGACCGTACCGATGGACACAGCGCCGCATGCCGGGTTCGACCTTCTCGCCACCATCGCCGACTGGCCGGTGCTTGAGGGGCTGCTGCTGGTCTGGATCATCGGCGCGGCGGTTAGCCTGTGGCTGCGCTTTGCCGCTTACTTCGCCTTGCGCGACGAGCTTCTGGCCGAAGGGCGTGAGGTCGGCCGGGCGCCCGGAGCATTTGGGGGCCTGTTCTTCAAGGTGCGCCTCGTTGAGACCCCCGCGATCAGCGCCCCGCTAGCAATGGGCGTGCTCGATCCGGTCATCGCGCTCCCACCCGGCTTCATGGCGCTCCACGACCGCGCCGCGCGCGATCTGGCGCTGGCGCATGAGCTTGCCCATCACCGCGGCGGTGACCTGCTCGTCAACGTCCTCGTCCAGCCACTGTTCGCGCTGCACTGGTTCAACCCGCTCGGTCGCTTCGGCTGGCTGGCGCTGCGCCGCGATCAGGAGGCGGCCTGCGATGCGCGGGTGATGGCGCGGCGCGATGCGCATGAACGGGCTGCCTATGCCGCGCTCATCGCCCGTTATGCCGCTACGCCCGGCGCCCTTCACAACGCTGCGCTCACCGCGCCGATGGCCTGTCCGGTGCTCGGCGAGAAATCGATCATCCACCGTCTGAGGAGCCTTGCCATGTCCGATCCCACCCCCCGCCGCCGCATGGCTGGCCGCGCGCTGCTTGGCGCAGGCCTGCTGGCTCTGCCGCTGACCGCGTCGATCAGCTACGCCGCGACCGAAGCCGGCACCCAAGCCGCTGGGGAAGCGCCCGAGCCGCCGGCACCGCCCGCAGCGCCTGAGGCGCCGGAAGCGCCCGAAGCGCCCGAAGCCCCAGACGCCCCCAAAGTGATCGTGATCGACAGCCGCACGGGCGTCGTCACCAACCTTGATGGCAAGGGCGATGGCAATGAAGGCACTCAGGTCACTGAGCGCGTGTGGCGCGATGCCGACGGTAAGGAACGCCGGGTCAAGATCGTGATGCGCCAGCGCGGCAATCCCGAGACGATGCGCGCAGACGCGGTCGAGAGCGCGGAATGGCAGGCTGAACTGCGCGAGGGTCTCGCCGAAGCCGACAAGGCGCTCGCCGATCTGCCCGCCACCATCGCGATCGCCATGGCCGAGGCCGACGGGGCCCACGCATCGGCACCGCGCGTGATGATGCTCAAGAGCTGCACCGCGAGCTTCAAGGGCGAGTCCCAAGTGATCAATGGCAAGGACGGCAAGCAAACCATCATGATCTGCCAGCCGCGCATTGCCGCCTCGGCACGGCTCGGCCTTGAACAAGCGCGCGCCGAGATTGCCACGGATAAGGACATCCCAGAGGATACCCGCAAGACGGTGCTCCAGACGCTCGACGCGCAGATCGAGCGCTGGAAGGATAAGGAGGGCTGATCGGGAGCCCCTCAGGGCCGTGGCAGGCGGGGAGGTCTACTTCCCGCTTGCCGCCGCCTTGGGCCGCGCCGGATAGGGGCAGCCGCGCCCCAGACCCCAGCCCTTGAGGAAGGCGCGCCGCACCATTCCTGCCGTGTAGGCGGCTTGCAAGTTGCGATCATTATCGGCTGCGCCCGTCACTTCGCGCAGGATGCCGCGGAAAGGGAGCACCGATCCGACCAAGCGCTGCCCGATCCGCCCCTCGCTAAAACGGTCACGCCCGTCGCTTTCGGCGATATCGTAATCTGCACCCAGCACGCTATCGAGCGCGGCAATCTCGGTCACCAGCGCGTTGCACTTGCCGAGGCCCCCGATAGCGTAGGGATTGCGCGCTGCTGCCTGCAATACTTCGGGAATGTCGCGCGCGTCGATGTTGAGATCGCGCAGCGGAGTCTTGGCGACCTCCATCACATCGGGTTCGGGTATCACCTGCGCCTGCGCCTTGGCAGAGAGGGTGAGCGCCAGCGCGGCGAACAGGGTGAGGTATGCAGGGGCGGGGCGGATCATCGCAGCTCAGGTTCCTTCAAAAAAGACGTTGCAGGCGGCGTCGTTGGTGCTGTCGAGCCCCAGCTTGAGCGCGGCCATGCGCTGCCGGCTGGTGCCGTGTGTGAAGCCTTCGGGGCGGACTTCCTGTCCGGCATTGCGCATGAGTGTATCGTCGCCGATCGAACTTGCTGCTTGCATACCTTCCTCAAGATCACCCGGTTCCACCTTGTCCCGGTTTTTGCCTGCCCACATCCCGGCATAGCAATCGGCCTGCAGTTCCATCGCCACCTGCAAGCGGTTGGCGGCGGCGGGGTTGCTCTGCTGTGCGGAGCGGACCTGCGAGGCGAGGCCGGTGATGTTCTGGATGTGGTGGCCATATTCATGCGCGATCACATAAAGCCGCGCGAAATCGCCCCCGGTGCCCGACATCTGCGCCAGCTGATCGTAGAAGCTGGTGTCAATGTAGATGCCCTTGTCGGCCGGGCAGTAGAACGGCCCCGCCGCAGACGTCGCGCTGCCGCAGCCCTCGGTCGTCACCCGGCCGCCCTGAAACAGGTCGAGGAAGGGCTGCTCGAACGCCATTCCGCTGCGCGCGAAACTCGCCTTCCACGTCGTATCAAGGCTGGCGAGTGCCGCGCAAGCTTCAGTCGCATAGGCGCTTTGGGCGCAGACTTGATCCTCGCTCAGGTTATTGCCGCCCGCACCGCTGCCGCCGGCGGGCGCGGACTGCTGCTGGACGCTTTCGACCATGCCGATTGTCTGGCGCGGGTCGATCCCGAACACCACCGCGCCGATCAGCGCGATGACCAGCGTGCCGCAGCCAAGGCCGCCTGCGCGGCCCATGCCGCCCCCGCCCCCGTCGCTGGAGCGGACATTGATGTTGGAGGTGTCGAATGGGCCCAAACGCATCAGTGATTCCCCTTTGATTTCGCCCGCAAAGCAATTTGCTGGACAGGCGCGATACGCGCGGCAAAAGCGATTGCCGAATAGGCCGAACGTGCAGGAGATGCGGCGAATGCTCAAGGACAGGCGCGCGCTGATCACCGGTTCTACCTCCGGCATCGGCCTGGCCATCGCGCGGGCCCTTGCGGCCGAGGGCGCAGAAGTGATTCTCAACGGGCTGGGCGACGCGGACGCCATCGCGGCGTTGTGCGAGGAACTCGGCGCGACCTATAATGGCGCCAACCTCATGGATCCTGCCGCCATCACCGCGATGATGGCAGCGGTCGGCCCCATTGACATCCTCGTCAACAATGCCGGAATGCAACACGTTGCGCCTGTCGAGGAATTCCCGCCGGAAAAGTGGGATGCGATCATCGGCCTCAACCTTTCGGCTGCGTTCCATACGACGCGCCTCGCGGTGCCGGGGATGAAGGCGAAGGGCTGGGGACGGATCATCAACACCGCCAGCGCCCACTCGGTCGCCGCCTCGCCGTTCAAAAGCGCCTATGTCGCGGCCAAGCATGGGCTGGCGGGCTTCACGAAAACGATCGCGCTGGAACTGGCCACCCACGGCATCACCGCCAACTGCATCTCGCCCGGCTATGTCTGGACGCCGTTGGTCGAAAACCAGATCCCGGACACGATGGCGGCGCGGGGGCTGACCCGCGAGCAGGTGATGAACGACGTGCTGCTCGCCAAGCAGCCGACCAAGAGCTTCGTCCTGCCCGAAGATGTCGCCGCGATGGCGGTGTTTCTGTGCGGCGAGGCGGCGCGCAACATCACCGGCGCGAACTACGCCATAGACGGGGGCTGGACGGCGGAATGAGGCGCCTGCGCGTTCCTGTGTTCGCTGTGCTTCTGGCGAGCCTCACGCTCGGCGCCTGCGCGCCTGCGCCGGTCGCCACGGTCAGCCCGGCCGCGCGCGACGCCATCGCCGAGCGGATGCGCACCGATGTCGAGATACTCTCCGGCGACGAGCTCGCGGGACGCCAGCCGGGCACGGCGGGCGGGCGCGCCACCTTCGCGTGGATCGAACGGAGCATGGCCGAAATCGGCCTCGAATCCGGCACCAACGACCCTGGCTCCACCTGGCGCCTGCCGGTCGACCTGCTTTCGATCAAGCCTGACACAGCGCAGCTTACCCTCTGGCAGGGCCGTGACCGCGTCGTCGTTCCCGAAACCGATGCCGCGGTCTACACCCCGCGCCGCCGCGCGCTGGCGATCGGCGGGCCGGGGACGGGCGCGCCGGTGGTGTTTGTCGGTTATGGCGATGGCTCGGTGCTCGGCGACAGGCTGGCCGGCGCGGTGGCGGTGATGCTCGCCGATCCGGGCCGCGATACCGCGCGGCGCGAGGCGTTGTTCAACCAGCAGGCGACCGCGGTGCTGACCGTGGTGCCTGACCGTGACGCGCTCGCAGCGGTGCGCCGCCGCGAGGACCGCCCCAAGCTGATTCTCGCCAGTGACGAGCAGGACCATTTTGCCGCCTACATCACCGATAGCGCTTTTGCGAAGGTGATCGGCGCGCGCCGCTGGCAGGTATTCAAGGCCGATGCGGACAGGGACGCGACCGGCTCCGATCCGCTCGAGCTCAACCTTGCGGTCAATATCGACGCGAGCTCCGACCGGCGCGAGTTCTTGAGTCACAACATCATCGGCAAGCTTCCCGGCACCGCGCCCGGCGCAGGCGCGGTGCTGGTGCTGGCGCATTGGGATCACCTCGGCGAATGCGGCGCGCCCGGCGAGCTCGACCGGATCTGCAACGGCGCGGCCGACAATGCCAGCGGCGTTGCGATGATGCTGGAACTCGCGCGGCGCCTCAAGGCAGGCCCGCCGCTGGAGCGCGATGTCTACTTCCTCGCCACCACCGCCGAGGAGGCGGGGCTGCTCGGCATCCGGTCTTTCGTGCGCAATCCGCCGTTGCCGCTCGGCAGCATTGTCGCCGCCTTCAACCTCGACATGATGGCGGTTGCGCCTGCGGGAAGCCCGGTCGGCCTGATCGGGCGGGGCCGTGATGCGGCGCTCGATGCCGTCATCACCGCCGCCGTCGCAAAAAGCGGGCGGAGCATGGGCGACCAGCTCCTCGCCGACAGCTTCCTCCAGCGGCAGGACGGCTGGGTGCTGACTCAGGCCGGCGTGCCGACCGTGTTGATGAGCGCCACCTATGGATCGCGCAGCATTCTCGACCCCTTCCTTGCCACCCGCTACCACAAACCCTCGGACGAGGCGGCGGTTGTCGAGTACGGCGGGGCGGTCGAAGACCTGCTGCTGCACGAGGCGGTGATCCGTCAGATTGCCGATCCCGCACGCTATCCGGCACGCGCAGAGCCGCGCCCCTAGCGCAAGCGGGGCTCTGTCGTTACATGGGCCGCCACGAATCTCCCGTCAGAGGAGATCCCCTCACCGATTTTGCGAAAGTGGCGTTCATGGATATCCCGCTCGGCCTTACCTTTGACGACGTGCTGCTCCGCCCTGCGGAAAGCAGCGTGCTGCCGAGCATGGCCGACACCTCGACCCGGCTAACCCGCGACATCGGCTTGAGCATCCCGGTGCTTTCCTCGGCGATGGACACCGTGACCGAGGCCGACATGGCGATCGCGATGGCGCAGCTGGGCGGTATCGGCGTGCTCCACCGCAATCTCGACGTCGCCGCGCAATGCGCCGCCGTGCGCGCCGTGAAGCGTTACGAGAGCGGCATGGTGGTCAACCCCATCACCATCCACCCCGATGCGACGCTGGGCGAGGCGCAGACGCTGATGCAGCTTCACCGGATCAGCGGGATTCCTGTGGTCGATACGGCCGGCCGGCTGTGCGGCATTCTCACAAACCGTGACGTGCGCTTTGCCGAAAACCCGCTCCAGCCGGTGCGCGAGCTGATGACGACCGAAAACCTCGCCACCGTGCCGCTGGGCACCGGGCAGGAAGAGGCGCGGCGGCTGCTGCATGCCCGCCGGATCGAGAAGCTGCTGGTAGTCGACGATGCCTTCCACTGCATCGGCCTCATCACCGTCAAGGACATGGAGAAGGCGGTCAATTACCCCCACGCGACCAAGGACGGCACCGGACGCCTGCGCGTCGCAGCGGCGACCACCGTGGGTGATGCGGGCTTTGCGCGCACCGAGGCGCTGGTCGATGCCGAGGTCGACGTGATCGTCATCGACACCGCCCACGGCCACAACATCGAAGTCGCCCGTGCGGTAGAGCGGGTGAAGAAGCTCTCCAATTCCGTGCAGGTGATCGCGGGCAACGTCGCCACCGCCGAAGCGACCCGCGCGCTGGTCGATGCAGGGGCAGACGCGGTCAAGGTCGGGATCGGCCCGGGCTCGATCTGCACCACCCGCGTGGTCGCAGGCGTCGGCGTGCCGCAGCTCACCGCAATCATGGAAAGCGCTGCCGAGGCTGCCAAGTCGGGCGTGCCGGTGATCGCCGACGGTGGCCTGCGCACATCGGGCGATGCCGCCAAGGCGCTCGCCGCCGGAGCCTCCAGCGTGATGATCGGCAGCATGTTGGCCGGCACCACCGAAAGCCCGGGCGAAGTGTTCCTCTACCAGGGTCGCTCCTACAAGTCGTACCGCGGCATGGGCTCGGTCGGCGCGATGGCACGCGGCTCGGCCGACCGCTACTTCCAGCAGGACGTTTCCGCGATGAAGCTGGTGCCTGAAGGGATTGAAGGGCAGGTGCCGTTCAAAGGCCCCGCGTCGGATGTCGTCCACCAGCTCGTCGGCGGGATCAAGGCCGCGATGGGCTACACAGGCTCGCGCACGATCACCGAATTGCAGGAACGCGCGAAGTTCGTGCGGATCACCAATGCGGGGCTTTCCGAAAGCCATGTCCACGATGTCGCCATCACCCGAGAGGCACCCAACTATCCCACACGCTGAGAACCTCATCATCGGTAAGGGGGCATGACCCCCGCCGCACGCGTCGAGGCGGCGATCGAGCTGCTCGACAGCATCATTCCCGCCGCGCGCACCAAGGGCGCGCCTGCCGACCGGATCATCGCCGAATATTTCCGCGCCCGCCGCTATGCCGGATCGAAGGACCGGCGCGCGGTGCGTGATCTGGTGTATCAAGCGATCCGCCTGTGCGGCCCCGTGCCGGCAAATGGGCGGGCAGCGATGCTGGCGGTGGCCGGGACGGACGAGACGGTTGCGGCGCTGTTCGACGGCTCCCCCCACGGCCCCGCACCCCGTGCCGAAGACGAGAAGGCGGCCGATACTGGGCTTGCACCCAAGTGGCTCGCCTCGGCCCTGCGCAATTCGGGCCTCGGCGGCCGCCAGATTGCCGCGCTCTTGGCGCGCGCGCCGCTCGATGTGCGGGTCAATGCGCTGAAAGCCGACCGCGAAGGGCTGGAACTCCCCGAAGCGGGCGAGCCGCTCGCTTCTGCGCAGGGCCTGCGCTTCGATTCGGGCACGCAGGTTGAGCAATGGGATGCCTACGAGCAGGGCCTCGTCGAGGTGCAGGACCTCGGCAGTCAGCTGATCGTCGAGGCGCTGCCGATTGCGCCGGGTGACACCATCATCGACCTGTGCGCAGGCGGCGGCGGCAAGACGCTGGCGATCGCCGCGCGGCTCGGCAATGCGGCGAGTATCGTCGCGGCCGACACCGACAAGCGCCGCCTCGGCAACCTTGCGCCGCGTGCTGCGCGGGCAGGGGCCGAAGTCGATCATACCGTGCTGCTCGATCCGGGCCGCGAGATGCGCACGCTTCATCCGTGGGTCGTCAAGGCCGATCACGTGCTGGTCGACGCGCCGTGTTCGGGCAGCGGCACCTGGCGGCGTAGCCCCGAAGGACGCTGGCGACTCGACCCTGCGGAACTGGCGCGCCTCAATGCGCTGCAGGACCATGTGCTCGATATTGCCGTGCACCTCGTGCGCCCGGGCGGCTCGATCGCGTTCGTTACCTGCTCGGTGCTCGATGCCGAAGGGGCGGACCGGATCACCGCCTTCCTCACGCGCCATCCGGGCTGGACGACAGAGGCGCTGGCGCTGCCCGTGGGCAAGCCTCGCGGGGCAGGAATCCGGATGGATCCGCTCCACGACGGCACGGATGGTTTTTTCGTCGCGTGCCTTCGTTCACCATGATACGCATATGGTGATATGACCCAGCCGTCCGGTTCCCGGTCTCAAGCACTGAAGGAGCTTCTGATGCGTTTTGCGCCTGCTGCCGCCGCTTTGTCGCTGTGTCTGGCCATGACGGCGAGCATCTCCAGCGCAGGTGCAAGCGCCGCTCCCGATCCGCGCGCCGCGGCGCTGATCGTGCAGGGGCAGGCATCGCTTAATGCAGGTGAGGCGCAGGCCGCGATTGACGCTTTCGAAGCCGCACTGGCGGTCGATCCCGCCTACACCCCGGTCTTCATCGAACTCGCCAACGCCGCGCGCCAGCAAGGGCTGCAGGGCAAGGCGATCCGCTACTACCGCGAGGCGCTGGAGCGTGATCCGGGCAACTTTGCCGCCATTTCGGGCGAAGGCACCGCGCTGGTCGAGAAGGGCGCGCTCGAAAAAGCCAAGCGCAACCTTGCCACGCTGCAATCGCTGTGCGGCGAGGGATGCCCCGAAACCGTGGCGCTTCAGAGCAGCATCGCACGCGGGCCTTCGCCTAGGCTGGCGGTCGATACGGACAAGGCCGCGCCTGCCACAAACTGACGGGGGCGTCCGATGTTCGGGTTCGGCAAGAAAAAGAGTGCAGGCGGCGGCGATGGCATTGATTGGCCCGCCGAACCGACGCTTGATGATCTGATCGCGCTGGGGGCCTATCGCCGATTGAGCGGCGACGACGTTGCAGCGATTGCTGATGACGTGGCCGCCGCTTTCCCCGAGTTTGCCGGGCGGATCACGATTTTCGGTGCCGACTGGCTGGGACGTGTGTTCGCGACCGACAATGCGCGCGCTGGCGAGGTACTCTTGCTCGAACCCGGCACGGCCGAGGCCCTGGAAATCCCGGTCGATCTCGCCGAATTCGAAGCGTCCGAACTGGTCGACAATCCCGATGCGGCGTTGGCCTTCGGCTTCTACCAGTCATGGCGCGATGCTGGCGGCGCAGCGCCCGGGCCGGGCCAGTGCATCGGTTATCGCAAGCCGCTGTTCCTTGGGGGGGCGGACACGCTCGACAATCTCGAACTTACCGATCTGGCGGTCTACTGGTCGGTCACTGCGCAGCTCATCGGTCAGGTCCGCGCGCAAGCCAGCTAGATCAGCTCGCGGAACTCGGCCAGCACCTCTTCATAGACCGCGCGCTTGAAGGGCACGATCACGTCGGGCAGCAGGCTTGGGTCAATCCAGCGCCATTCGTTGAATTCAGCCGGATTATGCGCTTCGAGGTTGATGTCGGCATCGGTGCCGAGGAACCGGCCGAGGAACCAGTATTGTTCCTGCCCGCGATATTTGCCCTTCCACACCTTGCCGAGCAGCTCGGGCGGCAGATCGTAGCGAATCGCGCGCGAGGCGGGGGCGATCACCTCGACCAGATGCGCGCCGATGCCGGTTTCCTCCTCCAGCTCGCGCAAGGCGGCGGTGCGGGTGTCCTCGCCCTTGTCGATCCCGCCCTGCGGCATCTGCCAGAAACCGTGCGCGGAAGGGTCGATGCGCTGGCCGACGAAGACCTGGCCCTCGGCATTCAGCAGCATGAAGCCCGCGCAGGGGCGATAGGGGAGGTCTTCGGGGCTCATGCGGGGTTTTCCAGCATGAACTTCATGGCTGCGACAACCCGTTCAAGGTCGCGCTGTGTGCTGGGCACTGCTGCGCGCAGGTTGGTGAAGCTATGCGTCACCCCGCGCATTTCGATGAACACCACATCGCGCCCAGCGTCCACCAGCGCCTTGGCATAGGCGCGGCCCGAATCGCGGATCGGATCAAGGCTGGCGGTGACGACGATGGTGGGCGGCGCGGTGCTGTGATCGGAAAGGATCGGGAAGCCGCGCGGGTCGCTGCGGTCGGCGGCGTAGGCAGCATCGAAGAAGCCCATCGTGTCTGCGGTGAGCAGGAAGCCGTCCGAGAAGGCCTCCATGCTCGCCGAGCCGTTCGCGTCGGCGACCAGCGGAAAGATCGGCACTTGCAGCACCACCGGCACGGCGGCGGGGTTCGTGCCGAGCAGCTGGCTGACCACCACGGTGGCATTGCCGCCCGCGCTGTCGCCGATGGTGATGATGCCGCTGGCGGTGCGGCCCAACTCTGCGGGGCTGCCCGCCACCCAGCGCGTCGCCGCCTCGCAATCGAGGATCGCGGCTGGGAAGGGCGCTTCGGGGGCGCGGGCGTAGTGAACCGCTACCAGCGGCAGGTCGATCAGCGCGGCGATCTCGGTGCACAGCGCGTGGTGGGTGTCGAGATCGCCGATCACGAAGCCTCCGCCGTGGAAGAACATCACCACCGGCGAGGCTTCGTCGCGGGTTTCGCGTGCGTCGTAAAGGCGCAGGGGAATCTCGCCGTGCGGCCCCGGGCAGGCAAGGTCGCGGATCACCGCCAGCGCGCGGGCCGGGCGGTCGGCGATATTGTGCATCGCCTGATAGGACGCGCGCGCCTCTTCCAGCGTCATGTCGACAAGCTTTGGCCCGCCCGCCGCCGCCATCATGTCGAGGAAGCCCTTCATGTCGGGGCGGATATAGGGGGTGTCGGTCATCGTGGTTCTCTCCCGCGTCTTTGGCCGCTGCGATAGGCGAGGGCGGGAGCGAAATCCAAGCGCATTTGCACTCGCGCGAGGGCGTGCGGCGCGCTAGCCTGCAAAGATATGGACAATCTGACACATAGCCTCGTCGGCGCGGTGCTGGGGCAGGCGGGACTGAAGCAAAAGACCGGCCTCGCGATGCCCGCGCTGATCATCGGTGCGAACCTGCCGGATGTGGACGCGGCGTGCTTTTTCTGGCTCGACGGGCTGGAGCACCTCGCCTTCCGGCGCGGCATCACCCACGGCCCGCCCGCGCTGGTGCTGCTGCCCTTGATCTTGGCGGGGCTGCTGTGGGGCTTCGACCGCTGGCAATGGAAGCGCGGGACGCGGCCCGAGGGTCGGCTGCCGGTGCGCTTCGGCTGGCTGTTCGCGCTCGCCTTCATCGGCTGCCTGACGCACCCGGCGATGGACTGGCTCAACGTCTACGGCATCCGGCTGCTGGAGCCGTTTTCCTCGCAGTGGTTCTACGGCGACACGCTGTTCATCATCGACCCGTGGTTGTGGGCGATGCTGATCGCGGCAGTGTGGGTGTCGCGGCGGCGGGAGAAGGCGGGGGGCGAGTGGGCGCGGCCTGCACAGGTCGGGCTGGCGGCGATGCTTGTGTATATCGGGGTGAACGGGGCGATCTCGGCGTCGAAGCCCGAACCCGAGAGCGCGTCTACCGACGTGATCAATAGCCCCTTGCCGGTCTTGTCCTTGGCGAGAGAGATGCTCTCGGGGAATCGGGACGGATGGTATTACTGGAACGATTCAGCCCTCAATTGGATACCATTAGTTGATCCGGCCGAGCTTTGCGCGTTCCCCGACTTGACCGCAGCCCGCCGCACCAACTCCCAGCTCGACGCCTTTCTGTTCTGGTCGCGTGCGCCCTTCCTGACCCGCGCGCCGGACGGTTCAGTGATCCTGCGCGATGCGCGCTTCACCGATCCCCGGGTGCGGGACCAGTTCTCGCTCGCGCTGCCGGATGTGAAGTGTCAGGAACTTCCTTCGGGGTAGGAGCATTTCCCTCCCACACCCGTTCGGGCTGAGCTTGTCGAAGCCCTGCTCTTTCTTCTCGAACGATGGTGAAGAACAAGAGCAGCCCTTCGACAAGCTCAGGGCGAACGGAGTTTGTTTTGTCCAACACCCAACTCGTATGGCTGCGGCGCGATCTGCGGCTGGCTGACAATCCTGCGCTCTACCACGCCGCCAAGGCTGGCCCCGTCATCGCGGTCTACATCCTCGACGACGAGGCGCCCAAGCATCACGCCTATGGCGGCGCATCGCGCTGGTGGCTGCATCACTCGCTGACGAGCCTCGCCAAGAGCCTTGAGGCCAAGGGCAGCAAGCTGATCCTGCGGCGCGGCGATGCGGTTGAGGAACTCGCGAAGCTGGCCGCCGAAACCGGCGCGGTAACCATCCACGCCAACCACCATTACGAACCGTGGTGGCTGAATGCCGAGCGCAAGCTGGCCAAGAGCCACGACCTGCACCTCCACCACGGCAACTACCTGATGGTGCCCGGCAGCATCACCACCGGCACCGGCGGGCAGTACAAGATCTACACCCCGTTCAGCCGCGCGGTGCGCGCCGCATTCCCGCCGCGTGACGAACTCCCCGCGCCGGAAAAACTCACCGCGCCCGCAAGCTGGCCCGCCTCCGACGACCTCGCATCATGGAACCTGCTCCCCATCACACCCGACTGGTCGGGCGGCATGGCGGAGTTCTGGCAAGTCGGCGAGGACGCGGCGCACGAACGCCTCGCCGGATGGGAAGCCGATGTCGACACCTATGACGACAAGCGCAACCTGCCGAGCGTGGACAAGGTCTCGCGCCTTTCCCCGCACCTCCACTTCGGCGAGATTTCGCCGATCCAGATCTGGCACGCCCTCAAACACCACAAGTCCAAGGGCTGGGAAACCTACGAAGGCGAGCTGATCTGGCGCGATTACTCCCAGAACGCGATCCTGCAATTCCCGAAATATGCGACGCAGAACTACCGCGAGGATTTTGACCGCTTCCCGTGGCGCGATCCCGCCACCGATGAAGCCGCCGCGCGCGATCTGAAAGCTTGGCAGCAGGGCCGCACCGGCTACCCGATCGTCGACGCCGGGATGCGCCAGCTGTGGCAGACCGGGTGGATGCACAACCGCGTGCGGATGATTACCGCCAGCTTCCTCATCAAGCACCTGCTGATCGACTGGCGCGCGGGCGAGCAGTGGTTCTGGGACACGCTGTGCGATGCCGATTACGCGTCCAACGCCACCAACTGGCAGTGGACCGCAGGGACGGGGGTGGACAGCAACATGTTCAGCCGGATCATGGCCCCGCTGTCGCAGTCCGAGAAGTTTGACGCCGCGCGCTATATCCGCACCTATGTGCCCGAGCTGGCGCGCATGGAGCAGCCCTACATCCACGATCCCGAGGAGTTCGGGCGCAGACCATCGGGCTATCCGCGCAAGATCGTCCCGCACCGGCAAGCGCGCGAGCGGGCGCTGGCGGCGCTCAAGACGCTGAAGGACGGCTGACGGGGGCTTGCTCCTGCGCCCTCCACGCGCCTAAGCCTTGCGCATAACAGACGAGAGGGTGAGATTGATGGGCCGGATCACAGGCATGGTTTCAGGCGCGGTGCTGGCGGTTATGCTGGCGGGGTGCGTTGGCGGCTCTGGGGGCGGCTCTGGGGGCGGCTCTGGGGGCAGCGCGCCCGCTGCGAGCGGACCGCCTGCGCCCACAGTGCGGTTGGTCCAGCCACCGGCGCGTGACCAGTCCGAACTACAGGTCCTGTTCTGGTCCGATGCCCAGCGTTCCGAGCGTTTCCGCGCGATGGAGCAATGGTTTGCCGGACACGAAGTCCCCGCCGCCAAGACCCCGCGGATGCTGCCCAAGGGCGCGCCGCTCAGCCCCGCCTTGCAGGCCGAGATCACCGCGCTGATGAAGGTGAGCAACACCGCCGGCGTGATGGTGCTGGTCGATGGCAAAGTTGTGCACGAGGAATACGGCCTCGGACTTACCGCGAAAGATCGCTGGACCAGCTTCTCGGTCGCCAAGAGCTTCACCTCGACGCTGCTGGGCGCGGCGATCAAGGACGGCTTCATCGCCAGTCTCAATGATCCGGTGACCAAGTATATCCCGGGCCTCAAGGGCTCGGCTTACGAAGGCGTCACGGTGCGCCAGCTCGCCACCATGACGAGCGGGGTCAAGTGGGATGAAAACTACACCGATCCCAATTCCGACGTCGCGCAGATGAACCGCTTCGTGGTGCAATATGGCGCCGACGCGATCGTGGCGCAGATGAAGGCGCTCCCGCGGGAGGCGCCGGCGGGGGAAAAGTGGGTCTACAAGACCGGCGAGACGAACCTCATCGGCGTGCTGGTCGAGAATGCGGTTGGCAAACCGCTTGCCGAATATGCGCAATCCAAGATCGCCGAGCCTGCCGGGTTTGCGGGCGGGTTGTTCTGGATGGTCGATCCGCGCGGCGGCAATATCGGCGGGTGCTGCCTGTCGATCACGCTGGGCGACTATGCGCGCATGGGCCAGTTTGCGCTGGAGGGCGGAAAAGGCATCGTGCCGGAAGGATGGTTTGCCGAGGCGACGGGCAGCCAGGTCGATTTCGGGACCAGCGGCTTCGGCTATGGTTACCAGTGGTGGACCTACCCGCAAGGCACTTACGGCGCGCAGGGGATCTTCGGGCAGGGGATCACGATTTTCCCCGGCCAGCGCCCCGGACAGGGCATTGTCTTCGCCTATGTCGGCAATTGGGCGCAGGCGAGCGGCGGCGCGGAGCGGGGGCAGTTGCTCGATCTGAGCCGGAAGATCGCGGCGAGCATCGATTGATGCGTGCGAGGGGCCAGATTCAGGAGCGTTTTAGAGGCGTCCAGACCCGCCGTAGCGCGGTTTAGACCCCTTCTAGACCCTTGTTAGACCCCCTCTAGACCCCCTTTAGCGGGGCTCTGAAGCGATGTTTCACGTGAAACACCGGCTGTAAGCGCTGCCTCAGATCACCTGGCGGTAAGATCCGATGTTGCTGTAGCGCTGCAGGATGTTGTCGTGAACGATCGGGCTGAGCAGCTCCGAAAAGGCGCAACCGACAACGCAGTTGTCCCACCACACGACTTCGGCCTGCAGCGCCTCAAGCCCCGGCAGCGTCAGCCAGCACAGCTGGCCTTCGTGCATCCGGTTGATCGAGGCGGCGGAGAAGCCGGAGATCGAAAGATCGTGGACCACGCTCTGAAATGCGCGTCCGCCCGACGCACGCAAGGTGGCGGGAATCGTCAAACGCGTGCGCGGGCCGCAGCGATCTTCCTGTGCTGCGGACTTGTAGGGGTCGCTAATCGGCGGCATCGCTAAACTACCTTGGTTCGAAGCCTGCGGTCTCTCGGGGCGAAGTGGTCCGCGCGCCGTGATGCGCTTGCGTTCCCTAACGGACGGCTAGCAAAGGTGGTTAACGACGGATCAAGCAGGGCCTGATCGTTGCCGCTCAGTCGATGCGTTCGCGGTGTAGGCCCTCGAAGCCTTCGGTGAGCAACGCGACAAGGCGGTCAGCGACCACCTCGGGCGGCTTGATGGTCGAAGCATCCTCGCCCGGATAGGCGCGGGCGCGCATTTCGGTGCGGGTCGCGCCGGGATCGACGAGAGCGATGCGCAAGGGGCACAGGCGCTCGACCTCGGCGGCATAGGTCGCCAGCAGGTTTTCAAAAGCCGCCTTGGTGGCGCCGTAAGCGCCCCAGTAAGGGCGGGGCGCAGCGCCGACAGAGCTGGTGAGCCCGATGATCCGGCCCGCCGGCGCGCGGCGCAGCATCTGGTCGAAGCCCGCGATAAGTGCCTGCGTGGAAACGACATTGGTAAGCAGCGCCTGGTTGAACTGCTTGGGCTCCATCTGCGAGGCCGGGGTAAGTTCGGGCAGGTAGGCAGCGGCGAGCACCATGATGTCGAGCGTCTGCCAGCGCCCCGCGATCGCGGCGGCGAGGCGGGTGACGGCTTCGGGCTCGGTCAGATCAACGGGCGCGATGGTCGAGGTGCCGCCGGCGTCGTGGATCGCATCCTCCACCGCCTCCAAGGCCTTGACCTTGCGGGCGACGAGGATGACGTGCGCACCCGACGCGGCGAGCGCCTTGGCGGTGGCGGCGCCAATGCCGCGGCTGGCGCCGGTGACAAGCGCGGTCTTTCCGGCGAACGGCTTGGAAGTGTCGGTCATGATGGGTCAGGCAGCTTTCGGGTCGGCAAAGGGAAGCTCGGCGGCCTTTTGCTCGGCCAGCGCAAGGTCGGTGAGGCTGGTCGGATATTCGCCCGTGAAGCAGGCGTCGCAGAACTGCGGAAAGGCCTTGTCACGCCCCTCGCGCCCGACCGCGCGGTAAAGCCCGTCGATTGAGATGAAGGCGAGGCTGTCGGCCTTGATGAATTCGCGCATCGGTTCCAGCTCCATGCGCGCGGCCAGCAGCTTTGAGCGTTCGGGCGTGTCGACGCCGTAGAAGCAGGAATGCGCGGTCGGCGGGCTGGCGACGCGGAAGTGGACTTCGGCAGCGCCCGCCTCGCGCATCATCTCGACGATCTTGAGGCTCGTGGTGCCGCGCACGATCGAATCGTCGATCAGCACGATCCGCTTGCCTTCCACGAGGGCGCGGTTGGCGTTGTGCTTACGCTTGACGCTCGAATTGCGCGCGCCGTCCGACGGCTGGATGAAGGTGCGCCCAACATAGTGCGAGCGGATGATGCCAAGCTCGAAAGGCAGGCCCGATGCTTGCGCAAAGCCGATTGCTGCGGGCACGCCGCTGTCGGGCACGGGGACGACAAGATCGGCCTCGCACGGGGCTTCGATAGCGAGCTCCATGCCGATTGCCTTGCGCGCCTCGTACACCGAGCGGCCCGCAAAGACGGAATCGGGCCGGCTGAAATAGACGTGCTCGAAGATGCAGGGGCGCGGCGAGGGGCTGCCGAAGGGGCGAATCGAGCGGATTTCGCCCGCGAAATCGACCATAATGAGCTCGCCCGGCTCAACCTCGCGGATCACCTCGGCACCGACCACATCGAAGGCGACGGTCTCGGACGCGAACATGATCGCGTCGCCTGAGCGGCCCATCACCAGCGGCCGGATGCCGAGCGGGTCGCGGCAAGCGATCATGCCCTCGGGCGTCATGACGATCAGCGCATAGGCGCCTTCGACCAGCCGGAGCGCGTCGACCAAGCGGTCGGCGATGGTCGGATAGCGGCTTGTGGCGACGAGGTGAATGATTACCTCGGTGTCGGAGGTCGACTGGAAGATCGAGCCCTTGTTCACAAGGTCCGTCCGCAAGGTCATCGCGTTGGAGATGTTGCCATTATGCGCGACCGCAAAGCCGCCGCTTGCAAGGTCGGCATAAAGCGGCTGGACGTTCCTGAGGCCTGCCCCGCCGGTGGTCGAATAGCGCACGTGGCCTGCTGCCATGTGACCGGGAAGCGAAGCGATTGCATCGGAGGAGGTGAAGTTCTCGGCGACATGGCCGAGGCCGCGGCGGGCGTAGAATTCCTTGCCGTCATAGCTGACGATCCCGGCCGCTTCCTGCCCACGGTGCTGCAGCGCATGGAGGCCGAGCGCAGTGGTCGCCGAAGCATCGCTCGCGCGGATCGCACCGAAGATACCGCATTCCTCGCGCAGCTTGTCGCCATCGGCGTCGAGGAAGGGGTGGGTCACATTGAGGGGTGTCATCGGCATCACCAGACTGTCCGCGCAGAAAGCTTCCGGAACGCACGGCCCCAATGGCGATGTGACAGACCAATTACAAGGAAAAGCCGAAGTCCGATGCCCGGCTTTTTGGTGACCGCGCCGTGACAGGCCAAGCCCCCGCGGGCAGGGATTGCGGGTAGGGGCGCGGCGCTCTACAGGCAGCGTTCACCGAACAACGGGCAACCCTCACCACCCATGCTCTCCCCTTTCGAATGGATGATCGCCAAGCGCTACCTCTGGCCCGGCAAGGGGGAGGCTTTCATTGCGCTGGTCGCAGGCATTTCGGTCGGGGTCGTGATGCTCTCGGTCGCGATGCTGGTGATTGTGATGAGCGTGATGAACGGCTTTCGCGGCGAACTGCTCGACAAGATCACCGGGCTGAACGGTCACGCGGTGGTGCAGGCTTATGGCGGGCGGCTCGATAACTGGCAGAGCATCCTCGCCAATGTCGAACGCACGCCGGGCGTGGTCGAAGCCTCGCCGATGATCGAACAGCCGCTGCTGATCAACTACAACGGCCGGGTCGAGGGGATCTTCCTGCGGGGGCAGAGCGACAAGGACATCAAGGCGCTTGGCGATAAGGTGGTGCTTGGCGATATGCGCAGCCTCTACGCGCCAGCGCAAGAAAGTGGCCTTGGCCGCGTCGCGATCGGCAGCCAATTGGCGCAGAACCTCGGCATCCGCGTTGGCGATGTGATCACCATCATCAACCCCTCGGGCCGTTCGACGCCCTTTGGCACTTCGATCCGCCAGGTCGGCTTTGAAGTCGGCGCGATCTTCGAGGTTGGCATCTACACCTTCGACGAGAAGTTCGTGATGCTCCCCCTGAAGGACGCGCAGACCCTGCTGCTTATGGGCGATTCGGTGGCGCAGATCGAGATCACGGTTGATGATCCCGACAAGGTCGGCGAAATTCTCGCGCCTGTATCCAAGCAGCTTTCCGGCAAGGCGGTGATCGCCGACTGGAAGACAATGAACTCGGCGCTGTTCGAGGCCTTGCAGGTCGAGCGGGTGGCAATGTTCTTTGCATTGAGCTTCATGGTGCTGGTCGCAGCGTTCAACATCCTCTCCAGCCTTGTGATGCTGGTCCGCGCCAAGACCCGCGACATCGCAATCATGCGCACGATGGGCGCGACGCGGCGCTCGATGCTCAAGATCTTCGTCACCACCGGCACCACGATCGGCGCGATCGGGACCGCCGCCGGGCTCCTTTTGGGGGCCATCGTGCTGTTCTTCCGTGAGCCGATCGTCGATTTCATCGCCTTTGCCACCGGACAGGAGATTTGGGACCCGCAAGTGCGGTTCCTTTCAACCCTGCCGTCGCGCACCGATCCGTGGGAAGTCCTCGGCATCGTCACCCTGGCGCTGACGATGAGCTTCCTTGCGACGCTCTACCCGGCGCTCAAGGCGGCCAATACCGATCCGGTTCAGGTGCTTCGCTATGAATAGTATCCAGCCGATCGTCAGCCTTCGCGGCCTCAGGCGTTCCTTCGAGCAGGGCGGGCAGCGCATCGATGTGCTGCGCGGCGTCGATCTCGACATCATGCCGGGCGAGATTGTTGCGCTGCTTGGTCCCTCGGGCTCGGGCAAGTCGACCATGCTGCAAGCCGTCGGCCTGCTGGAAGGCGGGTTCGAAGGCTCGATTGCGATTGGTGGGCAAAAGGCCGAGCACATGACCGGCGACGAGCGCACGGCCCTGCGCCGAGAGCATCTCGGCTTTGTGTACCAGTTCCATCACCTCCTCCCCGATTTCGACGCGCGCGAGAACGTGGTGATGCCGCAGATGATCCGCGAAGTGCCCCGCGCAGATGCTGTGATGCGCGCCGACAGCATCCTGTCGAGCCTTGGCCTCGCAGAGCGCCTCACGCACCGTCCCAGCCAGCTTTCGGGCGGCGAGCAGCAGCGCGTGGCGGTCGCCCGCGCGCTCGCCAACCGGCCGACGCTGGTGCTGGCGGACGAGCCGACCGGCAATCTCGACGAACACACCGCCGACGCGGTGCTGGCCCAATTCCTGTCGCTGGTGCGCGGCGAGGGCAGCGCGGCGCTGGTCGCAACGCATAACGAGCGGCTTGCTGCGAAAATGGACCGGGTGGTGCGCCTCAAGGAAGGCGTGCTGTTCGAAGGGCTCTAAGGGGATTTGCAACGATGACGACCATCGCCGACTTCAGCGTCACCACCAACAAGGGTGCCGCGCTCGACCTCAAGGACAAGCTCGGCACGGTGCTGCTGGTGGTCAACACCGCCAGCAAATGCGGCTTCACGCCCCAGTATGACGGGCTCGAGAAGCTGTTCCAGCATTATCATGAACGCGGCTTTGAAGTGCTGGGCTTCCCCTGCAACCAGTTCGGCGGGCAGGAACCGGGCAATGCCGACGAGATCGAGCAGTTCTGCAAGGTCAATTTTGGTGTAACCTTCCCGCTGATGGCGAAGGTCGAGGTCAATGGCGCAGGCGCCTCGCCGCTTTACGACTGGATGAAGAGCGAGGCCAAGGGCCTGATGGGGACGACTGCGATCAAGTGGAACTTCACCAAGTTCCTGATCGATCGCCAGGGCAAGGTGGTGCGCCGCTACGCACCGACCGACGCGCCCGACAAGATCGCCAAGGACATCGAGAAGCTGCTTTGAGCTTTTGCGCCGCCCTGTGCACAGGTTAAGCGGCAAGGTGCTTTGAGAATTGCTGCGAATTCCTAGATTGCGAAGGATGTCCTTTGCCCCCTTCGTCCCCCTGCGCGTGCTGTCGTCCTATTCGATGCTCGAAGGGGCTATCGACCCGAAGGACATCGCCAAGCTGGCGAAGGAGCGCGGCTATCCGGCCATCGCGATCTGCGACCGCAACGGGCTCTATGGCATCATGCCCTTCGCCGCCGCCTGCAAGAGCGAAGGC
Source organism: uncultured Alphaproteobacteria bacterium (assembly GCA_963765775.1). GTDB lineage: Bacteria > Pseudomonadota > Alphaproteobacteria > Sphingomonadales > Sphingomonadaceae > Erythrobacter. The sequence goes on from CAVXXQ010000005.1 coordinate 71,970, forward strand.
GTTCAGCCGATTATCGGTGCGCTGCTCGGCGTGGCGCGGGGCGATGAACGCGGGACGGTGGATTACCTGCCGCTCTTAGCGCAGGACGATGCGGGGTATGACAACCTTTGCCACCTTGTCTCGAGCGCGCACTTGGACCGTCCGCTGGAGCGCGACCCGCACGTCACCCTCGACGACCTTGAAGGCCGAACCGAAGGGCTGATCGCGCTCACCGGTTCGGGTGAGGGCGGGCTGACGCGGCTGATGGCCGAGGGTCAGCACGATGCCGCCGGCCATCTCGCCGACCGTTTGCAGTCCCTGTTCCCCGGGCGGCTTTACATCGAACTCGCCCGCAGCGGTGACACGGTTTCCGAACGCGCGGAGGAGGCGTTGATCGACCTCGCCTATGCCCGCGATCTGCCGCTGGTGGCGACCAACCCCGCCAATTTCGCCGAGCCGCATATGCACAAGGCGCATGACGCAATGCTGTGCATCGCCAATTCAACCCAGATCGAAGCGGATGATCGCCCGCGCTCCAACCCGCAGGCCTTCGTCAAATCGGCGAGCATGATGGAGGAGGCCTTCGCCGACCTTCCTGAAGCGACCGCGAACACGCTGGTGATCGCCCAGCGCTGCGCCTTCGCGCCGCCATATCGCAAGCCGATCCTGCCCAGCCTCGCCGGCGACCTTTCGGGTGAAGCGCGGATGCTCGCGGAAGATTCACGCGCGGGGCTAGAAGCGCGCCTCGCCGCCTATCCCGATCTGACCGAAGACGAGCGCAAGGTCTATTTCGATCGTCTCGAATTCGAGATCGACGTGATCGTAAACATGGGCTTCCCCGGTTACTTCCTGATCGTGGCTGACTTCATCAAGTGGGCCAAGGAACAGGGCATTCCGGTGGGCCCGGGGCGCGGTTCGGGCGCGGGCTCGGCGGTCGCTTGGGCGCTGACCATTACCGATCTCGATCCGATCCGGCTTGGGCTGCTGTTCGAACGCTTCCTCAACCCCGAACGCGTCTCGATGCCCGACTTCGATATCGACTTCTGCGAAACGCGGCGCGGCGAAGTGATCCGCTATGTGCAGGCGAAGTATGGCAGCGATCACGTCGCGCAGATCATCACCTTCGGCAAGCTGAAGGCCCGCGCGGTGCTGCGCGATTGCGGGCGCATTTTGCAGATGAGCTACGGTCAGGTCGACCGGTTGTGCAAAATGGTGCCAAACCATCCGACCGACCCTTGGCCGCTGCCGCGCGCCCTGAACGGGGTGGCGGAATTCAAGCGGGAATACGACACCAATGGCGAGGTGAAGCGCCTCGTCGATCTCGCCATGCAATTGGAAGGCCTGCCGCGCAATTCCTCCACCCACGCGGCGGGCGTGGTGATCGGCGACCGGCCGCTCGCCAAGCTGGTGCCGCTGTACCGCGATCCCCGCTCGGACATGCCGGTCACGCAGTTCGACATGAAATATGTCGAAAGCTCGGGCTTGGTGAAGTTCGACTTCCTCGGCCTGAAGACGCTTTCGGTACTGAGGAAGGCGGTTGACCTGCTGGAGGAGCGCGGCATCGTCATCGACCTTGGCGCGCTGCCCTTGGACGACGCGCAGGTCTATAACCTCATGCAGGCGGGCAATACGGTCGGCGTGTTCCAGCTGGAATCCGAAGGCATGCGCCGGACGCTGAAGGCGGTGAAGCCCAGCCGGTTCGAGGATGTCATCGCCATTGGCGCGCTCTATCGGCCGGGACCGATGGACAACATTCCCTTGTTCGGGCGGCGCAAGAATGGCCAGGAGGCGATTGAGTACCCGCATCCCAAGCTCGAGCAGATCCTTGCCGAAACCTACGGCATCATCGTCTACCAGGAACAGGTGATGCAGGCCGCACAGCTGCTTGCGGGCTATTCGCTGGGCGACGCTGATCTGCTGCGCCGTGCAATGGGTAAAAAGGTTCAGGCCGAAATGGACCAGCAGCGCGGCCGCTTTGTCGATGGCTGCAAGGCGGTTTCGGGGATCGAGGCAAAGCAGGCCAATGAGCTGTTCGATTTGATCGACAAGTTTGCAGGCTATGGCTTCAACAAATCGCACGCTGCTGCCTACGCGCTGCTGTCCTATCAAACGGCCTGGGTAAAGGCGCATTACCCCGAAGATTTCTACGCAGCCTCGATGTGCTTCGACATGCACCAGTCGGAAAAGCTTACAGTCTTTGTCGACGACGCGCGGCGCTATCCGAACGGGCAGGGCGGGGTCGCGGTGCTTGCCCCCGACATCAACGCCAGCCACGCGCGGTTTACCGTCGAGCAGACCGACACGGGTTACGCCGTCCGCTATGCGCTCGCAGGGATCCGCAATGTCGGCGAAAAGGCGATGGAGGCGATCGTTGACGAGCGCGATGCGAATGGCGCCTTTACCAGCCTCAAGGACCTGTTCGAGCGGTTGCCGCAGGGCACGATGAACCGGCGCCAGCTGGAAGGCCTGATCTGCGCGGGCGCCTTCGATGGTTTGGAACCGGACCGCGCGCTGCTGTTTGCCAATGCCGACTTGCTGATGGCGGTCGCCGATGCCGCGATCCGCGAGCGATCAAGCGGACAGGTCGGGCTGTTCGGCGGCGATCCAGGCGCGGTGGACGACCTGCGCCTGCAACCGACTACCGCGTGGTCCCGGACCGAGCGCATGGCCAAGGAGCGCGAGAATTTCGGCTTCTACTTCTCCGCTCACCCTGTGCAGCAATATCGCGATGTCGCCTCGGCCAACGGCGCGCGCACCTATCAAAGCCTGATGGAAGCGGGCGCTCCTCCGGGGGGGCGCGGCACGGCGGTGATGGCGGCGCTGGTGGAAGGGATCAACAAGGCCCGCACCCGCAAGGGCGGCACCTTCGTGCGCGCGGACTTCTCCGACGCCACGGGCCAGTTCTCCGCGGCCTGTTTTGAAGAGTCGCTGGTCCCCGATTTCGAGCGCTGGGCAAGCGATGGCGAATGCCTGCTGCTGACCATCGAGCTTGATGCGCCCAACCCCGACGAGCCGCCGCGCCTCACCGTGCGCGGCGCGCGGCCGCTGTCTGCGGTGAGCGGGACGACGGCAATGGAGCTGACCTGCGAGATTGCCCATGTCGGCGCCTTACTCGAACTTCAGATCGAGCTCGATATTGCACGCGGCGAGCGTCCGACGGGTGCAGGCGAGGTGGTGGCATGGCTTGCCATTGCGGACGGTAGTCAGGTGCAGCTGCGACTGGGACGTGACTTCGTGCTGACCGGCGAACTCGCGGAGCGGCTCGGCGCAGTCGAGGGCATCACGCGGGTGTCCTTGGCGCCGCTCAAGAAGCGCGGCAACCTGAGGCTAGTCGCCTGACGCAAGAAGGGGCCGGATCGCTCCGGCCCCTCCCTGATCGTCTGGCTTGAAAGCTGCCAGCTTACATGCCCGAACCCGGACCGTAAGTGACTTCGACGCGGCGGTTCTGCGCTTCGCGCACACCGTCGGCTGTCGGCACGCGCGGCTGGCTTTCGCCGAACGCTTGGGTCGAAACCAGACCAGTCGGCACGCCGCGCGAGGTCATGTAGCTGCCCACCGCATCGTTGCGACGCTCGGCCAGTGCAGCGTTGTACTGCGTGCTGCCCGCGCGGTCGGTGTGACCGGCAAGCATCACGCGCGCCGTGCCGCAATTCGCATAGGCGGTTGCGGCATTGTTGAGGATGCCGGCAGCCTCGGGCGTGATGTCCGAACGGTCAAAGTCGAAGAACACGATGAACGGACCGGTGTTGCAGGCGACGCGCGGCGGCGGCGGGGGAGCGACCGGACGCGGCGGCGGCGGGGGTGCCATCACCGGCGGCGGGGGCGGGGGTGCCATCACCGGTTCCGGCGCGGGGCTGCCACCGAAGTTCAAGGTGAGGCTGGCGAGCACCGAGTGCGCCGAATAGTCGGCCCGAAGCGGAGCGCCGTTGGCAGCCTGAAGGTCGAAGTTGTCGAGGACGAAATAACGGTACTTCACGCCGAGATCGAGATTTTCGGACAGTGCGAGACGCGCGCCGCCGATCAGCTGCCAAGCGAAGTCGGTCTCGTTGTCGTCGACCACTGTGCCGACGCCCGCAACTTCGACCGGTAGACGAAGGTTGGCAAAGCCAACGCCGCCACCGCCATAGACCGTGAATCCGTCGTCGTTGCCGAATTCGACGAGGCCGTTGACCATGCCGCTATAGATTTCCAGATCGCGCTGGTTCTGGACGAAGGTCCCGGCAGGAACGGTGAGGCCGCCTGGCAGGATCGCGGAGTTCAAAACCTGCAGGCTCTCATAGCCCGCACGCTTGTAGCCGCCTTCAGCTTCGAGCCGGAATGCCCCGAAGTCGTAACCGACGATCACATCGGCATCGATGCCGAGGTTGGTGTTGGCAATGGCGGCATTGTCGAGCAGCCCGTCGGGGCGGTTATTGTCGATGTCGATGTTGACTTGGTCGTCAAAGCTGACGCCGCCTTCAATGCCGATATAGGCTTTGCCGTCGCGCGCTTGCGCTGGCACGGCGACGATCATTGCCGCGCCTGCCAGTAAAATTGCTGTCTTCTTCATTTTGAAATCCTCGAATGTGGTCGCCCCGTGCTGAGCTAGCGCCGCTCGGTGCCATTGCGATGACAACGCACTCATTCGAGCAGCAAAGGGGATAGTTCCAAGCAAGAAAATTGTTTCACCGTGTTACGATGAAACGTGGCGGCAGGTGGGCGAAGCGATTGCAAAGGGGCATTTCCGAGGGCATGATCGCGCTCAGACGCCGGATGGAGACGGCTGAGCGTCAATTCACGGGAGAGAATTGGAACATGGCCAGCGAACGGCTCGGAGCAATGCAGGACTGGACGATGCGGTTGAGCGCGGTGATCGATCACGCCGCACGCGAAGCGCCGACGCGCGAGATCGTCAGCCGCTGGGCAGACGGCAGCGAGACGCGCACCGACTGGGCGGGCATCCGCCGCGATGCGTTGAAGATGGCGCAGGCGCTCCAGCGGCTGGGCCTGAAGCCCGGCGACAAGGTGGCGAGCTTGGCGATGAACCATTCGCGCCACCTCGTCAGCTGGTACGGCGTCGCCGGGATGGGCGGGGTGCTCCACACAGTGAACCCGCGCCTGTTCGACGATCAGCTTGAATACATCGTCAACCACGCCGAGGACCGCGTGCTGTGCTATGACGCGGCCTTCCAGCCGATTGTCGACCGCATGAAGAGCCGCTGGCCGATGGTTGAGCACTACGTCTGCTACGACCCTGGATCGGAGTCCGGGGCAGGCTCCGGCGAACACACGCCCGCCTTCGAGGACTGGATCGGCGCCGAGGATGGCGACTTCGAGTGGGTGACCGGCTCCGAGACCGACCCCTGCATGATCTGCTACACCAGCGGCACGACCGGCAATCCCAAGGGCGTGCAGTACGAGCACCGCTCGACCGTGATGCACGCGATGGCAGGGCTGCAATCAGCGGCGTTCAATTTCTCGAGCGCCTCGGTGATGCTGCCGGTCGTGCCGATGTTCCATGCGGCGAGCTGGGGCCTGCCCTATGCCGGCGCGATGGCGGGCATCAAGTTCGTCTTCTCCGCCGTCAACGACCCCAAGGTGCTTCACGAGTTGATGCTGCGCGAAGGCGTAACCAATTCTGCGGGCGTGCCGACGGTGTGGCTCGCGCACTTCCAGTATTGCGACGCGAAAGGCCTAGACCTGCCGCCGTTGAAGGCGGCCACAATCGGCGGCTCAGCGGCGCCCAGGTTCATGATCGAGCGGCTGCTGAAGAACGGTACCCGCGTACAGCACGCGTGGGGCATGACTGAGACCTCGCCGATCGGCACTGTCGGCGGGCCGACCTGGGATTGGGACACGCTCACCATGGAAGAGAAGGTTGAAAAGACCGCGATGCAGGGCCGCCCGATCTTCGGCGTGCAGCTGCGCACGGTCGACCTTTCGGACATGACCACAGAACTGCCGCGCGACGGCAAGACCAGCGGCGCTCTACAAATCCGCGGGCCGTGGGTGATCCGGCGCTACTTCAAGGCCGAAACCGATGCCACCAACAACGACGGCTGGTTCGACACGGGCGATGTCGGCATTCTCCACCCAGACGGCACGCTCCAGCTGACCGACCGCACCAAGGATGTGATCAAATCGGGCGGCGAGTGGATCAGTTCGGTCGAGCTCGAGAATGCGGCGTGCGGTCACCCGGCCGTCGCCGAGGCTGCGTGCATCGGCATTGTCCACCCCAAGTGGGACGAGCGGCCGGTGCTGTTCGTGGTCAAGAAGGCGGGCGTAGAGGTGACTGGCGGGGAGATCATCGAGCACCTGAAGCCTCTGATTGCCAAATGGTGGCTGCCCGATGCGGTCGAATTCGTCGACGACATTCCGCACACCGCGACCGGCAAGATCAGCAAAAAGGACCTGCGCGACCGCTTTGCGGACTACACGCTTGGCTGATGCGCTGATCCGGCCTGCGCGGGCAAGCGATGCGCAGGCCATTGGCGACATCTATGCGTGGCACGTTGCGGGCGGGACCGCGACCTTCGATACTGTCGCACCCGAGGCGCAGGCGTGGGCGGCCAAGATCGGCGAGTCCATCGAGCGCGGCTGGCCCTTCCTCGTCGCTGAGCGCGAAGCGCAGGTGGTGGGCTATGCCTATGCTGCCCGATTTCGTGATCGCGCCGCCTATGCGCAGACCTGCGAAGATAGCATCTATATCGCCAACGAGGCGCGTGGGTACGGGATCGGCACGGCGTTGATGCTGGCGCTGCTCGCGGCGGCGCGAACATCGGGCTTCCAGCAGATGATCGCGGTGATCGGCGGCGGCGAGCCGGCGTCGGTGGCACTCCACGCCAAGTGCGGTTTCAATCACGCGGGCCGTCTGCGCAATGTCGGGCACAAGTTCGGCCGCGCGCTCGATACGGTCTATATGCAATGCGACCTGACCGGACAGGAGACAGACTGATGGCCTGCGAAACCTATGTTGACCCGTCGGCGGCGAATTTTCAGGCCTTCAAGAACCTGCCGCGCGATACGCCGATCAATATGCTCAACCTGCTGCTTTACCGCGACTTTGCCGAATATCCGGAGGGCCACGAGCATGCCGGCAAGGGCTGGAGCGGGCGGCGCGCCTATGAGGAATACGGGGCGACCAGCGGCCCGGTCTTCCAGCGGCTCGGCGGCACCATCCTGTGGCGCGGGCGGTTCGAGACCGTGGTGACCGGCCCCGAGGGCGAGCGCTGGCATGACGGCTTCGTCGCGCAATATCCGAACGCGGGCGCGTTTTTCGCGATGATCAAGGATCCCGATTACCAAAAGGCGGTCGTCAACCGCACCGCCGCACTGGTCGACAGCCGCCTCGTGCGCTTTGCTCCGGGCGAGGTTGGCGAGGGCTTCGGGTGAATTCCCGCCCGCCTCACTCCGGGTAGAGGTAGCCGAAGAAGTCGATCACCGAGGTGAACCACAGCCCGATCTGCCGGGAGTAGTTCTCACGGGTGATGCCGCCGTCAGCGATGATGTACATGCGTACCGAGATCGTGCCGTCCTCGTCGAGAAAGGCGCGGCCGAAGTTTTCGCGGTAATTGTAGTTATTTATGGCCTCCCTGATCTGTTCCGGGGTCGCTCCGTCGGCGGGGGTGAAGGTCGCGAGCAGCGATGAGCCGAGGCACTTGGTCTTCTTCTCGGCATCTTCGCAGGCGAGCAGCAGCCCGTCGGCGAGCACCCCGTCCTCGAAGCTGAAATCGATGCGCTCCACTGGCGTTTCGGACGGGGTGATAGTCGCGCCCGCATCGGTCAGGGCCTGCTCGAGATCGGCGCGGGTGAACTGCGTCAAGGTCTGCGTGGTTTGCGCTTGGGCTGGTGTGCCCAGAAACGCGATGGCGGCGGCGGCGGCCAGAATTGTCGAGCGCATGATACTCCCCCTTGTTGTCGATTCCCGTCCGGTACGTATCACAGCAGCGCCAATTGGCCATCGTTTCGCGGGGGCCGGAATTGCGAACAATCGAGGTCGAACCGAGACTTGCCGATGCCCGCCTTGCGGCAGGCGAGATTGAAGCGGGCGCGGATCAGGTCGGCCCAGACGCCTTGCGCTTTGAAGCGGCTGTGAAAGTTGGGATCATTGTCGCGTCCGCCCCGCATTTCGCGGACGATCCCCATCACCTTTCCCGCGCGCTAGGTGCTTGGCCGTGAGCCATAGCGCCTAGCAGGCGGTCAAAGCGGACTTGATTGTTCACGATATCACGCTCCTGTGTCAGTCACAGGCACCGAGAATGGTAAGCCTGACTTCGTTTCGGTCGAAAGAGAAACTCTCATGGATTGAGTATCCCAAACAGCGGTAATTCTTTGAAACTCCTTGTCGTCTAGGTCCACTCGCACACATTTTGCGTCCGAGCCGAACCTCACGAAAAATTCCCCTATCATTGAGGTCGCGTCAACAACTAGTTGCTTGCCAGCGTGCCCCATCGCGACCCGATTTAAGGTCTTTTTGTCTTCCAAATACTTTGGAAAAATGAAAAGCAGCGTACCGGCCTCTTGACCCAAACCGTCGCAAAGATGGCTTGAAACGATATCTCCCTCGACTGGATGCCTCGGGTTCCAAGATTCAGGCTTTATTCGGTGTGGAAAGCTGACACCGACCGGGATAACGAACCGGTAGCGCGCGACCTCTTTTTTACCATTTCGCCCCATGCCGAGGTCAAACATAACATCAAGCCAGCGCTTCTCGTTTGGGAACATGAAGCCGCCATTAAATTCAACTTCCCCACCTGGGGGAACGTACTTGTTTTGCGATCCATTAAGGAAAAGGGTCGCATCGCTAGAACGATATACACCGCTTGCAATGTTGATGGTGGAGTTGCTGATATTCTTGGCGGCAACGTCGAAATGCACTGCATTCCCTTCCGCCTGTGTCAAAATTAGGCCTATCTCTAATAATGGTTCGTCGGCCTTTTCTATGACGCCGCTACAAAAAATCAGCCCCGCTAAATACCCTGCAATGAAAATTGCAGCGAGAATGAGAAACCAAGTTGAGGTCACAATTGGCTCCCAATAGCCAAATTGCGCCTCTGCCCACTCGGCGGCACTTTCCCAGACTTGTGCCGCGGCGATGACCAAGGTCGCCAAAACCACAAAACTCCCGGCCATTGCGGGGGCGACCCACAATAGGAACTTTCTGCATTCTGGGTGCCTGAACTGCTTGGCCATACCCCTCGCATATCACCGCGCTCCCTTCATTGGGAGTCGTTGACACAAGCTGTGCCCGCTACGTGCCCCGAGGGGCTAAGCCCCAAATGTTCCACGTGAAACATTTGGGGAACAAAACGCCCTCTGCCAAGGCAAAACACCGCGGCAGGAGGGGGTCTGGAGCCGTTTAAGGGGGGTCTAGAGGGGGTCTAGAGGGGGTCTAACACGACCCTGAAGCGCGCTAGCGCACCCCTGAAATCACACTTCTTTCAGCCGCGGCATCAGTTCGACGAAGTTGCAGGGCCGGTTGCGGCTATCGAGTTGCTCGGCGAGGATGCCGTCCCAGCCGTCCTTCACCGCGCCGTTCGATCCGGGCAGCGCAAAGATATAGGTGCCGCGCGCCACCACCGCGCAGGCGCGCGACTGGACGGTGCTGGTGCCGATGCTCTTGAAGCTCAGCCAGCGGAACAGCTCGCCAAAGCCGGGGATCTCGCGCGCGCCTTCGATCAGCGCCAGCGCCTCGGGGGTGACATCGCGGCCAGTGAGCCCCGTGCCGCCGGTGCTGACCACGGCATCGATAGCGGGATCATTGATCCACGCCTGAAACTGCGCGGCGAGAAACTTCGCGTCATCCTTGACGATGGTGCGCGCGGCGAGATTGTGCCCGGCATCCGTCACCCGCGCGGCCAGAATGTCGCCCGAGGTATCTGTCTCGGGCGTGCGCGTGTCCGATACGGTCAGGACCGCGATGTTGATCGGCTTGAACGCCCGCGTCTCGTCAATCGCCATCAGCGTTCCCGGCTCGCCGAGCGGGTTTCGACATTGCGCGGAAAATCGGGCCATTGGCCCTGCGCCAGAGCGCGGCGGCTGGGCGAAACCACGCCCGCAGCCCGTTCATACATCCAGTAATTGCGCATCACGATCGCGACATAGCCGCGCGTTTCCCAATAGGGGATCGATTCCATCCACAGCAGCGGATCGTTCTGGTCGTTGATCTCGGAATTCCAGCGACCCACCGGGGTAAGCCCTGCGTTGTAGGCCGCCATGATCTTGGGCAGCGCGCCGCCGGTCGCCGGGCTGTCGCGCAGCATTTCCAGATGGCGCTGGCCATAGGCGAGGTTGACCTGCGGGTCGTTCAAATCCTCGTAGGTCGCGCCAAGGCTGAGACGGCCCGAATGGTCGCGCGCGGTGCCGGGCATGATCTGCATCAACCCGCGCGCATTGGCGGGGCTGACGGCGGCGGCGCGGAAGTTCAATTCCTGCAGCGCATGGGCAAAGGCCAGCGCCGGATCGACCTGCCATCCGCCGACCGGCTGCCAATAGGCGATCGGGAAGCGCAAGCTAGGGTCGCTCGACGTGCCGTAAGGGGCGTTCTGCGCCATGAACAGCTGGGTCGAGGGCAGGCCAAGCTCGCGCGCCAGACGCGACAGCGCCGCGTATTGGTAGGAGGGGCCGATTTTGGCCTCCTGCCGCAGCACTTCGTCAGCCAGCGCCGGGCGGCCGATCTCGATCAGCGCCACCGCCACGCGAACATTGCTGCGGGAGGCAAGCTGCTGCCAATCTTCCTTGTCAAAGGCTTGCGGCGCGGCGTGGGCGGGCAGTTCGACGCCGAGTTGGTCGGCGGCAAGCATCCCGTAGAGCGTCTCGTCATAGCGCGAAGCGGCGGAAAGGTGCTCTGCCGCCTGACCGGGCTCACGGCAGCGCACCGCGGCGCGCGAGGCCCAATAGTGACCGGCAGCGACCAGTTCGACATTGGAAGCGCCGCCCGCCACGCGGCTGAAGGCCTCGCCCGCGAGGCTGCAATAGCCCAGCCGCCAAGCCGAAAGCCCTTCGACCCACGCGCCTTCGGCCACCCATTCGCCCGTCCCCTCGGCGACGGTGCGCCCGAGTTCGAGGGCGGCGGTGTCGTTGTTCTCGATGTAATGGCTCCACGCGACCCGTTGGCGCCATTCGGCGCGGGCATCGCTGGACAGCATCGGATCGATCTCGGCGAGCAGCCGCTGCGCTTCGATCGGATTGTCGGCCTTGATCGCGGCGAGGATCGCGTTTGCGGACACCGAAGGCATGGTGCCGTCATTGACGGTGCGCGGCAGGATGCGCTTGGGCGAATAAGGCTGGCGGGCAAAGCCCTGTGCAGGCGGGAGGGCGGGCAGTTGGGCCAGCCCGCGCTTGGCACCCATGCGGACGAGCTGTTCGGCTTGCGGAAGATCGGCCCCGGCGTCGAACCACTGCGCGATCCGTTCGGGCGCGACCTTGGGGCTGCCCGCGTGCGTGTAGAATTCGGCGCGCGCGGCCTGGGTCAGCACGCCGTTCGGCTTCTGGGCGAGCAGGCTTTCGACCACGTCCCATTGCTGCGCATCGATCGCGGCGAAAAGCTGGCGGTACTGGTTGCGATCTTCGGGGGTGAGCACTGTCGCAATTGCGCGGTCACCGGGCGACGCGCCGTTCCAGCGCGCCACAAGGTCAGCCGATTGCGCGGCGGCGGGCGCGGGCAGGGCGACACCGGCGAGCACGCCGGTCAGCACGGTGGCCGCCAGCATCAATCGCGGGTGCCTTACAGCGCGTGTCATACCGTAGCCGACCATTCGATCCATCTCCGCCAGAACCGGGCCTTGAGCCGGGGCATATCCATCATCGCGCCAAGCGTTTCGCTTACCATCACGGGGGTCTTAACCCCGGCATGGTTGATTTCCCGTAAAGGCTGTTCGCCCGTTGTCGCATGTCCGCCGAGCCCAGAGCCGAGCATCGGGCCGAGGCCCGTTCCAAAGGCGACCAATCGCTGCGGGGCGACGAGGCTGACATGCAGCGCCGTCACCGCGTCCATGCCGCCTGCGGCCAGCGCGCCAAGATCGGCCATCGGCATGTGGCAGGGCAGGGCGGCGGCGATATACACTTTGCTCTCGTCCCATCCCATCGCGGCGAGGATATTGGCGAGCAGGCGTCCCTCGGGGCCGGACAGCAGCGTGTCACCGTCACCTGCCTCGGGGGCAGGCACCAGCACCATCAGCGCCGCGCCCGCGTTGCCGCGCGGCGGGACACGGGCAAAGCCTGTGGAGGGCGACAGCGCGGTAGCTTCCATCCAGAATGTGCGGAACGCAGCGAGATCGGCGGGCGGCGAATCGCCCAGCAGGTCGCGGCGCGGGACAGCAGCGGGCTCGGGCGCGGAAGCGGGCGATGTGACGCTACGAAGGGCCCGCGTTTCGGCCGATTGCGGCGATGCGGCGGCTGCGCCGGGCTGGCCGCGTGTCGCTCCCGAAGCTCCTGCTTGCGGAGCGGTGAGCGGTGCATCAGCCAACAACGCCGTAGCGTCATCGACGAAATCGCAGTCCACGCCCGCAGCCTGCCACCAGGCAAGCGCCGCCTCGAATTCGTGCGCTAAGGTCAGGTCGTGGCGGGTCATGGGTGGGTCATGCTATGCACTGTGGGTCTTGACTGTCCTCGCCCCCGTTAGCAAGTGAACGGACAAGGCATATCGTCAGGCTGTGCGGGGCGCGCGGCCAAAACCAACAAGGATCAGGAAACCGCGATGATCGAACGTGAATCAATGCCCTGCGATGTGGTGATCGTCGGCGGCGGTCCGGCTGGTCTCGCAGCGGCGATCAAGCTCAAGCAGATCAATGCCGAGCTTGAAGTGATCGTGCTCGAAAAGGGCTCGGAGATCGGCGCGCACATCCTGTCGGGCGCTGTGGTCGATCCCAAGGCGCTGGACGAACTGCTGCCTGAATGGCGCGAGCAGGGCAACCCGATGGCGCAGACCCCGGTGACCGACAACTGGCACTGGGTGATGTCGAAAACCGGCAAGACCTCGCTCCCCCACGCGATCATGCCGCCGCTGATGAGCAACCACGGCTGCTACACCGGATCGCTGGGCAGCATGACCCGCTGGCTCGCCGAACAGGCGGAAGCGCTGGGCGTCATGGTCTTCCCCGGCTTCCCCGCCGCCGATGTCATCATCGACGAGGAAGGCCGCGTTGCCGGCGTCATCACGCAGGACATGGGCGTCGCCGCCAATGGCGAGCACAAGGGCGATTATACGCCGGGCATGGAGATCCACGCCAAGTACACGCTGTTTGCCGAGGGCGCGCGGGGCAACCTCACCAAGCGCATGAAGGCGATGTTCGACCTCGAAGCGAACTGCCAGCCGCAGGTCTATGGCCTCGGCATCAAGGAATTGTGGGACATTGATCCCAAGAAGCACAAGCCGGGCCGCGTGATCCACACGCAGGGCTGGCCGCTTTCGGAAAGCGACAGCTGGGGCGGGGGCTTCCTCTACCATCAGGCGAACGGCCAGGTGGCCTTGGGCTTCGTGACCGCGCTCGATTACAAGAACCCCTGGGTCTCGCCCTATCAGGAATTCCAGCGCTGGAAGCAGCACCCGGCGATCCGCGAATATCTCGAAGGCGGCAAGCGCGTTTCTTACGGCGCGCGCGCGATCAACGAGGGCGGCTGGCAGTCGGTGCCCAAGCTCGCCTTCCCCGGCGGCGCGCTGATCGGCTGCGCGGCGGGCTTCGTCAACGTGCCGCGCATCAAGGGCAGCCACACCGCGATGAAGAGCGGGATGCTGGTCGCCGAAAGCATCGCTGCGGCGATCGCGGCAGGCCACGAGAAGACCGAGTTGGCTGATTACGACACCGCCGTCCGCTCCAGCTGGATCGCGACCGAATTGAAGCTCGTCCAGAACGCCGAGCCTGCCGTCGCCAAGTTCGGCGGCGATATCGGCACGCTGCTCGGCGGGATCGACATGTGGATGCGCACGCTCAAGATCGGCCTGCCGATTTCGATGAAGCACCACAGCGATTACACGATGACCGGCCGCGCCGATCTTTACCCGAAGATCGACTACCCCAAGCCCGACAACGCCATCACCTTCGACCGCCTCACCAACGTCGCCTACAGCTACACCAACCACGCCGAGGACCAGCCCTGCCACCTGCAAGTGAAGGACCTCGAGCTGCAAAAGGCGAGCGAGCTGGCGGTGTTCGGCGGCCCCTCGGCGCGCTATTGCCCGGCGGGGGTGTACGAGTGGCTGCAGGAAGCGGACGGAACACCCAAGTTCCAGATCAACTCGCAAAACTGCGTCCACTGCAAGACCTGCGACATCAAGGACCCCAACCAGAACATCAACTGGGTCACGCCGGAAGGCGGCGGCGGGCCGAACTATCCGAATATGTAGCGGGTAGCCGATAATCTTGAAGTTGATCCAAGGCCTGTTCGGTAGGACGCCATTCCCGACATTCGATGGCGTCCCGCCATCGGATCCGGCCCAGATGGTGCTGGAATTTCTCAAAGATTACAAAGTCTGGAATGACTTTGCATCGGCGGAATATGCAAAGTCCTCCCGGCACACGCTGGCGGATACGGCATATGATGCCCTTATCTTGAAGTACTGCGGTCCCGGAAAGGATCGTCAGCTTCTCACATTTGGCAGCGATCCCTCGTTCAACCCGCTGACTGACACGATCGCAGATATTGACCGGTCCGAGAATTGCGTTGTGGTCCGAGTGAAGCACGGCAATCGTGGTTGGGACGAGTGTTTCTATGAATTCGACTTCCATCCTCGCGGGGATCGGTGGGTGCTGGACGAAGTCTACTATTTGGATGAGTTCGACCAAAACGCCCGATTGAAAATGCTTTAGCATGCTGCTGTTCTGGAAGGCGTGATGATCGAAACCGCCTACGCCAAGATCAACCTCGCGCTGCATGTCCGCAGGCGGCGGGAGGATGGGTATCACGAGCTTGAGACCTTGTTCGCCTTCGTCGATGCGGGCGATGTGCTGAGCGCCGCGCCTGCCGCGCATGACAGTGTCACCACGCTGGGCGAGTTTGCGGGCGGGCTGGACAATCCCTTCGACAACCTCGTGGCCCGCGCGCTCAACGCCCTCCCGCGCCCGCAAGGCCTAGCGGTAACACTGGAGAAGAACCTCCCCGTCGCGGCGGGCCTCGGCGGAGGGTCGGCGGATGCGGGGGCGGTGTTCCGGATTGTCGAGGCGCTCCACGGGCTGCCGGAGGGTTGGCAGGCGCGCGCCGCAAAACTCGGCGCGGATGTGCCCGCCTGCGTACTCAGTCGCACCCATATCGGGCTTGGCACCGGCACCGAGCAGGTTGCGGTCGAGGATGACCTCGCCGAAACCCCCGTACTGCTGGTCAACCCGCGCGTACCGCTCTCGACCGGGCCGGTGTTCAAGGCGTGGGACGGAGAGGATCGCGGGGCGCTCCCCGGAGGCCCAGCATCGAAGATTGCGAGCGAAGGGCGCAACGATCTCGAAGCCCCTGCCATTCACCTGTGCCCGGTGATTGCCGAGGTGTTGACGGCGCTGCACGCCACCGCGCCGTGGCTCGCCCGCATGTCCGGCTCGGGCGCGACCTGTTTTGCGCTCTACGAGACCCCCGAAGCCCGCGACGCGGCAGCAGCAGCCATGCCGAGGGAGTGGTGGACGATGGCGGGCCGACTGCGGTGAGCCTCCATACCTCCGTTCGTGCTGAGCTTGTCGAAGCACCGTACTTCTTCCTCCCCTCGGTAGCAGTGAAGGACGACCCTTCGACAGGCTCAGGGCGAACGGAGGTTGGCTTGTGAGCGAGGTCTTCCGCCAACTCGGCACACCCACCACCGGCGGCATCGTCTGCGTCGTCGATCACGCCTCCAACGTAGTCCCCGCCGACATCACCCTCGGCATTCCCGCGCGCCTGCTCCACGAACACATCGCCGTCGATATCGGCACCGAAGCCATCGCGGAAATTCTGTCGAACAATCACGCCATCCCCGCCCACATCGCCGCGGTCAGCCGCCTCGTCTGTGACCTCAACCGCGAGGAGGCCGCCCCCGGCCTCGTCCCCGAAGCCAGCGACGGGCACCCCATCCCCGGCAATGTCGGCGCGGACAGGGAAGGGCGGCTGAACCGCTTCCACCGCCCCTACCACACCGCGCTGGCCGAGTGGCTGGCGGCCGCGGAACCGACGCTGATCCTTTCGCTCCACAGCTTCACCCCGCGCCTCGCCACCAGCCATGAAGCGCGCCCGTGGGAGGTGGGAGTGCTCTACAACCAAGACGACCGTGCTGCCCGCATCGCCATCCCGCTCCTCGCGGCCGAGGGCCTGAACGTGGGCGACAACCTCCCCTACTCGGGGCGCGATCTCAACTACACCATGAACCGCCATGCCGAGACGCACGGCCGGAACTACCTCGGCATAGAGCTGCGGCAGGACCTCGTCTCCACCCAGCAGGATCACGCGCGATGGGCCGCGCTGTTGGCGAATATTGCGCAAAGGGTTGCGTCAGCCCTCGCCTGAAGGCAGGGGACGTTTCACAAATCGGCACTTTCAGGAAATCTTATGTCGCGCACCTTTGACAAGTCGAAGCTCCCCAGCCGCCACGTTTCGGTCGGCCCGGAGCGCGCCCCGCACCGCTCCTACTACTACGCGATGGGCATGACCGAAGAGGAGATCGCGCGGCCCTTCGTCGGCGTGGTCAGTGCCGGGAACGACTCCGCGCCGTGCAACACCACCTTGAACGCTCAGGCCGACATCTGCCGCGAGGGCGTGATCGCGGGTGGCGGCACGCCGCGCCGGTTCAATACCATCACCGTTACCGACGGCATCGCGATGGGCCATCAGGGCATGAAATCCTCGCTGATCAGTCGCGAGATCATTGCGGATTCGGTTGAAGTGTCGGTTCGAGGTCATTGTTATGACGCACTTGTCGCCTTTGCCGGATGCGACAAGAGCCTGCCCGGCATGATGATGGCAATGCTCCGCCTCAATGTGCCGAGCATCTTCGTCTATGGCGGATCGATCCTCCCCGGCACCCACCGTGGCAACGACGTTACTGTGGTCGATGTGTTCGAGGCGGTCGGGCAATATGCGGCCGGCAACTGCCCCTTGCAGGAACTGATCGCGCTCGAAAAGGTCGCCTGCCCGGGCCACGGCGCGTGCGGCGGCCAGTTCACCGCCAACACTATGGCCTGCGTCGGCGAGGCCATCGGCCTGTCCCTGCCGAACAGCAACATGACGCCCGCTCCTTACAGATCGCGCGATGATATTGCGGTCGCCGCAGGCAAGCAGGTGATGGAGCTCGTGGCTCTCAATCTGCGCCCCCGCGACATCTGCACCCGCGCCGCTTTCGAGAACGCAGCGCGGGTTGTCGCGGCGACCGGCGGCTCGACCAATGCGGCGCTGCACCTGCCCGCGATGGCGAGTGAATGCGGCATCGACTTCGACCTGTTCGACGTTGCCGAAATATTCAAATCAACGCCTTACATCGCAGACTTGAAGCCCGGCGGGAAGTATGTCGCCAAGGACATGCACGAGGCCGGCGGGGTCTATATGGCGATGAAGACGCTGCTCGACGGCGGGTTCATCGATCCCAACCCGATCACCGTCACCGGCAAGACCATCGGCGAGAACCTCGAACAGATCACCTGGAACCCCGACCAAAAGGTGTTCTACGACGTGAAGACCCCGATTACCGCGACAGGCGGCGTGGTCGGCCTGAGGGGCTCGCTCGCCCCCGATGGTGCGATCGTCAAGGTCGCCGGGATGGCGCGGCTGCAATTCTCCGGCCCGGCGCGGGTGTTTGATTGCGAGGAGGCAGCCTTTGCCGCTGTCGAAAAGCGCGACATCGCCGAGGGCTGCGTGATCGTGATCCGCTACGAAGGCCCCAAGGGCGGCCCCGGCATGCGCGAGATGCTCTCGACCACCGCCGCGCTCTACGGCCTCGGCATGGGCGAGAAGGTTGCTTTGATCACCGACGGGCGGTTCTCGGGCGCGACCCGCGGCTTCTGCATCGGTCACGTCTGCCCCGAGGCGGCCGACGGCGGCCCGATCGCGCTGGTCGAAAATGGCGACATCATCAGCATCAACGCGGAAACCGGCTCCATCGAGCTCGACGTGCCCGAGGACGTGCTGGCGTCGCGCCGCGCCAAGTGGCAGCCGCGCACCAACGACTACCAGTCGGGCGCACTGTGGCGCTATGCGCAGGTGGTCGGTCCGGCCCGCTACGGCGCGCTCACGCACCCTGGAGCCAAGGCGGAGACCCATGTCTTTGCGGATATCTAGCGCGCTCGCGCCCCTCGTCCTGCTCACAGGGTGCGGGAGCGCAGAGAGCCCGCCGCCGCCGGGTGACGACATCGAATGCGCGATCGGCGCCGGCGCCGAATTCGCATCGGTGTGCAAGCTCGAGCGCGTGGCGGGCGCGCAGCAGATCACCATCCACCACCCCGACGGCGGCTTCCGGCGCCTCACCTCCGACCCGGAAACTGGCGCGCTCGCCCCGCTCGACGGCGCGGATCCGCTGGTGATGGAGCTGGGCGAGGGCATGATCCAGTTCGCGATTGGCTCTGACCGCTATCGGTTGCCGCGCGGGCCACTTGCCACGCCCGGACAGTGAGCGAAACGCAGGTCCTCACAGCCGCCCAGATGCGCGCTGCCGAGCAGGCGCTGTTTGACGCGGGCACTACCATCTCGGAACTGATGGAGATCGCAGCGGGCGGCGCGGCGGAATGGATCCGGCGGGTGGCCGCAGGACGCCCCGTCACGGTGCTGTGCGGCCCCGGCAATAATGGCGGAGATGGCTACGTGATAGCCCGGCGCCTGCGCGAAGCGGGCAATGCGGTGACGGTCGTCGCGCCGCTCGCACCAGCGACCGATGCCGCGCAGGAGGCCAAGCGGCGCTGGGACGGGGCGGTCAGCACCTCGGGCGGCACGGTGGGCGACGTTCTGGTCGATTGCCTGTTCGGTTCGGGCCTTACGCGGCCCTTGTCCGCCGAACACGCGCTGCTGCTGCGCGATCTTGCCGCGCGGCACCGCTACAAGGTTGCGGTCGACCTGCCGTCAGGCGTAGCCAGCGATAGCGGCGCAGTGCTGAACGAGCGGCTCCCGGTCTTCGATCTCACCCTACCGCTCGGCGCGTGGAAGTTCGCGCATGCCAGCCTTCCCGGGCGCGCGCTGATGGGACAGATGCGGCTTGTGCCGAACGGTATCGCGGGCGTGGAGGGCGCGGCGCAGCTGGTCGAACGCCCCCGCATCGCCGCGCCCGCCACCGTCAGCCACAAATACCGCCGCGGCCTGCTCGGCATCGTCAGCGGCGCCATGCCGGGCGCCAGCCTGCTCGCCGCCGCTGCGGCCCAGCGCGCGGGCGCGGGTTATGTGAAGCTGCTCGCCGGCACCGCTGACCCGCGCACGCCGTCCGACGTGGTGACCGACTCCGCGCCGCTCGATCAGGCGCTCACCGACCCGCGTTTCAAGGCCGTGCTGATCGGGCCGGGCCTTGGCCGGGACGATGCCGCCCGCACTATGCTTGCTGATGCGCTCAAGCAGGCAGCCGCACTGGTGATCGACGCCGATGCGCTGATGCTCCTCGCGCCCGCTATGCTCAACCGCGCCGTGCCGATCCTCGCGACACCGCACGATGGCGAGCTGGAGACCCTGTGCCGCAGCTTCGGCGTCATCGCCAAGGGACGTCGGGAGCGCGCCCTGGCCCTCGCTAAAGCCAGCGGCATGGTGGTGCTGGCGAAAGGCGCGGACAGCATCGTCGCTGCGCCGGATGGCCGCATTGCGCTCGGCACGCCTGCACCGAGCTGGCTGTCGGTGGCGGGCACGGGCGATGTCCTGGCCGGAATCGCCGCGAGCCGCATGGCGACAGGCGCCGATCCCTTCACCGCCGCCTGCGAGGCGCTGTGGCTCCACGGTGAGGCGGCGCGGCGCGCAGGCCCCGCCTTTGCGCCATCGCAGCTTGCCGAAAGGGTCGCAGACGCGCTAGCGGCCTGCCTGTGACTTCTACAGACCCCATCATCCGCCTCGCCGCCAAAGGCGACGGCGTGACCGCCTCCGGCCGCCACATCGCCGGCGCCGTCCCCGGAGACGTGGTGGACGCCGAGGGGCTGGTCACAACAGGTGCGCACCACCAGACGCCGCCCTGCCGCCATTTCGCGGTCTGCGGCGGGTGCCAGCTCCAGCATGCCGACGACACGGTGCTCGCCGATTTCGTGCGCGACCGGGTGGTCCACGCCGCGCGGGGGCAGGGGCTGGAGCCGGCCGAGCTGCTCCCCGTCCACCTCTCCCCGCCGCATACACGTCGCCGCGCGGGGCTGCACGGATTGCGCACGGCGCGCGGCGCGGTGCTCGGCTACCGCGAGGGCGGATCGCACCGCGTGGTCGACCTTGCCGAGTGCCCCGTACTCCACCCTGCGCTTGCTGCGCTGATAGGGCCGCTGCGCAAGTTCGTCGCGGCCTATGGCCCCAAGGGCATGGTCGGGATCGACCTGACGCTGGCCGATCAGGGGGTTGAAGCGAACCTCTCGAACTTCCCGCTCGAAGGCTTGGGGCCGACCGAGGCGGCTCTGGATTTCGCGCGGGATCAGGGCCTTGCGCGCCTTACCGTAGATCAAGGCTATGGGCCTGAGACCCAATGGGAGCCCGAGCCGGTGACGGTCATGCTTGCGGGTGTGCCTGTCGGTCTGCCGCCTGGCGCCTTCCTCCAAGCCACCCATGATGCCGAAGAGCGCATGGCTGCCGATGCCGCCGACTGGCTGACGGGCGCGCGGGTGGTGGCCGACCTTTTCGCAGGGCTGGGTACCTTCGCCTTTGCGCTGAAAGCCCAAGGGGAAGGGAGCCGCAAGGTGCTTGCGGTCGAGGCCGAGCGGGCGGCCCATCTGGCCTGTAAAAGCGCCGGAGCACGCATCGGAGGCCAGGTGCTGGCACTCCACCGCGACCTGTTCCGCTCACCGCTTGAGCCTGCGGAATTGAACCGGTTCGAGGCCGTGCTGCTCGATCCGCCGCGGGCAGGCGCACGTGCGCAAGTCGCGGAGATTGCCCGCTCGGCGGTGCCGCGGGTCGTTTATGTCAGCTGCAATCCTGCAAGCTGGGCGCGCGATGCTGCGGTGTTGGTGGAGGCAGGGTACCGGCTTACGAAGCTGCGTCCGGTTGGCCAGTTCCGCTGGTCGACGCACGTCGAACTGGTGAGCCTCTTCGAGCGTTAAGGCCGCAAAATTTCAAGCAGTTGCGCTTCGAGCCAGTCGCGGTGTTCGGGCTCGACATAGGCATGGCCTGCGCCCTCGCGCCGGTGGATGCGCGGGTCGTTCTTGTCCCACGCCGCTGCGAAGACCTGCGCGGTGCGGTCGGCGCCCGCGAGGAGGATGCGGACCTCGCCGCTGAAACCCGCAAGGCCCGACGCCATATCCTGCGCGAGGCTGGAGGGCGGCGCGGGCGGGCGCAGGGCTTGCATCATGCCGCGCGCGAGCTTGCTTAAGTTCACACCGCCTCTAACCAAACGTATGACTTCACGCGGGTTTTTGAGCTTCTCGGCATAGCGTGCGCGGATCGCTGCGGGAGGGGGCGCGTCCTTGTCATCGCCGCTTTCCTCCTGCTCGATCGTCCAGGGGTTGGACAGCACCAGCCCATCACACCCCGCGCCGCCCGCCAGCATCAGCGCCGAGGCGGCGTCGCAATTGCCAAAAGCGACCACCCGGCCAAGCTGCGGCGCGATCGCCCGGAAGGCATCGAGCGCGCAGGCTATGTCCTTGGCGCTTTTGCGGAATCCACGGTTCTCGCCCTCGCTGTCGCCGACCCCGCGGCGGTCGAACCGGAACACGGGGAAGCCCGCGCGGGCGATGCGGGCGGCCATGTCGGCCTGCCCGTTGAATGCCCCGGCGCGGATTTCGTTGCCGCCGCTGACGATCAGCAATCCGGTGCGGCCTTGCGCTGTGTCCAGCGATCCGGCGAGTGTCAGGCTGCCGCATGCGAAAGTGAGAGAATGACGGCTCATCGTGCTGTTTCCGCGAGACTTTGCACGATCAGCGCAGCGAGACGATCGGCCTGTGCAGCGTCCTCGTCAGGCTCGGCGCGCAGCCACAATCCGGGGCCGCCCAGCGCGCTTTGGGCGATGTCGGATTGGCCGGGGGCAAGGGTGGGTTCTGCGGTCTCAAGCTCGGAAACCATCGCCGGTCCAAGCGACCAACCGCCCAGCACCAGTCCCGCCTCGCGCCCTGTCGCCGTAAGTCCCTCGTATGTCTCGAATTTCCCGGCCTCGCGAGCAGCGATGGTGCGGGCGCGGATCATGCCGCGCAGCAGTTTGGGGCCGCTCTGCGCCGCATAATGCCAGCCGGGGAGCGCTTCAGGCGCTATCAACGCGCCGGCGCGGATCGCCAGCACGTGGGTCGCGCCGAGCCCTTCGGCAGCTGCCGAAGCCGCCGCTCGCCAATCACCAAGTGTCTGATGTTCCAGCGGTTCGAGGCTCTCGTTACACCCCGGCAGATCGGGCAGCAGGCTGTCGATCCCGGCGCTATCGAGCCGCCGCATCACCTCGACCGTGAACCGCCGCAGCTTGTTCGCCTCGTCGAACCAGGCAGGCAGCACCAGCACCCGCACCGGGCGCTTCCGATCGAAGCCGATCACTTGCTCCTCACCGGCCACACCGCCATCCCGGGCCGGAATGTTCCACGTGAAACTCACGTCAGAACGCGCTCTGAAGGGGGTCTAAACCGATCTGGAGGGGGTCTGACAGGGGTCTAACAGGGGTCTGGAGGGGGTCTAGCGGGGGTCTAATTTCGACCGTGCGAAGGCCAGCAGCCCGCCATAGGTCTCGAGCATCTCGCCATCCACGTCATCATCCTCGATGACAATGCCGAGGCGGTCCTCCATTTCGGTCAGCAGCCCTGCCACCGCCATCGAATCCAGTTCGGGCAGATGGCCGAAAAGCCCCGTTTCCGGCCCGAAAGCCTCCGCCTGCGCGGCATCGAGACCCAGCACGTCGGCGATCAAGCCCTTGAGTTCGCGGTCGAGCGTGGCCTCGTCGGGAGCGCCGTCAAGATGCGGTAATGTGGTCATCGGCCTCGTGGTATCCCTGTGCTGTGCCGTGGCGGCGGGGCTTAGCCATGCGCGGGCATGGGTGCAAGCGCCGCAACAGAGCGGGCAGGGCTGCGATCGCTCAGCGCCGCAACATTCGCTTGGCGAGCGGAGCCCAGCTTCGGGGCTGGCCCATGTCGAGACAGTCGATGCGGAACCGCGGGCGCACGGCCTCCATCCAGTCGGCCTTGTAGCCTTGGTCGCCGGTGCCGAAATCGACGAGGCTCACCTTGTCGATGCCGATCACGTGCTCGAACAGCGCGGCGCTCAATGTGGTGCCTGCCGAGAGCGGCTTGTGGCTCTCAAGGTGTGCGAGCTTGTGGATGTAAGCAATTGAATTATCGACAGTCCAGCACTGTGCGGCGACCGCGATGCCGTCCGCGCGCGCGACCCCCAGCCGCAGGCGGCCCGCCGCACCCTCGGCCTCGGCGAACGAGCGCAGCATGGCGGGTTGATCCTCGGCGGGTTTCCAGCTGGCAGCGTAGATCGCCTCGTATTCGCCCCAGACGTCTGCATCGAAGCGGGTGAGCACTTCGCATTCCACCTTCTTCGCCTTGCGCTTCAGCGTGGTGCGCAACTGGCCGGGGCGGCTCTCCCAATATTCGGCGAAGCTGCGGCCCTCCACCGGGAGCACGTGATTGATATCGCAAGGTTCCACCGCGACCTTCCAGCCCGCAGCGCGAAATGCGCGGGCGAGCCTGTCGGCCGAACCATCCTCGCCCGGCACCGGTTCGAGCGTGACGCGCCATCCGCGCGACTTCAATTGCCGCGCGATCGCTTCGAGCAGGCGGTCGCCCTGCGGCCCTGCCGGAGCCAGCTCACGCCAAGTGAAGCTATACCAGTTGCGCAAAGGCATGATTCGCCCGCCAGCCTCGGTCAGCGCGAGCGCCGCGGCCGCGCCCGTATCCTCGGCAATCGCGATCAAGGGCACGAGGCCGGTCTCGGCGAGCAGCGCGAACCACTCCGCCCGGTCGAAGGGCGCCGCCGCGTGCGCGCCGGTCAGGGCTTGCAAGACGTTAACGCTATCGTGATACCGCGCTTCGATCACTGAAAGTCCCTGTCCCTCATGCCGCAACCGCCCGAACCTGCCCCGCGTCCGCTCGACCACCTCGCCGAACTGGCGGGGGCGGCGGGGCGTGGGGAGAGCCCGGCTCTGGTGCTTCGGACGGGCACGCTTAACCACAATCAGTTAAGACAGCGTGTGGGCCAGATCGCCATGTGGTTGATCGACATGCTGCCGCAGCCTGGCGCTCGGGTGGCAAGCTGGGCGGCAAAGGGCGAGCTTACCTGCCTGCTGCCGCTCGCCGCCGCGCGCGCAGGGCTGGTGCATGTGCCGATCAACCCGCTGCTGAAGCGCGCCCAGGTCGCGCATATTCTGGCTGACAGCGGGGCGAATCTACTGATCGGGACCCCGTCGCGGCTCGCTTCGCTGGAGCCGGACGATCTGCCCGAGGTGTGCTCCGCGATGCACGAGGACGAGGCGCTGCGCCAGGCGGACGCGTTCGGCGCACTGGGTCCGTCGGCGATGCCCCCTTCGACGCTGGCGGCGATCCTCTACACCTCGGGTTCCACAGGCCGTCCCAAGGGCGTGATGCTGAGCCATGCCAATATGTGGCTGGGCGCAGTGAGCGTGGCGCATTACCTTGGGCTGGCCGAGGATGACGTGACGCTGGCAGTGCTGCCGCTGTCGTTCGATTACGGGCAGAACCAGCTTTTGAGCACATGGTTTGCAGGCGGCTGCGTGGTGCCGCTCGATTTTCTCTTCCCCAAGGACGTTGCCAAAGCCTGCGCGAAGCATGGCGTGACCACACTCGCCGCGGTGCCGCCCTTGTGGGTGCAACTGACCGAGATCGACTGGCCCGCCGAGGCGCGCACCCCCTTGCGGCGGTTGACCAACAGCGGCGGCGCGCTGACGGTCGATCTGGTGCGCAAGCTGCGCGGGATGTTCCCCGACGCGCGGCTTTTCCCGATGTACGGACTGACCGAGGCGTTCCGTTCGACTTTTCTCAACCCCGCACTGGTGGATTCGCATCCGACATCAATGGGTAAGGCGATACCTTTCGCAGAGATTCTCGTTATCAACCACGCGGGCGATGTCGCGGCGGATGGCGAGGAGGGCGAGCTGGTCCATTGCGGGCCGCTGGTCGCGCAGGGCTATTGGCAGGATGCGGAGCGCACCGCCGAACGGTTCAGGCCCGCGCCCGCCGCCTCGCACTACGGCGGCACAGCGGTGTGGTCCGGCGACCGGGTGCGGCGGGAGGCTGACGGCTTGCTCTATTTCGCCGGGCGACGCGACGCGATGATCAAGAGCGCGGGCAACCGCATCAGCCCGCAGGAGATCGAGGAGGCGGCGCTCGCCACCGGGCTCGTTGCCGAGGCTGTGGCACTGGGCGTCGCTCATCCGCGTCTGGGGCAGGCGGTGCATCTGGTGGTGCGTGGGGATGCAGCGGGGCAGAGTGAACTGCCCAAAAGGCTCCAGCGCGACCTTCCCAATTTCATGCAACCGCAGCATATCCATTGGCGCGGCGCGATGCCGCTTAACCCCAATGGCAAGATTGATCGCACCGCGTTGCAGGCGGAACTCAACAAGGAATATGGCGAATGAAGCCCGTCGGCCCGATCCCCGCCGGTTACGAGGCGCTGGAGGGCGAACTCGCCATCGGCGGGCGCACCGCGAGCGCGTTGGTGGCCGAGGCAGGGCGCACGCCGCTGTTCGTCTATTCGCGCGCGCTGCTCGATTCCCGCATGGCCCAGCTGCGCGCGGCTCTGCCTCGCCGTGTGGGAGTGAATTATGCGGTCAAGGCGAACCCGCACCCCCTGGTGATCGCGCACATGGCGCCGCTGGTGGACGGGTTCGACATTGCCTCCTCCGGAGAGCTCGCGATGTGCCTCGCAGCGGGGATCGATCCGGCGCGGATCAGCTTTGCCGGGCCGGGCAAGCGCGACGACGAGCTCGAGGCGGCCATCGCCACAGGCGTGACGCTGAACTGTGAGAGCGAGGGCGAGGGCGCACGGGCGATCGCGATCGGCCAGCGTCTCGGCAAGGCGCCGCGCATCGCGATCCGCGTCAATCCGAGCTTCGTGATGACCGGATCAGGCATGAAGATGGGCGGCGGGCCGAAACAGTTTGGTGTCGATGCGGAACGCGTCCCGGCGCTCGGCAAGCAACTGATCGCCGAAGGAGCCGAATGGCGGGGTCTCCACATCTTCACCGGCAGCCAGACGCTGAGCGCCGACGCGATCATCGAAGCGCAGGGCAACGTGCTGAATTTGGCCGCAGAACTTGCAGATGCAATCGGCCACGGCTTGCCCAAGCTGAACATGGGCGGGGGGTTGGGGATTCCCTATTTCCCGGGCGACGTGGCCGTCGACCTGCCCCGCGTCGGAGCGGCGCTGGCCGAGCGGCTCGAACACCTTCCGCAGGTGCTCGCCGACACCGAATTGTGCATGGAAATGGGCCGTTACCTCGTCGGCGAGGCGGGGGTGTACCTGACCCGCATCATCGATCGCAAGGTTAGCCACGGGGTGACTTACCTCATCACCGATGGCGGGCTTCACCACCAGCTCGCCGCCTCCGGCAATTTCGGCACCGTGGTGCGGCGCAACTATCCGTCTGCGATTGCAACGCGTTACGGGGCGCAAGCGACAGAGGAAGTCAACATCGTCGGCTGCCTGTGCACCCCGCTCGACCGGATCGCCGACAATGCGATGATGCCGCACGCCGAGGTGGGCGATCTGGTCGCCGTCTTCTGTGCCGGGGCTTACGGTGCGAGCGCCAGCCCGTCGGCCTTCCTTGCCCACGGTCCGGCGGCCGAACTGCTGGTCTGACGGCGAACGCAAGGCCCTCGTTAACCCGCACAAAAGCGGTGTCCCGATCCGGGATGGGGCCTGTTTTGCCCCTGTATAACTAACAATATGTTCACCATTTCCGGCGACAAGAGACCCCGATATCCGGGCGCTGTCCGTGTCGCAGGTCGCTCCTGCGCGGTCACGGGGCTCCCCAAAGAACTGGCCAAGGATCCAAGACCGATGTTCCACCTCCTGCCTTCGATGCGCCTGACGGTTATCGGCCTGGCTGCGGGCCTGCTCGCAGCCTGCACGACTGGCGGCACGCAGCTCCCGCCCGCCAGCTACAGCGGCGACCCCGTGGGGCCGAGCGAGGAATACACCATCGGCCCGATGGACGAGATCACCATCCACGTGTGGCGCAATCCCGAACTTTCCGCCGACAAGGTGCGCGTGCGCCCCGATGGCCGCCTGACCATCCCGCTGGTGCAGGACATTCCTGCCGTGGGCAAAACCGCGACCCAGCTTCAGGACTACATCGCGGGCGAGCTTGCCAAGTATATCGAGCAGCCGATCGTTTCGGTGATCGTCAACACGCCCGAGGGCAATTTCAACCAGCAGGTGCGCATCATCGGCGCAACGCCGCAGCCGGCCTCGCTGCCGTACCGCGCCAACATGACCGCATTGGATGCGATGATCGCGGTGGGTGGTCTCAACGAATTTGCCGCCGGAAACCGCGCCAAGCTGATCCGGCTCGACCGCGAGAAGGGCACGCAGGTCGAATACCGCCTGCGGCTCTCGGACCTCGTCAAGAAGGGCGACGCGACCGCCAACGTGATGCTGAAGCCCGGCGACACGATCATCATCCCCGAGAGCCGGTTCTAAGCGGGGCACGGGGGCATGAGCGATATCTTCGACGAACTGCGCGCGGCGCTATGGTCGGTTTGGCACCGGCGCTGGCTGGCAGTCGCTGCGGCCTGGGGCGTGTGCCTGCTTGGCTGGGCGGCGGTGAGCCTGATCCCCAACACCTACGAATCCAAGGCGCGCATCTACGTCGATGTCGAGGATGTGCTCTCCAAGCAGCTCGGCATTGCCGGTGACGGCAAGGAAGAGATCATGCGCGTGCGCCAGACCCTGTCGAGCGCCAAGAACCTCGAAAAGGTCGTCACCTCGACCCGGCTGGGAGAAGGCATCACCGAGCGCGGCGCGCTCGACGCTGCCACCGCCGAGCTCGAGAAAAAGGTGAAGGTCACCAGCGAGCAGGATAACCTGTTCGAGATCACCGCCTCAATCGGCCGCCGCGATCTGGACGATGCCGAAAACGCCGTGCTGGCACGCGATGTCGTGCAGAAGCTGCTCGATATTCTGCGCGAGGAATACGTGATCGGCAGCCGCACGGGCATCAGCACCGCGATCGGCGATCTCGACCGCCAGCTTGAAGAACGCAAGGCCGAGCTTGAGCAGGCGGAACAGCGCCGCCTCACCTTCGAGGCGCAATATCCCGACCTCGCCGGCGGCTCGGACAGCCTGTCGAACAAGGTTCAGGAAGCGCGCGCCGAACTGCGCGATGTCGATGCCGATCTGGCTGCGGCGCAGAGCGGGCTTGCGGCCATCTCCGGCCAGATCGCCAGCACTCCGCGCACGGTCACAGGCGGGCGCGATGCGACCGGTCCGAAGGCCGCGCTGCAACAGGCGCAGACCCAGCTTGCCGAACTGCGTTCGCGCGGGCTTACCGACAGTCACCCCGACGTGGTTGCGACCACCCGGCAGGTCGCACTGCTCGCGCGCCAAGCCGCAGCGGCGGGCGACGATGCGGGCGGGTCGCCCAACCCCGCCTATGCCTCGCTGGTCGCGATCAAGAGCGAGCGTCAGGCGTCGGTCGAGGCGCTGCAGGCCCGCCGCGCCGCGCTCCAGAGCAATTCCGCCGCGCTGATGGCGAGCCAGGCCACTGAGCCAACCGTCGCCGCCGAGGCCAACCGCATCAGCCGCGACTACGACGTGCTGCGCCTGAACTATGAAAAGCTGCTTCAGGACCGCGAGGCCCTGAAGACGCGCGGCAAGGTCGAGGACAAGGCGAGCCAGTTCCGGTTCGACATCATCCAGCAGCCGGGCGTGCCGCAAAACCCCGCTTCGCCGCAACGTCCGCTGCTGTTGTTCGGCGTGCTGATCGCCGGGATCGGTGCCGGGATCGCGGCAGCCTATGCGGTGGCCCAGCTGAAATCGAGCTTCGCCACGCCGCAGAAGCTGGAGCGCGCCTTCGACCTGCCGGTGATCGGTTCGATCTCGCTGACCGTCTCCGAGGCGGCGCGCGCTTTCGAACGTCAGCGTCTGAAGCAATTCGTCGCAGCCTGTGGAGGGCTGGCCGCGATGTTCGTGATCTTGCTTGCGATCGAGTTCGTCTCGGTCGGTGGCATGGCATGAGGACGATACCATGACCGAGCACAGCAAGATCGACCCCAAGGGTGCAACGCCCGCGTCGCTGTTCGAGCGCGCTGATGCCGCCTTCGGCCTCGGCCAGCGTCCTTCGGCGCCCAAGCTGCCTGCCATGCCGCCGGTGCCGCAGTCACTGCGCCGTCCGGCTCCGCAACCCGTTCACCAATCTGCGCCGCAACCGGCTCCGCAGTCGTATCAGGCCGCATCCGCTGCCGCATCTTCACCCGCACCCGAGCCGGAAGCGCCGCGCGCGGTCCAGTTCTGCGGGCCGTTTGCCGCGATCGACCGTGATCACCTTCACGCCGCCGGATTGATCGTGCCCGAGGATCCGGTGACGGGCCTTCTGGAAGAGTTCCGGATCGTCAAACGCGAGCTGCTCGCCGATGCGCGCACCGGGCGCTCGGCGCTCTCCCGCCGTATCCTCGTGTGCTCGCCCCATCCGGGCGAGGGCAAGACCTATTGCGCTACCAACCTCGCCATCGCGCTGGCGGCGGAACGGGGTCTTGAGGTGCTGCTGGTCGATGCCGACGTGGTCAAGCCCAGCGTCACCGACCGTTTCGGCATCGAAGCCGAACAGGGGCTGATGGACGCGCTCGCCGATCCGTCGATCCTGCCTGAAAGCCTCGTAATCCGCACCGACATCGACGGGCTGTTCGTGCTGCCTGCGGGCACACCGAGCGCGCGCGACGCCGAATATCTCGCCAGCGCCCGCACCGCCGAGTTGCTGGACCGCCTGACGCAGGGTGCGCCTGACCGGATCCTGATCTTCGACACACCGCCCGCGCTTGCCGCATCGCCCGCAGCCGAACTTGCCCAGCATGTCGGACAGGCGCTGCTGGTGGTGCGCGCCGACGAGACCAGCCGCGCTGCGCTGGAGGATGCGCAGCAATTGCTGTCGGCCTGTGCCGACATCAAGCTGCTCCTCAACGCTGCGCGTTACAGCCCCTCGGGTCGCCGCTTCGGCACCTACGGGGCGAGGGGGAATTGACTATGCGTGCCCATTCATTCGTTTCTGCGCTTGCTGCGGCAGCGCTCGCTTCGGCGGGCGCGGTCCCGGCTTTCGCGCAGGATCAACGCCAAGACCAAGCGCAGGGCCAAGAGCAGGGCAGCGATGCGCCTGCGCGGCGCGGCCGCGTTGTGCAGCCCTATATCGAGGTCTCGCAGATCGTCTCGGCCCAGATCACGCCCGGCAGCGATGTGGTGACCTTCACGCAGGTTGCCGCCGGGGTCGACGTGAACCTGCAGGGCCGCAACAGCGGCGCGGCGGTCTCGGTGCGTTACGAGCGTAACATCGGCTATGGCAGCGACAGCATCGACACCAACACCCTCAGCGGCGTCGCGCGCGGCACGCTGGCCGTGGTGCCGGGCAAGCTCAGCCTTGAAGCGGGCGCGCTCGCGTCGCGCAGCCGTGTCGATGCGGGCGGGGGTACGAGTGTGAACCCGCTGGTGCGCGACAACAACGAGAGCCGCGTTTATTCCGCCTATGCCGGGCCGAGCCTGCGCACCCGCGTCGGCGACGTCGGCGTCGAAGGCGTGGCGCGCATCGGCTACAACCGGTTTGAAGCTGACGATGCGCTGGTCACCCAGCAGGGCCAGGTTGTCGACGTGTTCGACGACAGCGTCACCTATCTGGGCCAACTGCGCGCCGGGGTGCGCGCCGGAGAGGTGCTGCCTGTGGGCCTGTCGGTGACCGCCGGGGGCTTTCAGGAAGATATTGCCAACCTCGATCAACGCGTGCGCGACCTTTACGTGCGCGGCGATGTGACCGTGCCGCTCTCCCCCAGCCTCGCGCTGGTCGGCGGGGTTGGCTACGAGGATGTCGAGATTTCCAGCCGCGACGCGGTGCGCGATGCCAATGGCGCGGCGGTAATCGGCAGCGACGGGCGGTTCGTGACCAACTCCAGCGCGCCGCGCAGGCTCGCCTTCGATGTCGACGGATTGCTGTGGGACGTGGGCGTTTTGTGGCGTCCGTCTTCGCGCACCAGCCTGCAGGCAGCGGTGGGTCAGCGTTACGATTCCACGACCTATTACGGCACCTTCACCTACAACCCCAGCCAGCGCAGCAGCTTCGCGCTGGCCGCCTATGACGGGGTGAGCGGGTTTGGCGGCACGCTTAACAATTCGCTCGCCGGGCTTGGCAGCGATTTCCAGGCGATCCGCAATCCGGTGACCGGCGACTTCGGCGGGCTGGTGAGCGGCACACAGGGCCAGGCGCAGGTGGGTACGATCGGCTCGACCCGCTCCTCGGCGTTCCGCGGACGCGGTGTGCGCGCCTCCTACCAGCGCACCGTCGGCCGCACCACGGCGGCCATCGGCGCAGGCTATGACCGGCGCACCTTCATCGCTGCGGCGGGCACCGTGCTTGCCCCGGTCAACGGCCTTGTCGACCAGAGCTATTACCTCACCGGCGGCCTCTCCCGCGAGATCGGGCAGAGCGCCAGCCTCACCACCAACGCCTACGTCAACTGGTTCGACGGTGCCGGCAACAACGACATCACCGCAGTGGGTGCGTCGGCGGCCTACAACCAGTCGATCACGCAGCGCCTCAGCGGCCGGGCGGCGGTCGCGGTCGATTATGTCGACAGCGAGTTTTCCGCCCGTGACTTTGCCGTTGCCACCGCGCTGCTTGGCCTGCGCTACAATTTCTGAGGGAGCAGACGCGCTCATGTACGAACAGTTCTACGGCTTCAGCGGACGCCCTTTCCAGCTTACGCCCGATCCGCAATTCTATTTCGAAAGCGTCAGCCACAAGAAGGCGATGAGCTATCTCGGCTATGGCCTCAGCCAGGGTGAGGGCTTCATCGTTATCACCGGCGAGGTCGGCGCGGGCAAATCGACGCTGGTCGCGCATCTGATGGAGCGGATCGACCCGGCGGCGCTCACCGTGGCGCAGGTCGTCACCTCGGCGCTCGACGGGTCGGAAGTGGTGCATGTCGTCGCGCAGGCGTTCGGGCTTGCCGTCGAGGGACAGGACAAGGCGGGCGCGCTGGGCGCGATCGAGCGTTTCCTTCAGGATGAGGCCCGCGCAGGTCGCCGGTGCCTGCTGGTGGTCGACGAATGCCAGAACCTTGAGCTGACCGCGCTCGAAGAGCTGCGGATGCTGTCGAATTTCCAGCTCGGCTCGCACCCGCTGCTGCAGAGCCTGCTGCTTGGCCAGCCCGAATTCCGCCGCACCCTCGCGCAGCATCCGGGGCTCGAACAGCTGCGCCAGCGGATCATCGCCTCGCACCATCTCGAGGCATTGGATGCGAGCGAGGTCGAGCACTATGTGCGCCACCGCCTCGGTCATGTGGGCTGGGACGGGCGTCCTGAATTCGAGGACGGACTGCTTGAAGCGCTCTACAACCACACCGGCGGGATCCCGCGGCGGGTCAACCAGGTGATGAACCGCCTGCTGCTGCTGGCCGCGATCGAGGAAAGCGACCGCCTGTCATTGCGGATGCTTGATGCCGTGGTTGCCGAGATGACCGCTGATCAGACCCGCGGCGCGCGCGCTGGCGGGGGCGACCTTCGTACTGCACCAGCGCCTGCGCCGGCTGCGGCCTCCGCTCCGGTGATGCACGAGAGCCTGCCTGCAAACGAAGTTGCCGCGCTTCTCGCCCAGCGTGACGAGCGCACCGCCGAACTCGAAGCCGCGATCAGCGACTTGCAGGCGGCTGGAACGACCCGGCAGGGTGAGCCGCTCGCAGCCGAGGACACGCGTCTTGCCGCCGCGCTCGAACGTATCGAAGCGCGGCTTGAGGAGCAGGAGCAATCCTTCCGCCATGTGCTCACCATGCTGATCGAATGGCTCGAGGAAGACCCGTCACGCAGGGCGGCGTGACCATGAACGCGCCATTCCCCTCTCCCAATCCGCGCCCCAATCCACCCGGGATCGTCAACGGCCTGTCGGTCGACGTCGAGGACTGGTTCCAGGTCGGCGCTTTCGAGAACGTCATCGAGCGCGGCGAGTGGGACAGCATCAAGACCCGCGTCGAAGACAACGTCTACCGCATCATCGACCTCTTCGCCGAGGCCGATGTCAGCGCGACGTTCTTCACGCTGGGTTGGGTGGCCAAGCGCCACCCCAACATGATCCGCCGTATCGCCGATGCGGGCCACGAACTTGCCAGCCACGGCTATGATCACGCGCGCGTGTTCAACTTCACGCGGCCTGAATTCGCCGAGGATATCCGCACCGCGCGCGCGATCATCGAGGATTGCGCGGGCGTGCAGGTCACCGGCTACCGCGCGCCGAGCTTTTCGATCGACCACCGCACGCCGTGGGCCTTCGAGGAGCTGGCCGAGCAGGGCTACACCTATTCCTCCAGCGTCGCGCCGGTGGTGCACGATCACTACGGCTGGCCCGAAGCGCCGCGCTTTGCTTTCCGCCCGCTGGCATGGTCGCCGATGATCGAGCTGCCGGTCACCACCGCCATGCTCGGCAGTCGGCGCGTGGCGGCCGGCGGCGGCGGGTTCTTCCGCGTGCTGCCCTATGCGTTCTCGCGCTGGGCGATCCGGCAGGTGAACCGCGAGGAACGGCGCCCGGCGGTGTTCTATTTCCACCCGTGGGAGGTCGATCCCGATCAGCCGCGGGTGGGCCACGCGCCGCTGCGTTCGCGCTTCCGCCACTACACGGGCCTCGGCAAGATGGCAGGCAAGCTGCGCGAGCTGATCCATGATTTTCACTGGGGCCGGATGGACCTCGTCGCCCAGCGCGAGGCGCTGCGCGCGATGGATCTTGTGCTGCCTGCTGACGATACGGCGGATATCGCGGCATGAACGCGCCGGTGAAGACCGGCACGATGCTGCGCGTCGTCAATTTTCGCGACGCGGCCGACATGCGCCGCATCGAAAGCTTTGTGGGGGAGACGGGCGCGAGCCTGTTCCACCGTCCGGCATGGCTGCGCGGCATCGAAGCCGGGACCGGCCAGCGCGCCGCCGGGATCGTCGCCGAACGGCTTGGCACCGTTACCGGCTGGCTCCCGCTCACCGAAGTGCGCTCGGTCCTGTTCGGCAGAGCGCTGGTGTCCAGCGGCTTCGGCGTTGGCGGCGGGATCGTCGCAGAGGATGGCACGGCTGCTCGCTTGCTCGGCGAGGCGGCGCAGGGCCACGCAGTTCGCGGCGGCTTTGCGGGCATAGAACTGCGCGGCGGGCCGATCCCCGATGGCTGGGAAGCATCGTCCGACAAGCACTGTGGCTTCGTGCGCTCGCTCGCCGCCGATGACGAGGCAGAACTGCTCGCCATCCCGCGCAAGGCCCGCGCCGAGGTGCGCAAGGGCCTCGGATTCGGGCACTGCGTGACTATCGGACGAGGGGGCACGGATCTCGCAGCGCACTATTCTTGCTACAGCGAAAGCGTGCGCAATCTCGGCACTCCGGTGTTCCCGCGCGCGCTGTTCCGCGCGATGCTCGAAGCCTTTCCCGAGAGCAGCGACATTCTCACCGTCTGGCAGGGCGACACACCGCTCGCGAGCGTGCTGAACTTCTACCACGGCGGCGCGGTCATGCCGTTCTGGGGCGGAGGCGCGTTCGCCGCCCGCGCCGCGCGCGCCAACGAGGTGATGTATTACGAACTGATGCTCCACGCCCGCCGGCAGGGATGCACGCGCTTCGACTTCGGGCGCTCCAAGACCGGCAGCGGGCCCTTCGCCTTCAAGAAGAACTGGGGCTTCGAGCCTGAGCCGCTCACCTACGGCGCATGGACCGCGCCCGGCGCACCGCCGCGCAATATCGATCCCACCGACGCGAGCTACAGCCGCAAGATCGAGCTGTGGAAGAAGCTGCCGCTGCCTGTCGCCAACACCTTGGGGCCGTGGATCGCACGCGGGCTCGCGTAATGGGCGGCATCCTGTTCCTCGCCCACCGCGTGCCGTTCCCGCCCGACCGCGGCGACCGCATCCGCGCCCATCACCTGCTGAAATCGCTGGCGAAGCTCGGCCCCGTGCATGTCGGCTGCTTCACCGATGGCGAGGATGAGCAGACGAGGGCGGCGCTGGCCGACATTGCCGCGACAACCTGCATCGCCCCGCGCACCAAGCCGCTCCCGCTCGCCGGGATCGAGGCGGTGCTGGCGGGCAAGCCGGTGAGCCTCACGGCCTTCCATTCGCGCAAGCTGGAAGCATGGGTGCGCGACACCATCGCCGCGCAGCGCATCGAAGCGATCGTCGTCTTCTCCGGGCAGATGGGACAATACATCCCCGATAGCTTTGCAGGGCGCGTGGTGATCGACCTGTGCGACGTCGATAGCGCTAAGTTCGAAGGCTACGCCGCCGCTGGTGAGCGCGTTTGGCTCAACGCCCGCGAGGCGCGGTTGCTGGCGCGCGAGGAGGAACGGTTGGGTGCGCGCGCCGATGCGACGGTCCTGATCTCGAGCGCCGAAGCGGCGCTCTACCGCAGCCGTCTTCGCGAGCCTGGCCGGGTCAACGTCGAGGTGATCGGCAACGGCATCGATGCGCAGTATTTCGACCCCGCTGCCACCGCTCCCCACCCGGATATGGCGCGCGGCAAGGGCCCGCATTTCGTCTTTACCGGGCAGATGGACTACCGCCCCAACGAACAGGCCGCGCTTTGGGTAATCGAAAGCCTGCTGCCCGTCCTGCGCGCGCGCCTGCCCGGGGCGATGTTCCACGTCGTCGGCCGTAACCCGACCGCAAAGCTCATGGCGCATCACGGATCGCCCGGCGTCCATGTCTGGGGCGAGGTGCCCGATGTGCGCCCCTTCCTCTGCGCCGCCGACGCCGTGCTCGCCCCGCTGCTGATTGCGCGGGGAGTGCAGAACAAGGTGCTCGAGGCGATGGCTATGACCAAGCCTGTTGTGCTCACGCCGGAGGCCGCAACCGGGATTGCCGCCGATGACGGTGCGCAATGGTTGGTCTGCCCGCCCGATCCCGAGCTGATGGCAGCGCGGATCGCGTTTCTGCTCTCGGACAGCGAGGCGGCTAGCCGCCTCGGAGCCGCTGCACGCCACTTCGTGTTGGAGCGCCACGATTGGGAGGCGATGCTGTCCCCGTTGGCACGCCTGCTCGGCAGGGATGCAGGGGATCAGCGCCATGCCGCCTGAGGCCGCCGCTCTGCCGCCTGCGCACACCGCCCGCCTTCCCGCCGCGTGGCGCGCGCCGCTCGCCGCGCTCGGCCTGTCGTTGCTGGCGCTTCTCGGCGCTACCGCGGGAAGCTGGGGCGCGATGCTGGACCAGTGGTGGAACATCGACACCTACAACCACCTCATGCTCGTGCCCTTCATCATCGGCTGGCTGGTGGCGCTGAAGGAGGACGACCTCGCCGCCATCGCGCCGCAGCCGTTCTGGCCGGGGCTTCTTGGCGTAGCCGTTGCGTTGGCGATGTGGTGGGCCGGGGAGACGCAGGGCATCAACCTTGTCGCGCAAGCGGGCGCTGTTGGCGCGGTGCAGGCAGCGGTCGTCACCCTGCTTGGCGTGCGCGCCAGCATCGTCCTTGCGCTCCCGATCGCGTTCGCCGCTTTTATGGTGCCCTTCGGCGACGAGATCATCCCGCCGCTTCAGGACCTCACCGCCCAGATCGCCATCGCGCTCACCCATGCGAGCGGCGTTGCGGCGCGGATCGAAGGCATCCACATCCACACCCCCGCAGGCCTGTTCATCGTCGCCGAGGCCTGCGCGGGCGTGAAGTTCCTGATCGCGATGGTGACGCTGGGCGTGCTGGTCTGCGCCACGCGCTTTACCCGCTGGCACAAGCGCGCCGCATTCATGGCTGCCTGCATCGTCATCCCTGTCCTTGCCAACGGGGTGCGCGCTTGGGCGACGATCTACGTCGCGCAGTTCATCGGCGCCGAGAAGGCGACCGGCTTTGACCACATCGTCTATGGCTGGGTGTTCTTCGCTATCGTCATCGCCGTGCTGCTCGGCGCGGCCTGGCGCTTTGTCGACCGCGAGCCCGAAACCTATGGCTGGCCGCTCGCGGTGATCGAGAATTGGGGCTGGGTGGCCCGCACCGAAACGCACCGCCTTGCGCCGACCGGCGCCGCCCTTGCGATCATCACCCTTGCAGGCGTTGCCGCGCTGGCTGCGCTGCTCTAGGCGCTATCACAATGTGCGGGATTGCCGGGATATTCCATGCGGAAACGCCCAAGCCGGTCGATCCGGCACGGGTGGTGCGCATGTGCGACGCGCTGGCGCACCGCGGGCCTGATGGCGCGGGCGTGTGGACCGACCACGGGATCGGCCTCGGCCACCGCCGCCTCTCGATCATCGACCTCGCCGGTTCCCCGCAGCCGATGCACGCGAGCGATGGCCGCGCGGTGATCGTCTTCAATGGCGAGATCTACAACTTCCGTGAATTGCGCCGCGAGCTCGAGCAGGCAGGCTTCACCTTCCGCACTTCGGGCGATACCGAGGTGATCCTCGCCGCATGGCAGCGCTGGGGGCCGGATTGCCTTGCGCGGCTCGACGGGATGTTCGCCTTCGCGCTGTTCGATCTCGACAAGCGGCAGCTGTTTCTCGCCCGCGACCGGTTCGGGGTGAAGCCGCTGTTTCTCGCGCATCTGTCCGACGGCAGCATCGCCTTTGCCTCGGAGCTGAAGGGGCTGCTCGCGCACCCGCAGCTACGCCGCCGCGTCAACCCGCAGGCGATCGAGGCCTACATGGCGTGGGGCTATGTGCCCGATACCCATTCGATCCTTGCCGGTGTCGAGAAACTGCCCGCGGGGCATTTCTGGCTGATGGAGCAGGGCCGGGCGCCCGGGCGTCCGCAGCGGTGGTGGGATATCGACTTCACCCAGCGTGAGCGCGGGAGCGAGGCTGATCTGTCGGCGCAGCTCGTCCACCTGCTACGTGAGGGCGTGCGTTCGCGCATGGTCGCCGATGTGCCGTTGGGCGCGTTTCTTTCGGGCGGAGTCGACAGCTCGGGCGTGGTCGCGCTGATGAGCGAGGCGAGCGCTTCGCCAGTGCAG
The DNA here is from genome assembly GCA_963765775.1 of uncultured Alphaproteobacteria bacterium. Classification (GTDB taxonomy): domain Bacteria; phylum Pseudomonadota; class Alphaproteobacteria; order Sphingomonadales; family Sphingomonadaceae; genus Erythrobacter. The sequence goes on from CAVXXQ010000005.1 coordinate 110,059, forward strand.
ACCTGCTCGATCGGCTTCGATGTCGCGGCCTATGACGAGACCAGTTACGCCCGGCAGGTCGCTGCGAAATTCGGCGCGGACCATGCCGAGCGGATCGTCGCCACCGATGATTTTACCGCCATAGATCAGCTGGCCGCGATGTTCGACGAGCCTTTCGCCGATGCCTCGGCGTTGCCCACCTGGCGCGTGTGCCAGCTGGCGCGCGAGCGGGTGACGGTGGCGCTGTCGGGCGACGGTGCGGACGAGGCGTTCGGCGGATATCGCCGTCAGGTGTTCCACCACCACGAAGAACGCGCGCGTTCGGTGCTTCCCGCGGGCCTTCGCGCGCCGCTGTTCGGAGCGCTCGGGCGGGCTTGGCCCAAGGCTGATTGGGCCCCGCGTCCCCTGCGCGCCAAGGCGACCTTGCTGGCGCTCGCGGAGTCCGGGGAGGAGGGCTATGCGCGCGGGCTATCGGTGACTTTGCCGGGCGCGCGCCATGCGCTCTATTCCGAAGGTTTTGCTGCGAGTCTTGATGGCTTCCGCGCCGAGGACGAGTTGATCGCGCTGATGCGCGCCGCGCCGGGCCGCTCCGGCCTCGACCGCGCGCAATATGCCGATCTTACGTTCTGGATGCCCGGCGACATCCTCACCAAGGTCGACCGCACCAGCATGGCGGTGAGCCTCGAGGCGAGGGAGCCGCTGCTCGACCACCGCCTCGTCGAGTTCGCCGCGCGCCTGCCCGAGGGGATGCGCGTCAAGGGATCGACGGGCAAATATCTGCTCAAGAAGTCGCTCGAGCGCTATCTGCCGCAGGACATTCTCTATCGCCAGAAGCAGGGCTTCGTCACCCCGATCGCCGAATGGCTGCGCGGTCCGCTGGCAGGCGCGGCGAGGGGGATCGCTTCGGGCAGCCTCGCGCAGACCGGGTTCTTCCAGCCCAAGGCCATCGCCGCGCTGGCCGAAGCGCACATCGCCGGCCGCGCCGATCATTCGCGTACCCTGTGGCAATTGCTGATGCTGGAAAAGTCGCTGACGCAGCTCGGGGTGAGCGCCTAGCCTTCGGTGCCGTGGCCGAGCGCCATGTACTCATCGCTCTGCATCTCGTTCAATCGGCTCACCGTGCGCTCGAACTCGAAGGCGCCGTCGCCCGCCTGGTAAAGCGCCTCGGGGGTGGCGGCGGCGGTCACAAATAGCTTCACGCGGTGCTCGTAGAGCGCGTCGATCAGCTTGGTAAAGCGGAGCGCCTCGTTGCGGTTCTCAGGCCCCATCTTGGGGATGCCGACAAGGATCACGGTGTGGAACGCCCGCGCGATGGCAAGGTAATCCGCCGCCCCCCGGTTGTCGGCGCACAGCTTCTTGAAGCTGAACACGCCGACGCCCTTGAGGCACTTTGGCACGTGCAGCGTGCGCCCTCCGCCGAGGTCCAATGCGCCGCTCGGCACATGGGCGGCATCGTCAGGATCGAAGTCGGTGAGGCGGAAGAAGGCCTCGCGGACCTGAGCCGTGGCTGCATCGCCCATCGGTGCGTGCCACATCGCGAGGCCGCCGATGCGGTCGAGGCGGTAGTCCGTCGGGCCGTTGAGGCTCAGCACGTCCATGCGACTTTCGACGAGATCAATGAAAGGCAGGAACAGCGAGCGATTGAGCCCGTCCTTATAGAGATCACGGGGCGGGCGGTTGGAGGTGGTGACGATCACCGTGCCGGCCTCCATCAGCGCTGCGAAAAAGCGGCCCATGATCGCGGCGTCAGCGGTGTTGGTGACCACCATCTCGTCGAAAGCGAGACACTTCAATTCCGCGGCCATGTCGAGCGCCACGGCGATCAGCGGGTCTTGCCGCTCTGCCTTGCGGGCTGCGGCGATGCGGCGGTCGACTTCGAGCATGAAGGCATGGAAGTGCACGCGCCGCTTGGCAGCAATGCCCAGCGTTTCCACGAACAGGTCCATCAGCATCGACTTGCCGCGCCCGACGCCGCCCCAAATATAAAGGCCGCGCAGTGGTTCGGGCTTCCTGCCGAACAGCTTGCCGAGCAAGCCACCCGAGGGTGCCTCGGTTTCCAGAGCGCCCTGTAACGCGGCCAGCTTCTGGGCCGCCGCACGCTGCTCTGCGTCGGCGCGCAGCTCTCCGCTGGCGATCAGCGCGTCATAACGGGCAAGCAGGCCAGGCATCGCTTGGAGCGCGGGTCAGCCGCGCGGCTGCATCTTGCGCACGATGCCCGAGAAGCTGGCGACCACGTCGCCCTCCTGCTCCACCATGCCGCGCACGAAGACGAGCTTGCCGGTCTCGCGCACGATCTCGGTCACCGCGTCCATGTGCCGTGCCGGATCGCCACCTCCCACGAACTGCGTCGAAAGTTCCAAGGTCACCGAAGGCCCGGCATTGCCGGTGCCAATCGTGTGCATCGTGGTGAACAGCGAGATGTCGATCAGCGAGAGCGTCACCGCGCCGTGGATCATCCCCGAAAGGTTCTCGTGATGGCGTTTGGGGAACATCCGCAGCCGAGCCTTACCGTCCGGATCGACGCGGGTGATAAGCTTGCCCATCACCGCGCCGTTGAACAGCGTCGAGTCCTTGAGGTTCCAGTGCCGCCAGCCGGGGTTCTCCGGATCAGGCCCGTGCTCGAAAACGTCGTCCTTCAGCGCCACCGGATCAGATCACGCGTTCGGCGAGCATCTTCTTGGTCTCGGCGATCGCCTTGGCGGGGCTGAGGCCCTTGGGGCAGACGTTCGCGCAGTTCATGATGGTGTGGCAGCGGTAGAGGCGGAACGGATCTTCGAGATCGTCGAGCCGTTCGCCGGTCATCTCGTCGCGGCTGTCTGCGAGCCAGCGATAGGCCTGGAGCAGGATCGCCGGGCCAAGGAACTTGTCGGAGTTCCACCAATAGCTCGGGCATGCGGTCGAGCAGCAGGCGCACAGAATGCACTCATACAGGCCGTCAAGCTGCTCGCGCTGTTCGGGCGATTGCAGACGCTCCTTGCCCGAAGGTGTCGGGGTGACGGTCTGAAGCCACGGGCGGATCGAGGCGTATTGCGCGTAGAAGTGCGTGAAATCGGGCACGAGGTCCTTGATCACGTCCATGTGCGGCAGCGGCGTGATGCGGATCTCACCCTTCAGGTCCTCGATCGCGGTGGTGCAGGCGAGCGCGTTCTTGCCGTTGATGTTCATCGAGCACGATCCGCAGATGCCTTCACGGCACGATCGGCGGAAGGTCAGGGTCGGATCGACCTCGTTCTTGATCTTGAACAGTGCGTCCAGAACCATCGGGCCGCACTGGTCGAGATCGATCTCGAACTTGTCGTAGCGCGGGTTCTGGCCGGAATCGGGATCGTAGCGATAGATCTTGAACGCCTTCGCGCGCCCGGCGCTCTCCGCTTTGTGCACTTGGCCGGTCGGCGTGATCTTGGAATTCTTAGGGAGAGTGAAGGTCGCCATTGCGTGATCCCGGTTTCGATTTGAACCCTACTTAGCGGCATTGCCCGGTCACGCAAGCGCGGGGGGCCTCACAGTTGTTGCAGGGTTTCGCACAGAGGTTGAAAGCGCCTCACGGTGCGGAACCAAGCGCTGTGCGGTGCGCTTGGACTAGCGATGACAATAACGGTAGCAAAAGAGCCAATCTCACGCCCCTGGCCGCGCAGCGCGGCGGTGTTCGGGGCGAGCGGGGGGATCGGCCGCGCCCTGTGCGAAGGCCTTGCTGCTCGCGGGACGACAGCGATCCATGCCGGGTCGCGGCGGGGAGAGGGGCCAGCGGGTGCAGGCATCATCCCCTTCGCCTTTGACCTTGAGGACGAAGCCAGCATCGCCGCCGCTGCTGCTACGATGAAGAATAATCCGCCCGAGTGGGTGATCGTCACCACCGGCGTGCTGACGCTGGCTGACGGCACCGGGCCGGAACGAAGCTACAGGCGGCTTGAGGCTGCTACGATGGCCGAGGTCTTCGCGCTCAACACCATCGGCCCGGCGTTGATTGCCAAGCACATGCTGGGGATCATGCCGCGCGGACGGCCGTTCACCTTTGCGGCGCTCTCGGCCCGGGTGGGGTCGATCAGTGATAACCGGCTCGGCGGGTGGCATTCCTACCGCGCGAGCAAGGCGGCGCTCAACATGCTGCTCAAGAACTTCGCGCTGGAAATGGCGCGCACCCATCCCGAAGGCGTGGTCGTGGGCCTGCATCCCGGGACGGTCGAAAGCGCCCTGTCGCAGCCGTTCCAGTCGGGCCTGGCCGACGGACAGCTAACCGCGCCTCAGGATGCCACCGCCAATCTGCTCGGTGTGCTGGCAGCGCTGACCCCGGAGCAGTCCGGGCGGGTCTTCGATTTTCGCGGGGTGGAAGTCCCGGCCTAGCCGAAGATGCCGACGGCGAAGTGCGCCCAGACCGTCAGGAACAGCAGCACCGCAAGCAAGATTCCGCCGATCCGCCAGCGCGGTGCGTCGAGCCAGTGCAAGGCGACCTCGATTGCGCCGCACAGCAGCGCGAGCATCAAGCCCATCGCTGCGAAGTCCTCGAGGCCCCAATTGACCTCGTCATTCATCACCGTCCCGAGCGCGGGAAAGGCGAACAGCATCGCAGCACCGATCCACAGTCGCGGATGGAACCGGAATGCGGATTCGGCGGCGGTGCTGGTGGTCATTGTGGCATCCTTGGTCGCTGCGTTTTGCAATCTGCGCATAACGTGCCACGCTTGGCCGCGCGAGGAAAGAGCGCGAACGGGGAGGGCAGGGAATGGGTCTCACGAACTGGTACGAGGCGAACGTCATGCCGCGGCTGATTACCTGCGCCTGTTCGCAGGGGCAGGTGATGAAGCGCCGTGCCGCCGTGGTGCCGCTGGCACGCGGCGATGTGTTCGAACTGGGCTGCGGGGGCGGGATCAATCACGAATTCTACGACCGCGCGGCCATCGCATCCTATGCCGGGATCGACCCGCACCAAGGCTTGCTTGAAGGCACCCGCGCCGCAGCGCAGGCCAAGGGCTGGGCGGCGGACCTGAAGCAAGGGCGCGGCGAGGCGATCCCCTTTGTAGACGCGAGCTTCGATTGTGTGGTGTGCACCTTCACCCTTTGCTCGGTCGATGATCCGGCGCAGGTCATGCGCGAAATGCGCCGCATCCTGCGCCCCGGCGGCAAGGCGCTGTTCCTTGAGCATGGCCGCGCGCCCGATTCCGATGTCCTCAATTGGCAGGAGCGGATTGAACCTGTCTGGAAGCGGCTCGCTGGCGGCTGCCACCTCACCCGACCGATCTCGTCCGCACTCGCAGGCGCAGGCTTCACCATTGCGCCGCTGGGTGAGGGGTACACGCCCAAGACCCCGCGCTTCGCCGGATGGATGGAGTGGGGCGTTGCCCACAAGTCACCATAGCAAAGGGCGGGAGAGGTTGCCCGCTCCCGCCCTTTATATCTATCAGCCGTGAAGCCGTGGCTTACTCGCCGAAGGTGCGCTGCCACCAGCCGCGGCGCGGCTTGCCCTCTGCTTCGGCTTCGCTGGGCGCAGCCTTGGCAGGAGCTTCCGCCGCCGGAGCGGGTTCGGTCACTTCAGCGGTTTCCGCAGGCTCGACTTCGGCAACCTTGGCCTTGCGCGGCGCACGCTTGCGCTTGGGCTTTTCGGCCGGGGCCTCGTCCTCCACCGCAGCTGCATCAGCAGCTTCGGCGGCGAGTTCCGGCGCGAGTTCGGCTGCCGCTTCCGGGGCGACCGGCTCGGCGTCCTTCTTCTTGCGCGGTGCGCGGACACGCTTGGGCTTGGCGGGCGGCGCTTCTTCGGGTTCGGGAGCGGCTTCCGCTTCGACGGCAGGTGCTTCGGCTTCGGCGGATGCTTCGGCTTCATCGCCGGTCATCGCATCGCTGTCGTCTTCACCCTCCGAGCCCTGCGTGCCTTCCTCGGCACCATCGTCCGAGCGACGCTTGCGACCGCGACCACCGCGACGGCGACGCTTCTTCGGGCGCCCTTCGCTGTCGAGACCGCTGTCCTCGCCGGTGTCGCGAGCCGACGTTTCGCCGCTCTCTTCGCCGTCGTTGTCCCCATCGTTGCTGGCGTCATTTTCGGCGCCGTTTTCGTTCTCGTTCTCGCTTTCGGCGCCGTCTTCGGCGAATTCGCCTTCTGCACCGTCTTCGCGCTCACGGTTGCGACCGCGACCGCCGCGCCGACGCCGACGCTTCTTCTTGCGGCCTTCTTCATCGGTCTCGGCGCCCTCGGAACGCTCGCGGCGGGGCTGCCGGGGCTCGCGCCGGTCGGTTTCGGCCTCGGCCTCTTCCTCGGCGACGTCTTCGTCTTCCTCCTCGGGGAGGTCGTCGTCGTCATCGTCGATGATCGGCTCGAACTTGGGCGCTGCAAGCGGGCGCGGGCCGGAGCTCGACACGCTCATCTTCGCGCCTTCGTCCTCACCCTCGGGCAAGACTTCGACGCTGACGCCGTAGCGGTGCTCGATCTCGACCAGATCGGCGCGCTTTTCGTTGAGCAGGTAGATCGCCGCCTCGGTGCTTGCGGCAAGGCGGATCAGCGTGCCCTTGCCCTTGGCTGCCTCGTCCTCGATCAGGCGCAACGCCGAGAGCCCCGCCGAAGAGGCGGTGCGCACAAGGCCAGTGCCGTCACAATGCGGGCAGGAGCGGGTGGTCGCTTCGAGAACGCCGGTGCGCAGCCGCTGGCGGCTCATTTCCATCAGGCCGAACGAGCTGATGCGGCCAACCTGAATGCGCGCGCGGTCGTTCTTCAGCGCGTCCTTCATCGCCTTTTCGACTTTGCGGACGTTGCCCGAATACTCCATGTCGATAAAATCGATCACGACGAGGCCGGCCATGTCGCGCAGGCGCAGCTGGCGGGCGATTTCCTTGGCGGCTTCAAGGTTGGTGTGAAGCGCAGTCGCCTCGATCCCGTGTTCCTTTGTTGAGCGGCCAGAGTTGATGTCGATCGACACCAGCGCCTCGGTCGGATTGATGATCAGGTAGCCACCGGACTTCAGCTGCACCATCGGATCATACATTGCGCGCAGCTGGTCTTCGGCGCCATAGCGCTGGAACAGCGGGACTGGATCGGAATAGGCCTTCACCCGCCGTGCGTGGCTGGGCATCAGCATCTTCATGAAGGCCTTGGCCGACTTGTAGCCGTCCTCGCCCTCGACGACGACTTCCTCGATTTCCTTGTTGTAGATGTCGCGGATCGCGCGCTTGATGAGGTCACTGTCCGAGTGGATCAATGCCGGCGCGGACGAGGCGAGGGTCTTCTCGCGGATCTCGTCCCACACGCGGGCGAGGTAATCGAAGTCACGCTTGATCTCGGGCTTGGTGCGGCTCATGCCGGCGGTGCGCACGATCAGGCCCATCGACTTGGGCAGCTTGAGATCGGAGACCATGTCCTTCAAGCGCTTGCGGTCGCTGGTCGAGCTGATTTTGCGGCTGATTCCGCCGCCGCTGGAGCTGTTGGGCATCAGCACGGTGTAACGGCCGGCAAGGCTCAGATAGGACGTGAGCGCCGCGCCCTTGTTGCCGCGTTCTTCCTTGACGACCTGCACCAGCAGCACCTGGCGGCGCTGGATGACGTCCTGGATCTTGTAGCGGCGACGCAGTGCCATGCGCTTGGCGCGTACTTCGTCAACCTGCTTGGCGCGGCTGCGGCCGCCGTTGCTATTGGCGCCGCTATCGCCGCCCTTGCTGCCTTGACGGCGGCGGCCACGGCCACGGCGACCACGATCCTGCTCGGATTCCTCGGAGGCTTCTTCGCCATTCTGGGCATCGTCGCCATTATCGTCGTCCGAGCCTTCGTCATCCGAAGCGTCATCGTCCCCCGCATCTTCAGAAGACGCTCCGCCTTCGAAGGTTGCGACGTCGTCCTTGTCGGAGGTGTCGACTTCTTCGACGCCGTTTTCGGCAAAGTCTTCGGCGAGGGATCCGCCGCTGTTGTCCTCGGCGTCGTATTCGTCGCCTGGGGAGATGCCTTCATCTTCCTCTTCGGCACGCAGGCGTTCTTCTTCCTCGGCGGCCTCGGCTTCTTCAGCCAGCAGGGCGTCGCGGTCAGCCTTGGGGATCTGGTAATAGTCGGGGTGGATTTCGCTGAAGGCGAGGAAGCCGTGGCGGTTGCCGCCGAAGTCGACGAAAGCTGCCTGCAGCGAAGGTTCGACCCGGGTTACCTTGGCGAGATAGATATTGCCTTTGATCTGCTTGTGTTCGGCAGATTCGAAATCGAATTCCTCAATCCGGTTGCCTTGCACGACTGCTACCCGGGTTTCTTCCGGGTGGCGCGCGTCGATGAGCATGCGCGTTGCCATTGAATAGTCTCCATGCGCCCGGCCTTGCCCGCTTGAGCGGGTGTAGGGGGCGCGTATATTGTGGGAAACCGGCGTGGCCGAGGGCCGTGCCGGAAGGGATAATCGCGCTGTGGCCGCAAAGGCCGCTCAGCGCGAAGCTCGTGTCTGCGATGACGGATGTGCGGCAGGTTGCCGCTTCTTGACCCGCAACAGCACGCACGCGTTGATCACGCATTGTGCTCGTTTGGCGGGAAAAACATTCTGTCACTGCATCAACCTGTACTTGGCCGGGGTGCGGAAAAAAATGATGCCCTGGCGCAAGAGGCGGGCGAGTGGGGCGCGCTTCGCGCCTACAAGCATCCTCTACGGCAGTGTCGCTAGCACTGTGGGGCAAACCCCGCAACTCTATTGCGCTTGCTGCGGGCATGACCCTAAGCGCTTTTACATCATGAGCTTTCGCACCCTGTTCCTGATCGTCATACTGGTGCCGCTCGCCCTGCTTGGCGGGGCACGGCTGCTGGGACGGGATATCCCCATGCCGGTCTGGGGGCGCGACTACGTGCTGCGCTTCGCTGTGGCGGACGAGACAGCGCCTGAGCTCGAGCTGCCGCCGGTGGCCGGCCCCGACGATCCGACGCGCCCGCTGGTGGTGATCGACGCCGGACACGGCGGCCGCGATCCTGGCGCGATCGGCACCGATCCCGAGGGGCGGCGGATTGAGGAAAAGGACATCACCCTCGCAATTGCGCTCGCCTTGCGTGACGAGTTGCTGCGCCAAGGAGGCATCCGGGTCGCGCTGACCCGTTCGGACGATAGCATTGTCCCGCTGCCCTACCGGCCCGAGATCGCCCGGCGACTGGAGGCGGACCTGTTCGTCTCAATCCACGCAGACTCCGCCGGCACGCGCGAGGAGGTCAGCGGGGCGAGCATCTACACCCTCTCCAATGGCGCTTCGAGCGAGGCGGCGGCACGTTTCGCTGCGCGTGAGAACGATGCAGATCGCTTGAACGGCATCACTATCGATGGGCAGAGCGCCGCGGTGAGCACAATCCTCGTCGAGCTTTCGCAGCAGCGCACGCAGGAGGACGCGCTGGCTTTTGCTGGCCTCGTGCTGCGCGAGGGCGAAAAGACGCTGGCCTTCGTGCCCCAGCCGCGTCGCGCCGCCGCGCTTGCAGTGCTGCGCGCCCCAGACGTGCCATCGGTATTGTTCGAGAGCGGCTTCGTCACTAACCTCACCGACCGCGCTCGGCTGACCACGCGTGAGGGCCGTGCCCAGTACGCCGCCGTCCTTGCCCGCGCGATGCGCGTCTATTTCGCACGCCGAAGCGAGGCCGCCGAGGGCGGGGCATAGGCGGCGAAAGCGGCTAGCTTTCGCCGCGTCTCGCGTGCTAATTGCGCCCTGTTTATGACCGAGACGATCACGCCTTCCGACCGGCAATCCAACTGGGCCTATATCCGCTATCGCGTGAACCGCGATCTCGGCGGTGCGCTGGCGTGGTTCCGCGAAAGGTGGCGGGCGAGCCGCCTTTTCAAACTGTTCGCGATCGGCTTCGCCTTGTTCCTCGCGCTGTGGGTTGCGTTGTTCGTATGGCTCGCCAGCGGCCTGCCCGAGGCCGAGGCGCTGCTCACCTACGAGACGCCGCTGCCCACAGTGGTGCGCGGTATCGACGGTGAGATCGTCCATTCCTACGCCCGCGAGCGGCGCGTCCAGCTGCAATATGCCGATTTCCCGCAGAAGCTGATCGAATCCTATCTCGCGGCCGAAGACAAAACCTTCTTCAGCCACGGCGGCGTCGACTTCCTCGGTACCGCCAATGCGGTGTTCGACTATGCGACCAAGTTCGGCTCGGGTGAGCGCGCGGTGGGCGGATCGACCATCACCCAGCAGGTCGCCAAGAACCTGCTGCTCGGCGACGAGTATTCGGTGACCCGCAAGCTGAAGGAGATGATCCTCGCCGGGCGCATCGAGCAGGTGCTGACCAAGCAGGAAATCCTCGAGCTTTATCTCAATGAAATTCCGCTCGGACGCCGCTCCTTCGGGGTGCAGGCAGCAGCGCGAGCCTACTTCGACAAGGACGTCGACAAGCTCGCGCTGCACGAGATGGCCTTCCTCGCGATCCTCCCCAAGGCGCCCGAACGCTATGGGCGCAAAGGGCAGGAGACCGCCGCGCTCGACCGGCGCAACTTCGTGCTCTCCCAGATGGAAGTGAACGGCTTCATCACCGGATCCGAGCGGCGCGCCGCGGCGGCGCAGCCGCTCGGCCTCGTCACCCAGCGCCGCGAGCGCAGCGTCGATGCCGGCTACTTCCTTGAAGAAGTGCGCCGCGAACTGATCGAGCGCTTTGGCGAGACTGCGGAAAAGAGCCCGAACTCGGTCTATGCCGGGGGCCTGTGGGTTCGCACCAGCCTTGATCCGCAGATCCAGCTCGCAGCGCGCGACGCTCTTCGCGAGGGCCTGCTGCGATACCAAGGTGGGCGCGCCTGGAAAGGCCCGATCGCCACGCTCGACATCGAGGACGGCAATTGGGCGAGCCGCTTGCAATCCTCGCCGCTCGGGATCAGCTACAAGGATTGGCGCATCGGCGTCGTTACCCAGCGCAGCGGCGGCAATGCGCGGATCGGGTTCGCCGACGGCAGTGAAGCGCCCCTCGGTAATCTCCCCGACGCGCTCAAGGCCGGCGACGTGATTGCCGCCAATCCCTTGGGCAGTGGCTGGCAGGTGCGCACAATTCCCGAAGCGCAGGGCGCGCTGGTGGTCGAACAGACGCAGTCTGGGCGGGTGATCGCGATGCAGGGCGGGTTCGACAATCGCCTCTCGGACTTCAACCGCGCGACGCAGGCGATGCGCCAGCCGGGCTCGACCATCAAGCCTTTCGTCTATGCCGCCGGGCTCGACACCGGCATGACCCCCTCGACCCAGATCGACAACTCGCGCTTCTGTTTTTACCAGGGCGCAGGCCTAGGCGAGAAGTGCATCCGCGGCGGGCGCGGCGCGGGCGGGCAGTACCCGATGCGCTACGGCCTCGAGCAGTCGCAGAACATCATGACCGTGCAAATTGGTATGACTGCGGGCATGACCAACGTCGTCAAGGGGATCGAGCGGGTCGGGATCGGCAAGTTTCCCGCCTATCCCTCGACCGCGCTTGGTGCGGGCGAGACGACGCTGGTGAAGATGGTCGCGGCTTACGGCGCGCTTGCCAACCACGGGCGCATCAATCCGTCGACGCTGATCGATTATGTGCAGGACCGCCGCGGCAAGGTGTTGTGGCGTGCCGATAACCGCGACTGCCGCGCTTGCAACATGCCCAAGTGGGACGGCAAGGCGATGCCGCGCTTCGGCGTCAAGGGCACGCAGGCCATGGACGCGCGTACCGCCTTCCAGGTGATGAACATGCTGCGCGGCGCAGTCAGCCGCGGAACGGCGACGATACTCAATTCGTTGAACCTGCCGCTGTTCGGCAAGACCGGGACGACCACCGGTCCAAAAGACGTGTGGTTCATCGGCGGGACACAGCAGATGATCGCGGGCGCCTATGTGGGCTTCGACCAGCCGCGCAACATGGGCGGATACGCCTATGGCGGCACGATTTCAGCGCCGATTATCAAGAGCCTGATCGAGAAGACCAAGACCAAGTGGTCCGATCTTCCTCCCGTCGCCCCTGCAGGCGTGCGCATGGTGCGGGTCGACCGCCGCTCCGGCAAGCAGGTGTTCGAAGGCTGGCCGACCGACGATCCCAAGTCGGCGATCATCTGGGAAGCCTTCAAGCCGGACACTGAGCCAGAGCGCTACACCCGGCAGGACGCCATTGCCTCCAAGCGCAATGAGATCATCGCGCTGATCCGCGCTGGACGTCAGAGCGCCGAGAGCGCGGTGGTTGATACGCCGGCGCCCGCAGTCGATTATCTCGACGAGGGCGGCATTGACTGACCGATTGACGCAAGCACGTCGGAACCCTTCACGGGGGTGGCGGGTTGGAGAGAGCATGAACCGTACCCGCACCGCCGCTCTCGCGGCCATCGCCCTCGTCGGCCTTTCCGCCGTCGACATGACCTCTGCTTCGGCTGAGCTGCCCAAGGGCGCGAAGGCGCCTGGCTTCACGACCCGGGCAGCACTTGCCGGAAACGAGTTCGGCTTCGCCCTGCGCGCCGCTTTGGCGAAGGGTCCTGTGGTGCTCTACTTCTATCCCAAGGCCTTTACCTCGGGTTGCACGCTCGAAGCCAATGCCTTTGCCGACGCGATGCCGCAGTTCAAGGCAGCGGGCGCCAGCGTGATCGGCATGTCGGGCGACGACATCGAAACGCTCAAAAAGTTCAGCCGCCAGGAGTGCCGCGACGCCTTCCCGGTGGGCGTTGCGACTGACAAGATCAGCACCGCTTATGACGTGAAGATGGGCAAGGGCAGCATGACTACGCGCACCTCCTTCGTAATCGCGCAGGACGGCCGGATCGTGGCGGTCCATTCCAACCCGGACTACAAGGATCATGTGGCACAGACCCTTGCAGCAGTGCGCGCGCTGAAGAAGAAGTAGGGCGGGCAGGGCGAGCGGTGGCGGCTTTACAATCGCGCCGCCGACGCTAAGCGGTGCGGCCTCATGACGCTCACTCGTCGCGAAGGATAGACCATGCGGGCCGAGGGCCAGTCCTATATCAACCGGATCGAGGCGGCGCTGGCGCTGGTGCGCCTTTCGCTCGACTGGGAGCGCGCGCTGCGGCGCCTCCAGGAGTTGAACGCGCGGGTGCAGGACCCGAACCTGTGGGACAATCCCAAGCAGGCTCAGGCGATCAGCCGCGAGCAAAAGACGCTCGAAACGGCCGTAAACACCGTAAACAACATCGCCGCCGAGATGGCTGACGCCATCGAGTTCATCGAGATGGGCGAAGCCGAAGGCGAGGATTCGATCGTCGACGACGGTCTGCGCACGCTCGAACGCCTCGCCGACCGGGCCGATGCCGACAAGGTGCAGGCGCTGCTTTCGGGTGAGGTCGACGGCAACGATACCTATCTCGAAATCCATGCTGGCGCAGGCGGGACCGAGAGCCAGGACTGGGCCGAGATGCTGTTCCGCATGTATGGCCGCTGGGCCGAGCGGCGCGGCTTCAAGGTCGAGACGGTCGAATATCAGGGCGGCGAGCAGGCCGGGATCAAGTCCGCGACGTTGCTCATCAAGGGCGACGGCGCTTATGGCTATGCTAAGACCGAAAGCGGGGTCCACCGCTTGGTCCGCATCAGCCCCTACGACAGCGCCGCGCGGCGCCACACCAGCTTCTCGAGTGTCTGGGTCTACCCAGTCATTGACGACACCTTCGAGATCGACATCAATCCCGCCGACCTCAAGATCGACACCTACCGAGCCTCGGGCGCGGGCGGCCAGCACGTCAACACCACCGACTCGGCGGTGCGCATCACGCACCAGCCTTCCGGGATCGTCGTCGCCAGCCAGCAGGATCGCAGCCAGCATAAGAACCGCGACATCGCGATGAACATGCTCAAGGCGCGGCTTTACGAGGCCGAGATGCGAGCCCGTGAGGAAGTCGCCAGCGCCGAACATTCGGCCAAGAGTGACATTGGTTGGGGCCACCAGATCCGCTCCTACGTGTTGCAGCCCTACCAGATGGTCAAGGACCTGCGCACCGGGGTGGTCTCAACCTCGCCGGATGCGGTGCTCGACGGTGCGATCGATCCCTTCATCTCGGCCGCGCTTGCCCAGCGCGTGACCGGCGAGAAGGTCGAGATCGAGGACGTGGAGTAAGCCCGATGACACCCGCGCGCGCGCTTCTGGCGGGACTGGCGGCGGGCGGCGCGATGCTGCTCTGCGGCTGCGACGCCCTTTCTCCTGCCATTGCCAAGCGTCCCGACAGCGCCGTGGCCTTTCCCGCGCCCGACCGTGCGGTTGCGGAAGTGGTGTCCTACGAGTTTTCCAACGAGGATGCCCGCGACGAGCGCGGCGAGGCCAAGGTCGTGATGGAACTTGCCGACATCCGCCCCGGCATGACCGTTGCCGATATTGGCGCGGGCGAGGGTTATTACACCGTTCGTCTGGCCGAGCGGGTCGGGACCGATGGCCGCGTGCTGGCGCAGGACATCAGCCGCGAGGCGCTGGACCGGCTAGGCCGCCGGGTCGAGCGCGAGCGGCTTGAGAACATCTCGATCAAGCTCGGCGGCACCGACAATCCGCAGCTTCCCGCTGACAGCTTCGACCGGATCTTCATGGTCCACATGTACCACGAAGTTACCGAGCCTTACGCATTCCTGTGGAACATGTGGCCCGCGCTGGGCGCCGGCGGGCAAATCGTCGTGGTGGAAAGCGAAAGCCGCCCCGGCGGCCACGGTCTGCCGCACACGCTGCTGTTCTGCGAGTTCGAGGCGGTCGGCTACGTCCTCGTCGAATATACGGAAAGGCCTGATATCAAGGGCTATTTTGCCCGCTTCCAGCGTGGCCCGTCACGCGCGGAGCCCGCCAATATCAAACCCTGCAGCGCAGGCTGAGAGGCTCATATTCCATGAGGTTGCGGCGCTAGTCGGCGCACACTATGGCAAGATTGTCAAAAACCGCGCCCATGTCGGCGCAGAGGGGACTGTTCGTTGTTCAAGGGATTGAGTCCGATCGTTTATGGCGGTCGTGAGGTCTGGCCGCTGGTCGAAGGCGGCAAGGGTGTATCGGCAACCAACCACGCGAGTTCCGGCGCATGGGCGGCGGCAGGCGGGATCGGCACGGTCAGCGCAGTCAACGCCGACAGCTATGATGCCGATGGCAATCCGATCCCCCAGATCTATCACGGTGCCACGCGCGCTGAGCGCCATCAGGAGTTGATCCGCTACGCCGTCGATGGCGCGACCACGCAGGTCAAACAAGCCTTCGAGATGGCAAACGGCAAAGGCGCGATCAACATCAACGTGTTGTGGGAAATGGGCGGGGCACCAGCCGTGCTCGAAGGCGTGCTGGAGAACACTCGCGGTCTTGTTACCGGCGTCACGTGCGGGGCAGGGATGCCGTACAAGCTCGCCGAAATCGCGGCGCGGTATAACGTCTGCTATCTGCCGATCGTCAGCTCGGGCCGCGCCTTCCGCGCGCTTTGGAAGCGCAGTTACCACAAGGTTCCCGACCTGATGGCGGCGGTGGTCTACGAAGATCCGTGGCTCGCCGGCGGTCACAACGGCCTTTCCAATGCCGAAGATCCGACCAAACCCGAAGACCCGTACCCGCGCGTCAAGACGCTGCGCGACATGATGCGCGCCGAGGGCGTCTCGGACGATGTGCCGATCGTGATGGCGGGCGGCGTCTGGTACCTGCGCGAATGGAACGACTGGATCGACAATCCCGAGCTTGGGAAAATCGCCTTCCAGTTCGGCACGCGGCCCTTGCTAACCCGCGAGAGCCCGATCCCGCAGATCTGGAAGGACCTGCTGCGCACCGTCGAGCCTGGCGATGTGCTGCTCCACAAGTTCTCGCCCACCGGCTTCTACTCAAGCGCGATCAAAACCCCGTTCCTCTACGACCTGATGCACCGCTCTGAGCGCCAGATCGCGTTCTTCAAGCGCGGCGAGGAAGAGGGCACGGTCCAACTTGGTGAAGACGGCAAAGCGCGCAGTTTCTGGGTGCGCCCCGAGGATAAGTCCAAGGCCGAAATGTGGATGCGCGCCGGTCATAGCGAACCGCTGAAGACCCCGGACAACACCATTGTGTTCGTCTCCCCGGATGCGCGCGATGTAATCCGCAAGGACCAGCAAGACTGCATGGGTTGCCTGTCGCACTGCGGTTTCTCGGCGTGGAAGGACCACGACGATTTCACCACCGGGCGCCTCGCCGACCCTCGCAGCTTCTGCATCCAAAAGACGCTGCAGGACATCGCCCACGGCGGCGATCCCGACGACAACCTCGCCTTTGCGGGCCACGCGGCCTACCGCTTCAAGACCGACCCGTTCTTCTCGAACGGCTACACGCCAAGTGTCGGCGAGCTGGTCGAGCGGATTTTGACAGGCGACTAGAGAGAGGCGCAACCGGAGCGCGGGGTGAGGTGACCTAACCTAACCCCGCACCAGCGCCGTCAGCACCTGATCGGGCGGCCTATGCCCGTCGGCCCACATGCGGATGTTCGCAATCACCTTGTGGCCCGAATCTTCGCGGCCCTCGGCCGTTGCGCTTCCGATGTGGGGGAGGGTCATGACGTTAGGGTGCGCGATCAGACGCGGATCGACGTGGGGTTCGTCGGGGTAGACGTCGAGCCCCGCACCCGCGAGATGGCCAGACTCCAGCGCCGCGATCAGCGCCTCCTGGTCGATCAGCTCGCCGCGCGCGGTGTTCACGATGCTGCTGCCTGGCTTCATCAGCGCGATCCGCCGTGCGTCGATGAGATGGCGGGTCTCCTCGGTGAGCGGGCAGTGCAGGGTGAGGATATCGGCCTCTGCCATCAGCGCATCGACATCCGTGACATGGCGCGCGCCCAGCATCCGTTCGAGCGCCTCGGGCAAGCGCTTGCGGCTGTAATAGGCGATCTCGAGCCCGAAGGCGCGGGCGCGGTGGGCGACGGCTTGGCCGATGCGGCCCATGCCGATGATGCCGAGCACCTTGCCCGCGAGTTTCCTGCCGAGCAGGCCCGAAGGCGCCCATCCCGTCCATTCGCCGCGCCGCACCAGCGCAGTGCCTTCGCGGATCCGTCGCGGCACGCCGATGATCCCTGCCATCGTGAGGTCAGCGGTATCGTCGGTGAAAACGCCGGGGGTGTTGGTGACGATGATCCGGCGCGCAGCGGCAGCGGCGAGGTCGATATGCTCGGTGCCGGCGCCAAAATTGGCGATGAGGCCGAGTCGATCGCCTGCTCCCGCGATCAGCTCGGCATCGATGCGGTCGGTGACGGTGGGGACCAGCACATCGCAGTCCTGCATCGCAGCGGCGAGCTGCTCGCGGGTCAGCGGCACGTCTGCCTCGTTCAGCACCACGTCAAACAGCTCGTGCAGCCGTGCCTCGACCTCCGGCATCAGATGGCGGGTGACGATCACACGCGGTGCATCAGTGAGCGGGCGAGGGGGGCGCTGGGTCATGGCGTGTGGGCTAATGCCTGAGGGGCTTAGCGGTCAAGGCGCGATCCCGCATGATGGCCTTGAATCCGCATGGCTGAAGGGGCTATCGGAGGTGCGATGCCAAACCTCCGGTTCTTCACTGTCTTCGCCCTTGTGCTTGTTAGCATTGTTGGATTGCTCGCCCCGCTCAAGGCGCAGGACCGGGTGCTGCCCTACTGGGCGAGCCTGCGCTACGAGAAGGTCAACATGCGCGTCGGGCCCAGCAACGAGTACCCCGTCGCGTGGGTCTACCTCAGGAAAGGTCTGCCGGTGAAGGTGGTGCGCATCCGCGAGGGCTGGCGGCTCGTCGAGGACAACGAGGGCGCACAGGGCTGGATCGCCGCCAGCCAGCTCGATCCCGCGCGCGGGGGCCTCGTGATCGGCTCAGGCCCTGCCGAGATTCGCGCCGAAGCGGGCGGCGCAGGCGCGATCAAGTGGCGCGCCGAACCGGGCGTCGTCGCGCGCCTCAAGTCCTGCATCGGTGGCTGGTGCCAGGTCGATATCGCCGGGCGCAAGGGCTGGATGAACGCCGCGCGCCTGTGGGGCTCGGACGCGCTGGCGGGCGACGAGTAACCCGCCGCCCCGCCGCGCGCAGGGCTTAGACCAGTTCGACCGCCACAGCCGTCGCTTCCCCGCCGCCGATGCACAGCGAAGCGACGCCGCGCGTCTTGCCCTGCTGCTTCAAAGCATTGATCAGCGTCACCACGATCCGCGCGCCGCTCGCGCCGATGGGGTGGCCCAAAGCCGTGCCGCCGCCGTTGACGTTGATCTTGTCGTGCGGGATGCCGAGGTCGCGCATCGCAAACATGGCAACGCAGGCAAAGGCCTCGTTGACTTCGAACAGATCGACATCGTCGACCCCCCAGCCGGCGCGGGCGAGCACCTTCTGGATCGCCGGGATCGGCGCGGTGGTGAACTGCGCCGGTGCCTGCGCGTGGCTGGCGACCGCGACCACGCGAGCAACCGCCGTCAGCCCCTTGGCCGCAGCAACGCTGGCGCGCGTCAGCACCATTGCCGCCGCCCCGTCCGAGATCGAGCTCGATGTCGCCGCGGTGATCGTCCCGTCCTTGGCAAAGGCCGGCTTCAGCTGCGGGATCTTGTCAGGGCGGCCCTTGCCGGGCGCCTCGTCATGCGCGACCACCACGTCGCCTGCACGGGTCGAAACGGTCACCGGCACGACCTCGGCATCGAAAGCACCGCTGGCGATGGCGCGGTTGGCGCGGGCGAGGGATTCGATGGCATAGTCGTCCATTTCCTCGCGGGTCATCTGGTAGGCATTGGCGGTATCCTGCGCGAAGGTGCCCATCGCGCGGCCCGGCTCGTAGGCGTCTTCCAGCCCGTCGAGGAACATGTGGTCATAGGCCGTGTCATGGCCGAGCCGCGCGCCCGAACGATGCTTCTTGAGGAGGTAGGGCGCATTGGTCATGCTCTCCATGCCGCCGGCGACCACCACGTCGATGGTGCCGCTGGCGAGTGCCTCTGCGCCCATGATCAGCGTCTGCATCCCCGATCCGCAGACCTTGTTGACGGTGGTTGCCTCGACCGAGAGCGGCAGCCCCGCCTTGATCGCCGCCTGACGGGCCGGAGCCTGGCCTAGCCCGGCGGGCAGCACGCAGCCGATATAGGCGCGGTCGATATCCTCCACCGCCACGCCCGAACGCTCGACCGCGGCCTTCACCGCGACCGCGCCGAGATCGGTTGCACTCACTTCCGACAGCGCGCCCTGCATCGCGCCCATCGGGGTGCGGGCATAAGAGAGGATCACGATCGGATCGGAGGGGGAGAGCTGGGTCATGCGGGCGTCCTTGCATGGGGAAACGGAATGTCGGGGGCGATGTAATGCTGCGATGCGGCCAAGGCAATGAGGGGGGCAATCGGTTGGCGTAGTGAACCAACTTCGTCGCCCCGCACGTGATGCGGGGCTTGGAGGATCCCGAAAGCGGTATGTCGGCTTGAGCCATCTGGATGCCGAAAGGTGACATCTAGGGGCCGACCCCATATCGGTCGTTCGCCTTTTCGTCGCCCCGTGCTTGACACGGGGCTTGGCTAATTCTGCTCCGATTGGGGGGCGAACTACCGATCCCAAAGATCGTCTCACTCCGGATTTTCCGCTTCAATCAGCGTAAACTTCCATTCACTCCGCCATTTCTTGACCAGTTTATCGCGGGCAATCGCCTGTTCGATCTCTTCATGGCGCTCGATATAAACGAGCCGGGTTTTCGCCAAATCCGCGACATGGCGCGAACCAATCCGCTCGCGGTGCTGATACACGTTGGCCAAAGCAGCCGAGGTGACGCCGACATACATCCCGCCGCGGTAGCGGTTTGCCATGATGGTGACCCAGCCACCCTTCGCCATGATCCGAGTATCGCGGCTACGGCGGAAAAAGAAAAGCCAAGCCCCGTGTCAAGCACGGGGCGACGGATTTTGGAGTGGCAGCTTCCCACCCAGTATCGGCCGTTCCGGTGATGCGTCACGCACCTGACACCGGACCTTCAGCTTTGGTGAGATTTTTGCCAAAAGCTGCCGTTCGGGAAGCGACCCCGAAGGAGACGTTTGGTTGCGAGCGGCGACTTCCTTGAAGCGGCCACGTGTTCATGGGGCCCGGAACCGCTGCAATCGGAACTTTCCGCCCATTCGGCCTAAGGTGTTCAACGGCATAGCTCGCAACTCCCCGCTTGCTCTGATCTCCCACTGCCTCCACAAGCGTTCGCAAAACGATAGGGAGAAAAAGATTGCTGTTCCACACAATGGTAGGTTCCAACGACATCGAGCGGTCGCGGAAGTTCTACAACGCGGTTCTGGGTGTTCTGGGAATGCCAGAGCCGATGAACAATATTGCCGGAAGCGGGCATATGCGCCTCTTCTACCCGAACTCGGGCGGAACAAACTTCATCGTCACTCAGCCGATCAACGATGAACCTGCCACCGTGGCGAACGGGGCTACGGTTGCTTTCTCGTGCAATTCGCCCGAGCAAGTTCAGCAATTTCATGATGTGGCCGTCGCCAACGGTGGAACGTCAATCGAAGACGCTCCCGGCCCGCGGGAGTCTGCGATGGGAACGATCCACCTGACCTACGTGCGCGATCCTGACGGCAATAAGCTTTGCGGGATCCACATCCCCGGATAGAGTTGTCACCCCTCTTTGGACCGGCCCACCGAGCGATTGGACGTACGGTAGGGTCGGGGTCAACCTTCCGCACATATGGCCAGGCAGCTGACCACCCACTTTCGGCCATGAGCGACGTCGTGGCTCGATCCTAACAACGGTCACGCGGCTCTCTCCCCTTGTGAGAGAGATACGGAGACTTGGCAGCTTGCTGCCTAGTCGAAGTTGAGAGGGGGATGGGCCGCAAGCTTCGCTCCTGGCCCCTCTCCCAACCCTCTCCCGCAAGGGGAGAGGGCTAAGTCTGCAAACCACCCATGAGCGGTCATGAGCAGGCTGCTGCGGCGATCCTGCAACCTGCCGGGCAGCTTCACCGGGTTTTTCGCCAGAAGCCGAAATTCTCAAACCGACCCCATTGCGGACGCCAAAGCATGGGGGCGACCGTTACCGATTGCGGACGTTTGATTCCTATCGCACAAGGCAAATGTGGATACCGCCAAATGGGCCTTTGTTGGCTTCCTTCTTTTCTGGGTTTTTCTCGCTCTTTTGGGAGCTTGGCCGAAACTGCGCGACGGTGAGGTCGGATGGAAGCGCAGCAACTTCGTGTCACAACGGAACGGCCGTGACAGGTTCGGTTACTGGTTGAGCCTAGTTTTAAATTTCGTATTGGCGGCGGCGGCACTTGCTTTAGCGCTTATCGTCGCGCTGGGTGATGTTCCTGTGACATGGGGCCGTTTATAGCGGCGAGAAAGCTTCAAAAACGTCTGCTGTGGAGGTCTGCGGGTTTAAAGCCGACTATCGGCTTCCCACCCACTTTCGGTCATAGCGAAATCGGTTGCCACCGCCCAAAAGCAGACCAAGCAAAACGCTAGCCTATCTCCAAACTGGCAGCTGGTAAGGTCGGATAGAGTTATTCTCTGCGCACTCACTATATCCGCCGTGTCGGGCACGGGGCGGCGATGAACCGCACCCCCGCCGCTTGCACCGTCGCCCGCTTTGCGCGAAGACGGTCGCAAATTGAAACCAATGTCCGAACGGGAGAACGACATGGCCGACGACCGCCGCGAAGAACTTGAAGCCCTGCTGGCGCGCCAGCGCGCCGCCTTCACTGCATCGCGCCCCGAGCCGATCTCGCAGCGCAAGGACCGCATCAAGCGCGCCATCGCGCTGGTCAAGGATCACGGCGAGGAATTCGCCAAGGCGATGAGCGCCGATTTCGGCAGCCGTTCGGCACACCAGTCGATGCTGACCGACATCGCCGCGACGGTGGGCGCGGGCAACCACGCGCTCAAGCACATCGACAGTTGGGCGAAGCCGGAAAAGCGCAAAGTGCAGTTTCCGCTCGGGCTGCTGGGTGCCAAGGCCGAGCTGCGGTTCGAGCCCAAAGGCGTGATCGGCATTCTTTCGCCGTGGAACTTCCCCATCCAGCTCGCCTTCGGCCCACTGATGCAGGTGCTCGCCGCGGGCAACCGCGCGATGATCAAGCCGTCCGAATTCACCGAGCGTACGAGCGAGCTGATGGCCGAGCTGACCGCCGAGTATTTCGCGCCCGAGGAAGTCGCAGTCGTCACCGGCAGCCCGGAAGTGGCCGCCGCGTTCTCGTCGCTGCCCTTCGACCATCTCGTCTTCACCGGATCGACCGCGACGGGCCGCCGCGTGATGCAGGCGGCAGCGGCCAACCTCGTACCGGTGACGCTTGAACTCGGCGGCAAGTCGCCGGTGGTGCTGGGCCGCAGCGCCGATTTCGCCAAGGCGGGTGAACGTATCGCCATCGGCAAGATGTTGAACGCAGGGCAAATCTGCCTCGCGCCTGATTACCTGATGGTGCCCGAGGACAAGGCCGACGAAGCGGTCGCGGGCGTCACGGGCGCGGCGGCGGCGATGTATCCGCGCATTCTCGACAATGACGACTACGCCTCGATTGTTTCCGACCGCCATTTCGAGCGGCTCCAGGGCCTCGTCGCCGATGCCAAGGGAAAGGGCGCCGAGGTGATCGAGGTCAATCCGGCGGGCGAGGACTTCAGCAACGCCAACCAGCGCAAGATGCCGTTGACCGTGCTGCGGAATGTCACCGATGACATGACCGTGATGCAGGAGGAGATCTTCGGTCCCGTTCTGCCGGTGATGACTTACAAGTCGGTCGACCAGGCGATCGACTACATCAACGAGCACGACCGTCCGCTCGGTCTTTACTATTTCGGTGAGGACAAGGGCGAGCAGGAGCGTGTGCTGACCCGCACGATCTCGGGCGGGGTGACCACCAACGACGTGGTGTTCCATGTCTCGATGGAAGACCTGCCGTTCGGCGGGGTCGGACCTTCGGGGATGGGAAGCTATCACGCGGTCGAGGGCTTCCGCGAGTTCAGCCATGCGCGCAGCGTCTATCATCAGCCCAAGATCGACATCGCCAAGCTGGGCGGTTTGAAGCCGCCCTATGGCAAGGCGACGCAATCGGCGGCTGAGCGGATGATGAAGTAGATCGGTTTGCGGGAGCGCCAGCCTCCCGCAACCTTTGTTCGATTTCCTGCAACATACCTAGGGGCATTTCCGCGAGTCGCGGACTTGCGCGGGTCGTCCGAGAGGCTTAGGGCGACCTCGGGATTAATAGCTTGGACATCGCCGTGGTCGATCTCAGTCAGTATCTGCCGATACTGTTATTCGTGCTCGTCGCCCTCGGGCTGTCGGTGCTGTTCGTGTTCGCGCCGATGGCGGTGTCTCGTCTGACGGGTACGCATAATCCCAACGCCGACAAGCTCTCCGAATACGAGTGCGGCTTTCCCGCCTTCGAGGATGCGCGCAGCCAGTTCGACGTGCGCTTCTACCTCGTGGCGATCAGCTTCATCGTCTTTGATCTCGAGGCGGCCTTCCTGTTCCCTTGGGCTGTGAGCCTCAATGTCACGGGATGGACCGGTTGGGGGGGCATGATGGTGTTCCTCTTCATCCTTGCGGTCGGCCTTGCCTATGAATGGAAGAAAGGGGCGTTGGACTGGGAATGACCAATATCGTTTCTCCTCCCCCCGGATCTTTGGCCCAAGGATTGCCCGACATCTCCTCGCTGACCAACGCCGCCGGCGGCGCTGTGCAAGCGCCCGATGCCGACTACTTCAAGTCGCTTCAGACCGAGGTCGGCGACAAGGGCTTCCTCGTCACCTCGACCGAGGACCTGTTCCAGTGGGCGCGCACCGGCTCGCTGTGGTGGATGACCTTCGGGCTTGCGTGCTGCGCGGTCGAGATGATCCATGCCAACATGCCGCGCTTCGACATGGAACGCTTCGGTGCCGCCCCGCGCGCCTCCCCGCGCCAGTCGGACGTGATGATCGTGGCGGGCACGCTGTGCAACAAGATGGCCCCGGCGCTGCGCAAGGTCTACGACCAGATGTCGGACCCGAAATACGTCATCTCGATGGGCAGCTGCGCCAATGGCGGCGGCTATTACCATTACTCCTATTCGGTGGTGCGCGGGTGCGACCGCATCGTGCCGGTCGACATCTACGTTCCCGGCTGTCCCCCGACCGCCGAGGCGCTGCTCTACGGCGTGATGCAATTGCAGCGGAAGATCCGCCGCGTCGGCACGATCGAGAGGTAAGGGCGCATGGCCGTTCTCCATTCCGCCCCGAAATTCGCCTCCAACGAAGGCGTCATCGATGCTGTCAGCGAGACTATTTCGGTCTGGCTGATCGCAGCGCATGAAGCCCACGGTGAGGTGATCTTCCGTGTCGAGCGCGATGCCATCCCGCGCGTGCTGGCCATCCTGCGCGACGATCACGCCTACCAGCAGCTGATGGAGATCGCCGGGGTGGACTACCCCGACCGCGCGGAGCGGTTCGAGGTGGTCTACATGCTGCAAAGCCTCACCAAGAACCACCGCGTGATGGTCAAGTGTTCGGCGGATGAAAATACGCCCGTGCCGACCGTCACCACGCTGTGGCCCAACGCGGGCTGGCTCGAGCGCGAAGTGTTCGACATGTACGGCGTGACCTTTGCGGGCAATCCCGACCTGCGCCGCATCCTCACCGATTACGGCTTTGAAGGGCACCCGTTCCGCAAGGACTTCCCGATGACCGGCTACACCGAACTGCGCTATTCCGAGGAGGAGAAGCGCGTGGTGTACGAACCCGTCGAACTCGCGCAGGAAATGCGGACCTTCGATTTCCTCAGCCCTTGGGAAGGCGCGGACTACGTGCTGCCGGGCGACGAGAAATCGCGCGGGGCGCCCGCAGTTGCCGATCCCAAAACCACCGACACCCCGGCCCAGACCGGCGCGGGCAAGGAGGCGAACAAGGCGGCTGCCAAGCGCGTTTCCCCGCCGTCTCCGGCCCAGAAGGACGCCGGCATACCCGTATCCGGCGCGCCCAATCCCACCTCGAAGGAGGGCGGCGCATGACCATGCAGCGCGAAGAATTGCCCACCACCTCGGGCGAGGTCATCCAGAACTACACGATCAACTTCGGCCCCCAGCATCCGGCCGCGCACGGCGTTTTGCGCATGGTGATGGAGCTTGACGGGGAGGTGATCGAGCGGGTCGACCCGCATATCGGCCTGCTCCACCGCGGAACCGAGAAGCTGATCGAGCAAAAGACTTACCTTCAGGCGCTGCCCTATTTCGACCGGCTCGACTACTGCTCGCCGCTGGCGATGGAGCACACCTGGGTGCTCGCCATCGAAAAGCTCCTCAACCTCGAGGTGCCCGAACGCGCGCAATATCTGCGCGTGCTGTTCGCCGAGCTGACCCGCATCTGCAACCACATGCTCAACATGGGCGCGCACATCCTCGATGTCGGCGCGTTCACGCCGAACCTGTGGATCATGGACCTGCGCGAGGATTGCCTGAACTTCTTCGAGCGGGCGTCGGGCGCGCGCATGCACAGCGCGTATTTCCGTCCCGGCGGCGTCCATCAGGACGTGCCCGAAAAGCTGCTGGTCGACATCGGCGACTGGCTCGACAACCGCTTCTTCCAGCTGTTCGAAGACGCGATGAGCCTCGTGATCGACAACCGCATCTTCAAGCAGCGCAATGTCGATATTGCCATCGTCAGCCGCGAGGACGCGATCGCCTGGGGCTTCTCCGGCCCGATGATCCGCGCCGCGGGCCTGCCGTGGGATCTGCGCAAGAGCCAGCCCTACGACGTCTATGACCGCATGGAATTCGACATTCCGGTCGGCACCAATTCGGACTGCTACGACCGCTTCATGGTGCGCGTGAAGGAAGTCTACGAGAGCGCCAAGATCATCCGCCAGTGCCTGCGCGACATGCCGCAAGGCCCGATCGCCAGCAGCGACACCAAGGTCGTGCCGCCCAAGCGCGGCGAGATGAAGCAGTCGATGGAAGCGCTGATCCACCACTTCAAGCTCTACACCGAAGGCTTCCACGTGCCTGCGGGCGAGGTTTACGTGGCGACCGAAAGCCCCAAGGGCGAATTCGGCGTCTATCTCGTCAGCGACGGCACGAACAAGCCCTACCGCTGCAAGATCCGCCCCACGGCCTTCTCGCACCTTCAGGCGATGGACTTCATGTGCAAAGGCCACATGCTCCCCGACGCGACCGCCATTCTGGGCGCGATCGACGTGGTGTTCGGGGAGTGTGACCGGTGAGGCTCAGGTCGCCAAGATACGTTGCAATTATTGCGTCGGTCGCACTTGGACTGGGCCTCGCTCTGTTTATCGGTTTTGATTTTGTGGCCGAGCTAATCGGTTTGAGCAAAGGCGCGAGCTTCGGATGGGCCTTCTTTTTGGCCTTCGTGACGTCAGTTGTCGCGGTCGGTGCACTGATCGATTGCGTCGTTCTTATCGCCTCGCGCGTTCTGAATATGAGAAAAGCCCATGGCTGACCGCACCCCCGCTCCCGACACTCCCGAACTGCGCGCCCGTTGGAGCGCGTTCGCGTGGACGCCGGAGAACAGGAAAACCGCCGATTGGCACATCGCCAAGTATCCCGAAGGGCGTGCACGTTCGGCGGTAATGCCGCTGCTCGATCTTGCCCAGCGGCAGGTCGGCGCGGAGACCGATACGCAAGGCTGGTTGCCGCTACCGGTGGTCGAGTATGTCGCCAAGTATCTCGACATGCCGGTGATCCGCGTGCTCGAAGTCGCGAGCTTCTACTTCATGTATAACCTGAAGCCGGTCGGCAAATTCCACGTTCAGGTGTGCGGCACCACGCCCTGCATGCTGCGCGGCTCGGACGACATCATGTCCGCCTGCAAGAAGCGCGGCATGGTGAAGGGCGGGATCTCTGTGGACGGGCTGTGGACGCTCACCGAAGTCGAATGCATGGGCAATTGCGCCACCGCGCCGATGGTCCAGATCAACGACGACAATTACGAAGACCTGACGCCCGAGCGCCTCGATGCGGTGCTCGATGCGCTCGAAGCGGGCGAGACCCCCAAGGCCGGCACGCAGGAGACGGGGCGGCATACCTCCGAGCCATCGGGCGGGGTGACGTCGCTTGCTGACATGGTCACCGAAAACCACGATTACCGGGGCGAATGGTGATGGACCGCAAGGCGCAAGCAGGCAGCGGGATCGTCGGCCTGATCTTTCTGGCGCTCGCCGCGTTCAACTTCTTCCGGGGTGAAGGCTGGATCGTCTGGCTGATCCTCGGCGCGCTGTTCGGCGGGTTTACCGCTCTGGGCCGCATCATGGACGGGCGCGCCAGCCGGTGAACGAGATCATCTATATCCTCGTTGCGCTGGTGCTCGCCTTCATCGCCTTCAAGGTGCTGATGGGGCTGCTGCGCGTCGGCGTTATCCTCATGATCGTCATCGGGCTGGCCGTGGCCTATTCGCAAGGGGCCTTCGGATGAACCCGCTCACGCTTTTGTTCGCGATCCTTGGCCTCACCGGCTTTGCGGCCGGCGCGGTGCTGAGCGCGACAGGTCAGCTCGAAATGGGCGTGATCCTGATGGGTCTGGGCCTGATGTTCCAAGTGATTTCGCTGGTGCGCCTCAAGCGCGCCAAAGCAAAGGCCAATAACGAAGGAAGCAGCAATGCTTAGCGACAAAGATCGCATCTTCACCAATGTCTATGGCTTCCAGGACTGGGGCCTGAAGGCGGCGCAGGCGCGCGGCGATTGGGACGACACCAAGGCACTGCTCGCACGCGGGCCTGAGGCGATCATCGAAGAGATGAAGGCCAGCGGCCTGCGCGGGCGCGGCGGGGCGGGCTTCCCGACGGGTTTGAAGTGGTCCTTCATGCCCAAGGAATCGCGCGATGGGCGTCCGAGCTTCCTTGTCATCAACGCCGATGAATCCGAGCCGGGCAGCTGCAAGGACCGCGAGATCCTGCGCCACGATCCGCACAAGCTGGTTGAAGGCGCGCTGGTCGCAGGCTTCGCGATGCGCGCGCGGGCGGCCTATATCTACGTGCGCGGCGAATACATCCGCGAGGCCGAGACGCTCCAGAAGGCGATCCATGAGGCTTATGACGCGGGCCTGATCGGCAAGAACGCCTGCGGATCGGGCTATGATTTCGACGTGTTCATGCACCGCGGCGCGGGCGCTTACATCTGCGGTGAAGAAACCGCGATGATCGAGAGCCTCGAGGGCAAGAAGGGCCAGCCGCGCCTCAAACCGCCGTTCCCGGCGGGCGCGGGCCTCTATGGCTGCCCCACCACGGTCAACAACGTCGAGAGCATCGCGGTTGCGCCGACGATCCTGCGGCGCGGCGCTGCGTGGTTCTCCAGCTTCGGGCGCGAGAACAACAAGGGCACCAAGCTGTTCCAGATTTCGGGCCACGTGAACAAGCCCTGCGTCGTCGAGGAATCGATGAGCATCAGCTTTGAGGAGCTGATCGAGAAGCACTGCGGCGGCATTCGCGGCGGGTGGGACAATCTGCTGGCGGTGATCCCCGGCGGTTCGTCCGTGCCATTGGTGCCCGCTGCGCAGATCCGGCACGCGGCAATGGACTTCGATGGACTGAAGGAGCTTGGCTCGGGCCTTGGCACCGCGGCGGTCATCGTCATGGACAAGTCGACCGACATCGTCCGCGCGATCAGCCGCCTCAGCTACTTCTACAAGCACGAGAGCTGCGGCCAGTGCACCCCCTGCCGCGAAGGCACGGGCTGGATGTGGCGCATGATGGAGCGCCTGCGCACCGGCGATGCGGCGATCGAGGAGATCGACATGCTCCACGAAGTCACCAAGCAGGTCGAAGGCCACACCATCTGCGCGCTGGGCGATGCGGCGGCGTGGCCGATCCAGGGGCTGATCAAGCACTTCCGGCCTGAGCTGGAACGGCGGATCAACGAGCATAACGCGCAATTCCAAGAGGCAGCCGAGTAATGCCCAAGGTCACTGTAGACGGCCTCGAAATCGAAGTCCCGGCGGGCGCGACTGTGCTGCAGGCGTGCGAGCTGGCGGGCAAGGAAATCCCGCGTTTCTGCTATCACGAACGGCTCAGCATCGCGGGCAATTGCCGCATGTGTCTGGTCGAGGTGAAGCCCGGGCCGCCCAAGCCGCAGGCCTCCTGCGCGCTGCCGGCTGCCGATGGTCAGGACATCCGTACCGACTCGCCGATGGTCAAGAAGGCCCGCGAAGGGGTGATGGAGTTCCTGCTCATCAACCACCCGCTCGATTGCCCGATCTGCGATCAGGGCGGCGAGTGTGACCTTCAGGATCAGGCGGTCGCCTTTGGCCGCGGCGGCTCGCGCTATCACGAGAACAAGCGTGCGGTGACCGAGAAGTACATGGGCCCGTTGATCAAGACGATCATGACCCGCTGCATCCACTGCACCCGCTGCGTGCGCTTCTCGGAAGAAATCGCGGGCGTGGACGAAATCGGCGCGCTGTATCGCGGCGAGGACATGCAGATCACGACGTATCTGGAGAAGGCAGCCGCGCACGAGCTTTCGGCCAATGTCATCGACCTGTGCCCGGTCGGCGCGCTGACCTCGCGGCCCTATGCCTTCGAGGCGCGGCCTTGGGAGCTGAAGAAGACCCTCAGCATCGACGTCTCGGACGCGGTGGGGGCCAACATCACGCTCCACTCCAAGGGCCGCGAAGTCATGCGCGCGCTGCCGCGCATCAATGACGACGTCAATGAGGAGTGGCTGTCGGACAAGGGCCGCTATCAGGTCGACGGGCTGACCAAGCGCCGCCTCGACCGCGTGTGGGTGCGCCGTGAGGGCAAGCTCCAGCCTGCCGATTGGGCCGAAGCTTTCGGGCTGATCGCAGGCGCTCTGGAGGGCAACAAGGCGAGCATCGCGGCGGTCGCGGGCGACCTGCTCGACGCAGAGACGATGTTTGCCGCCAAGGCTTTGGTGAACGCCTGCGGATCGCAGCTCACCGAAGCGCGCCAGACCGGCATGACCTATGACGTGTCGAACCTCGCGGCGGTGAACTTCAACTCCACCTTCGCCGGGATCGAGACCGCCGATGCGATCCTGATCGTCGGCAGCAATGTCCGCTGGGAGGCCGCGCTCCTCAATGTCCGCCTGCGCAAGGCGGTGAAGGCGGGGGCGAAGGTCTATATCATCGGCCCCGCGTGGGAGCCGACCTACCGCGCAACCTTCCTCGGCTCGGATCTCAAGCTGCTGAACCGCATCCCCAAGGAATTGGGCGACGCGATGAAGAACGCCAAACGCCCGGCGGTGATCCTCGGCGCGGCGGCGCTGGCCAAGGGTGCGCTTCCGGCGGCCCTCAAGCTAGTCGACAAGTTCAATCTGGTCCGCGACGATTGGAATGGCTTTAACGTGCTGCACATTTCGGCAGCGCGCATGGCTTCGCTGATGCTCGGCTTCACGCTTCCGGGCGGGATGGGCGACATCGCGGCGGCCAGCCCCAAGGTGCTGCTCAGCCTCGGTGCGGACGAGATGGACTATGCGCCCTACGCAGGCAGCCTCAAGGTCTATATCGGCCACCACGGCGACAAGGGCGCGCATTACGCCGACATCATCCTGCCGGGCGCGTCCTATGCCGAAAAGGACGGGACATACGTCAACGCCGAAGGCCGCGTGCAGTTCGTCGAGAAGGCGGTCTTCGCCCCCGGTGACGCGCGCGA
Organism: uncultured Alphaproteobacteria bacterium; assembly: GCA_963765775.1. Taxonomy (GTDB): domain Bacteria; phylum Pseudomonadota; class Alphaproteobacteria; order Sphingomonadales; family Sphingomonadaceae; genus Erythrobacter. The sequence continues at coordinate 140,423 of CAVXXQ010000005.1, forward strand.
GGACTGGACGATTTTGCGCGCGCTGGCCGATGCGCTGGGCGTGGGCGTAGGCTTCGACAGCTTTGCCGCATTGCAGGCCCAGATGATCGCAGCAGTTCCCGCGCTGGGCGAAGAGGGGCTTGCTGATTACGGCGCGCTGCCCAAGGCGGACAGCGGCGCCAAGTTCGAAGGCGAGATCGCGGGCTACCCGGTCAAGGACTTCTACCTCACCAACCCCATCGCCCGTGCCAGCGAGGTGATGCAGCGCTGTTCGGATGAACTGCTGCACGGAGCGGATGTGAAGGAGGCTGCGGAGTGAGCGAAGGGCTGACTATCGCAGCTGCTGTGGTAACGGCGATCGTCTTGATCGTCGGTATCGTCCGCATCTCTATGTGGCTGACCAGTCGCAAACCGACGTCCGACTTCAAGAAGGAACGTCGCGATGGCACCAATGTGAATGACGGCGGGTTCATGTTCTGATGACTAACTTCTTCCAATCCCTCGGCCTCAGCTACGAATGGGCCTGGACGGTCGCGACCCTGACCGGGATCATCGTGATCTCGCTGCTCGTCATGTTCAGCGTGGCGATGGTGATCTATGTCGACCGCAAGGTGCTGGGCGCGATCATGATGCGGCGCGGGCCGAATGTGGTCGGGCCGTTCGGGCTGCTCCAGTCCTTCGCGGACGGCCTCAAGGTGTTCCTGCAGGAAACAATCATCCCGAGTGCCGCGAACAAGGGCATCTTCCTGCTCGCGCCGATCATCACCTTCACCGTCGCGCTTGCGGCGTGGGCGGTGATCCCGTTCTCGGCGGGCGTTGTGCTGTCGGATATCAATGTCGGCCTGCTCTACATCCTCGCGATCAGTTCGATGGGCGTCTACGGCGTGGTTATGGCCGGGTGGGCGTCGAACTCGAAATACCCGTTCTTCTCCGCCATGCGCGCGTCGGCGCAGATGATCTCCTACGAGGTCTCGATCGGCTTCGTTCTGGTCTGCGTGGTGCTGTTTGCCGGCACCTTCAACATGAGCGGCATCGTCGAGGCGCAGCGCGGGTTCGGGCTGGGGATCATCAACGGCTATGTGGTGCACCCGCTCCTATTCCCGATGTGGGTGGTGTTCTTCATTTCCTCGCTGGCCGAAACCGCGCGCGCGCCGTTCGACCTGACCGAGGCGGAGAGCGAGCTCGTCGCAGGCTACCAGACCGAATATTCGTCGATGAGCTTCGCGCTGTTCTGGCTCGGCGAGTATGCGAACATCCTCTTGATGTGCTCGCTCAACACGCTGCTGTTCTGGGGCGGGTGGCTGCCGCCGATCGATTGGGCACCGCTTTACATGGTGCCGGGGATCATCTGGTTCCTGCTGAAGACCTTTATGTTCTTCTTCATGTTCAGCTGGATCTGGGCGACCGTGCCGCGTTACCGCTACGACCAGCTGATGCGCCTCGGGTGGAAGGTGTTCCTGCCGATGAGCCTGTTCTTTGTCGCCGCAGTCAGCGGCTGGCGCATGGCGACCGGCGGCTTCGGCGCACAGTTCGCGATCTTTTGAGGGCACCAATGACAACTGTCTCCCACCTCATCAAGAGCTTCACCCTCTGGGAATTCCTCAAGGCGCACGCCTTGACGCTGAAGTATTTCTTCAAGCCCAAGGTGACGATCAATTACCCCTTCGAGAAGGCTCCGCTCTCGCCCCGCTTCCGCGGTGAGCATGTTTTGCGGCGCTATCCCAACGGCGAGGAACGCTGCATCGCTTGCAAGCTGTGCGAGGCTGTATGCCCCGCGCAGGCGATCACCATCGAGAGCGAGCCGCGCGAAGACGGCAGCCGCCGTACCACCCGCTACGACATCGACATGACCAAGTGCATCTTCTGCGGCTTCTGCCAGGAAGCCTGTCCGGTCGATGCGGTCGTCGAGGGGCCGAATTTCGAATACTCGACCGAAACCCGCGAGGAGCTGCTTTACGACAAGGCCAAGCTGCTCGCGAACGGTGACAAGTGGGAACGGGCCATCGCGGCCAACCTTGAAGCCGACGCCCCCTACCGCTAGGGCGCGCCGGACGAAGGACATGGGGTCAAATTAATCGTCGTCCCGGTGCCAGAGCAATCTGGGTGCCGGGGGTCAGACTTGGACTAAGGGATCAAATGCCGCTTTCTGGACTTCGGCCTGTCGCCGGAGTCACAGATCGGCGGAGACACATCATGATACAGGCCATCGCCTTCTATTTCTTCGCGACGATTGTCGTCGCCAGCGCCGTGATGGTCGTCATGGCGAAGAACCCCGTGCATTCGGTGCTGTGGCTGATCCTCGCGTTCTTCAACGCAGCCGGCCTGATGGTGCTGCTCGGCGCCGAGTTCATCGCGATGCTGCTGGTGATCGTCTATGTCGGGGCCGTCGCGGTGTTGTTCCTGTTCGTCGTGATGATGCTCGACATCGACTTTGCCGAAATGCGGGCAGGCTTCAGCCGCAACGCGCCGCTCGGCCTCGCGATTGCAGCAGTGCTGCTTGCCGAGCTGCTGCTGGCGGTGGGCGCTTACAACGCTGGCGGGATCGCGCTCGGCACGCCGGATGGCACCGCGGTGCAGGCGGCTGACGCGAGCAACATCGCAGCGCTGGGCGTGCTGCTCTACGGGAAATACATCGTGCTGTTCGAGATCGCCGGGATCATCCTGCTGGTGGCGATGATCGGCGCGATTGTGTTGACCTTCCAGCCGCCCAAGCCGGGTGCGCGCGCACGTCAGGATGTCGGCAAGCAAATCAGCCGCCGCCCGCAGGATGCAACTGTCATGAAGAACCCGGAGATCGGGCAGGGGATCGAGCTGTGATCGGGATCGAACATTACCTTACCGTCGGCGCGATCCTGTTCGTGCTGGGCGTGCTGGGGATCTTCCTCAACCGCAAGAACGTGATCGTCATCCTGATGGCGGTCGAGCTGATCCTGCTCGCGGTCAACATCAACCTCGTGGCCTTCAGCGCCTTCATGCAGGATCTGACCGGACAGGTCTTTGCGATGCTGGTGCTGACCGTAGCTGCAGCCGAGGCCGCCATTGGTCTTGCGATCCTGGTGATCTACTTCCGCACCCGCGGCTCGATCGCGGTCGACGATATCAACCGGATGAATGGGTAAGCCGCCCGTGCATCCGATCCTCATCATCACCTTCGCGCCGCTGTTCGCTGCCCTGATTGCAGGGCTGGGCAACCGGATGATCGGCAATGTCGCGGCCAAGTCCGTGACCACCGCCGGACTGTTCCTTGCAGCCGGTCTCAGCTGGATGATCTTCCTCGGTTTCCTCGGCGGGACCGCGACGGTTGAAGTCGTTCCGGTGCTCAAATGGGTGCAGAGCGGCAGTCTGACCTTCGACTGGGCGCTGCGCGTCGACACCATGACCGCGATCATGCTGGTGGTGATCAACACGGTCTCGGCGCTCGTGCACCTCTATTCGTGGGGTTACATGGACGAGGACCCGGATCAGCCGCGGTTCTTCGCCTATCTCTCGCTGTTCACCTTCGCGATGCTGATGCTGGTGACGGCCGACAACCTCGTCCAGATGTTCTTCGGTTGGGAAGGCGTTGGCCTTGCGAGCTACCTGCTGATCGGGTTCTGGTTCAAGAAGCCATCTGCGGGCGCGGCGGCGATCAAGGCCTTCGTGGTCAACCGCGTCGGCGACCTTGGCTTCATGCTCGGTATCTTCGGCACCTATCTGGTGTTCCAGACGACCTCGATCCCGGCGATCCTTGAAGCGGCCCCGGCGATGAGCGGATCGACCATCAGCTTTGTCGGCATGCGCCTCTACACGATGGATATCCTGTGTATCCTCCTGTTCATCGGGGCGATGGGCAAGTCGGCCCAGCTGGGCCTGCACACCTGGCTGCCCGACGCGATGGAGGGGCCTACGCCAGTCTCCGCACTGATCCACGCCGCGACGATGGTGACGGCAGGCGTGTTCATGGTGTGCCGCCTTTCGCCGATGTTCGAAACCGCGCCGACCGCGCTGACGATTGTGACTGTCGTGGGCGCTGCGACCTGCTTCTTCGCTGCCACGATCGGCACGACGCAGTGGGACATCAAGCGGGTGATCGCCTATTCGACCTGCTCGCAGCTGGGCTACATGTTCTTTGCCGCGGGCGTGGGCGCCTACGGGCCAGCGATGTTCCACCTCTTCACCCACGCCTTCTTCAAGGCGCTGCTGTTCCTTGGCGCAGGCTCGGTGATCCATGCGATGCACCACGAGCAGGACATGCGCTATTACGGCGGCCTGCGTAAGCACATCCCGTTGACCTTCTACGCGATGCTGGCGGGCACGCTGGCGATCACCGGGGTGGGCATCATCGGTGTGTTCGGCTTTGCGGGCTTCTATTCGAAGGACGCGATCCTCGAAGCCGCCTTCGCGCGCGGCAACGGGGCAGGGCAGTTCGCCTTCTGGGCGGGCGCGATTGCGGCGCTGCTGACCAGCTTCTACTCGTGGCGCCTGATGTTCCTGACCTTCTGGGGCAAGCCGCGCTGGATCGAGAGCGAGCACATCCAGCATTCGGTTCACAAGACCCCCGCAGAGGCGGGCGAGGACACAACCGGCGGCTATCACCCGCACGAAAGTCCGGTGACTATGCTGCTGCCGCTCGGTGTGCTGAGCCTAGGGGCGATCTTCGCGGGCTTCGTGTTCCACGGCCAGTTCATCGACGATCCGGCATTCTGGAACGGCGCGATCTTTTACAACGAGGGTCTGATCCACGCGATGCACGGTGTGCCGCTGTGGGTGAAGCTGACCGCGACGGTGGTGATGCTGGCGGGGCTGGGCGGGGCCTATCTCGCCTACATCGCCAAGCCGGAGATCCCGGGCCAGTTCGTCGCGCGTTTCGGCGCCTTGCACAACTTCGTGTTCCGCAAGTGGTACTTCGACGAGCTCTATGATGCGATCTTCGTGAGGCCAGCCTTCTGGCTCGGCCGGAAGTTCTGGCAGCTTGGCGATATCGGCATCATCGACCGCTTCGGCCCCAACGGCATCGCCTGGATGGTCGAGCGCAGCGCACTTGCCGCCAAGCGGGTCCAATCGGGCTACGTCTACACCTACGCGCTGATCATGCTGCTCGGGCTGGTCGCTGCCATCACCTTTGTTTTGCTTTAGGAGCGCGCTTCGTAATGGAAGGCCTTCCCGTCCTGTCGCTGATGATGCTCGTGCCGCTGGCCGGCGCGGCGGCGTGCCTGTTCTCGGGCGCCAACGCGGCGCGCTGGATCGCGCTCGGGGCGACACTCGTCACCTTCGTGCTCGGCATAGTGCTGTGGTCGAATTACCAGATCGGCGGGCCGCAGTGGCAGTTCACCGAACGCGCCGACCTGTTCGAGGGCTTCTCCTGGGCGCTTGGCATCGACGGAATCTCGCTGATGCTGATCATGCTCAGCGTGTTCCTGATGCCGATCTGCATCCTTGCCAGCTGGGAATCGGTCACCAAGCGCGTCGGCGAATACATGGCGGCGTTCCTGTTCATGGAAGTGCTGATGATCGGCACCTTCGCGGCGCAGGACCTGTTCCTGTTCTACGTCTTCTTCGAGGCCGGCCTGATCCCGATGTACCTCATCATCGGCGTTTGGGGCGGGGACAACCGCATCTACGCCAGCTACAAGTTCTTCCTCTACACGCTCCTCGGATCGGTGTTGATGCTGATCGCGATGTTCTGGATGGTGGCCGAGGCGGGCACCTCAGACATCCCGACGCTGATGCAATACGGCTTCCTGCCGCAGGCCCAGACGTGGCTGTGGCTCGCCTTCTTCGCGAGCTTTGCGGTCAAGGTGCCGATGTGGCCGATGCATACCTGGCTGCCCGACGCGCACGTGCAGGCGCCGACCGCAGGCTCGGTGATCCTTGCCGGTGTGCTGCTCAAACTGGGCGGATACGGCTTCATCCGCTTCAGCTTGCCGATGTTCCCGGAAGCTTCGGCTGAATGGGCGTGGCTGGTCTTCGCGCTGTCGATGATTGCGGTGGTCTACACATCGCTGGTCGCGCTGGTGCAGTCCGATATGAAGAAGCTGATCGCCTATTCCTCGGTCGCGCACATGGCGATTGTCACCGTTGGCCTGTTCGCGTTCAACGTGCAGGGGCTCGAGGGCGCGATGATCGTGATGCTGAGCCACGGCCTCGTGTCTGCCGCGCTGTTCCTGTGCGTGGGCGTCATCTACGACCGCCTCCATACCCGCGAGATCGCACGCTACGGCGGCCTCGCCATCAACATGCCCTATTACGCGCTGTTCTTCCTGCTGTTCACGATGGCGAGCATCGGCCTGCCGGGGACGAGCGGCTTCGTCGGCGAGTTCCTGGCGCTGGCGGGCATCTACCAGACCTCGAGCCTTGTCGCGCTGATCTCGACCACCGGGATCATTTTGGGGGCGGCCTACATGCTCTACCTCTACCGCCGTGTCGCCTTTGGTGGGCAAGCGAATGCTGATGCCGCTGCCATGTCCGACATTTCGGCCCGCGAGTGGGCGATGATGGCCCCGATTGCCGCCGCTGTGCTGTGGATGGGCGTTTACCCCGAAAGCTTCCTTGCGCCGATGCGTGCCGACATCGCTGCGCTCGACGCCCGGTTGTCATCGGCGGCTCCGGCGGGTGATGCGCGCCTCGCGCCCGGCGCTCCGCGTGAGCACGCCGCGAACGCCCTGGAGCATCACGAGGGCCAAGAGACTGCAGGCGCCAAGGAGGGCGCGCACTGATGGATTTCGCCGCTTCTTTCGCGCTCGTCCTGCCCGAGCTGGTGCTGACCGGCGCTGGCCTCGTCCTGCTACTTGTCGCCGCTTGGGGCGGGGATAAGGCTGGGCGCTCGATCGCCATCACTGCCGCTGCCGCGCTGTTCGCTGCAGGCTTCCTGCTGGTGCCGGCCTTGCACACCGGGGCTGATGGCCCGGCGACGCTGGCCTTTGGCGGCCTCATGAAGATCGACAGCTTCGCGCTCTTCGCAAAGGCGCTGATCTACCTTTCCGCCATCGCCGCGCTGATCATCGCGCCGGCCTTCTTCGACAGCCCGTCTGCCGGCACCGAGCGCGGGATGCGCGCCGAATACCCCGTGCTGATCCTGTTCTCCAGCGTCGGCATGAGCATCATGGTGTCGGCCAGCGATTTCATGACACTCTACCTCGGGCTCGAACTGACCAGCCTGACCTCCTATGTGCTCGCCGCGATCCTGCGCCGCGACACGCGATCGGGCGAGGCGGGGCTGAAGTACTTTGTGCTCGGCGCGCTTGCTTCGGGCATCCTGCTCTACGGGATCAGCCTTCTCTACGGCTTCACCGGCGGCACCGCCTTCACCGCCGTGCGCGAAGGTCTGACCGGCCAAATGGGCACCGGCGCGCTGTTCGGCGTGATTTTCGTGCTCTCGGGCCTCGCCTTCAAGATCTCCGCCGTGCCGTTCCATATGTGGACCCCGGACGTCTACGAAGGCGCGCCGACCCCGGTCACCGCCTTCTTCTCCACTGCGCCCAAGGTCGCCGCTGTCGCGCTCACCGCCCGCGTGGTGTTCGAGGTGTTCGGCGGACAGGTCGCAGCCTGGCAGCAGATCGTGATGTTCATGGCGCTCGCCTCGATCATCTTCGGCGCGCTGGGAGCGATCGGTCAGGAAAATCTCAAGCGCCTGCTCGCCTATTCATCGATCAACAATGTCGGCTTCATTCTCCTCGGCCTCGCGGTGGCGAACGCCGACGGGGCGAGCGCGATGCTGGTCTACCTGTTCATCTATGTCGCCATGAGCATCGGCAGCTTTGCCGCGCTGCTCATGCTGCGGGGCGAGGACGGGACACTCTACGAAACCTTCGCCGACATCCGCGGGCTTTCTGTCACGCAGCCCGCCATCGCCTGGGCGCTGCTGCTCTTCATGTTCAGCCTCGCGGGCATTCCGCCGCTGCTTGGCTTCTACAGTAAATTCGTGGTGTTCCAGGCGACCATCGAGGCCGGGCTCGTCGTGTTCGGCGCGATTGCCATCGCCGCAAGCGTGATCGGTGCCTTCTACTACATCAAGTTCGTGAAGGTGATGTTCTTTGATGTGCCGGCGGGCGTGGTCACCGGCAAAAGCGGGGCTGCACACTGGGCGCTGCTGGGGCTGACGGCGCTGATCGTCTCGCCGCTGGGCTACCTGCTCACGCCATCGCTCACCGACCTTGCCGACAAGGCCGCCGCATCGCTGTTCCTCGTTCCTTGATCGAGACCGTCGCTAGCACCGGTTCCACCAACGCCGACCTTGTCGCGCGGTTGCGGGCGGGTGAGAGCATTCCGGACGGCTCTTGGCTCCGGGCTGATACGCAGACAGGCGGGAAGGGGCGCAGCGGCAGAACATGGGTCAGTCCGCCGGGCAATCTCTATGCGAGCACGGTCGTCAATGTGGTCGAAGGCGATCCTCCTGCGCAGACGCTGGCTTTGGTGGTCGGCCTTGCGGTGCATCAGCATGTCACGAATTCGCTTATGATCAGCGACCACCGCGATGTGATGCTCAAATGGCCCAATGATGTGCTGGTGCGCGGCGCCAAGGTGGCCGGGATTTTGCTGGAGCGGTGCGGCGATGTCATCGTTGCCGGGATCGGGATCAATATCGCTTTTGCTCCGCAGATCGAGGGGCGCGCCACCGCGTGCATTTCGGCGCTTAACTCCAAGTATGATGCCGAACCGGGCTACGCGCTGACCTTCCTTGCGCCGCTTGTGGCAGAGCAGCTCGCCCGCTGGCGGCAGGAAAGCCTTTCGGTGCTAATCGCGCGCTGGAGCGCCGCGGCCCATCCCGTTGGAAGCCCGCTGTCGGTCAACACAGGAGAGGGCACGGCGCTGCGCGGGACCTTTGCCGGGCTCGATATGGGCGGGGCGCTGCGGCTAAGCTTGGATAATGGCGAGACACAAACTATCCACGCGGGCGACGTTTCACTGATTGCTGAAGGAACCACCTGATGCTGCTCGCCGCCGATGTCGGGAACACCAATGTCGTCTTTGCGCTGTTCTCTTACGGCGAGGACGGCACGCACACGATCCGCGCGCGCTGGCGCATCGCCACCGACCCGCGCCGAACGGGCGACGAATACGCGGTTTGGCTGCTCCAGCTGCTCAAGATCGAGGGCTTTGAGCGCACCGATATCACCCGGATCATCGTTGCGTCGGTGGTCCCGCGCGCCGACCACAATCTCACCGTGCTGTGCGAGAAATATTTCGGCATTTCCCCACTATTCGCCGGGCAGGGAACAGCGCGCTGGCGCTTCGAGATCGATGTTGACCAGCCGTCCTCGCTAGGCGCTGACCGCGCGCTCAACATTCTCGCGGCGCACCGGAAGTATGGAGGCGACCTTATCATCGTCGACTTCGGCACCGCGACCAAGTTCGAAGCGGTCGACTTCACTGGCGCCTATAAGGGCGGATCGATTGCGCCGGGGATCAACCTTTCGCTCGACGCGCTGGTGGGCAAGACTGCCAAACTGCCGCGCATCGCTATCAAGGCGCCCTCCAGCCGCAGCGTCATTGGCCGCAACACCGAAGACCAGATGCTGATCGGCGTGTTCTGGGGCTATGTCGCGATGATGGAGGGCATGGTCGCCAAGATGAAGGCCGAGATCGGCCGCCCCGCAAAGGTTGTAGCCACCGGCGGGCTCGCCATATTGTTCGACGACGCCACCGAGATTTTCGATCACATCGATGCCGACCTGACACTGGACGGCCTTGCCATTCTTGCACGGCAGGCGGAAGCCGCCTGACCCCCTCTCACAGAACCGGACTTGTTTTGAAAAAAGATTTTACCCCCGAAGACGAATTGCTGTTCCTCGCCCTTGGCGGCTCCGGGGAGATCGGCATGAACGTCAATCTCTACGGCTGTCAGGGCAAGTGGATCATGGTCGATCTCGGCATGACCTTCTCGGGCAATGAATATCCCGGCGTCGAGCTGGTCTTCGCCGATCTCGATTTCATCGAGGAGCGCCGCAAGGACCTCATCGGGATCGTGCTGACCCACGCGCACGAGGATCACATCGGTGCAGTGCCCTATTTCGCGGGCGAACTCGGCGTGCCGCTTTATGCCACGCCTTTCACCGCCGATCTGGTGGCGCGCAAGCTTGAGGAAGCGGGGCTGCTCGGCAAGGTCGAGCTCAACATCATCGAGGAAGATCACGGGACGCTCGAACTCGGTCCGTTCACGATCACCTACCTGCCGCTCGCCCACTCGATTGCCGAGGGTAATGCGCTGCTGATCGACACACCGCATGGCCGCATCTTCCACACGGGTGACTGGAAGCTCGACGATGAACCGATCATCGGCGAGCCCACCACCGAGGAAGAGCTGCGCGAAATCGGCGACGAAGGCGTGCTCGCGCTCGTCTGCGATTCGACCAACGTGTTCAACCCGAACGCCTCCGGCTCCGAAGGCGCGGTCCACCGCGCGCTGATGGAGGAGGTCGCGCGCCACAAGGGCAAGCGCGTCGTCGTCACCACCTTTGCCAGCAATGTCGCGCGGCTCCAGACGCTCGGCGAAGTTGCGCGCGAGACCGGACGGCAGCTGTGCGTTGCGGGCCGTTCGCTCGACCGCATCATCGAGGTGGCGCAGGACAATGGCTACCTGCAGGACCTCCCCAAGCCGGTCAATTTTGAGAAGGCGATGGGCCTGCCCCGCGGCGAGGTGCTGATCATCGCCACCGGCGGCCAAGGCGAGCCACGCGCGGCGCTCGGACGCATGGCTGACAATAATCACCCGATCGAGCTCGTCTCCGGTGATGTCGTGCTGTTCTCCTCGCGCCAGATCCCGGGCAACGAAATCCCCATCGGCAAGATCCAGAACCAGCTTGCCGCACGCGGTATCCAGATGGTCACCGACCGTCAGGCGCTGATCCACGTCTCGGGCCATCCGGGGCGTCCGGAGCTCGAGGCGCTTTATAGCTGGCTCAAGCCCGAAATCCTTGTCCCCGTCCACGGCGAGATCCGCCACATGGCCGAACAAGCGCGGGTCGGGAAGGCCAGCGGCATCCCCTCGCAGGTGGTGCAGAAGAACGGCGACCTGGTGCGCCTCGCGCCCGGCAAGCCGGGCAAGCTTGCCGAGGTGCGCGCCGGGCGTCTGGTGCTCGATGGCGACATTATCGCGCCCGCCGATGGCGAAGCGATTGCCATGCGGCGCCGTATCGCTGGCGACGGCGTGCTGGTGGTGGTGCTCGCGCGCGGTGCAAAGCCGATGATCGAGGCGATTGGCCTGCCGCTCGACGAGGACCTGCCCGCCTTCCTTGAGGAAGCCGCCGGTGACGTGCTCACCGCAATCAATCGCCTCAAGGGCAGGGACGCGCGCGATGTTCCTGCAATCCGCGAGGCCGCGCGTCTTGCCGCCCGCCGCGCCGCGCAGCGCTGGTCGGGCAAGAAGCCGCAGGTGCGGGTGGTGATGCCGGGAGCCGCTGCCTGATGCAGATCCTCTCGATCGCGGCGATCTACTTCCTGTTCTGGGTGATGAGCGCCTTCCTGATGCTCCCCTTCGGCGTGCGCACGGCGGACGAAGTGGGCGAGGCGAAGGTACCGGGGCAGGCGGACAGCGCGCCGGTCAACTTCCGCCCCGGCAAGCTGGCCCTGCGCGCGACGATCAGCGCAGGCATTCTCACCGCGCTGTTCGTCGCCAACTATACCAATGGCTGGGTGACAGCGGCCGACATCGACTTCCTGCCCAAGCCGCCGAAGCCCTGATCGGGCCAACCGTGATAGGGGCCGCCTAGCGGAAGCGCTCAATCGCCTGGGCGAGCGCGACGTAGAGCTTGCCCATGTCCGAACCCAGCATCGTCACGCTGAGCACGTGCCCGTCACGGGTCGAGAGCGTGGCGCGCAGCAGCGCTTCGAAGTCGTGGATGTAGCGACTGACATTGACCTTGAACGCCTCGTCCGATGTGTAGAGCGCGCCGATGTTCTTGGCGGTGCCCTTGTCCATCAGAGTGACAGCACGGCGCGTGAAGATGCCGCGATCGCCCTTGAGATAGGCGTCCCATGCAGTGTCGGCGACTTCGGTGGCAAGCGCGCTGGTGATGTCGATCGCCGCCGAATTGAGGCTGTCGGTGATCAGCGCCATCCGCTTGGTGAAGTCGTTGTTGACCTGCTCTTCGGCAAGCTCGCGCGCGCGGCTGACCCGCTGTTCGAGATTGCCGGTAAGCTCGTTGACCTTGACCAGCTGGTCGCGCAGCTGGATCGCCGCCTCGCGGCCCACGCCCGAGGCATGGGAAGCTGTCTGCTCGAGCTTGCCGAGCATCTCGGCAGTCTCGTTGCGCAAGGCCTTCTCGAGCGTCTCGACAAGGTCGCTGCCGAGGGCCGTCGCCAGGAGCGGCAAGCGCTCGCGCGCGCCTTCCTCGAGCGTTGCGAAAGCCGTGAGGATGGCGGTTTCCAGTGATCCAAGCGATTCCCGCAGCGCCTCCTGCGTTTCGCCCGCGAGCGTTCCGCTTTCATCGGCGAGCCGCGCAAAACCGCCGCGCAGTCCGTGAATGCGCGCCAGGGCGTCATCGGTCTGCTCGGCGAGGCGCGCCTTGAAACCGGCCAAGGCGAGGTCCGTCGCGTCGATCTCCTCGCCGGTGCGCTGCAAGTAGTCCGATAGGTCGCTGCCGGCCTGCGTGCTGTTCAGCATCATGCTCTCGACCTGACGCGCGCGCGCTTCGACGCTTTCCAGCGCGGTGTTCGCGCCGCCGATGGCCTGCCCGAGATCGTCGCGGCAGGTGCGGCTGCCCGATTGCAGGATCTCTAAAAGGCGCACGCTGCTGTCAGTGAGCTGGGCGAGCTGTGCCTCGGTCTCAGCCATCTCAGCGCGCTTTTCGCCAAGCTGGTGGGCGAGGGTGCCAAGGCCGGTGGCCAAGCTCTCACGCGCGGCGGCGCTGGTGTCTGCCACCTCGCCGACGACCCGTCCCAATTGCGCGACACGATCGGCCATTGCCTCGCCCTGTGCAACCAGCTTCTCGATCTCGCCCAGCTGCGCCTCACGCCGCTGCGAAAGTTCGTCGTCAAGCGCGGCGAGCCGCTGCGCCAGCAGCTCGCTAGCTTGCGCCGCCTGCGTCTCGAAGACGGCCTGGCGCTGTTCGATCAGCTCGTCGAAGGTGCGATTGCGCGCCTCGATATGCCCGTCGAAGCGCGAGGCTTCGTCACGCAGCTTGAAGATGCGCTGGCTTGCGGCGGAACTCGTCTTCTGGTCGAGCTGCTCGACGAGTTGAAGTTTCTCCGTGAGCATCTCTTGCAGAGTTGCAATCGCGGCGGCGAAGCGCGTCTCTGCATCCTCCCCCGCTTCGCGCAGGCGCGCGGCGATCGCGTCGGTGTCGGTCGCGACCGCGTTCGAGCGCGCACCGAAAGCCGTCAGCGCCTCGTCCTCGAGCGCTTCGAGCCGCTCACGGTGGGCTTGCGCATCGTCTTGCAGCGCAGCGAAGCGCCGCGCGACCGATGCTTCGAGCCGCGCCAGCGTGGTTTCAAACTCGCCCAGCGTCTCGCCGACCTGCACGCTCAGGCGCGTAACCTGCGTCTCGCTCTCCCCGCCGACCTTGGCGAGGCGGTCGAAGCCGCCCGAAAGGCGCGCCAGTTGCTCCTCGGCGGAGCGGCCCGCGCTGCCGATCTGGTTGGCGACATCGCGTGAGGCATTGGCAATCACCGGAAGGTCGTCGCGCAGCCGGTTCATGTTGCCGAGCGCGGTTTCGCTGGTTGTGGCGATAACTTCGACCTGCGCGCCGTTGCTGGTGATGAGGTTCTGCAATTCGCCGGCATGGGCCGACAAGCGTTCGGCCGCGATCCGGCCCAAGGCTTCGAGGTCGCGCGCTTCAGCGGCGAGGAATTCGCGTGCGAGGCTGAGTTCGCGGTTCACCACCTTGAGCCGTTCCTCGAGCGCCGCGCTTTCCCGGTTCATCTGGACAGCAACCGCGGCAAAACGCCGCGCCTCGGCGTGCGAGGAGCGCATCGCCAGCAACCACGCGATGCCGATCAGTGCGACCGGGACAGCCCATTGCACGATCCAGTTTGCCCACTCTTGCGGTGCGGCGCCGTCGCGCATTTCTTGAAGATGAGCCCAGCCGAAGAAGCCTGTCCATGACACCGCCACCAGTACGGCGAGCGTCGGTGCCAACCAGCCGAACCGGACGGGAGAGGGGAGGGCCTGCGCTTCGTCTTCGTCCCAGACGGTGTCGAGATCCAGCAGGTCTTCGGCCATATCGCCGCCTGCCTGCACGCCGGGATCTTCCGATCCATTAGCGCCGTCCTTACCGTTCCCCCGCCCGAAGGCGCGCATCTGGTGCCGTCCTGTCATGACGCATCTCATACCACAGCGGGAATCTGGATAAACCCCGCATTAACCCAAATCCGGGTAGGGCCGTATCATGGCGTATAACCACGGAGCTCTTGATGCGACCCTTGCGGCAGCGGCCGGCGACGATGCCGTCTTGTTGCGCGAGCTGCGCGCTGCCTTCCTCGAGAGCGCGATGCGTCAGCTCGACCTGCTCAAGCGCGCCCGCTGCGACGGCAATTGGCACGTTGCTGCAATGCGCCTGAAGGGGCTCGCGGCCAGCTTCCACGCCGAGGATTTGCTTCAGGCCGCCGAGATCGCGCTGCATGCAGCGCCGGGCGAGCCGATGGCGGTCCGCGAGGTCGAGGCTGTGTTGGCGCGCTTCAACCGCGCCCAGACCCGCGATCCCAACCGCATCTGACGCGCTGCCGGGGCAATCCGCGCCTCGCCGCTTGAACCTCGCTCACTAAACCGCCAACCTCGCCGTGCCCGCATTCGCGGGCGGCGGATAGGGGAGTGAGATGCGCATCGGCCTGATTGCCGCGCTGCGGTGCAGTGAGGATGCTGGCTTGCGCGCCGCGCTGCCGCTAGCCGGACGGTCCGTGATCGCCTGGCAGGCCGCGCTTCTCCAGTCGTTGGGGGTTGAACGGGTGCTGTGCCTCCTTGATTCCACCACCGCGAGCGACGAACTGCTGCAATTGCAGCACGCCCTTGAGGCCGGCGGAACCGCTTTCCATGCGTTGAAAGGCTTTGCCGCGATCCCTGTCCTAGTGCGGGCCGAGGACGATCTCGTCATCTTCGCCGACGGTCTGGTGCCCGATCCAGCGATCGTGCGCGCCGTGCTGGGCGGTGAGGGGGCATTGGCGCGGGCGGTGGCGACCATCCCCGCCGACCATCCACTTGCGGTCGATCACCCCGAAGATTTCGAGCGGATCGACGCTGCGCGCTGTTGGGCGGGCGTTCTCGCAATGCGCGGCGCGCCAGTGCAGCAGCTTGCCGACATGCCAGCTGATGGTGATGCGATTTCCCTGCTGTTGCGGCTTGCCTTGCAGGCCGGAACGCCGGCTCGCGACCTTGCGGCTCGCGAATTGTTGCCGGAGAGCTGGGTGCTTGCGGTAAGCACCGCAGCCCTCGCCAGGCACGAGACCGATCTCGTCGCCCGCGCTGCGCCGCCTACGGACTGGCGCGCGCCGGGAATTGCGCTGGCTTCGACGCTGGTGCGCGCATTGGTACCGCGCGGACTTGCGCAAGGCGGGGTTGTGGCGGGAGGGCTGGGGCTGTCCTTGCTGCTCGGCGCGGTGCTGCTCGCCGCTTTCGGGCCTGCCGCACCTGCTCTCGCCTTGGCGGGTCTGGGAGCCTTCAGCGCGCAGGTCTCGCTCGGCTTCACGGGGATTGCGAGCCGCTTGCGGCGTGAGAACCCTCAGCTACGCGCTATCGCCGCGCTCGAGGCGGCCGTGGATATCCTCGCCAGCCTGACGCTCTGGTTCGCGCTTGCGCCCTGGCCCACGTGGGAACCGCTGGCTGTGCTTGGCGCCGTGCTCATCGGCCTCGCCCGCCTCGTCGCCCGCTCGCCGGGTAACCCGCTCGGCCGCAGCGCGCCGGACCGGACGAGCCTGCTGCTGCTGCTCGCGCTTGCCGCGATGGTCGGGCGGTTACCCGAGGCCATATCCTGTCTCGCCTTGGGGCTGCTTGCAGCTTTGCTGCTGCGCCGCTCGCAGGATTGAACTAACCCGACTTTAACTATGCGGACACTATGTCCGGTGAAGGATGGGCAACGAGACGATGGACCTTGCCGCCGACCATGTTGTCGAGGCGATCCTGCGAGACGGGCTCGCGCGGGAAGCCCGCGCGCTGGCGGCGGTCGTCCCTGTCCTGCGCCATCTGCTGAGCTCCGATGCCGACGCGCTGGTCAGCGACGTTATCCTCGCCCGGGTGCGCGGCATGATCCATGATCTCGCCGCGCAGTTGCTTGCCGCCCAAGCGGGCCGCGATCCGGCCACGCGCGGCTCCGGCTTAGACAATCCCGCCGCGCTCGACGAACTTGCAGCGCGGCTGATGGCTGACGAGGCACTGCTCAGCCACTGCCATGCGCTCGCGGCGGAAAGCCTGATCGCAGGCCGGCTCCAGCTGCGCCACGCGCTTGATCCGGTGCTGAGCCCGCTGTTGCAGGAGCTGATCGCTTCCGAGGACGTCGACGTTGCGAGCCTCGCGATGGGCGCGCTCGCGGCGCAGTCGCGCTTTGTCCAAAGCCAGCGGCGCATGGAACTGCCGCTGGGCGAATTGCCTGCCGAATTGTTCCACGCGCTCGTGGCGCAGCTACAGGCTTCGGCTCCCGACAGCGCCGCGCTGGTGCGATTGCAGGCCAGTTTTGACGAGGCGGGCACCCGTATTGGCCTTTTGGCAAGGCTGGTCGCTGCCATGCGCCGCGGCGCTCTGGCGGGGCTCGCGCTCGATCACGCAGGGCTCGCGCTGTTCGCCAGCACGCTTGGTGTTGCCGCCCGCGTCCCTCGTGAGGAAGCCGTGCTCACGTGCCATGAGGGGCAGGGCCTGCGCCTTGCCTTGATGCTGCGGGCGGCGGGGCTGATGCCTTCCGCGATCGAGCGCCAGCTCCTGATGGTCGAGCCTGCGGGCCGCCTGCCGCGCGGACTTGCCGAGCTTTCTCCCGAACATGCCGCCGCGCTCGTCGAGGGCGGCGGGCTGCGGTGATGAACGCGATGGACCGCGCTGACAGTCTGCTCGGGGCCTATGGCCTTACCGACGCGCGCGACAGGCTGCTGAGCGCCGACGCGCCGCTCGCCGAGCTGCAGGAGCGGTGCGGGGGCGATCTGCCCGGCACGCTGGCGATCCCCGAGCTGCTGGCGCTGGTGCAGCAGGCCCGCGCGATGGGCCTCAAGATCGCCCGCGCCTTCAGCGCCTTTGACGGCGATGCGGAGGTCTCCGGCTTCGTCCGCATCCATCCGCTGGGCGAGGAGGAAGGCGGCGGCTGCGAGGTGCTGGTCGAGAACTGGCAGAGGAGCCCTCTCAACCCACCCAGCGCCCGCGAATTTGCCGAACGGCTCGATGCGATCGACCGTGCGACGGCGGAAGTCAGTGCGCGGCTCGACGCCCGCCAGCGCGTGCAGGTGCTGAGCGCCCGCGCGCCCGATGCCGCCGCGCTCCAGACCGCTGCGCTTGGCGCTGCGGCAAGGGTGTGGAGCGAGCTCGTCGAACTTACCGGCATCGCTCACCAGCAGCCGCTCCACTGGCGGCTGCTCGACGGGGCGACATGCCGCTTTGCCGGATCGCAGCGCAATTGGCGCGTGCGGCTCATCCCGCTCGGTGTGGACGCGCAGAACCCCGCCGGTTTCGAGCTGTTGCTGGTCGCCGAAGAGCCTTTGGCCGACAGCAACGGACCTGCCGACGGCGATGCTCCCGAAGCCTCGCCCGCACGCCTTGTCGGCACCGCGCTCACCCCGGTGCTGCGCCAACCGGTCGCGCGGATCATCGCCAATGCTGAAACCATCCGCGCGCGGCTCGCAGGGCCGTTGCGCGACGAATACAGCGAATACGCGGGCACCATCGCCAGCGCAGGGCAGCACCTCGCCGCTATGCTCGACGATCTGGCCGACCTTGAAGTGGTCGAGACGCCGGGCTTCTCCACCGTCGCAGAGCCGGTCGACCTTGCCGATGCGGCGGTGCGCGCCGCGGGTATCCTTGGTGTGCGCGCGCGCAACCGCGAGACGGTGCTGGTCGTCGAAGGCGAACGGGGCGACGCGGTCGCCGAGGCCGAATTCCGGCGGGTGCTCCAGATCCTCATCAACCTCATCGGCAATGCCATCGCCTATGCCCCGGCGGCGAGCACTGTGACGATCACTGCGCTCACCTTAGGCGAGGGGCGGGTGGCAGTGACAGTCGCTGACGAGGGCCCCGGCGTGACGCCCGACCAGGCGACCCGGATCTTCGAGAAGTTCGAGCGGCTCGGCCGCGATACCGATGGCGGCAGGGATAAGGGTTCGGGCCTCGGCCTCTACATCTCGCGGCGGCTTGCCGAGGCGATGGCGGGCACCCTCACTGTCGAAGCCGCGCCAGGCGGCGGTGCGCTGTTCAGGCTCGAATTGCCTGCAGCCTGACCCCGCAAGCCAGTCCAACAGACGCCCATCAACGGCGGAGATGCCCTTCAACTAGCCCGAGGAGCACGGCTCCTGCAGCGGCGGTGCCAAGTCCCCGCAGCGCCCAATCCGGCTCGCCGAGCATGAAGCTGCCCGGCGGCCAGTTCAGCAAGCCGGCGCCCTGCAACCCCCAGATGACGCCCATGACAACAAGGAACAGCCCTGTCGCCCTGAGCATCATCATGGCGGAATGGCTCGCTTAGCGCTGGCTGAGCGGCACGTAGTCGCGCTGCGTCGGGCCGGTATAGAGCTGGCGCGGACGACCGATCTTCTGGCCGGGGTCGCTGATCATCTCGTTCCACTGCGCCACCCAACCGACGGTGCGGGCGAGCGCGAAGAGCGCGGTGAACATCGTCGTCGGGAAGCCTATCGCCGAAAGGATGATGCCTGAGTAGAAGTCGACGTTGGGGAACAGCTTCTTCTCGATGAAATAGGGATCGTTCAGCGCGATCTCTTCGAGACGCAGCGCGGTCTCGAACAGCGGGTCGGTGACCTTGAGCGCCTCGAACACCTCGCGCACGGTCTTCTGCATCACCGTGGCGCGCGGATCGTAGTTCTTGTAGACGCGGTGGCCAAAGCCCATCAGGCGGAACGGATCGTTCTTGTCCTTGGCACGCTCGATATAGTGCGGGATGCGGTCGGGCGTCCCGATTTCCTTGAGCATGTTGAGCGCCGCTTCATTGGCGCCGCCATGCGCCGGACCCCACAGGCAGGCGATGCCCGCCGCAATGCAGGCAAACGGGTTCGCGCCCGAGGACCCCGCAAGACGCACGGTCGAGGTCGAGGCGTTCTGCTCGTGGTCGGCGTGGAGGATGAATATCCGGTCCAGCGCACGCTCGACAACCGGGTTCACCACATAGGGCTCGGCCGGCACGCCGAAGGTCATGCGCAGGAAATTGCCTGTGTAGCTCAACGAGTTGTCGGGGTAGATGAAGGGCTGACCGACCGAATACTTGTAGGCCATCGCCGCGATCGTCGGCATTTTTGCAATGAGGCGGTGCGATGCAATCATGCGCTGCTGCGGATCGGAGATGTCGGTGCTGTCGTGATAGAACGCGGACAGCGCGCCGACCACGCCGCACATGATCGCCATCGGGTGCGCGTCGCGGCGGAAACCGCGGTAGAATGTCATCAGCTGTTCGTGCAGCATGGTGTGGCGGGTGATGGTGTAGGTGAAGTCGTCGAGCTCTTCCTTGCCCGGCAGCTCACCGTTGAGCAGCAGGTGGCTCACCTCCATGAAGCTCGAATCCTCGGCCAGCTGGCCAATCGGATAGCCGCGGTGCAGCAGCACGCCCTCGTCACCGTCGATATAGGTCAGCGCGCTTTCGCAAGCGGCGGTCGAGGTGAAGCCGGGGTCGAACGTGAAGGCACCCGTCTGCGCGTAAAGCTTACGGATGTCGATCACGTCGGGGCCGGTGCTGCCTTCGAGCACTGCGTACTCAAAGGATTTGCCGCCGATATCGAGTTTTGCGGTCTTGTCTGCCAAGATCTGTCTCCTGTCCAAAATCCCAATTCCGGCCCCCCGGCCGGTTTGCCCTAAATCAGTTTACACCGTCTCAGGCAGCCTGTGCTTCGAGCCGGGCGAGGGCCTCGTCTCGTCCCAGCAGGACCAGTACATCGAAAATACCGGGCGATGTGGTCGTGCCCGTTAGTGCCGCGCGCATTGGCTGCGCCAGCTTGCCGAGACCCAATCCAAGCTCCTCCGCAAGCGCCTTCGTACTGGCTTCGAGCGCTTCGCTTGTCCAGTCGTTTTCAGCCCGCAGACCCTCTTCAATCTTGCGTAAAATCGAACGTGCGTCGCCCTCGAGCAGTTGGGCGGCCTTCTCGGACATTTCGAGCGGCCGCTTGGCGAACAGAAAAGCTGCCCCTTCAACTATTTCGTTGAGGTTCTTCGCGCGGACTTTGAGCATTGGCATGGCCTGCGTCAGCAGCGCCTCGTCGGCGTTCTCGCCGATCCGGGCGGCAACCAGCGCGGCGAGACGGGCATCATCGGCTTCGCGCAGGTAATGTCCGTTCAGGTTCTCGAGCTTCTTCAGGTCAAAGCGAGAGGGGCTCTTGCCCACGCCCGCCAGATCGAACAGCTGGGTCGCCTCGTCGCGGGTGATCTCCTCGCGGTCACCGTGACCCCAGCCCAGACGGAGCAGGTAGTTGAACAGCGCCTCGGGCAGAATGCCGAATTCGTCGCGATAGGCTTCCACGCCGAGCGCGCCGTGACGCTTGGAGAGCTTTGCCCCGTCCGACCCGTGGATCAGCGGGATGTGGGCATAGACCGGATCGGGCCACTGGCCTTCAATGGCGTTCATCGCGCGGATGATCGGCAGCTGGCGGAAAGCGTTGTTGAGGTGATCGTCGCCGCGGATCACGTGGGTCACGCCCATGTCGTGATCGTCGACCACCACCGCGAGCATATAGGTCGGCGTGCCGTCAGCGCGCAGGATGATGTAATCGTCCAGCTCTGCGTTCTTCACCGTCACCGCGCCCTGGACCTGATCGTGGATCGTGGTCTCGCCCTCCTCGGGCGTCTTGAGGCGGATGGTGAAGGGCGTACCTTCGGGCGCTTCGGCAGGATCGCGGTCGCGCCAGCGCCCGTCGTAACGCATCGGCTGCTTGTTGGCGCGCTGCTCCTCGCGCATCGCTTCGAGTTCTTCGGAGGTCGCGAAGCACTTGTAGGCGTGGCCCGCGTTCAGGAGCTGCAAGGCCACTTCCGCATGGCGCTCGGCCTGGTCGGACTGGAAAACCGGCGGGGCGTCGTAGTCGAGTCCCATCCAGCCCAGCCCTTCGATGATCGCGTCGATCGCCTCCTGCGTGCTGCGCTTGCGATCGGTGTCTTCGATCCGCAGCAGCGTGCGGCCGCCGTGGTGGCGGGCATAGAGCCAGTTGAACAGCGCCGTGCGCGCCCCGCCGATGTGCAGGAAACCGGTCGGCGAGGGGGCGAAGCGGGTCACGACTTCGCCTGCTGTGCCGGCGGCGGGGGTGCTGCTTTCGCTTGCCATAGGCTTTGACTTCCTGTTCACTTTGAGCGGCTTGGTTCGCGGCTTGAAGGGTGGCGAGCCGGTCGGGGGGCAAGCCGATGCGCGATGTGCCGATCATTCCGATGGGGGAGGAGCCCGGAGACCGCGACGCCGCCGGAGAACCGACGCCGCGCCCTTGGCAAACCGCGAGGGCCTTGTCCAGCACCGCAGGCGGCGCGGCGCGCCGAGTGGTGGGGGGCGGGGGGCTGGATGCGGCGGAGCGATTCCTCGGCGATGCGGGATTTGACCGGGCACCGTGGCTGGCGGTGATCTTCGCAGCCGGGATTATCACATGGTTCGTGCTGCCGGGTCCGTGGCAGTGGTGCGGTGCGCTGGCGGGCGGGGGCGCGCTGGCAGCCGCTGCGCTGCTGGTCTGGCGGCCCGGAAGTCTCGCCGATGAGACGCGCGCGAACCTGCGACTGGCAATCATCACCTGCGGGCTGATCTTCGCTTTCGGGATTGCGACAGTTTGGACGCGCTCGGCGCTGGTCGGCGCTGAGCCGATCGCGCGGCCGATGGTCGTGATGATCGACGGCAAGGTGCTCGAGCGCGAGGACCAGCCCGCCGAAGAACGGCTGCGCCTGACGCTTGCCATGCGTGATGCCGAGACCGGCACGGCACGCAAGGTCAGGGTCAATGTGCCGCTGACGGCGCTGGGTGATGGAGGGGTTCCTGCAGGCCTCGCGGAAGGCGCGGTGATCCGGCTGCGCGCCCGCCTCATGCCGCCCGCCAGCCCGATGCTGCCCGGCAGCTACGACTTCGCGCGCGCCGCGTGGTTTCAGGGCCTGTCAGCGACCGGCACGATTGTCGGCCCGCTCTCCGTGATCAGCCCGGCGGAGGGCAGCGGCGGGATCGCGGTCCTGCAACGCACGCTGTCCGAGCATGTGCGTGCGCGGGTTCCGGGCTCACCGGGCGCGATCGCGGCGGCTTTTGCCAGCGGCGACCGCGGCGGCATCACCGAGGCAGATGCGTCCGCGATGCGCGATGCGGGGCTCACGCACCTCCTGTCGATCAGCGGGTTGCACGTCAGCGCGGTGATCGCGGCGGCCTATTTCGCCGTGCTGCGCGTGCTCGCCCTGTGGCCTGCGCTGGCGTTGCGGGTCCGCCTGCCGGTGGTCGCCGCTTCGGCGGGCGCGCTCGCGGGGATCGGCTACACCTTGCTGACCGGCGCAGAGGTGCCGACCGTCAGGAGCTGCGTTGCCGCGCTGCTGGTGCTCGGCGCGCTGGCGCTGGGACGCGACGCGCTGTCGATGCGGATGCTGGCGCTCGCCGCCGGGTTCGTCCTGCTGTTGTGGCCCGAAAGCGCCATCGGCCCGAGCTTCCAGATGAGCTTTTCTGCGGTGCTCGCGCTGATCGCCCTTTCGAATGCTGCGCCGATCAAATCCTTCCTCGCCCCGCGCGAGGAGCCGTGGTTCGTGCGGATCGGCAGGCACACGGTGATGCTGTTCCTTACCGGCGTGGTGATCGAGTTGGCGTTGATGCCGATCGTCGCGTTCCATTTCCACCGCGCCGGGATGTACGGCGCTTTGGCCAACGTGGCGGCGATCCCGCTCGTTACCTTTGTGGCCATGCCGATGATTGCAGTGGGCTTTCTTGCCGATCTCGTCGGAGCGGGGGCGCCGTTCTGGTGGGTCGTCGAAAAGGCGCTGGCGCTGCTCTTGAGGATCGCGCACTTCACCTCCGCGCAGGCCGGCGCGGTGCGGTTGATGCCGCAGGTCGGCGGGTGGGCGGTGGCGCTCTTCGCGGTTGGCGGGCTGTGGCTTGCCTTGTGGCAAGGGTGGGTGCGGCTTGCGGGGCTTGTCCCGGTGGCGGCGGCGACCGTGCTGGCGGCGGCGACTCCGATCCCCGATGTGCTGGTGGCGGGAGACGGGCAGCAAGTCGGCATCACAGTCCCTGGACTTGATGAGGAAACCCGCCTCCTCTCCCTGCGCGACAGCCGCTCGTCCTACACCCGCGACAATCTGATGGAGCTTGCCGGCGTCGGCGCGGAGCCTGTGCCGCTGGCGGAATGGGAGGGGGCGCGCTGCTCCTCGGCCTTCTGCCGTGTGTCGATCGAGCGGGGCGGGAAGAGCTGGGTCCTGCTGCTCGCGCGGGGGCGGGACATGGTCAACGAGCGGGCACTGGCGGCGGCCTGCGGGCAGGCGGACATCGTCATTTCCGAGCGGTTCCTGCCCCGCTCCTGCCGCCCGCGCTGGCTCAAGGCGGACCGGCGCTTCCTCGCAAAGTCCGGAGGCATCGCGGTCAACCTTGCCGATGAGCGGATCACCACCGTTGCCGAGAGCCAGGGCGAGCATGGCTGGTGGAAGACCGAGGAGGATTATCCGCCCCGCCGGAGCACTCCGGGCAAGGAGGGGGCTAAAGCGCCGCGAACAGTACCCTAGAGGGGGTCTAACGGGGGTTTGGAGGGGGTCTAAAACACGCTGGAGGCGCGCTAAAACGCACCGCTATCACAGTGTTTCACGCCCAACATGCTGAGAGAAAAGGGCAAAGGGCCGGAAGCATGTTTCACGCGCAGTGAAACATGCTTCCGGCCCTCAAATCCCCTAGTGGTAGCGGCGCAGCAGGCCTGCGAGCTTGCCCTGCACCTCGACCTCGTCAGGGCGGTAGAACTGCGGATCATAGGCCGCGTTGGCCGGATCGAGCCGCACCTGACCGTTCTCGCGGCGCAGGTACTTGAGCGTGGCTTCCTCACCGCGGACCAGCGCCACCACAATCTCGCCATCGCGGGCGGTATTGGTGCGCCGGACGAGCGCGAAATCGCCATCGAAGATCCCGGCCTCGACCATCGAGTCCCCCGAAACCTCGAGCGCGTAATGCTCGCCCGGGCCGAGCAGCGCGGCAGGCACCGGCAAGGTCGAGTGGCCTTCCAGAGCCTCGATCGGCGCACCAGCCGCGATCCGCCCATGCAAGGGCAGTTGGATCACGTCATTGGCGGCGACCGCTTCGCTCACCCGCGGCGCGGGCGGGACCATCGGCACCACGTTGCCCGTGGTAGCGGCAGAAGCGCGGGCAGGGGTCATATCCCCGGGTTCGCGGATCACTTCGAGCGCGCGCGCCCGGTTGGGCAGGCGGCGCAGGAAGCCGCGTTCCTCAAGCGCGGAGATCAGGCGGTGGACGCCCGACTTGCTCTTGAGATCGAGCGCTTCCTTCATTTCTTCGAAACTGGGCGAGATCCCGGTTTCCTCCAGCCGCTGCTGGATGAACTGGATCAACTCGTGCTGCTTGGCCGTCAGCATGGATCAAACTCCCTTGGGTCGCGTTTCCGCGTGCAAGTTCGGTACGCCATTAAGGTGAACGAACAAGGAACAATTAGGCAACCCGCCGGGGCGTGTCAAGCGCGCCGCGCGGCAAACCCTAGGAATTCAGCCATTCTGGAGGCGGAACACTTGCAGAGGCTCGCCCGCCATCACGGCAGGGGCGTGGGCGGGCCGGTCGATCAGGCAATCGGCCGCGGCGAGCGCGGAGAGCGCGGAGGAATCCTGCGATCCGGCAAGGCGCACTTCGCCCCCATCGGTAACAGCGCGCAGGAATTCGCGGCGCGGGCCGATCGCGGGGAGCGCCTCGCCCGCCAGCATCGTGACGGCGTGCGGCAGCGGATCGGGATCGCCCATCGCCTTGCGCACCAGCGGCAGCGCGAAGAGGAAGGCGGTGACGAAGCTCGACACCGGATTGCCGGGCAGGCCAAGGATCACCTGCTGTCCGCGCGTCGCCACCAGCAAGGGCTTGCCCGGCTTGATCGCGACCCGCCAAAAGGCGGTCTCGGCCCCCCAGTCCGCCAGCGCGGGCTTGATAAGGTCGTGATCGCCGACCGATGCGCCGCCCGAGGTAATCAGAATGTCCGCGCCTTCAGCCTGCGCAAAAGCGGCGGCGAGCGCGGCGCGGTCGTCCGGCACGGGGCCGATGCGCGTCACCTCGCAGCCGAGCGGGGCCAGCATCGCGGCGATCATCGCGGCGTTGCTGGCAGGGATTTGGTGGGGTGCGCAGTTTGCCGGATCGCTGGCGAGTTCGTCGCCGCTGTCCATCACCGCCACGCGCACGCGGCGGGTGACGGTGAGTTGGCCGTATCCCCCGGCAAGGGCGAGGGCGAGGCGCCCCGGAGTGATGCGCGCGCCCTTGCCGAGCAGCAGGTCGCCTTCCTGGAAATCGAACCCGCGCGCGCGGATGTGGCGGCCGGGAGGCGGGCGTTCGGTGGCCGTGATGCTGTCGTCGACCCGCTCGGCATCCTCTTGCAGGAGTACGCGCTCTGCGCCGCGCGGCACAATCGCGCCGGTAGAAATGCGGGCGCATTGGCCCGGAGCAAGGGTGCCGGGGAAGGGCGCTCCGGCGCGGCTCTCGCCCATCAGCGCCCAGGGCCCGTCGCCGGGGCTGAGCGCATAGCCATCCATCGCCGAGAGGTCGGCGGGCGGCTGTGTGCGGGCGGCGTGGATATCGGCGGCGAGGAAGCGGCCGATTGCGGTTTCGGCAGGCACGGTCTCGGAGGGCAGCGCGGGCGCGAGCGCCAGCAGAAGGGCCTGCGCTTCCTCCAGACCGAGGGGCGGGGTCAAAGTGGCGCTTTCCAGTCGCCTGACTTCCCGCCGGTCTTGGCGATCAGGCGGATGTCGGAGATGACCATGCCCTTGTCGATGGCTTTGGCCATGTCATAGATTGTAAGGAGTGCCACGGAAACGGCTGTCATCGCTTCCATTTCCACCCCGGTCTTGCCGGTGAGCGAGGCGGTTGCGGTTGCCTTGATCCCGCCGTCCTCGTAGTCGAAATCGATGTTCACCGCTTCCAGCCCGAGCGGGTGGCACAGGGGGATCAGCTCGCCGGTACGCTTGGCAGCCATGATCCCGGCAATGCGTGCGGTGCCGAGCACGTCGCCCTTGGGCGCGTTGCCCGCGCGGATGGCGGCGAGCGCCTCGGCCGACATGGTGATCCGTCCAGAAGCGACCGCGCGGCGCTGCGTCTCGGCCTTTCCGCCGACATCGACCATATGCGCAGCGCCGTCGCTATCGAGGTGGGTGAGCTTTGTCATGCCGCCGCTTTTGCGCCGAGCAGCGCGCGGGTGGCACTCGCAATATCGTCAGCGCGCATCAGGCTCTCGCCGACGAGGAAGGTGCGCACGCCTGCAGATTCGAGGCGCTGAAGATCGGCGAAGGTGTTGATCCCGCTCTCGCCGACCAGCAGCGTGCCCTCGGGAGCCAGAGGAGCGAGTCGCTCGGTGGTGGCGAGGCTGGTGGTGAAGGTCTTGAGGTCGCGGTTATTGACGCCGATGAGGCGTGAGCGGAGATGCTTGGCGGCGCGGGCCATTTCGGCCTCGTCATGCACCTCGACCAGCACGTCCATGCCGAGTTGGGTCGCGGCAGATTCGATCTCCGCCATCGCAAAGTCTTCCAGCGCGGCGACGATGATCAGGATCGCGTCGGCGCCGATCGCGCGGGCCTCAAGGCACTGCCACGGATCGACCATGAAGTCCTTGCGCAGCACCGGCAGATTGCAGGCGGCGCGGGCGGCGACGAGGTAGTCCTCGTGGCCCTGGAAATAGGGCGCGTCGGTGAGCACCGAGAGGCAGGCTGCGCCCCCCGCTTCGTAAGCGGCGGCGTGCTCGCCGGGGCGGAAATCGGCGCGGATGAGGCCCTTGGAGGGGCTCGCCTTCTTGACCTCGGCGATCAGGGCATAGCCGGAAGAGGCCCGGGCGCGCAGGGCCGCTTCGAACCCGCGCGGCGCGGTTTGCGCTGCGGCAGCCTCTTCGAGCGCAGCCATGGTAGTCGCGGCCTTGCGGGCGGCGACTTCCTCGCGCTTGGTGGCGCAGATTTCTTCGAGCTTGTTCATCTCTGTCTCACTTCGCCAAATCGATCCAGCGCCCGAGCAGCGCCAGCGCGGCGCCCGAATCGAGCGCCTCGGCCGCCATCGCCGCCCGCTCGCGCCAATCATTGCCGCGCCCGGCCACCGTCAGCGCGCCGGCCGCGTTGAACAGCACCGCGTCGCGGTACGGTCCCGGCGTGCCCATCAGCAGCGCCTTCAGAGCCGCCGCATTGTGCTTCGCATCGTCACCCCGGATCGCTTCGATCGGCGCATGGGGCAGCTCCACTTCGCCTGCATCGATCCGCTCCATCGTGAAGCTGTTGCCCGTCACCACCGCGACCTCGTTGCCGCCGGCGAGGCTCAATTCGTCGAGCCCCTCATCGCCCGAAACGATCAGCGACTTGCCGGTGCCCAGCCGCGCCATTGCGCCGGCATAGATCGGCACGTAGGCGGGCCGCGCGATGCCGATCAGCTGGCTGGCGACCTTCGCCGGGTTCGACAGTGGGCCCATCAGGTTGAAGATCGTGCGCTGCCCGATCCGCACCCGGATTGGCTGGATGCGCGCCATCGCCGGGTGGTGGTTGCGCGCGAACAGGAAGCAGATGCCGATTGCGGCCAGCGTCTTTTCCGCCGTGCGCCCTGCCGCGTCCATGTCGAGACCGAGCGCCTCCAACGTATCCGCCGCGCCTGCCTTCGACGATGCAGCGCGGTTGCCGTGCTTGGCGACCGGCACCCCGCAGGCCGCGACCACCAAGCTCACGGCGGTCGAGACGTTGAGCGTGTGGTGCCCGTCGCCGCCTGTGCCGCAGACGTCGATCGCGCCTTCGGGGGCTTGAATCGGGATCAGTCGCGAGCGCAGCGCCCGCGCGGCTCCGGCAATCTCGTCCGACGTTTCGCCGCGCTCCGACAGCGCCACGAGGAAGCCCGCAATGGCGTCCTCCGAAGGCGCGCCGTCGAGCAGCACGCCGAACGCCGCCTCGGCCTCGGCTTCCGAGAGCGGCGCGGTCACATCGGGCAGCGTGCTCATGCGGTCAGCCTCGCGGGGAGCACCGGCTCCAGCCCGCACAGTCGCACGAAGTTCGCCAGAAGCGCGTGGCCATGCTCGGTGGCGATGCTCTCCGGGTGGAACTGCACCGAGTGGATTGGCAGCTCTGCATGGCGGAAGCCCATGACGCTTAGGTGATCCGCGCCCGGGGTCTCGGCATGGGCATTGGCGACCAGCTCGGCGGGCACATTCACCACTTCGAGGCTGTGATAGCGCGTCGCGATGAAGGGCGAGGGCAGGCCTGCAAACACCCCCGTCCCGTCATGCGTGACCGGCGAGGTCTTGCCATGCATCAAGCCGCCACGCTGCACCGTCCCGCCGAAATGCTGGCCAATCGCCTGATGGCCGAGGCACACGCCCATCAGCGGCTTACCTGCATCGGCGCAGGCCGCGACCAGATCGAGGCTGATGCCTGCCTCATTGGGCGTGCAGGGGCCGGGCGAGATCAGGAAGCCCGCCGCATTGGTGCGCAGCGCATCGGCAGCGGTCAGCGCATCATTGCGCTCGACGCGCACCTCGGCCCCCAGCTCCATCAGGTAATGGACGAGGTTGAAGGTGAAGCTGTCGTAATTGTCGATGACAAGTATTTGGGGTGAGGGGATCATGGCGTCCCTGCCTCTGAGGTTGCGGTTGCCGCAGGCTGCGGCGCTGATCCCCGCTTTGTCACCACGATGATCGGGCCGACCCGCCCGCCGTCCTGTCGCCCGCCTGCCGGGTCCCACAGCGACGACACCGCGCCGTCGAGATAGAGCGCATTGCTCACCTTCAGCGTATCGCGGAAATAGCGTGCCAGCTGGCCGAAACTCACCGGCGTGTCGGATATCACGAAATGCGCCTTGCCTGCGCCGTCCACGCCCACCGCGTTGCGGATCGCCTTGGAAGGGCCGTCATCCTGAATCTCTGGGTGAAGCTTGCCATCGACCAGAAGCATCGGGCCGGACTGCGTGCCGAATTCGGGCCGGTCGCCGACCGAGTTGAAGAAGGTGTTGCTCCCCAGCACGCGCCAGCTTCCGCCGCTGCCGTAGAACACGCCGTTGGGCTTCATGTAGAAATTGCCGTCCCCGTCAGCGCGGTTGAGTTCCGCCCCGCGCTCGCCCTTCTCGACGTAGTAGCCGATGGGCTTGAGGTCATCGCCGTACATCCCGCCATTGATGGCAAAGGCGATGGTGGCGGGATCGACGCTTGCGGCGAACTTTGCGAGGCTGGCGAAGGGCTGCTTGTCCGCGCCGAGGTTCGCCATGCCGATCCGGTGCTGCGCGGGATCGGCGACGCAATGCGTGAGCGGCACGGATTCGAAGGTTACGTTCTCGCAGGCGGACGGCCCCAGCGCCTGCGCGGCGGTGGGCGTCGCTTCTGGGGTGGCATCCGCGCCCGATCCGTCGAGCTCGGCGCGCATCACGGGCTTGCCTTCGGGCGCCTCGGAACAGGCGGAAAGGCCCAGCACGAGGCCGGCGAGGAGGATTATGCGCTTCATTGGCCATACCCCGGTTCGCCCGCGACCCGCACTGCCTCGCGCGCGGCGGCGATCAGCGCGCCGGCCTTGGCGCGGCATTCGGCGAGTTCGTAATCAGGCACGGAATCCGCGACGATCCCGGCGCCTGCCTGCACGTGCATCACACCGTCCTTCACCACCGCCGTGCGCAACACGATGCAGCTATCGAGGCTGCCATCAGGCGCGAAATAGCCGACGCCGCCCGCATATGCGCCGCGCGTTTCGGGCTCGAGCTGCGCGATGATCTCGCAGGCGCGTATCTTCGGCGCGCCCGAGACGGTGCCTGCGGGGAAGCCTGCGAACAGTGCATCAAGCGCGTCTTTTGAGGCGTCCAGCTGGCCGACGACGTTGCTGACGATGTGCATGACGTGGCTGTAGCGTTCGATCGTGAAGCTGTCAGTGACCTCGACCGTGCCTGCCGCCGCGACCCGGCCGACATCATTGCGGCCCAGATCGAGCAGCATCAGATGCTCCGCGCGCTCCTTGGGATCGGCGAGCAGGCTGGCTTCGTTGGCGATATCCTCCTCGCGCGTTGCGCCGCGCGGGCGCGTTCCGGCGATGGGGCGGATGGTGATCTCGCCCTCCCGTACTCGCACGAGAATCTCGGGCGAGGAGCCGACTAGCGCAAAGCCGGGCAAGTCAAGGAAGTAGAGGAAGGGCGAGGGGTTCACCCGCCTGAGCGCCCGGTACAGCGCCAGCGGGGGCAGGGTGAAGGGGCAGGTGAACCGCTGGGCGAGCACCACCTGGAAGATGTCGCCAGCGAGGATGTAGTCCTTCGCCTTGAGGGCCATCGCCTTGTAGTCGTCGGGTGCGATGACCGGGGCGAGATCGGGGAGAGCGGCGGGAACGTCCTGCGCCGCGCCTTGCGGGAGCGCGGTGCCGAGCTGGCTGAGCGCCGCATCAATCCGCTCGCCCGCGCGTTCGACGGCGGCTTGCGGATCGCTCGCCTCCCAGATCGGCGCGATGGCGAACAGCGCATTGGTGAGGCCGTCGAAAACGAGAATGACCGTCGGGCGCACGAACAGCATGTCGGGCAGATCGAGCGGGCTGTCGGGCGCGCGGGGCAGGGTCTCGACAAGGCCGATGGTCTCGTAGCCGAGATAGCCCACAAGGCAGGCGAGCGCCGGGGGAAGCCCCTCGGGCATCGGGTCGATCCGGCAGGCGGCGGCGAGTGCGCGCAGTTCGGCCAGAGCGTCGCCGGGGCATGGGACGAAGGCCTTACGGTCGGTGCGCCAGTCGCGGTTGATCGCGGCTGCATTGCCCTTGGCGCGGAAAACGAGGTCGGGGTCGATCCCGAGCAGGCTGTAACGCCCGCGGACCTCGCCGCCCTCGACGCTTTCGAGCAGGAAGTCACCGCGCCCCGGCACGATCAGCCGCCGCGCCGCGCCCACGGGCGTGTCGCTGTCGGCGATGATCCGCCGCCACACCAGCGCCGCACGCCCTTCGGCGAGCATGGCGGCGGCAGCGGCGGCGTTCTCGGGCAGGCCTGCTCCGGCTGTGGTCACCTGATGGACGCTTACTGTTCGCCGACGAGCTGCTTGCGCACGGCGGCGATCCCCGCATCGTTGCGGGTTACGCCCAGTTCCTTGCGCATCGCGGCGGTCGCCTGGCTGCGGTATTCCTCGGCCAAGGCGCCGCCAAGCTGCTGCCGGGTCTGGGCGACCAGCTGGGGCTCACTGTCGAGCGGCAGGGTGCTGATGTCTTCAAGGTCGACGATGTACCAGCCGATGTTGCGCGGTGCTTCGAGCGACTTCACTGTCCCCTCGGCCATGCTGAACAGCAGCACGAGCGGCGGGGCGACGCGCTGGCGCTGCTGGGCGACGAGCTGGCGGCGTTCAAGGTTGATTACCTCGCGCTCGAAGCCGGGCTTCTTCTCGGCGGCAAGTGCCGCTTCGAGCGCCATGCCGCCGCGCACCTTGGCGAGGATCCGGTCGGCGGCCTGCTTGGCGAGCACAGCGCCCTGCGCGCGCTTCCATCCGGCGACCGCAGCCGCGCGAACTTCGGCGAGCGGCGCGGCGGCGGCTTCTTCGACCCGTGCGACTTCGAACACCACGAATTGCTGGCCGGGGACAACCTCGGCGAGCTGCGGCTCGCTCTCTTCCATCTGGAAGGCGGTTTGGAGGACCGGAGCAAGCTGCGGCACGATCTTCACATCGGGCCGCCCGAAGGCCTGTCCGTCGGCGAGCAGCGCGGGCGTGGTCTCGACCTTGAGGCCGTAGGTCTTGGCGACCTCGGCAATCGCAGTGCCGCCATCGACCTCGCCCTCGATCTCGGCGACGAGATCGGCGATGCCCGCAGCGCGCTTTTCGGCGGTGAGCGTTTCAGTGAGCTCCGGCGTGGCCTGTACAAGGCTGCGCGCCGCAATGCGCTCGATCTTGTCGACCCGTGCGACATACCAGCCGAGCTGGCCCTGTGCGGGCGCGATCACCGCGCCTTGCGCTGCCTTGAAGGCGCTCTGGGCGAAGGCAAAGCTGGTCGCGCTCGCCAGAGCTTCCTGGTCGCGCGCGTCGCTCTTGGAAGCATTGAAGCCCGCCTCGCGCGCTACGGCCTCGAGCGAGGCTCCGCCGCTGATCCGCGCGGCGAGCGCCTTGGCAGCGTCCTGCGTGGGGACAACGAAGCTGGTGATCGCGCGCCTTTCGCTTGCCGCATACTTGGCGGCATCCTTCTGGTAGCGCGCGGCAATCTCGGCTGCGGTCGGCGTCGCATTGACCTTGAGGCTATCGGTGCCGAACACCGCAAAGCGCAGCGTGCGCCGCTCGGGCCGGATGAACTGGGTGCGGTTGTCCTTGTACCACGCGGCAAGCTGCGCGTCGGACGGATCACCGGCGGGCGCGAAGGCGGCAGACGGGATCAGCGCGATCTCGCCCTTGCGCTTTTCCAGCACCAGCGCGGCATATTGGCGCGCGATCTTCTCGGGCAGCTGCGGCGCGGCGACAGCGGGGGCGAGCAATTGCTGGGCGAGCAACTCGTCGGCAAGGTCGCGGCGGAACAGCTTGTCGTTCAGCCCGCGCGAGCCGAGCGCTGCGACATAGGCCTTCTGGTCGAATGCACCGGTCAGCCCCTGAAAGGCGGGGATCTTGAGGATCTCGCTGTCGACAAGGTTCTTGCCCGCGCGCAGCCCGTGGCGGCGCGCATATTCGCCGATCGTGAAGCGGTCGATAAGCTGAAGCGTCACTTCTTCAAGCCCGCCCTGCGCGACGAATTCGGGCATGGTCAGCGTCGGGTTCTGCTGGCGCACCTGCGAAAGCGCGTTGTTTGCACCCACCGTCAGGTCGTTGATCGGGATCGATTTGCCGCCGACCACCGCCATGCGCTCGCTGCTCGAGATGCCGCCAAAGGTGGATCCGGTGATGTCCGAAGCGGCGAAGGCGAGAGCCATCAGCGCAAGGAAGGCAAGGACAATCGGCAGGCCGATCTTCGAGGCGAAAAAGCGGCGGAACATCGAAATCATGTGCGTTTGGACCCGATCCAAGGCTGGCTGACGGCGAGACGCTGCGCGTCCCATGTGCGCGCCGCACAAGGGAGCGGCGCGGCTGCGCTTTATAGGCCATGCGACCGCGCGGCAACAGGTGACCGCGCGTTTTGACAGTCGCATCGTCCACGGCTAGCGAACGCGGCCCCGGGCCTCTACAGCGAAACACAGAATCGCATGGCCCACAGGGGCTATCCCTCTCAATAATAAAGAAGTGCGAAGGCAATCATGACCCGCCGACCCTACATCGTCGGAAACTGGAAGATGCATGGCACCCGCGCCATGCTCTCCGAAGCGCGCGCGATCGACCGCGCAGCCCAGCGTCACATGAAGGTCGAGGTAGCGCTCGCGCCGCCCTACACCCTTATCCACCCGATCCACCGCGAAGCCGAACAGATCGCGGTCGGCGCGCAGGATTGCCATCATGAAGACGGCGGGGCGCACACCGGGGATATCTCCGCCGCGATGATTGCCGATGCGGGCGCGAGCTTCGTCATCCTCGGCCATTCCGAGCGGCGGCTGGATCACGCCGAGAGCGACGCTCGGGTGCACGCCAAGGCCGAAGCCGCCTTTGCCGCGGGCCTGCGCGTCATCATGTGCTGCGGCGAAAGTCTCTCCACCCGCGAATCGGGCGAGGCGGTTGCTGTCGTGCGGCGCCAGCTCGCCGCGTCGCTGCCGCCCGCCGGTCAGCTCCCGGCCGACATCGCCGATCGCCTGAGCGTGGCCTACGAGCCGATCTGGGCGATCGGAACCGGCGTTGCCGCCACCACCGACGACATCGCCGAAATGCACGGCGAAATCCGCGCGTTGCTGATCGAGCTGCTAGGTGAGGAGCACGGCCCCGAGGTGCGCATCCTTTACGGCGGCTCGGTCAAACCCGAAAACGCATCCGCAATCTTCGCCGTGCCCGAGGTTGGCGGCGCTTTGGTGGGCGGGGCGAGCCTCACCGCCGACAGCTTCATGGGGATTGCGCTCGCCGCCAGCGAGCCCTTCGACGCCTGACCCGCGCGCTCCGGCGGGTGGGCTTGCCGGACGGGCCTTGCCGCCCTACATGACCCCCACCGCTATCACCGGGCGCAGGCCGCCCAGCCACGAGATTTGTTCATGTCCGTATTCTTGTTCCTCACCGTTATTCAGGCTCTCATCGCCGCCGCCCTGGTCGGCGTTGTGCTTATGCAGCGCTCGGAAGGCGGCGGGCTTGGCATCGGCAGCAGCCCGGGCGGCGCGTTCGGTGCGCGCGGGGCTGCGGACTTCCTGACCCGCATGACCAAGTGGCTGGCTATCGCCTTTGTGACGCTCGCCATTATCCTCGCCGCCCTCGCGGTGCGCGAGAGCCGGGTAGGCGGCGTGTCGACCACTCTGGAGCGCGGCGCGCCGGCACGGCCCGACCTTCTGGCCGATCCGGTTCCGGTGGCTCCCGCTCCGGGACCGGCTGAAACGGGTGCAGCTCCGGCGGTCCCTGCCCCGGTCGCTCCCGCGCAATAATGACCGGACGGGGCGAGCCCAAGCCGCCCTATCCAACCCTCACATCAACGGCACTGTGGATGGCGGGCGTCTGACGCCCGCAATTCGCTTGCCCCGAATCCCTCCTGTTGCTTAAGGCCCAAATCCCATGGCGCGGTACATTTTCATAACCGGCGGCGTGGTCTCCTCGCTCGGCAAAGGTCTCATGGCGGCCTCCTTGGCAGCGCTCCTGCAGGCGCGCGGCTACAAGGTCCGCATCCGCAAGTTCGACCCCTACCTGAACGTCGATCCGGGCACGATGAGCCCTTACCAACACGGTGAGGTCTACGTCACCGACGACGGGGCCGAGACCGATCTCGATCTGGGCCATTACGAACGCTTTACGGGCGTCTCAGCGCGGCAGAGCGACAACATCACGTCAGGCCGCGTCTACCGCGACATCATCGCCCGCGAACGGCGCGGTGACTATCTCGGCGCGACCGTGCAGGTGATCCCGCACGTTACCGACGAGATCAAAGCCTTCGCGCTCGCCGATCAGGACGACCACGATTTCATCCTGTGCGAGATCGGCGGGACGGTCGGCGACATCGAATCGCTGCCCTTCATGGAAGCGATCCGCCAGCTGCGGAACGAGCTTGAGCCGCTCCAGACGCTCAGCGTCCACGTCACTTTGGTGCCGTACATCAAGGCGGCGGGGGAGCTGAAGACCAAGCCGACCCAGCACTCTGTGCGCGAGCTTGCCAGCCTCGGGATCAAGCCCGACATCCTGCTGTGCCGCGCCGAACATCCCATCCCCGACAGCGACCGCCGCAAGATCGCGCAGTTCTGCAACGTGCGCGCCGAAGCGGTGATCCCGGCGCTGGATGCGCCGTCGATCTATTCGGTGCCGCAGCAATATCACGCCGAAGGCCTCGACCGCGAAGTGCTGCGTGCCTTCGGAATCACCGATGCGCCCGAGCCTGATCTGGCGGCGTGGACGGACGTGACCGACCGTCACTTCAACCCCGAAGGCGAAGTGACGATCGCGGTTGTGGGCAAGTATGTCGGCCTGCCCGATGCGTACAAGAGCCTCAACGAGGCGCTGGTTCACGGCGGGCTCTCCAACCGGGTCAAGGTCAACATCAGGTGGATCGACGCCGAAATCTTCGAGGGCGACGACGACTCCGAGATCATCGCGGCGCTTGAACCGATGCATGGCATCCTCGTACCCGGCGGCTTTGGCGAGCGCGG
Organism: uncultured Alphaproteobacteria bacterium; assembly: GCA_963765775.1. Taxonomy (GTDB): domain Bacteria; phylum Pseudomonadota; class Alphaproteobacteria; order Sphingomonadales; family Sphingomonadaceae; genus Erythrobacter. The sequence continues at coordinate 176,257 of CAVXXQ010000005.1, forward strand.
GAGCGAGGGCAAGATCGCTGCGGTCCGCTTCGCCCGCACCCGCAACGTCCCGTTCTTCGGTATCTGTCTCGGCATGCAGATGGCCTGCATCGAGAGCGCGCGGGCGGCAGGGTTCGCCAACGCCTCCTCCACCGAATTCGGCCCCACCGAAGCCCCGGTCGTCGGCATCATTACCGAGTGGATGAGCGCCGAAGGCATCCAGAGCCGTGCCGAGGGCGGCGATCTGGGCGGCACGATGCGTCTCGGTGCCTATCCGGCCAAGCTCAGCCCCAACAGCCACACCTCGCGCATCTATGGCGGCGCGGAGCTGATTTCCGAGCGTCATCGCCACCGCTACGAGGTCAACAGTGCCTTCATCGAGCCTTTGGAAAAGCAGGGTCTAATCTTCTCGGGGATGAGTCCCGACGGGCTGCTACCCGAGATCGTTGAACGCCCGGATCACCCGTGGTTTGTCGGCGTCCAGTTCCACCCCGAACTGAAGTCGCGCCCCTTCGATCCGCACCCCCTGTTCGCCGGCTTCATCGCCGCCGCGGTCGAGCAATCCCGACTCGTCTAAGCCGGGCTGTGATTTTTTGCGGGGCATCATGCGACGCGACTGAGCTGTCTCGAAACGCTGGATACCGGGTAGTGTCGAGCGGGATAGGCCGGGCTTTGCAATCTCTTGTTTTGCAACCAGGAGGTGCAGTGTGCAATCCTTGCAGAACTTGCAGATTGCCCTTGCGCGATATTACCGATCCGCATTAGACGGCAGGCGAGGGTTCACAGTTTTCTTAGTGTTCGCGCTCCACATGCGGGTTGTGCTGCTGTAAAGGCAAAACAATGCCGGGGCTGGAATGAGGCGCCGAGTCATGAAACGAGCTTGCTGGTCTTGTCCGTCTTCTGCGACCCGGACGGATATGACCACGCGGGGCGACGCAAGTCGCGGGGGCGGATCGCAAGATCCGCCCCCTTTTCATTTCAGCCTTTTGGCTTGATCAGGCGGCGCTTGCCTCGTCGCCGCCGCTGCTGGGCACTGCGGTGAGGGTGGCCGTGCCGCCGATCGCGATCTTGCGCGGCTTCATCGCGTCGGGCACTTCGCGCACGAGGTCGATGATCAGCAGACCGTCAGCCAAGTCGGCGCGCTCGACCCGCACGAAATCGGCAAGCTCGAAGCGGCGTTCAAACCCGCGGTTGGCGATGCCGACGTGGATCAGCTCGGACCCGTCCTCGGTATCATCGCGCTTTTTGCCCTGCACGACGAGCAGGTTCTGCTGGGCGGTGATGTCGACATCCTGCGGCCGGAAGCCCGCCACCGCGAGGGTAATGCGGTAATTGTCCTCGCCCCGGCGCGAGATGTTAAAGGGGGGGTAATTGTCGCCGGCGTTGAGCCGCGCCTGGTTCTCCAAAAGGTCGAACAGGCGGTCGAAGCCCACGGTGCTGCGGCGGTAGGGGGTAAAATCGAAACGTGACATCAGTGCAAATCCTCAACTGAGCAATTTGGTTCCGAAGCAGGCCTGCCGGATGCAGCACCCGCCTTGTCGCCGGACCCGTTTCCCAAGACTGGCGAAACGCGGCGACACCGCTTATCTGGTTTGGCGAGACACGCTTTCAAGAGCTTTTGCCAAGAGGTGCCTATGGCTGCCCCCAAGATCGACATCTACACCAAGTTTGCCTGCCCCTTCTGCGTGCGCGCCAAGCGCCTGTTGAGCGAAAAGGGCGCGGAATTCACCGAGCATGACATCACGATGGGCGGCCCGGGCCGCGACGAGATGCTCGCCCGCGCGCCGAACGCGATGACTGTGCCGCAGATCTTCATCGGCGAGACCCATGTGGGCGGATCGGACGATCTCGCCGCGCTCGAACGCTCGGGCAAGCTTGACGCGCTGTTGGCAGGCTAATGCCGCGGATTGCGGTCCTGCAGATGTGTTCGGGTATCGACCCCGGGCGCAACTTCGACACGATCCGCGATGCCGCCTATGGCGCGCGCGATGGCGGGGCGGAGATTTTGTTTACTCCCGAGATGTCGCTTCTGCTCGACCGTGATCGTGCGCGTGCGGCGGCGCATATCGTCCCGCAAGACCAGTCGCCTCATGTCGCGATGCTCGCCAACCTCGCCGAGGAGTGTGCGCTTGAGCTCGCGATTGGATCGATGGCGGTGGCGGTTCCGGGTGGCAAGAATGCCAACCGCTCGATGGTCTTCCCGCCGAGCGGGGAGAGCCCCGACACCTATGACAAGATCCACATGTTCGATGTCGAACTCGCCACCGGAGAGACTTGGCGCGAGAGCGCAGCCTATCGGCCGGGAGATGAAGTTGTTGCGTTGGATGGCACTCCAGTTGGGCGGCTCGGCCTCGCGATCTGTTATGATCTCAGGTTCCCCGCGCTGTTCGGCGAATTCGGCAATCGCCGCTGCGATGCCATCGCCGTGCCCGCGGCCTTCACCAAGCCGACTGGCGCAGCGCATTGGCACGTGATGCTGCGTGCCCGCGCCATCGAGGCGAGCGCCTTTGTCATAGCCGCCGCGCAGGTCGGCAAGCACGAGGACGGGCGCGAGACCTACGGCCACAGCCTCGTGGTCGATCCTTGGGGCGAGGTGCTGCTCGACATGGGCGGTGAAGAACCGGGACTGGCCTTTTGCGACATCGACCTTGCCCGCGTGGCCGAGGTGCGCGCCCAGGTTCCCGCGCTTGCCAACCGCCGTCCTATACCCACATCAGACAGACCATGATTGTCTTCGACCTGTCCTGCCACGACGGCCACCGCTTCGAGGGCTGGTTCGGCTCCTCGGCCGATTACGAGGACCAGCGAACGCGCGGATTGCTTGCGTGCCCGTCCTGCGGTTCTCGCGAGGTGAGCAAGGCGCCGATGGCCCCTGCTGTTCCGGCCAAAGGCAACAGCCGGCAGGAGGTGCTCCCGCCCGCCGCGCCTGTGCAGGTGCCCAATCAGGTTATGGCCAACGCGCCCATGCCGGCGCGGGTGCAGAAGGCTCTGGCCGCGCTGGCCAAGGCGCAGGCCGAGGCAATCAAGAGCTCGACATGGGTGGGCGACAAGTTCGCCGAGGAAACCCGCAAGATGCATTATGGCGAGCGTGACGAAGCCCCGATCCACGGGCAGGCGAGCCTCGCGGAGGCCAAGGCTCTGATCGAGGAGGGTGTGCCGGTAGCTCCGCTGCCGTTTCCGGTCGCGCCGCCTGAAAAGTTGAATTGAATGGTAATCGTTTGCGGTTCCGCACGCCATCCGGCGCGCGAAATCCTCGCTCATGCGACCTGAAGTTCGCGTCGCTGCGGGCGGCCAGTCGGCCTTGCGGCCCAGCGTGCCGATATTGCGCCATGCAGCGGTAATGCTATGTGGACTGCGGGACCCCGTAGCTCAGCCGGATAGAGCACCAGATTCCTAATCTGGGGGCCGCGCGTTCGAATCGCGCCGGGGTCACCATCTCCACCACATCGTCGTCGGTGTCGCTACAGCGCTTCGGGTTGGCGATGCTCTGCACCCCCTGCTGAAACGCAAAAAAGGGCGCTCGGCCTAACCGGAGTGACGAGGATATGACTTCGTCATTCGGTATATGGTCGTAGCGCCCTTCTTGGGGAAAGGCATTCGGCTTAACCTGAGTGACGAGTGCTTGCGCCCGTCATTCGGTATCTCGCCGTAGCGCCCTTCGAATTTCCGTTTACCGTTAATGGGTTAACAAATGGTAAACCGTAAATCTCGCTTGCGTCATTACGCGTAGGCCGCTTGGCCCACACGCCAGCGGTGCTCGGCGAGGAATGCCAGAGCAACCACGCAGCAGGACATCGCGGCCAACAGTGTGCAGATACCTCCCCATCCGCCGAAATCGTAAACAGCCGTGCCTAATGCGCTGCCGATCGCCCCGCCGATGAACATCGTCACGATGTAAGTGGTCGTCAGCCGGGTGCGAATTTCGGGCGCCAGCGTGAACAGCGTCATGCGGCCGGTCACGTCCACCGTCGGCCCGACGAGATTGACGACAAACAGCGGCACCAGCACGCCCCAAATGCTGAAACCGAGCGGGTAGAACAGGGCGATGCCGACGAACTGGACCACGGCCGCCGCAATGCGGGCCTTGCGCGGCCCGACCCTGTCCGCCCACCGCCCGAGCCGCGGCGTGGTGAACACGCTGACCGCCGCGACCCCGGCAAGGTAGCCGACATCGTCGGTGCCGTAGCCCATTGCGGGGCTCGTCAGGTGCAGCGCCAGCGCCAGCCAGCTCGCCGTGAAGATCGCGAAGTTCAAGCCCTGCAGGGCTGCCGACAGCCGCATGTCGGGGTGCTTGGCCGCGAGCGTGAATACCGAGGCGATCAGCGCGGCGTAGCCTGCCTGGGGCTGCTTGGACGTGGCGGTCTCGCTGCGCATGGCGAAGGGCAGGAAGGCCGTCACCGCAGCCATCAGCGCAAGCGCGCCGACATAGACCGTGTGCCAGTCGGCATTGGCGGCGATGATCCCGGCGCCGACCCGCGCCACCAGAATGCCGAAGATCACCGCCGCCGTCAGTTTTGCCGTGACCTGTCCCAGCCGCTCGGGCGCGACGCGCTTCGAGGCGAAAGCGGGGATCAGATAGGGCGCGATGGTGACGAAGCCGAGCACGGTCGAGGCGGCGGTGAACAGCGCGAAGCTTGGCGCTAGTACCATTCCGCCCAGACACACGGTCTGCCCGGCGATGAAAATCAGGCACAGCTTGCGGTTTGAGGTGAAGTCGCCGAGCGGGAGCAGCAGCAGGATACCCAAGGCCAGCGCCAGCTGGTTCAACGCCGGCACCAGACCAATCGTAGCCTCGCCCACTCCGAAGGCGCGCGCGACATCGCCGATGATGGGGTGGATGTAATAGGCATTGGCCGTCACCACCGCGATAGTCAGCGCCAGCGCCCGCTCCTGCGTGCGGGTAAGATAGACGGGGGTGGGCGGGGCAGGGAGATCGGACATTTCGTTGGTCGGTAGCATATCGAAACGGGATTGCCACGGCCCGCGTTGTGTCGGAAAGCACCCAAATTGATGAGGTGGACTTGATCATGATGAGCGGGCAATCCCGCGCCGCCAACAGGAGATTGCTGTGTCGATGTCGCGTCAGGAACCCGAGGAACTCGCCGAAATCCGCCGCGCAGTCGCTAGCTTGTGCGAGGGTTTTCCGGGCGAATACTGGCGCGCCAAGGACGCTGTGCGCGAATACCCGGCGGAATTCGTCGACGCTCTCACGCAGGCTGGCTTCCTCGCTGCACTGATTCCGACCGATCACGGCGGCAGCGGGTTAAGCCTCGAGGCGGCCTGCGTCATCATGGAGGAGATTCAAGCGTCCGGGTGCAACGGCTCATCCGCCCATGCGCAGATGTACATCATGAACACCCTGCTGCGGTATGGCTCGCCCGAGCAGAAGGCGCAGTATCTCCCCCGCATCGCCAGCGGCGAGTTGCGCTTGCAGGCCTTCGGGGTCTCCGAGCCGACCAGCGGCACCGACACCTTGAGCCTCAAGACCCGCGCGGTAAGGGACGGGGACGAATACGTCATCAGCGGCCAGAAGATCTGGACCAGCCGCGCCGAGCATTCCGACCTGATGCTGCTGCTCGCCCGCACTACGCCGCGCGAGGAGGCGACGAGCAAGACGGAAGGCCTCTCGATCTTCCTCGTCGACATGCAGGCGGCGCTTGCGAATGGCATGACAGTCAAGCCGATCCGCACGATGATGAACCACTCGTCCTGCGAGGTGTTCTTCGATGACCTGCGCATCCCGGCCAGCGCTTTGGTCGGCGAGGAAGGGAAGGGCTTCCGCTACATTCTCTCTGGCATGAATGCCGAGCGCATCCTGATTGCCGCTGAGTGCATCGGCGACGCCAAATGGTTCATCGAGAAGGCGACCGGCTACGCGAAAGACCGCAGCGTTTTTGCGCGGCCGATCGGCCAGAACCAGGGCGTGCAGTTCCCGATCGCGCGGTGCTACGCCCAGATGCGCGCAGCCGAGCTGATGGTTCGCCATGCCGCGCATGTTTATGACGAGGGCGGCAATCCGGGCGAGGAAGCCAACATGGCCAAGCTGCTGGCATCGGAGGCAAGTTGGGCAGCGGCCGACATGTGCGTCCAGACCTTCGGCGGCTTTGGATTCGCCGAGGAATACGACGTCGAACGCAAGTTCCGCGAGGCGCGGCTTTATACCGTAGCGCCGATCTCGACCAACCTGATCTTGTCCTATCTGGCAGAGCACGTCCTCGGTCTGCCCCGTTCATACTGATTAACCACCCAATCATCAGGGATTTGCACGCATTGCGCCGCATTGCTCTTGCAGCAATGAGCCAAGTGTGATTCTGTCGCTATGACGATCAGGGGACATTCACGGATATGCGCAGAGCGGGGACTGAAAGCAGGCGCAAGCGGTTGGTGGCGCTGTGCGCGCTGCTTCTGCTGGCCGGCTTTGCCGTCGCCGGACCAACGGGGCTTCTCGCTTGGAGCGAGAATTCCGCAGCCCTCGAAGCGCGCAGGGTGAAGATCGCCAAGCTTTCCGAAGAGCGCGATGCCTTGCGCAACCGCGTCAAGTTGCTCGATCCCGAAGCGGCCGATCCCGATCTTGCCAGCGAACTGGTGCGCGAGCACCTCGGCGTGATGCGAGAGGACGAGGTCGTGATCACGCTCGACGACGACAAGTAGTCGAAGCGGACAGGCGTGGCTTCTCGGCGAGCCGCCTGACTTCAGCCCCTGATTTCGTATGCGGGTTCCGTTTTGTGCAACCACTTGACGTTGCGCCCTTGCCCGCACCCCGACTATAGAGGCCCATGCGCTTCTCCTCCCCACGAGCGCGCCAGAGAGAGGAATACTTGTCTTGGCCAAGAAACCTGCCAATTCGCCCGTGACGGCGAGCCCGGTCGCCGATGGAACGGACGACCCCGACTTCATCCTGCGCTCGCTTCAGCAGGCTTTCACGGCCAACAAGCGCTACGCCGCCAGCGAAGCCGAGATGCTCGAGTTCTACCGCCAGATGCTGTTGATCCGCCGCTTCGAGGAGAAGGCAGGCCAGCTTTACGGTCTCGGCCTGATCGGCGGCTTCTGCCACCTTTACATCGGTCAGGAAGCGGTTGCGATTGGCTTGCAGTCGGCGCTCGACAATGATCGCGACAGCGTGATTACCGGCTACCGCGATCACGGCCATATGCTCGCCTACGGGATCGATCCCAAGGTGATCATGGCGGAACTGACCGGCCGCGAAGCCGGCATTTCCAAGGGCAAGGGCGGGTCGATGCACATGTTCTCGACCGAGCATAAGTTCTACGGCGGCCACGGCATCGTCGGCGCGCAGGTGGCGCTGGGCGGGGGTCTCGCACTTGCGCACCAGTACAATGAGGACGGCGGGTTGTGCCTTGCCTATTTCGGCGACGGCGCGGCCAACCAGGGTCAGGTCTACGAGACCTTCAACATGGCCGCCTTGTGGAACCTGCCGATCGTCTTCGTTGTCGAAGATAACCAGTACGCGATGGGCACAGCGTCCAAGCGCTCGTCTGCCGAAACGCGCTTCTACCGCCGCGGCACCGCCTTCCGCATCCCCGGCATGGAGGTGAACGGCATGGACGTGCTTGAAGTGCGCGCCGCTGCCGAAATCGCTTTCGCGCATGTTCGCGCCGGCAAGGGTCCGGTGCTCATGGAGTGCAATACCTATCGCTACCGCGGGCATTCGATGTCGGACCCCGCCAAGTACCGCACCCGCGAGGAAGTGCAGGAACAGCGCGACCACCACGACCCGATCGAAGGGCTCAAGAAGACCCTTATCGAGGCCGGCAAGACCGAGGACGAATTGAAAGCCATCGACAAGGCGATCCGCGCCGAGGTGGCCGCCGCCGCCGACTTCGCCGAAACCTCGCCCGAGCCCGCGCCCGGCGAACTTTACACCGACGTTCTGGTGGGGGCGTACTGAGCCATGGCCATCGAACTGAAGATGCCGGCGCTCTCTCCGACAATGGAGCATGGTACCCTCGCCAAGTGGCTGAAAGCTGAGGGCGACCGCATCGAGCCGGGCGATATCATCGCCGAGATCGAGACCGACAAGGCGACGATGGAATTCGAAGCCATCGATGAAGGCGTGCTCGAGAAGATCCTCGTGCCCGCCGGGACCGAGGACGTGGCGGTGGGCGCAGTGATTGCGCTGATCATTGCGGAAGGCGAGGTCAGCGCGCCTGCCGCATCCGTGCCGACTCCCGCTCCGGTTCCTGAACCCGCTCCGGCACCTGCTCCCAAGGCAGAAAAGCCTGCCCCAACCGCTCCGGCTGCCGATCCGGCCGTCCCGGCCGGGACGAACGTTGTCAGCACCACGGTGCGCGAGGCGCTGCGCGATGCGATGGCCGAGGAAATGCGCCGCGACGGCCGCGTTTTTGTTATGGGTGAGGAAGTCGCCGAGTACCAAGGCGCCTACAAAGTCACGCAAGGCCTGCTCGCCGAGTTCGGCCCCAAGCGCGTCATCGACACGCCGATCACCGAATACGGCTTTGCCGGCATCGGGACCGGGGCAGCGATGGGCGGCCTCAGGCCGATCGTCGAGTTCATGACCTTCAACTTCGCGATGCAGGCGATCGACCACATCATCAATTCGGCCGCCAAGACCAACTACATGTCGGGAGGTCAGATGCGCTGCCCGATCGTGTTCCGCGGCCCAAACGGTGCAGCGACCCGCGTCGGCGCGCAGCACAGCCAGAACTACGGGCCGTGGTACGCCAGCGTCCCCGGCCTGATCGTGATTGCGCCCTATGACGCTGCCGATGCCAAGGGGCTGATGAAGGCCGCGATCCGCTCGGACGACCCGGTCGTCTTCCTCGAGAACGAGCTGGTCTATGGTCGCAGCTATGACGTGCCGGACATGGAAGACTATGTGCTCCCCATCGGCAAGGCGCGGATCGTGCGCGAGGGCAAGGACGTTACCATCGTGACCTACTCGATCGGGGTCGGCATGTCGCTCGAGGCGGCGGACAAGCTCGCCGAGGAGGGCATCGACGCCGAGGTGATCGACCTTCGCACCCTGCGCCCGCTCGACAAGCAGGCCGTGCTCGAAAGCCTCGCCAAGACCAACCGGCTGATCGTCGCTGAGGAAGGCTGGCCCACTTGCTCGATCGCGTCGGAAATTATCGCGATCTGCATGGAGGAGGGCTTCGACCACCTCGATGCGCCGGTGCTCAGGGTGTGCAACGAGGACGTTCCGTTGCCCTATGCGGCGAACCTCGAAAAGCTCGCGCTGATCAACCCTGCGCGGATTGCCGAGGCGGCACGCAAGGTGTGCTACAAGTAGGCTCTAATAGGCGTGCGCCCCGACAGGATCAGGTCGGGCGCGCCGCCGAGTAGGTGTTGCAGCTTGCCACCGGGCCACCGGCATAGAGGCTGTTCAGGTCGCGGTTGTCGCGCACGTTGAACGCCGCTGTGTAGACCATCTGCTGGTTGTTGAAGAGGTTGATCGGCGTGATCGACTGGAAGTCGTACGCCACCTCGACGAACATGACGGCCGTGCCAGACGATGCGGTGATGCGCCGGCCGGTCGGTCCCATGCCCGGGAAAGAGGTTCCGGTCGCGCCATCGCCTTGGACGCCGTAGCTCGAGTTGTAGTTCTTGGCGCCGCGGCAGCGCTGCCATTTGATCCACTGCCCGTTCGACGCGTTGCGCTGCAGGCTTGAGACGATCACGCGCCCCTGGTTGAAGATACGGATGCTCTGGCCGAGCTTTTCGGCACCGGTAAGTGTCTCGGTAATGTCCCGCTCGAAGACCTTGCGCGCGGTCAGCACATCCTGCTCTCCCACGCGCGAGGCGTTATCGGCAACCTGCATCGCGATCTGGCTTACCTGCATGTGGGCGATCACCATCATCGCGGTGTCGGTGCCCATCATGCCCATGCCGAGCACGAGCGGCGCCGAGAAGGCGAACTCGACCAACGCGAGGCCTGATTTGTCTCCGCCAAGACGGCGGGCAAGGCGATGAGCCCGGCTGCGCAGCGATTGATGTTTGATATCGGTCATGGGCAGGGGTTCTCGGCTGTAATGCGGTCGTTCTGCTCGTCGTAGGGCTGATTGCGAAGAACAGTCGTTGCACTGATAGTGACGTTGCTCGGCAACCCGATCATCGAGTAAAGCGGGAACATGCGCGGATAGGTGACGTTCGCGGTGTAAAGCACCACGTCACGCGCACCGCCGATGCCGTCCGCGCCTCGATCCAGGTCGTATGTGTCGTTGTTGTTCGTATCGACGTAGCGCTCGCCCTTGGAGCCCTCGCATATGCCGTGGCCTGTCGCACCGACAGCATCATCGCCGAGGATCTGTTCGGGATCCTTGACGTCGGCGAAGTCAAAATACGCAGCCTTCACGAAGGTGATCTGCGCATCGTTCGGCATGACCGAAGCGACCTGATCGCGCACGCGCCCATCGATGTTGGTTTGGCGGCTCATCGCGCTTTCGAGCGTGAGATCGCGTCCGGCCTTCTGCAAGGCACCGTTCAACACCGAGCCGGTGTATTGCGTATGCGCGATGTCGAACAGGCCCATGATCATCATGATCAGCACCGGGCCGACCATCGCGAATTCGACGACCGTGGTTCCATTGCAGTCGGTGGCCAACCGCTGCAGTTGACGGAGCGGGAAGAGCGGGCTGGGGATCATGACGTAAGCCTCAGTGCAGCGATCTTCTGTGCGATCTCCTGGAAGCGCGCAGTGAGGGTGGCGCTGTCGTTGGCCTGGAAGGCACGTCCAGGGGAGGCGCAGTTGATCAGGTTTTGAGTCAGCGTAGTCCCAAAGGCGACCACCCAGACGGTGATGTTCTCTTGCTGGGCAGCGCGGCAGACAGCCTGCAGACGCGATGCGCGGCGGTTGAATTCGCGGGCGCTGTCACCGTTGCCGGTGATGCGGCGGTCCCACCATTCGACGCCTTGGGTCGAATAGTTCTCGACGTTGTTGACCTGCGCACCGTCGGTCATGAACACGATGTGCCGAGCGATCGGGTCGCCGTTGGGCGCAGTCGCGTTTTCCGAGGCGAACAGGCCTCTTGGCGAGATGAAGCGGGCGCCCCACACCATGCCGAGATCGTGATAGGTGTTGCCGGTCGCCACAAGAGCGTTGACGTAAGTCTGCAGATCAGTGCGCGCTGTTGTTGCAAGCTTGCGTGCAGGGCGCGGACAGGACCAGCCGGGGCGGCTCTGAGCGGTTGATTGCCCCCCAGCGATCCGATTGGCATCTGTCACCGCGTTCGTCGTCCGGTTGTTACTACCGTCACGCCGTTCCCAAACGGCATTCTGCAACGCGGGCTTCCAGCGTTGGCCTTCGTTGGCCGGAACGAGGTTGATGTTGATGTCGTGGGCAGTGGCGGGAATCGGGCTGTAGGTGTCGGTCAGAGCGGTGCTCGGCTCCTCGATGCAGCCGGCCCACGACACGGACGTCATTGCCCCGTTGGTCCCGAGCGGCATGTTGACGGTGTTGCCGGTGTAGACGCTCGAGAGGTTGACCAACTCCCAACCGGCCGGGCTGTCGGCCGGATTGTTCGCGTTACAAGGATTGGCGGCGCCCGTGGTGACTTGGCAATAGATCCAGTCGCGGAACTGCGGCGTGATGTCGACGGTTGTGGCCGGACGCGTCTTGCGCACGCGGCTTCGGCAACCGGCACGGTTGTTAGAGTCGCCGCCTGACCACTGGCCGGTCACGATGCTCGGCGTCGCGAACACCTGCCAAGTCTGGTTCACACCGCTGACATTGACCGTGTAAGTCCCCGGAAGCGTCGTGGTGCAGAAGGTCGTCGCTGACGTCCCGTTCGATCCGTCAGTGCGGAAGCGGTAGTTGTCCGTGTTGCCCGAATTGAAGTTCGAGGTCGAACGCGGCAGCCACTCGGTCTGGTCCGTCACCAGGATCGGATCGCCGACGTCTCCCCCGGGAAGGGTTGCTGGATTGTAGCGCGCGGCGCGCGACTGATAGCTGTGGTCATTAGCCATGTGAACACGCGGGATCTGGAAGCCGACGTTGACCTGCTGCGAATAGGGCACGACGCCGTAGCGCACCTGTGCGGCCGGGGAGGTCGATGCTTGCACCGTGTCGTAAAAGCTCATCACTGCCGAGCGTAGCGCGACGATCTTCGAGCCCGGGCCAGAGCCGCACGCCGAGTTATCCGGGCAATCCGCCATCGAGCCGGTGACGTCGAGCACGAACATGATGTCGGAATTCGAGATGTTGACTTCGGCAGTGCAGGTCGCGGCGAGCGCGAAGTTGGTGTAGCCGAACGCGCCCATGATCGTCGTCGGAATCGTTGCACTGGCTGTGCCGGTCACCACACCGGAGTTGTTGGCAGTATAATTGCGGGTCCGCCCAGTGGTCCCGAAGATGCCATCGTCGAAGTTCTGGTCGAAGAAGTTGAGGCCGATCTGGCGGTGGGTCTCGGTGAAGGCTGTGGTCGACATCGCCTGCCGTGCGGCAAGCGCGCCGGCGTCGCACGCGGATTGCATGCGCGCGGCTGCCATGTAGTAGCGGCTGGCATCAATGCCCCCGCCGACCATCGCCATCAGTGGCATGAGCGAAGCTGCCGCGATTGCGAGCGTGTTGGCGGTCCGGTCGTGCAGCAGCCGGTACAGGAAAGACCTGTTGGTCTGGTTTTCTTGCCCCATCGGTTCGGTGCCCTTTTCCTGAAGCCCACGCGATTTGCACAGGCATTCCAGATTCACCGCTCGGCCTTAACTGGGTCTGGTAAGCGCATTGCGAAGGATCATGGTTAGCAAAGTGCTAACGATCATATCGGGGCCCTTGATCGGGCACCGCGTCCCGGGCCGGGACAGTTTGCTTGCCAAGCCGACTGGTGCTTGGCTAGGCGCTCTATCCGTGACCGATGATGCCACCGACCTTTTGCCGCCCGAAGCCGGACTTGCCCTGGCGTGGAGCGGGTCAAAGGTTCGCGGGCCGTTAACCACGGCTCTTCAGCTTGACCGGCGCCTCGCGCGGATCGTGGCGCGTACCACCGAAACGATGCTTGGTCAGATGCGGCTCGCGTGGTGGCGTGATGCGCTCGGCACGTCCGTGGCGGCGCGGCCGCGCGGCGACGCGGTGCTCGACGGGCTCGGCCTTTACTGGGCCAACCGCGAGCGGACACTGATCGAATTGGTGAACGCCTGGGAGGTTCTCGTTACCGCCGACCAACTCGGGCCTGGTGAGATCGAGAGCTTCGCTGCGGGGCGGGGCGCGTTCTTCCCCGCGCTGTCGGGAGATGGGGCGAAGAGCGATCTGTCGGTCCGGCTCTCTGCAGCAGGACGACGCTGGGCGCTTGCCGATGCAGCGAGCGGCGTTTCAAGCGATACCGAGCGTGCCGCTCTGGTCGCGGCCGGGCTTGCCGTCACACCGCGGGCGGGACGCCTGCCAAGAGAATTGCGGGGTGTCGCCATGCTTGAAGCGCTTGCCCTGCGCGGATTGAACCGCGGGGGAAGGCCGCTGATGGAGGGGCGGGGCGCATCTCTCGCCGCGTTACGGGCCGCTATCTTTTCGGCCTGATTACGTATATTTACGCAGGCATTGCAGCAAAAGGGGGCAGACCTTTGCGACAGGCAGTGCTGGGAGTGCTTGGGGGCTTAGCCCTTTCCGGAGTCGGGGTTTTCTGGTGGCAGGGCCGTGCGGCGATCGAGGAGGGTGCGCCGCCTCCCGTGCCCGCAGCGCCCGCGAACGATCCCGAAAAGCTTCCGCTCGCCGATCCCGGGTCTCAGGAAGGGCCCGCTCCGCCTGAACTCACGCAGCTCAATCGCGAACAGCAACGCTTCGCCCGCCTCGATCGCAACCGCGATGGCGCCATCACCCGCAATGAAATGCTCGCCACGCGCACCGATGCGTTCCGCAAGCTCGACAAGGACGGCAACAACCTGCTGACCTTCGAGGAATGGGCGGTAACCACGGTTGATCGCTTCGCGATGGCCGACGCAAACAGGGACGGGCGTCTGTCTCCGGCTGAATTCGCCACCACAGCGCCCAAGCCTCCACCCAAAAAACCCGCCTGCAAGTGCTGAGGCGCTAGGCCGGCACTGCCTCGCGCGTCTCGGCAATCCAGCGCGCCAGATCGGCCTTTGCGCGGTCGGTATAGGCTTCCTTGCGCATCTTCTTGCCGACCTCGTGGAGCGGCGGGAACAGGCCGAAATTGACGTTCATCGGCTGGAAGGTCGCGGCCTCGGCATCGCCGGTGATGTGACTGAGCAGTGCGCCAAGCGCGGTGGTCGCGGGCAGCGGCTGCCAGTCACGCCCCGCCAGCTCGGCGGCCGCCATCATGCCAGCCACAAGCCCGATCGACGAGCTTTCGACATAGCCCTCGCAGCCTGTGACTTGCCCTGCAAACCGGATATGCGGCGCAGCCTTCAGGCGCAGCTGGCGGTCGAGCACCTCGGGCGAATTGAGGAAGGTATTGCGATGCAGCCCGCCCAATCGCGCGAACTCGGCATTTTCCAGCCCCGGGATGGTCCGGAACAGCTCGATCTGCGCGACATATTTCAGCTTGGTCTGAAAGCCGACCATGTTCCACAGCGTGCCGAGCTTGTTGTCCTGCCGCAGCTGGACAACCGCATAAGGCCAGCGCCCCTGTGGGAACTCCTCGGACACATCGAAGGGATTGTCGAGCCCCACGCCCTTCATCGGGCCATAGCGGAGCGTTTCCACCCCGCGCTCGGCCATCACCTCGATCGGCATGCAGCCGTCGAAATAGGGCGTGTCCTTTTCCCACTGCTTGAACTCGGTCTTCTCGCCCTCCATCAGCCCGCGATGGAAGGCGAGGTACTGCTCCTTGGTCATCGGGCAGTTGATGTAATCGCCGCCTTCGTTCGAGGCGGAGGTGGTCTTGTTCCAGCGCGACTGGATCCAGCACTTCGACATGTCGATCGATTCGTGGTGGATAATCGGGGCGATGGCATCGAAGAAGGCAAGGCGTTCGCTGCCGGTGGCGCGCACGATGCTGCCGGCGAGAGCCTCGGCGGTCAGTGGCCCGGTGGCGACAATGGTGAGGCCAGCCTCGGGCAGGGTATCGACCCGTTCGCGCACGACGGTGACATTGGGATGCTGGCTGAGCGCCTTCTCGACCTCGGCCGAGAACACGTCGCGGTCGACTGCCATCGCGCTGCCCGCCGGAACCCGCGCGACTTCGCCTGCGCGCATCACGAGGCTATCGAGCATCCGCATCTCGTGGTGCAGCAGCCCGACCGCGTTCTTGGTGTCGTCGTCCGAGCGGAAGGAGTTGGAGCAGACCAGCTCGGCCAGCCCATCAGTCTGGTGGGCGGGCGTCATCTCGCCGCACCCGCGCATCTCTGACAGGCGCACGCGCGCCCCGCGCTGTGCAAGCTGCCAGGCCGCCTCGCTGCCCGCGAGGCCGCCGCCAATGATGTGCACATCGTGCATAGTCGGGAGGGAGGTCATGGCGAGGCACGTAATTGCGTGTTAGCCCACCTGCAAGCCCGCATAGCGGCCGGGCCACGGGAAGGGCAGATGGCGAAGCGCGGATTGATCGAACTGAGGCCATGGCTGCTGGCGAGTATCGCCTCGGCCATTGCCTTCTATTTCTTGCGCGACAATCCCGTGGGCGAGGGCACATGGGGCCTAGCTGTGAAGGGCGCGAGCGTAGGGCTGCTGGCACTCTACGTGGCTTTGCGCGTGCCGCAGGGCAGGCACCGGAGCGACGGGCTTCTGCTGGTCGGCGCGCTGCTGCTGGCAGCGGCGGGCGATGTGGCGATCGAGCTCGATTTCCTGATCGGCGGCGCATTCTTTGCCGCGGCTCATGTGGTCGCGGTGGTGCTGTATCTCAGGAACCGGCACAAGCGCCCGTCGCCGACGCAGAAACTGATGGGCCTTTCGCTGCTGATCGGCACCCCGCTGGTGAGTTACTTCCTTAGCGGCCATCAACCCCAGATTGCCATCTACGCCGCGTTCCTCGGTGCAATGGCCGCGGCTGCGTGGATGAGCCATTACCCGCGCTACCGCGTTGGGACCGGCGCGGTGCTGTTTGTGCTCAGCGACTGGCTGATATTCTCGCGCATGGGTGCGCTCAGCCTCGATCCGCTGCCCGATATGTTGATCTGGCCGCTTTACTACGCGGGGCAGGTGATGATCGCGACCGGCATCGTCCAATGCCTGCGGGGCGAGCAGCCCGTCCGCTAACGGGCCGCTCGCTTGTCCTGATCAGGTGACCGGCGTCTCGCCGTCGCCGTCGAGCTGCGCGACGTCCGCCCCCAGTTCGGTCATTTGAGCGATCACCGCTTCCTCGGCCGGGTTCTCGGGCTCTGCCGTCTCGTCGATCAAGGCCGCGCCGACGATGTGCTCGCCCTTGGCAACGTCGAAGATGCGGATGCCCGATGAGCCACGCCCTGAGATCGAGAAGCCCTTCAGCGTCTCGAACCCACCTTCGATAAGGTGGCGCAAGGTGATGCCGAGGCGGATCAGCTTCGCCTGATCGGTCACCAACATCAGCTGCGAGCCGTGCTTGACCGGGAAGCTCGCCACGACCGGGCCGTTCCGATCCGGATTGCTCTCGGGCGTGCCAATATTGGTGATACCCTGACCTCCGCGCGAGGTGGTGCGGTATTCATAGGCCGAGGAGATCTTGCCATACCCGTTGGCGGTGATGGTGAGGATGAACTCCTCACCCTCCGCCATCGCGGCCACCTCGTCTGCGGGCAGGGTAGAGGTCGCCTCGTTGTTCTTCCACGCCGCCGCGCGCAGATAGGCCTCGCGCGTTTCCATGTCAGCGGTGAGCGGATCAAGCACCGCCATGCTGACGACCTTGCCGCCCTTCTTGAGGCTCATGCCGCGCACGCCGATCCCGGTGCGGCTCTTGGTCTCGCGCGCATCGGTGGCAGCGAAGCGGATTGCCTTGCCACTGTCGCTGGCGAGGAAGATCTGCTGACCTTCGCTGAGCAATTGCACGCCAATAAGGCGGTCACCCGAGCCTTCGACGAAGCCCATCGCATATTTGCCCGCGGTCGGGACATTGGTGAAGGCATCCATCGAATTGCGCCGCACCATGCCCTGCTCTGTGGCGAAGACGATGTTGAGGGTTTCCCACGAGGCCTCGTCCTCGGGCAGAGGCAGCACGTTGGTGACTCGCTCGTCGTCGCCCAGCGGCAAGAGGTTCACCATCGGGCGGCCCTTGGTCTGCGGACCGCCTTCGGGCAGTTTCCACACCTTCATGCGGTACACGCGGCCAGTGTTGGTGAAGAAAAGGACCGGATTGTGGGTCGAGGTGACGAACAGTTCGACGACGGCGTCCTCGTCCTTGGTCGCCATGCCCGAACGGCCCTTGCCGCCGCGACCTTGCTCTCGGAAGGTGTCTAGTGCGGTGCGCTTGATATAGCCGCCGTGGGTGACGGTGACGACCATCTCCTCGCGCTCGATCAGATCTTCGTCCTCGAGCCCGTCCCATGCCGGCGCGATCTCGGACAGGCGCGGCGTGGCGTAGGTGGCACGGATTTCCGCGAGCTCTTCACGCATCACGCCATACAGCTTCACGCGGTCGCCAAGGATCGAGAGATATTCCTCGATCGCAGTCGCTAGTCCCTTCAATTCGCCGCCGATCTCGTCCCGGCCCAGAGCGGTCAAGCGGTGGAGGCGCAGTTCGAGGATCGCCTTCACCTGTCGTTCGGACAGGCGATAGGTGCCGCTTGCCTGATCGGAGCTGGGCTCGATCGCTTCTACCAGCTGGATGTATTGCGCGATGTCACCGATCGGCCATTCTTTGGACATCAGGCGCGCACGTGCTTCGGCGGGGTTAGGCGCGCTGCGGATCATCGCCACGATTTCATCGAGGTTCGACACCGCGACCACGAGGCCGAGCAAAATGTGCGCCCGCTCACGCGCCTTAGCGAGTTCGAATTTGGTGCGGCGGGTGATCACTTCCTCGCGGAAGGTGATGAAGGCCTGGATGAAGTCCCGCAGGCGCAGCGTTTCGGGACGCCCGCCGCGGATCGCCAGCATGTTCGCCGGGAACGAGGATTGCGCCGGGGTGTGTCGCCAGATCTGGTTAAGCACCACATCGGCGGTGGCATCGCGCTTCAGATCGACGACGACGCGCACGCCCTCGCGCGAGCTCTCGTCGCGGATGTCCGAGATGCCTTCGATCCGCTTTTCCTTGGCGGCGTCGGCAATCTTCTCGACCAGCGAATTCTTGCCGACCTGGTAGGGGATCGAGGTGAAGACGATGCTTTCGCGGCCTTCGCTCTTGGCGCCGCGGGTGGCTTCGATCTCGTGCCGGCAGCGCATCAGGATCGACCCGCGCCCGGTGGTATAGGCCTGCCGCGCGCCGTGCGTGCCGAGGATCAGCGGCGCGGTCGGGAAATCGGGGCCGGGGATGTACTGGATCAGCTCCTCCGAGGTGATCTCCGGATTATCCATGTAGGCAAAGCACGCATCGATCACTTCGCCCAAATTATGCGGCGGCACGTTGGTGGCCATGCCGACCGCAATCCCGCCCGCACCATTGACCAGCAGATTGGGAAAGCGCGCCGGCAGCACCGTCGGCTCTTTGCGACTGCCGTCGTAGTTCTCGGTAAAATCGACCGTGTCCTTGTCGAGATCGTCGAGCAGGCTGTTGGCAACCCGCGCGAGCCGCGCCTCGGTGTAGCGCATCGAGGCCGGCGGATCGGGGTCCATCGAACCGAAGTTACCCTGGCCGTCGATGAGCGGCACGCGCATCGACCACGGCTGCGTCATGCGCGCCAATGCGTCGTAAATGGCGGAATCGCCGTGCGGGTGATAGTTGCCCATCACGTCGCCGACGATCTTGGCGCTCTTGCGGTAGGGCCGTCCGGCGACGAATCCGCCTTCCTGGCTGGCGAACAGAATGCGGCGGTGCACCGGCTTGAGCCCGTCGCGCACGTCGGGCAGCGCGCGACTGACGATCACGCTCATTGCATAGTCGAGATAGCTAGACTTCATCTCGTCGACGATGTCGATGCGTTCGAAGCCGCCCATCGGGCTTGCGGCGGGAGGATCGATGATGTCGCTGTCGTCGCTCAAGGTCTGGGCCGTTTCTGTTGGTGTTCTTGTGCCGCTGCGGCAGGCCGGGCCTTAGCAGGGCCGGCGAATTCCTTCTATTTAGGCACATGCCGGAGGTTTCGCCACCTCGCCCTTGGAACACAGCAAGAACGCTGCGTCTTTTTCCACATTTCCCCGCCTTATCCCTCCGACCGCACACCAGCGAAGGCAAGGCGGGCATTCAAAGCCTGTTCAGCACGGTACGCCTAGCGGGCAATTGCAAATCCGTTTCGAGCCGTTCAAAGGCTCGGGCGGAATTCGGGCAGCACCTCGCCTTATTCGATCAAGGGGGCGAGGGCTGCGCTACTTGTGGAGGATGCTTTGACCAATTTGTCTTCACCCCGT
The DNA here is from genome assembly GCA_963765775.1 of uncultured Alphaproteobacteria bacterium. Lineage (GTDB taxonomy): Bacteria > Pseudomonadota > Alphaproteobacteria > Sphingomonadales > Sphingomonadaceae > Erythrobacter. The sequence continues at coordinate 195,569 of CAVXXQ010000005.1, forward strand.
CGTTCTGCCGGCTTTGCCCGCCAGCTCGGTTTCGCCGTGGCTCTCGCCAGCGGCACCACCTTGCTTTCGGTCCCCGGCTTCACCGGTGCGGCCTATGCCCAGAAGAAAAAGAAGGACGGGAAGGAAGCCCCAAAGGCTGCTTACACCGAGGCGTTCGTGAAAGCATACCAGCCGATCGAGACCGCCCTGAAGGCTCCAACACCGGATTTCGCCGCTCTCAAGCCCCAGATTCAGGCACTCGTGCCACTGGCAAATACGCCTGACGAGAAGAGCGCAACGGGCGCGATGATGTACAACTCGGGCATCATCAGCAAGGATCCAGCATTGCAGATGCAGGGTGCGGACCTGATGATTGGCAGCGGCAAGCTTACCACTGACGAGGCCGGCAAGTACAACGTCGTTGCCGCGCAGCTCTCCGCTCAATTGAAGCAGTATGACAAGGCGCGTGCCTATCTCCAGACGGCGATCGACCTCAAGTATACTGGGCAGGGCGGTACACCCACCGACCTTCAGATCAGCCTCGCCGATCTGTACCTTAACGAGGGGCGCACCGCCGATGGACTCAAGGTGCTCAGCGATGTGATCGCCGCGCGAAAGGCCGAAGGCGTGGCTGTCGAAGAACGGATCTATCAGCGCGGCGTGAAACTCGCCTACGACGGCGAGATCGTCCCGCAGGTCTATGAATTTTCGCGCAACTGGGTCGCGGACTATCCGACGGCGGACAACTGGCGCGATACCATCAATATCGTGCGCAACCTCAACGATTTCGAGCTGCCGGTGATGCTTGATCTGTTGCGGCTCGGCAAGCAGGTCGGGGTGCTAAAGGACAAGAACGACTACGTTACCTACATCGAAGCCGCCAACCCCCGCCGCCTGCCGGCCGAGGTAAAGGCTGTGATCGACGAGGCGAACGCCAAGGGCGTGATCCCCAAGGGCAGCGACAGTTGGGTCGAGGAACAGGCCAAGAGCGCCAACAACTTTGTCAACGAGGACCGCACCGCGCTCCCCGTGCTCGAGCGTGATGCCAACGCCTCTGCAGCACAGTTGAGCACCGTGCTCGCTGCCGGTGATTCTTTCCTGAGCCGTAGCGAGTATGCCAAGGCTGCGGCCTTCTACCAGAAGGCGCTCGGAATGCCGGGCGCCGACCGCAACCTGCTCCAGACCCGCCTGGGCATTGCCCAGATCGGCCTTGGCCAAAGCGATGCTGCGCGCGAAACGCTCGGTAAGGTCGAAGGCCCACGCGCCCTCGTGGCGCAACTGTGGGCGGCCTATGCCGGCCAGAAGGTAGCCGCCACAACGGGCGGTGCCGCGAGCGGCTTCTGACGCTTCAAATAACGACAAACACAGGGGAGCGCCGGATCTTCGGGTCCGGCGCTCTTTTTTGTGAGGGTCGGTGATGGAATTGCAACCGGCAGCGCGCTTGCGGGAGCGGCGCTGTATGACTAAATGCCCCCCATGAACGACCTCGCCAGCACGCCGCAGCCTCAGCCGTCCCCGGAACGGCCCGCCCGCCAGCGCAAGCCCGACTGGATCCGCGTGCGCGCGCCGGTCAGCGAGGGATATAATGAAACCCGCCGGCTGATGCGCGAGCTCAACCTCCACACCGTGTGCGAGGAAGCGGCCTGTCCGAATATCGGCGAGTGCTGGACCAAGAAGCACGCGACGGTGATGATCCTCGGCGATGTTTGCACGCGGGCCTGTGCCTTCTGTAACGTCAAGACCGGAATGCCACGCGCGGTCGATCCCTTCGAGCCTGAGAATACGGCCATCGCTGCGGCCAAGATGGGCCTGCAGCACATCGTCATCACCAGCGTCGACCGCGACGATCTGGCTGACGGCGGGGCTTCGCAATTCGTCAAGGTGATCGAAGCGCTGCGCCGCACCACCCCCAAAACCACGATCGAGATCCTCACCCCCGATTTCCGCGGCAAAATGCGCCGCGCGGTGGAGATGATCTGCGAAGCGGGGCCGGACGTCTACAACCACAATCTCGAGACCGTGCCACGCCTTTATCCCATGATCCGCCCCGGTGCGCGCTACTACGCGTCACTGCGGCTGCTTGAGGAGGTGAAGGCGCACAATCCGCTGATCTTCACCAAGTCGGGCATCATGCTCGGGCTCGGCGAACAGCGGCTCGAGGTGCACCAGGTCATGGACGACATGCGCTGTGCGGAAGTCGATTTCATCACGATGGGGCAATATCTCCAGCCGACGCCAAAGCACGCCGCGGTCGAGGAGTTCGTGACGCCCAAGGCCTTCGCCGCTTATGGCGCGATCGCCCGGGCGAAGGGCTTCCTGCAAGTCGCGGCAACCCCGCTTACTCGCTCCAGCTACCACGCCGGCGAGGACTTCGCAGTCATGCGTGCCGCGCGCGAGGAGAAATTGGCGCGCGCTGGAGCCAAGGTTCAGCCCTAGTGCCCGGAATTCGCGAAACCCGCCGCCTGCCCTATAGCGCCGAGCAGATGTTCGATCTGGTCGCGGATGTCGGCCGTTATGGCGAGTTCCTGCCGTGGGTGATCGCCACTCGCGTCCGCTCGAACAGCGACACGGAGATGGTCGCCGACATGGTAGTTGGCTTCAAGGCGATCCGCGAAAGCTTCACATCGCGTGTTGCCAAGGTGCGTCCGCGCGAGATCGCCGTGCACTATGTCGACGGGCCTCTTTCGGACCTCGACAATGTCTGGACTTTCCGCGTGGTTGACGATCACACCTGCGAGATCGACTTCCTTGTGGACTTCACTTTCAAGAACCGCCTGTTCGAGAAAATTGCGGGGCAGTATTTCGACAGGGCCTTCAGCAAGATGGTCGAGGCCTTCGAGGCACGCGCTGCCGTGCTTTACGGCAACAGCAGTTCGAGTGCGCAAAGCGTCGCCTGACGCCTGATCTCGGCGCGGCCGTCCGGGCCTTCGCCGCCTTCGAAGAACTTTAGCTCGCCTTCCGGCTCCCCAACCGAATTGCGGACCACCCGTGCAAAAACGACCGTGCCGACCGGCTTGTTCGGTGTCCCGCCGCCGGGCCCGGCCACGCCGCTGATCGCCACAGCGATATCCGCCTTCGAGCGGTCGAGCGCGCCTCTCGCCATCGCCCAGGCGCAGGCTATCGACACTGCGCCGAAGGTTTCGATAATGTCGCGCGAGACGCCAAGCATCTCCATTTTGGCTTCGTTCGAATAGGTCACGAAGCCGCGATCAAGCACCGCCGAGGAGCCGGCGATTTCGGTAATCGCTCCAGCAACGAGCCCCCCGGTGCAGCTTTCCGCAAGCGCCACCTTCCGCCCCAGCGCGATGTTTTCGGAAACGACGCGCGCGGCGAGCGACGCAATATCATCGGGCAGGAGCGAAAGGGGCATGTCCGGGTCTATCGTTTCGGAGCAGGCTGCGCGGCAATGCACAGCCCGGCGCTCTTCGCATCCGTCACTTCGACGAGGAAGCTGACAAGCCCGCCGACATTGTCGGTCGGCAACGGGCTGATCAGTTCAAGCGCGCGCTCGATCTTACTGCAACTATCGGGCTTGATCTCCTCGGCGATCATTTGCCCGACCAGCGCGTCGACAAAGGGCCGCAGCGCGCTTTCGGGCATGCTGCCGATCATTGCGCCGATATCCGCGTCGCTCGCGCCTTCCCCAGCCTTGTTCTGCTCGGCCATGAAGGTCTTCAGCATTTTGAATGCGCCCGGCCAAGCCTTGTCCTGGCCGGCGCGAAACTGGGTGATATAGGCATCACCGCGGGTGGCCATGAAGCCGCTGCTGGTGAGGCGATTGGCGCATGCGGTGCGCGCGGCGTCAAAGGCGATCGGCATGGCATAGACCACTGCGTCCGAAAGGTCGGCGGGCGCGACGCAAACCTGCTCTTGCGCCTGTGCTGTCTGGGCGGAGGCGAGCGCAGCGAGTGCAAGAAGGGGGGCGATCATCCGTTGGGTCATGGGCGAGGTTTCCTCAGGCGGTTAGTGTAACGAGAACGATGGCCTGTGCAGCGATGCCTTCGCCGCGGCCGGTGAAGCCGAGCGTCTCGGTCGTGGTGGCCTTGATGCTCACCGCATCCTCGCCGATCCCCATCAGCCGCGCAACCTCGGCGCGCATTGCGGGCCGGTGCGGCCCGATTTTGGGCGCTTCGCAAATCAGAGTGAGGTCGACATTGGCGATGCCGTAGCCAGCCGCACGGGCGAGGGCGACGGCGTAAGCGAGGAACTGCCCCGAGCGCGCCCCGCGCCACTGCGGATCGCTCGGCGGGAAGTGCGTGCCGATATCGCCTTGCCCGACCGCACCCAGCACCGCGTCGGTGATCGCGTGTAGCGCCACATCGGCGTCGGAATGGCCCGCGAGACCCTTGTCGTGGGGTACCAGCACCCCGCCGAGCCACAGCTCCTCGCCGGCTTCGAGCCGGTGGACATCGAAGCCTTGGCCGATACGGAAGGCGGGCGCTGCGGCCATGTCGGCGAAATCCTCTGCAAAGGTGATCTTCTTGAGTCGCTCGTCCCCCTCGACGAGTGCGACTGAACCGCAGCTTGCCATCAACACTTGGGCATCGTCGCCTGCATCGGCGGCACCATCCCATTCGCGGTGGGCGGCGAGAATATCATTGTAGCGGAAGGCCTGCGGGGTCTGGACGCGGCGCAAGGTCTCGCGCTCTGCCTTGCCAGCCATGCGACCTGCATCGTCGGTGACCGCAATGCTGTCGACTACCGGCAGCACCGGGATCGCGCCTGGTGCCCCGCCCAAAGCTGCAAGCAGCCGGGCGATGACACCATGTGGCAAGTCTGGCCGGGCGGCGTCGTGGATCAGAACGCTGGTCGGAGCGGCATCCACCAACGCTTCGAGCCCCGCGCGCACCGAGTCTTGCCGGGTCGCGCCGCCGGTGACGAATTGCAGCCCTTCGATGCCGGCCAGTGCCGCCTCGACATGTGCCAACGCATCCTGTGCGATCACCACCACCAGTTGCTCGGCGCCAGCAGCCCGGAGCGCCTCGACCGAGTGCCGGATCAGCGCCTTGCCGCGCCAAGTTCTAAACTGCTTGGGCGTGTCCCCTCCGACGCGCAGGCCCTTGCCAGCGGCCACCACAATCGCGGCGAACGAGGGGAGGGGAGAGGGGGCTGCCATCGGGGCGTTCGCTTAGGGTCTGGACGGCCTTTCGGCAATCCACTAAGCGCTTGCTCAAATTTTAGGCATCCACTCGCGCTATGACCATGCTTCCATCTCCACCGGCTCTGAAGCCGATCGCCATTGGCCCGGTTACGGTTGCCGAGCCGGTGATACTCGCGCCGATGACCGGCGTTACCGACATGCCGTTCCGTACACTGGTGCGGCGCTATGGCTCGGGGCTCAACGTCACCGAAATGGTGGCGACCGAGGCGGCGATCCGCGAAACGCGCCAATCGCTCCAGAAGACTGCGTGGGACCGGATTGAGGAGCCAGTCTCAATGCAGCTGGTCGGCTGCGACCCGGCGAGCATGGCTGAAGCCGCCAAGCTTCAGGAAGGCAATGGCGCGGCGATCATCGACATCAATTTCGGCTGCCCGGTCAGGAAGGTCGTCGGCCAGCTCGCCGGGTCCGCGCTGATGCGCGAAGTGCCGCTTGCGGTCCGGCTGATGGAAGCGACCGTCAAGTCGGTGAAAGTCCCCGTGACGGTCAAGATGCGCATGGGCTGGTGCCACGACAGCCTTAACGCTCCCGACCTTGCGCGCATGGCCGAGGATATCGGCGTCAAGATGATCACTGTGCACGGCCGCACCCGCAACCAGATGTACAAGGGCAGCGCCGACTGGGCTTTTGTCCGCAAGGTCAAAGAAGCGGTCAGCATTCCCGTGATCGTCAACGGCGATATCTGCACCATCGAAGATGCCGCCAAGGCGCTTGAGCAATCGGGCGCGGACGGGCTGATGATCGGACGCGGGGCTTACGGCAAGCCGTGGCTGCTCGGACAAGTGATGCACTGGTGGCGCACTGGCGAGGCCCGGGTCACGCCGGGCATCGACGAGCAATATGCGCTCCTTGTCGAGCATTACCGTCGCATGCTCGACCACTACGGGCGCGAAACGGGCGTGAAGATGGCCCGCAAGCATCTGGGTTGGTACACCAAGGGTCTTCACGGCTCGGCCGAGTTTCGCAACATGGCGAACTTCATCGACGATCCCGAGCAGGTTCTGGGCGAGGTCGAACGCTTCTACACCCCCTTCCTGATGCAGCAGGCAGCCTGACGCGTGGCGAGCACCCCAATGGCGCAGGGCGAAATCCGCCCCGATGCCCGCGCGCAGTTGGCCGGGTTGATTTTTGCACTGGTGCTCATCGATCCCGATGGGCGCATCGCCGAGGCCAACCATGCCGCCGAGGACCTGCTCGGCACCAGTGCCAGCCGTCTCCTTGGTACGCGGCTTAGCGACCGCATCGGTCCGCTCGATCCCCGGGTCGAAGCACGCCTGATGGCGAGCGACGGGGCGCTGGTAGCCCGCGATCTGGCGATCCAGGTCGGCCAGCATGAGGCACGCGTCAATCTCACCGCCTCACCGCTTGGCGGATACCCGGGCTGGCGCGTAGTGACGCTCTCGCAGATCGGCCATGACGAGGCCGGCAATCCCGGCGGTGGCGAAGCGATGCTCGGTGCACCGGCGGTGCTGGCGCACGAAATCAAGAATCCGCTGGCCGCGATCCGCGGTGCTGCGCAACTGGCATCGCGCAAGCTCGCCCATGCCGACAAGAAACTTGCACGGATGATTACAGACGAGGTCGATCGCATCGCCCGCCTGATTGATCGGATGCAGCAATTGGGCAGCACCCGCACCGGCCCGGTCGATGCCTGTAACCCCCACGAGGCGATCCGCGCGGCGGTCGCTACCATGCGCGCCGCCAGCGCCGAGGCAAGCGGGATCGAAATCCGCGAGGAGTTTGATCCCTCGCTGCCCCCCGTACTGGCCAATCGCGACGCGCTGGAACAGGTGCTGATCAACCTCGTTTCGAATGCCCGCGACGCGGCCATCACTCAAGGTGGCCCAGGCATTATCATTGTCCAGACCCGCTTCGTCAGCGGCCTCGCCTTCAGCGCGATCCGCAACGGGCGCGCGGTGCCATTGCCGATCGAGATCACCGTCAGCGACAATGGCCGCGGCATCGATCCGGCCTTGCGCGATCACGTCTTTGAACCCTTCGTTTCGTCCAAGCCCTCGGGGCAAGGCCTCGGCCTGTCACTGGTGCGCAAGCTGGTGCGGGATATGAACGGCAATGTCAGCCATGATCGCGATGCGCGCAGCGGGCTCACCCATTTCCGCCTGCACTTGCCGCAGGCGCAGGACGCGAGCTGATCCATGCCCGCGACGCCCGCTCCCTATCCAATCCTGCTTGTCGAGGATGACGCCGCCATCGCGACGGTGATCGTCGCTGCGCTCGAGGATGAGGGCTTCGCCATCGCCCATTGCACCAGCATCGCCGCGCGCGACCGCCAGCTTGCCAGCCGCCGCTTCGCCGTGATGCTCACCGACGTCATTCTTGAGGACGGCGATGGGCTCGCCAGCCTTTCTGCGGTTCGCGAGCGTGCGCCGGACATGCCGGTGATCGTGCTCTCGGCGCAGAACACGCTCGATACGGCCGTGCGCGCTAGCGAGAGCGACGCCTTCGAATATTTCCCCAAACCCTTCGATCTCGACGAGCTGGTCCATGCGGTCAGGCAGGCCGCAGGCGCACGCGCTCCTTCGGATGACGACAGCGGCGCCGCGCTTCCCGGTAACGAGGGCGAGAAGATGCCGCTCGTCGGGCGCAGCCCGGCGATGCAGGGCGTGTATCGGATGATTACGCGCGTGCTGCGCAATGATCTCACTGTGCTCGTCACCGGCGAGAGCGGCACGGGCAAGGAGCTGGTCGCCGAGGCGATCCACGAGCTTGGCAATCGCCGCACCGGGCCGTTCGTTGCGGTCAACACTGCCGCGATCCCCACCGACCTCGTCGAAAGCGAGTTGTTCGGCCACGAGAAGGGGGCTTTCACTGGCGCCATCGCGCAGGCCATTGGCAAGTTCGAGCAGGCCAATGGCGGCACGCTGTTCCTCGACGAGATCGGCGACATGCCCGCCGAAGCCCAGACCAGACTGCTGCGCGCGTTACAATCGGGGCGGATCCGGCGCGTGGGCGGACGGCAGGAGATCGCGGTCAATGTGCGCATTATCGCCGCCACCAATCGCGACCTCACCCCGATGATCGCCTCCGGCACCTTCCGCGAGGACCTGTTCTATCGCCTCAACGTCGTGCCGATCGTGCTGCCGCCCCTTCGCGAGCGGCGCGAGGACATAGCGGCGCTGGTGCAGCACTTCCTTGTGCTCGCCGCCGAGGATGGCCTGCCGCGCCGCCTGCTTTCTGCCGAAGCGATCGAGCGGCTCGAACAGCGTAACTGGCGCGGCAATGTGCGCGAGCTGCGTAACGTCGTCTATCGCCTTGCCCTGATGGCGCGCGAGGAGCGTATCGACGCCGATGCGGTTGACGACATCCTAGGTTCGGAAGTTACGCCCGCGGCAATGGTAGCGGGCGATGGGCAGGGCGGCTTCGGCGCTGCGCTGGCGAGCTGGCTCACCGCCGAAAGCCCGCCGCCCGGCGCGCTGTACCACCGCGCTTTGGCGGCTTTCGAAAAGCCGCTGATCGAATATGCGCTCGGCCGAACCGGTGGTAACCAGCTGCGCGCCGCGCAGCTACTCGGCATCAATCGTAACACGCTCCGTAAGCGGATCAGCGAGCTCGGGCTGGAGCCTGATCGCTTCTCTGCCTCCTGATATCGCAAGGGCGGGGCTGCTTCGTCAGTTTGCCCTTGCAAATCTGCCACACCATTGTTGTAAAGCGGCAACGATGGAGCAATCCCCACCCCGCGCGTTCAAACCCATCCCACGCCAGCCGCCGCGCTGGTGGCGGCGCTTTATGATCGCTGCGCGGCGGGCAAACATCTACCTGTGGCTTGAAGGCCTCGCAGTTGTCGCCCTGGTCGCAGCGGTGATGGCGACGTGGTCGGCCTATGGTCATTCGGGCGCAGCCGACGATCTGCTGCCGACGATGGAGGTCTCGGCTCTGCTGATGGCGACGCTGGTGCCGGCGATGATGCTGCTCGTGCTGATCGGCCGTCGCCTCGCCCTGCGCCGCGCGGCCGGTAGTACCGCGCGCCTGCATGTGCGGCTTGTGTTCTTCTTCTCGATGGTTGCTGCAGTGCCGACGCTGTTGGTGGCGGGCTTTGCAGCATTCCTGTTCCAGACGGGCGTCGACTTCTGGTTCTCGGATGAATTGCGCGGGCTGATGGAGAACGCCAACGCGCTGGCGAAGAACTACTACGACGCCAACCAGCGAGGGGTTGAACAGAACACCATCACTATGGCCACCGACATGCGCGATATTCTTGCGCGGGTCCCGATCACCGATCCCGATTTCCCTGACTTCTACGCCTATCAGGCCCAGGCCCGCGAGATTTCCGAAAGCGCGGTGCTCCAGCGGATGCCGGACGGCTCGTTCCGGACTGCGGCTGCGCTGAATCTGACCAAAGACAACAGCCCGCTGGCCTTTAGCCGTGAGGCGCTCCCCCGGCTCGACCGCGGCGAACTTGCGGTCGTGGTCGGCAGCCCCGAACGGATCGAGGCGCTGGTGCCGATCGATGCGCAGTCTGGGGTCTATCTCTATAACGCGCGCACGACCGAGGAGACGATGTTCAACTCGTGGTCGCGCGCGCAGTCGATCGTTACCGCTTATGACCGGCTGACCGGTAGCGCACGCACCTTGCAGCTGCGCTTCAACATCGCGCTGGTGGCGGTCAGCCTGCTGCTCGTCAGCCTCGCGATCTGGTTCGGTCTACGCTTTGCCGACCGGCAAGTGCTACCGCTCACGGACCTTGTTGGTGCTGCCCGAAAGGTAGGGCAGGGCAACTTCGCGCTCCGGCTTGAAGGTCGCACCGGGGCAGACGAGATCGGCCTGCTCAACCGGGCGTTCAACCGCATGACTGCGCAGCTTGAGAAACAGACCCAAGCACTGGTCAGCGCCAACCGCCAGATCGATGATCGCCGTGCCTTCACCGAGGCCGTGCTTGAATCCGTGACTGCCGGGGTCGTGTCGGTCGATGCTGGGTCGTGCGTGACCCTGATGAACTCATCGGCCCAAGCATTGCTTGCGCCTGGCGGCGAGGGCGAGGGCGAGGCGAGCCTCATCGGGCAGTCGCTTGATACGCTCTCGCCAGAAATCGCGCGGGTCATCTCCGAGGGCAAGGAACGCGCGGTCGTTACCCATGCCAAGGGTACCGAGCTTCTGACCCTCGCGGTTAAGGTCGCGCCGGGGACGGGCGGCGGTCAAGTGATCACCTTCGAGGATATCACCCGCCAGCTACTCGACCAGCGTCAGGCGGCGTGGTCCGATGTTGCGCGGCGCATCGCGCACGAAATCAAGAATCCGCTTACCCCGATCCAGCTCGCGACCGAGCGACTCAAGCGCCGCTACCGCACGCAGGTGGGAGAAGAGGACCGCGACCTGTTCGACGAGCTCACCAGCACCATCGTCAGACAGGTCGGCGGTTTGAGAAAAATGGTCGACGAGTTCTCCTCATTCGCGCGCCTGCCCAAGCCGGTGTTCCGCGATGAGGACGCGCTCGATTTGGTGCGGCAGGCGGTGTTCCTCCAGGAAGTCGCGCATTCGGGAATTGCTTTCGGCGTGGCCTCGTCGGAGCTGACAGACCGCGAAGTGCGGTGCGACCGCCACCAGTTCGGCCAAGCCATGACCAACGTGCTCAAGAACGCCGTAGAAGCGGTCGAGGCGCGCTCTGCCGAGGCCAAGGGTGCTTATGCGGGCGAAATTGCCGTCACCATGCGCGATGCTGGCGAAGCGATCATCGTCACAATCGAAGACAATGGTGTTGGCCTCCCCGTCAATCCCGAGCGCCTTACTGAACCCTATGTCACCACCCGTGAGAAAGGCACAGGCCTTGGCCTGGCGATCGTCAACAAGATCGTCGACGAACACGGCGGCAACATGAGCTTCGCCAGTGCGCCCAGCGGCGGTACCCGCGTGACCTTGCGCTTCGCACGTAACCCCATACCCATCGAAGGCGCTGGTGCATGACCGCGCTTTCACCCGACCCTGCCTCTCCATTCGAAGGACCCGCCCGATGGCGCTCGAAATCCTGATTGTCGACGATGAACGCGACATTCGCGAACTGGTGGCCGGGGTACTCGGCGACGAGGGCTATGCCTGCCGCACGGCTGCCGACAGCACCGAAGCGCTTGCCGCGATCGACGAGCGCCGGCCGAGCCTCGTGTTGCTCGACGTGTGGCTCCACGGCAGCCAGATGGACGGGCTCGAATTGCTCGATGCGATCAAGGCGCGCGAGCCGAACCTGCCGGTCATCATCTTCTCGGGGCACGGCAATATCGACACCGCGGTTGCTGCCGTCGGGCGCGGGGCGATGGACTTCATCGAGAAGCCCTTCGAGGCCGAGCGCCTGCTGTTGCTGGTCGAACGCGCGACCGAGACCGATCGGCTTCGGCGCGAAAACTCACGTCTGCGCGAGGGTAGCTGGGGAAGCGCCGAATTCACCGGTAACTCGCCTGCGATCAACGCCGTGCGCGCGACACTGAAGCGCGTGGCAAGCACCGGCAGCCGCGTGCTGATCTCGGGGCCAGCGGGGGCGGGCAAGGAGGTTGCCGCGCGCCTGCTCCACGCTTGGAGCGCGCGCGCGAACGGCGCCTTCGTTCTGGTCAACTCTGCCCGCATAACCCCTGAACGCTTCGAACAGGAGCTGTTCGGCGAGGAGGCCAATGGCAAGCAGGTGCGGCCTGGCCTGCTCGAAATGGCGGATGGCGGCACGCTCTATCTGGACGAGATCGCGGATATGCCGCTCTCCACGCAGGCGCGCATCCTTCGGGTGCTGACCGACCAGAGCTTTGTGCGCGTCGGCGGCACGCGGCAGATTGGGGTGGATGTGCGGGTCGTATCCTCCACCACCCGCGACCTGACCGTCGAGATGGCGGAAAAGCGGTTCCGCGAAGACCTGTTCTATCGCCTCAATGTCGTGCCGGTGGTGCTGCCGGCACTCTCGCAGCGGCGCGAGGACATCCCAGCGCTCGCCGAGCACTTCTTCACCCGGTATTCGAACGACCAGGGCCTCGCCCCGCCGGATATCTCGAGCGAGTCGATGGCTGCGCTGCAAGCCTATGACTGGCCGGGCAACGTGCGCCAACTGAGGAACGTGGTCGAGCGCACCATTATCATGACCCCCCGCGAACGGCTCGGGACGGTCGAGCCCGACATGTTGCCGCCCGAAATCATTGGTGGTCAGATCGGCCTCGCCAGCGACAGTCTCTCGGCGATCATGGGCGTACCGCTGCGCGAAGCGCGGGTCAGTTTCGAGCGGGAATACCTCTCGATCCAGATTCGCCGGTTTTCGGGGAACATCTCCAAGACCGCGAGCTTCATCGGGATGGAGCGCTCGGCTTTGCACCGCAAGCTCAAGCTCCTCGGCATGGCAGACCGCCGCGACGACGAGGATTGACGCACGTCGGACGAGCCGAAAATTTGCGTCAAATCAAGCCTTGTGCAGCGGCTATCGCGACGCCATTATGCTGCAATGCAACGCCGCCGATCCCCCGTTTTTCGCGGCGGCTGACACCTGCGGACCGCAAAAACCGGCCGCCAAGAACAAGGAGCCACGACGATGTCCAACGGGCGCACGCTCTCCCCCCGTCCCGTTACCCGCGCAGCCGCTTCGAGCGAAATGCGCGACGGTGATACCGACCGCAAGGCGGGCGGCGCGGCCACCCGTCCGGGCAATCTTCAGGACGGTTTCCTCAATCTGCTGCGCAAGAACAAGATTCCGGTGACCATGTTCCTGGTGAAGGGCGTGAAGTTGCAGGGTATCGTCACCTGGTTCGACAATTTCTCGATCCTGCTGCGCCGCGACGGCCAGTCGCAGCTTGTCTACAAGCATGCGATCAGCACGATCATGCCCGGCCAATCGCTCGATCCGGCCCAATTCACCAATCAATCGGGCGGACGGAAGCAGAAGCTGCTGCAGGATGTTTTCCTCAGCCGCGTCGCCGAGGCAGAAGTGCAGGTGACGATGTTCCTCGTCAACGGCGTCATGCTCCAAGGGCGCATAGCTGCATATGACCTGTTCTGCATGTTGCTTGAGCGCGACGGTGCGGTTCAACTTGCCTACAAGCACGCAGTATCCACCATTCAGCCCGCTTCGCCGGTCGACCTCAGTGTCGATGACGACGATGACGGCGACCTCGACGGGATAGACGACTGAGCTTTGACAGTGATCTCCAGGATGAGGTGACCCGCGGTGCGCGGGCACTGGTTCTGTGCCCCGACATCCGTAAGTTGCGCTACGATCTCGACGCTGCCGAACGCCTCGCCGAGGCTGAGGGGCTCGCGCTGGCGATCGGCGTAGTGATCGCGCACTCGGCGATTTTGCCGGTGCGCCAGATGCAGCCCAACACGCTGTTCGGCTCGGGCCAAGTCGAGAACATCTCCACCTGGTGCGAGCAGCACGCGGCGGAACTTGTGATTGTCGACGGCGCGCTCACGCCGATCCAGCAGCGCAACCTCGAAGACAAACTCAAGCGCAAGGTCATTGACCGCACCGGCCTGATCCTCGAGATCTTCGGTGAGCGCGCGGCAACCGCCGAAGGGCGCTTGCAGGTCGAGCTTGCCCACCTCGATTACCAGCAGAGCCGCCTTGTGCGCAGCTGGACCCACCTTGAACGCCAGCGCGGGGGCTTCGGCTTCCTCGGCGGGCCCGGCGAGACCCAGATCGAGGCTGACCGCCGGATGATCCGCCAGCGGATGGGTCGCCTTCGCCGCGAGCTTGAGCAGGTGAGGAAGACCCGCCAGCTCCACCGTGACCGCCGCGGCCGCGCGCCTTGGCCGGTGGTGGCGCTGGTTGGCTATACCAATGCGGGTAAGTCGACACTTTTCAACCGTATGACCGGGTCAGATGTGATGGCCGAGGATCTGCTCTTCGCGACACTCGACCCAACCATGCGCGCGATCGGACTTCCGGGCGTCGAGAAGGCGATCCTCTCCGACACGGTGGGATTCATCTCCGATCTTCCGACCCAGCTTGTGGCAGCCTTTCGCGCGACGCTGGAAGAAGTGACCGCCGCTGACGTGATCTGCCACGTACGCGATATGGCCAACCCCTCCCACGCCGCGCAGAAAAAGCAGGTGCTTGAGGTACTGGCCGAGCTGGATGTCGTCGATGCCGAGACAGGCACAAGCACCATTCCCATACTCGAAGTCTGGAACAAGTCTGACCTGCTAGACGCTGAAAGTCTCGAGGAATTGCGCGAAGCGGGGGAAGGGCAGAGCGCCGTGATCCTTTCGGCAGTGACGGGGGAGGGTGTGGACCTTCTCGAGGCCGAACTCACCCGGCTGCTCACCGGCGGTGCACGCGAGGTAAGCTTCATACTCCCGGTCAGTGACGGGCGCCGGATTGCTTGGCTTCATGCGCATGGCGATGTGCTAGGCGATGAGGATGCTGGTGATGGAGAAGGCGGCCAGTTGAGGCGGGTGACAGTGCGGCTCAATCCCAAGGAGCTAGGGCAGTTCGCTAGCCTCTCCTGAGGTTTAAGAGTCTTTTTTGACCTTCTGCCAGAGCTCCTCCTGCGCCTCCAGCGACAGGTTGGGGAAATCAGAATTCGGCCAAGTCCTCCATTGCCCGGAAACGCCGTTCGAACTTGGCATTGGCCGCGCGCAGCGCTTCTTCCGCGCTGATTCCGTGGGCACGAACATAATTGACCACCGCGAAGATCAAGTCGCCGGCTTCCTCGACCTTGTGTTCGTGCGTTGTTGCAGTCTTAAGTTCATCGATTTCTTCGGCAATCTTTGCTTCCGAACCGGAAGGATCGGGCCAGTCGAACCCAGTGCGGGCAGCGCGCTTCTGGAGTTTTTCGGCGCGCATCAGGGCCGGCAACGTCAAGGCGACCCCGTCCAAGGCGCTGGCGACACCCTTGGCACTGCGTTCTTGCGCCTTGAGGTCCTCCCATCGAGCCTCGTCCATCGTTCCGCCGGCGGCGGCGAAGATGTGCGGATGGCGCGCCTCCATCTTGTTGGAGATCGCGGCGGCGACATCCGCGAAGGCGAAGTGTCCGGCTTCCTCGGCCATGCGGGCATGGAAGACGACCTGGAACAGCAGATCGCCAAGTTCGTCGCGCAGTTCCGCCATGTCTTTGCGGGCGATCGCGTCTGCGACCTCGTAGGCTTCTTCGATTGTGTAAGGGGCGATGCTCGCGAAATCTTGAGCAAGATCCCATCCGCAACCGCGCTCTGGATTGCGAAGCCGGGCCATGATCGCGAGGAGGCGGTCGATGGGGGGCTCTAATTGTGTGTCGCTCATCCCGATCCTCAAGATGGATAATATATATTATGTAAAGTTATATGATGGCTGAGGACGTGTCGCGCGCCACCATGAACCATTCGGCGATCAGGAACAGGCCTGCAAAGATCGCAATCCACACGAGCACCATCTTGACCATCTTACTCCATCCCAGCTGGAAGGATGCCAGCGAAACGCCGCACAAGACCAACCACGCCAAGCTCGTGATGATCGGCAAAACCAAATCCGGGTTCACGCGGTCATCTCCAGACCGTCATAGCCCACGGTGACGAAGTCCGGCACTTCGGCGCAAAGCGTCCGGTAATCCATGCTCTTGTCGAGATGGCTCAACACCATACGGTCTGCACGGCACTTTTCGCCGAGCTTGATGGCCATAGCCAAATGCGCATGCGTCGGATGCGGATCGCGTCGCAGGCAGTCGCTTACGAGGATGTCGACCTTGTAGAACAACTCGATCATCTCATCCGTAATCGCACTGAAATCCGTGGCATAGGCTACGCTTTTGCCATCAGCTTCGAAGCGATAGGCAGTCGTCTCGCCGGGTCCGTGGGCCATCTGACACCAATCCACCCCGAAGCCGGCGATCATCCGTAGCCGGTCGAGCGTATCGATTGTGCAGATCGTGGGATAACCTTCTTGCCCGGCAAAGACGTAGCCGAACCGCTGTCGCAGCCGCCGGACTGTCTCGGTCTCGGCGAACCCGGGGATCGGCCCGCCGCGCCCGTAGCGCAGCACCCGCAGGTCATCGATGCCGTGGCAATGATCAGCATGGTCATGCGTCCAGAACACCGCGTCGAGATGCCCGACGCGGTTCGCCAGCAGCTGAGCACGGCAATCTGACGATGTATCCACCAGTAAGCGCCTGCCATCGTCGCTCTCGACCATGATCGACACCCGTGTTCGGCGATTGCGAGGCTCTTCGGGATCGCAGTCGCCCCAGTCGCCCGTGCCGTCCGGCCCGCCCAGTCGCGGCACCCCGGTCGAGGTGCCCGAGCCGAGCATCACCAGCTTCACGGCTTGGCCTTGCTAAAAAGGTTGAAGAAATTGGCAGTCGTCACCTGCTTGAGGTGTTCGACATTTGTTCCACGTAGGCCTGCGACGAAGGCGGCGGTGTCGGCCACATAGGCCGGTTCGCACACCCTGCCCCGATGCGGCACCGGGGCGAGGAAGGGGCTGTCAGTCTCGACCAGCAGTCGATCTTCAGGAATGATTTTCGCGACCTCCTGCAAGTCTTTGGCGTTCTTGAAGGTCACGATCCCCGAGAGCGAGATTGTCAGACCCAGCGCCAGCACCTTCTCGGCGAAATCGGCCGAAGCGGTAAAGCAGTGGATAAGCGCGGGGTAGGCCCCCTTCCCCATCTCCTCCGCGAGGATCGCGTGGGTGTCTTCCTCGGCATCGCGAGTATGGATGATGAGCGGCAGCTGCGTTTCGCGCGCAACGTCGATATGCATGCGAAACAGTGACTTCTGCGCGTCTCTGTCCGACTTGTCGTAATAGTAGTCGAGCCCAGTTTCGCCGATGGCGATCACCCGCGGGTGGCGCGTGGCCTCCAACAAGGCGACGCGGCCGAGATCCTGATGCGCGTCGGCTTCGTGCGGGTGGATGCCTACGCTGGCGAAGACATCGGGCTCACGCGCCGCGGTGGCGACCACTTCGTCCCATTCGCTCTGGCGGGTCGAGATGTTGAGGAACGCTCCCACCCCAGCCGCCCGCGCTCGTGCAAGCACACCCTCGCGGTCCTCGACGAGGCCTTTGTATTCGAGATGGCAGTGGCTATCGACCAGCATCGCCGCGCTCAGGCCTCCTCGGCCGGCAGTTCGAGCCGCGGAAACAGCGGGGTCGGCGCTACGATCTGGTAATCGCTCTCTGCCAGCGGCGAATACCAGTGGCTGCGGATGCCTTCGAGGTTACGGAGACCTTCGGGCACGCCAAGCGTATCGAGGAGCTGGGCGCTGCTCGCCGGAATGACCGGACTGATCGCCACCGTCAACTGCGCGATGCAGATGTAGAGGGTGGCGAGCACGGTCTCCATCCGCTCCGGATCGGTCTTGCGCAAGGTCCAGGGCGCCTGCGCATCGATGTAGGCGTTGCAGGCAAAGACCGCCTGAAGCCAAGCCTCGACCGCCTGTTGCAGAGCGAGGTTCTTGAAACCTTCGGGGATGTCCGTGGTGATCGCCCGATCAACTGCCTCGAACAGCGCATTGTCCACCTCGTGGTGGCCGCGAATGGCGGGAAGATACCCTTCGAGGTTCTTGGCGATGAAGCCGAGTGTACGCTGGGCAAGGTTGCCGAAAGCGTTCCCGAGCTCACCATTCGTCCTTTGGACAATGGCTTCCGGAGAATAGCTGCCATCTTGTCCGAAAGCGACTTCGCGGATCAGGAAGTAGCGCAAGGCGTCGACGCCAAACCGATCCGCCAAATCGAGCGGATCGGTGACATTGCCGAGCGACTTCGATTCCTTCTGCCCGCGATTGAGCAGGAAACCGTGGCCGAAAACCTTTTTCGGCAGCGGTAGGTTCGCGCTCATCAGGAAGGCGGGCCAGTAGATCGTGTGGAAGCGCACGATGTCCTTGCCAATGAGGTGTAGGCTGGCAGGCCAGAATTCGCCCATGTCGTCTGGGTAGCCGAGGCCCGTGAGGTAGTTCGTGAGGGCATCGACCCACACATACATCACGTGTCCCTCGCTCCCCGGAACCTTAACGCCCCAGTCGAAGGAGGTGCGGCTGACCGAAAGGTCGCGCAAGCCCTGCTCGACGAAAGCAATCATCTCGTTGCGGCGGCTTGCCGGTTCGAGGAAGCCGGGAGTCTTCAGCAATTCAAGCAGTTGGTCCTGATACTTGGAAAGCCGGAAGAACCAGCTTTCCTCGACTGTCCATTCGACCGGAGTGCCTTGCGGGGAGAGCTTGTCACCCCCCTCGCCTTCAACAAGCTCGCTTTCGTCGTAGTAGGCTTCATCACGGACCGAGTACCAACCCTCGTAACGATCGAGATAGAGGTCGCCCGCCGCCTCCATCGCCTGCCAGATTGCCTGACTAGCGCGGTGGTGATCGGGCTCGCTGGTTCGGATGAACCGATCATAAGATACGTTCAGAGCGTCGCACATCGCTCGGAAATAACCCGACATTTCGTCGGCGAGATCGGACGGCGAGCGGCCCTGCTCCTCAGCCTTGCGCGCCATTTTCAGCCCGTGTTCGTCGGTGCCGGTCTGGAAGCGCACGCGGCGACCAGACAAGCGCTGGAAGCGCGCTATCACGTCGGCCGCGATCGCCTCGTAGGCGTGGCCGATGTGCGGGCGCCCATTGGGATAGCTGATCGCGGTGGTGATGTAGAAGGGGGTGGTGTCAGCCATGTGCCGGTTCGCTAGCGGGGGCGGCCGCGACAAGCAAGGTACCGATCTCGAAGGGCAGCATACCGGAATCGAAATTGGCAGTCGGCGCTTCGGCGGCAAGCGCGACGAGCGCGGCGTGGGTTTCGACCAACCGGGCGCGGCGCCGGGCGTCGTCGGTCGTGCGCGCGGCGCGGGCCGCTAGCGACTGGGCGAGTTCGAGCACCGCTTGCACGCGCTCGCGATCGGCACGCGGGCCGATCAGGCGGGCAAGCTCACCGCGTCCTGTGATGCCGCTATCGCCGCCTGCCAGCAGCCCCGAAATGACCCGCGCGATCGGAGCAAGGTTCTGCTCGGCGAACCGCAGAGCCGCGCCCAAAGAGCCCTCGGCGGCGGCGATCGCTTGGGAATCGGGGACGAGCCCCGCGTCGTCAAGCAGGGCGGACAGCTGGCTGTCGGTAAGGGCCGGGAAGCGCAGGGTCCGGCAGCGCGAGCGGATCGTCGGCAGGAGGCGCGCCGGGCGGTGGGTGACGAGCAGAAAGAAGGTGCCCAGGGGCGGTTCCTCGAGGCTTTTGAGGAGCGCGTTGGCGGCAGCTTTCTCCATGTCGTCCGCGGGATCGATGATAATCGCGCGGCGGCTACCCAGCGTCGGGCGGGTGACAAGCCGCTTTTGCATCGCGCGGATCTGCTTGATGCGGATCGAGCGGGCAAGTTCGAAGGGCTTGCCGTCGGCCTGCGCCTTTTCGCCCTTGTCGTCCTTAGGGCCATAGGTGAGCGTGATGATGTCGGGGTGATCGCCCTGCGGTTGAGGGATGCCCTCCTCCGCGACCAGCTCCCGCGCGGCGGCCATGGCGAAGTCGCGCTTGCCGAGGCCGGCCTTGCCTGCGAGCAGCCAGCCGTGATGCATTCGCTCGCCGCCCAGCGCATCGTGCCATGCGCGCCAAGCTTCCGTATGGTTGGGCCAGTGGGTCATGGGACGAGGTCTTCCAAGGCGTCGAGGATGCGAGCGTGAACTACCTCAGGGGCGCCCAGGGCCTCGATCCGGGCGAAGCCCTGCGGGTCGGCCTCGGCGAGCGCGCGGAAAGCGGCGGCAACGGCGCGGTGGTAATCGGCAGAGCGCCCCTCGATCGCGTCGGTAACTTCGCCTCGAGAGGCAAGCCGGCTCGCCAACGCGGCCTCGTCACCCTCGAGCAGGATCACGCGGTCGGGGCGCAGTCCATCGCTGCCGAAGGCGTGAAGCGCGGTGACGGCAGCGTCACCCAGCCCACCTGCACCGCCCTGATAGGCGCGGCTTGAATCGACGAAGCGGTCGCACACCACCCATTCGCCGCGGGCCAGCGCGGGACGGATGAGGTTCGCGACATGGTCGGCGCGGGCGGCGGCGAACAGCAGGGCCTCTGCTTGGGCGGGCCACCCAGTCTCGCCCGGCGGATGGAGCAGCAGGCTCCGGATTGCCTCGGCCCCCGCTGTGCCTCCGGGCTCACGGGTGACAACGACGGTCAATCCGCGAGCGCGCAGAGCCTCGGCGAGCAGCTGTGCTTGCGTCGACTTACCCGCCCCCTCGCCCCCCTCGAAGGCGATGAACCGGCCCGGCGCGGCGCTCACGAAAACAGCCTCGCCACGGCGTTGACGATGCGGTCGAGCGGCCCTGCGGTCTTGACCGCCTCGGCGGCGTAGAGCGGGATGCGTGCGAGCGACACTCCGGGCGCGGTCACCTCTAGAATCGCGATTTCCTGCCCGGCGGCGATCGGCGCGCGCAGCGGGCCTTCGTAACGGATCGTCGCGCTCAGCGGTGCGGTGCTCCCGCGCGGCAGATTGATGGCCACCGGACCCGCCGCCTTGAGAGCGATATGCCGCGTATTGCCGTCTTGCACCCGCGCCTCGCCCACCACGGCGCCCGGCGCGAAGAGTTGCCGCCGTTCGAAGGCGGAAAAGCCCCACTCGACATAAGACCTCGCGAGACGTGCGCGCAGCCTGCCGTTCTCCACGCCGGCGAGCACCAGTACCAACCGCTGTCCGTTGCGCCGCGCGGTGCCAAGATAGGAGAAACCGGATTCGTTGGTGAAGCCGGTCTTGATCCCGTCCGCCCCCGGCACCCGCCCGATCATCGGGTCATGATTGACCTGCGCGATGCCTTTGTAAGCAAACCCCATTCGCCCGATGTAATAGCCGAACTCGTCAGGATGCTTGGTGATCAGCGCCCGTGCCAGCGTCGCGAGGTCGGTCGCGGTGGTGAAGGTTTTGCCCTCGTCAGGAAAGCCGTTGGGTGAGTTGAAATGGCTCCCGTTCATGCCGAGGCCCCAGGCCGTGCGGTTCATCTGGGCAGTCCACGCCGCGACCGATCCCGCCTGCCCATCGCCGAGCACCGCCGCGCCGTCATTGGCCGAGACGTTGGCGATGCCGAGCAACAGGTCCTCGACCCGCACCTGCTCGCCTGCATCAAGAAACATGGTCGAGCCCTTGCGCCGCCAATCGCGCGCGACCTCGGGCCGCATCACGAAGACCTGCCGGGGATCGAGATTGCCCGCCTTCATCAGCTCGAAGGCCAGATACAGGGTCATCACCTTGGTCACCGAGGCGGGCATGAAGCGCCGGTCGGGATTGCGCGCGTGGAGCACCTGTCCGCTGCCCAGATCGATCAGCAGCGCGACGGGCGCCTCTGCAGCGGAGGGAATGGCGGGAGCTAAGGCGCCCGGGTCGGGCACCACCGCGCGCGCCGGCAGCGCGACAAGGAGAGCGGCAAGGGCAATCAGGCGCAGCACGCGGCGCGGTTTCTCGGGGGACATCACGCGGGTTGCTATATCCATCCGCTCCCCGCTTGGCGAGGCACGGGGAGGCGTCAGTTCACGATTTCGTCAGCCAATAATCCCACGCTCAGGGCGTAGTAGCTCGAGCAGTTATACTCGAGGATTGCGCGGTAGTTGCCGGTCAACAGCCACGCCGGGGTGCCCGGGCCATCGGGCTGGAAGAATGACACCATGACGTCATCGCCCAGGGGCTGCTGCGGCACCACGCCCACAGCGCGCCACTCGCCCACGGTCATCCAGCGGCTGAGGCGTTCATGGACGCGGGGGCAGACCGGCGAGACGAGCCGCGTGCGATAGGCGGAAACGTTGAAGCCCGAAGGCACCGCAGCCTGCACGCCCCAAGGCTGCCCCGACCGCCATCCGGCATCGCGAAAATAGTTGGCGATCGAGGCGAAGGTGTCGGGCCTGTTGGCAAAGATGTCGGCGCGCCCATCCCCATCACCGTCAGTGGCGAGGCGTTGGTAGACGCTGGGTAGGAACTGCGGATTGCCAAAGGCGCCGGCATAGCTCCCGACCAACTGCGAGCGGTCGAAACCCTTGTCGGCGATTTTCATCAGCGCGACGAATTCATCGGAGAACAGGTCGCGGCGGCGGCCTTCCCAGGCGAGCGTGGCGAGGCTGCGGGAAAGATCGAAGTCGCCCTTCACCCGGCCGTAGCTGGTCTCGTGGCCGAAGATCGCGACGAGGATCGATCCGGGCACGCCATACCGCGCCTCGATCTGCGCCAGAAGCTCGCGGTTCTGGCTGTAGACCGCGCGCCCTCCTCCGATCCGCGACGCATCGACATGGGTCGCGATATAGCCCGACATTGGCGGAAATCCGCGGGCGGTGCCGCTGCCGGGCTGGTTGTTGTCGAGCGCGATGACCCGCGCATTGGGAGTGAGCCCGGCAGTCATGCGCTCGATCGTCGCCTCGCGCACACCTTCTGCGCGGGCACGGGCTTTGAGCTGTTCGAGATAGGCGTCGAAGGTCAGGCCATCGGCGCTCACGCTCTGCGCGGTCGCGGGCGCCTCGGCCGGTGAGACGCCGATGGTCGCGATACCGGCGATCGCCAGCGCGGCGGCAGGAAGGAGGCGGGGAATCATCAAACAAGGGATGTCACACCTTGGCTGAATTCCCAACAACCGAACTGGGGATGACTTGCAGCCCGAGCCCTGTTTCAGCCAGTCCGCCGCAAAACCACTGTTTCACGTGAAACATCGCCAAAAACCCGTTTCGAAGCGGGTCTAAATGGGGCCTAGAGGGGGTCTAGAAGGGGTCTAACGGGGGTCTAGC
This sequence comes from uncultured Alphaproteobacteria bacterium, assembly GCA_963765775.1. GTDB lineage: Bacteria > Pseudomonadota > Alphaproteobacteria > Sphingomonadales > Sphingomonadaceae > Erythrobacter. Next base: position 218,311 of record CAVXXQ010000005.1, read on the forward strand.
GCGTTCTGTGAAGGGTCTGAACGGCGTCAGGGTCGCGCTTCTCCAAGGGTCGGAATGTCGCGGGACGTGACAAATCTTTTGTTCGGCGTTAGCGGCTTGCGGCATAGGACAGGTGGCCGAGTGGTTTAAGGCAGCGGTCTTGAAAACCGCCGTAGGTGCAAGCCTACCGTGGGTTCGAATCCCACCCTGTCCGCCAAGATCCCTGACCGGACAACCGGTCGGTAGCGCGGAGCGGCGGCGTGACACTTCGAAAGCAGATCCAGACCATCCTTCCGGCGCCGGTCGATCTTGCCCAGAAGTCGCTGCGCACCGCGGTCCACCGACTCGGTCTGTGGGGCGGCCTGTTCAGAGACTGCCGCGGGATCAGCCCGGCCGATCAGGCGGTGCTCGTCCGGTCCTTCCGGGCGAGCCTTGCAGGCCTGACCGATGCGCCCGGCCAGTGGCGCGAGCCGCAGCTTGTCGAACAGGCCACGCTGGCAGTCACAGACGGCTTCCGGTTTTCGATCAGAGCCCGCAGCGATGATCTCGGGCATATCCGGCAACGGACGCACCAGAGGCTGATCGATCCCCTTCTCGACCACCTGCCGCCCGGCGGCGTCGCCATTGATGCCGGGGCCAACATCGGCATTTTCACGGCGAATTTCTCACAGGCCGTCGGGCCTTCGGGGCGCGTGATCGCCATCGAGATGACGCCCGAGACGGCCAGCTCGCTTCGCCGGACCATTGCCCTCAATGATCTCGGCAATGTCGATCTGGTCGAGATGGCGCTGTCTGACGAGGCGGGTCAGGTGCTCACCATCGGGATGCCCGATGCGAGCCATTTCGGTCAGGCCTCGATCATCCGCAACCTTGACGGCGGGGGGCGATCCATTTCGGTTGCTACCACCACGCTTGATGATGTGACCAAGGGGTTGGAGCGGGTCCATGTCATGAAGATGGATCTTGAGGGGGCAGAGCTGCTCGCGCTCCAGGGCGCCCGCCGCACCCTCCAGATCACCGACGCGATCCTCTACGAAGTCGCAGAGGACGATGCGGAGATCGACCGGATTTTCACCGACAACGGCTACCGTATCCGGCGCATCGACGGGCTGAACAAGCTGGCCGAACGCGTGCGTAGCTAGGCCCGTTCTGGCCGCTCAACCTTGATCATCGCGCCGACGATGATGCATCCTTCTTCCGGAATGGTGTTCTTCGCCTCGACCGAGGCATCGGTGATCGTGATCGTTTCGAATGCGACGCGGTTGTCGCAGTCGTCCTTGACGGTCAGCGAATAGACGCCCGGGGCGAGGCCGTCGAAGACGAAACGGCCTGTGCCCGGCTCACGGCGCTTGGGCCATTTACGGCCGTCAGCCGAGCGCAGTTCAGCCGAGTGGTAGAAATCGGTCCAGGCAAACTTGCCGGTGATCTGGTAGCGAGGTTCGCTCGTCTCCGGCACGGTCTGGCAGGCTGCCGTCGCGAGGGCGAGCGAGACACCGGCCGCTGTGACCATCCGCCGCGCGGCGCTCCCGCCATCCCGCTTGAGGGCTACCACCCCGTCGCGGTCCACCTTGGCGCGCACGCAGACCTCGGCCGCGTTTGCGAGCAGGGCCGCCGCCTGATCGAAGGTCAGCGCGGCGAGATCGTGAACAACCGTGTCGCAGCGTGCACAATGCCGGTTGCAGCCGCGCGGGGCCATTGCCTCCCACGGCTCGCTGCACGGTTGCGGGAAGTGTACTTCGAGATCGGCCATTTGCTCACCTCCGCGTGTGCCGGCGCCTGTTCCACCGCGATGCTATCCTACAACGCGCCCACCGGGAAGGCCGCCGCCGACACCGCCGCCGCGATTGCCGCGCGTTCGGCGGGCGAGAGGTCGGGGTGCCACAGGTCGAAGATGAGGATCACCCGCAAGGCGTCGGTCTCGTTCTTTGCCTCGTGTTCAATCGTGTCGTCGAAGACCCACGCCTGTCCCTCGGCGAAATCGCGGGTGTCGGCGCCGACCCGGAACCAGCAGCGGTTCGGCACGATCAGCGGCAGGTGGCACACCAGCCGGAAATTGGCGACGCCGACATGCGGCGGGATGTGGGTGTGCGGGGCGAGCAGCGAGAACATCGCATTGGCCGCGCAGCCGGTGATCGCGGGCTGTTCCATCTGGGCGAGGAAATCCATCGTCGCCGGGCAATGCGCTGCATTGGCGGCGACGTTCTGCCCGCGCTCGATCAGGTGGATCGCGGTCCAGTCGCGATTGTGGTTCAGCTCGCGCCACTGGGCGAGCGGCTCGCTGTCGCCGTATTTCACGTAAGGCACCAGCGCCGCGTCAGGCGCATTGGCGAGCGTGTCGAGCTCGGCGCGGATGGCGGGCGTGAGGCTTTCAAGTTCCTCAAGCCACGGGAAGGCTGCGCGGTCGTGGAATTCGAATTCGCGCAGGCCCGGCCAGCCGAAGTGGGTCGGGTCGGAATGATAGGTGTGCGTCGTGCGTGCGATGTTGCTGGCGAAACGCGCGGCCCGGCGGCGTTCGGCGGGGGTAAGGTCGGCGCCGCTCGCCTCGAAAGCCGCGCCGAGCCGCGCGGTCATGGTTTGCTGGTGCGCCGCCCAGGCGGCTTCGGCGCGGGCAATGGTGCGCTGGAACATCGGCGGCAGGGGATCGGGGCGCGGCTGCGCGAGCGCGCGGCCATAAGCCTCGCCCGCGTCCGGATGCCCCGACGCATCGAGCAGGTGCGCGCGCATCATCAGGTTCATGAAATCGAGCGGCGCGAGGGCCAGCGCCCGGTCGATCGCATCGAGCGCGAGCAGGGGCGCGCCCGCCATTTTGCGGACAGTCGCGAGGCGCTGCCAGAACGCCGGTTCAGGCGGATCGAGCCGCGCCGCTTCCTCGAGAATGCCGCGCGCCTCGGCTACCTTGCCGCCCGCCAGCGAGCGGTCGGCGGCTAGGATGCGGTCAGCAAGATCGGGCGCGTGAATGGTCACGCCCTAGAAAATGACTTGGATTAAACTTTAGCGCAAGCCAACGTGCGCGATAAACGGCTTATCGCTGATCAAAAGTGGATCGCACGTCCATAGGCGTCGAGCACGCTTTCGTGCATCATCTCGCTGAGCGTGGGATGCGGGAAGATGGTTTGCATCAGTTCGGCCTCGGTGGTTTCGAGCACCTTGCCCACCGTGTAGCCTTGGATCAGCTCGGTCACTTCCGCGCCGATCATGTGCGCCCCAAGGAGCTCGCCGGTCTTGGCGTCGAAGATGGTCTTGATGAAACCCTCCGCCTCGCCCAGCGCAATTGCCTTGCCGTTGCCGATGAAGGGGAAGTTGCCGATGCGCAGCTCGTAGCCGGCTTCCTTGGCCTTGGCCTCGGTCAGGCCGACGCTGGCGATCTGCGGGTGGCAATAGGTGCAGCCCGGGATCGCCATGCGGTTGAGCGGGTGCGGGTGAACCTCGGTGTTGCCGAGTTCCTGCGCGATGGCCTCGGCGCAGGTGACGCCCTCATGGCTCGCCTTGTGCGCCAGCCACGGGCCGGGCGTGCAGTCGCCAATGGCCCACAGGCCGGGGCTTTTGGTGCGGCCGTAGCCATCGATCTGGATGAAGCCGCGGTCCATCTCGGCAAGGCTTTCCAGCCCGATATTCTCGGTATTGGGCACAATGCCGATGGCGACGATCACATGGGTGAATTCGCTGGGCGCGGCGTTGCCCGCCTTGTCCTTGATGGTGGCGGTGATGCCGCTGTCCGACACCGTGATCGCTTCCACGCCCGCGCCGGTCATGATGTTGATGCCCTGCTTGCGCAGCGACTTTTCGAGGAAGGTCGAGACATCGGCGTCCTCCACCGGCACAACCCGGTCGAGCATCTCGACGACGGTAACTTCGCTTCCCAGATCATTGTAGAAGCTGGCAAATTCGATCCCGATCGCCCCCGAACCGATCACCAGCAGCTTCGCTGGGAGTTCGGCAGGCGTCATCGCGTGGCGATAGGTCCACACGCGCTTGCCGTCCGCCGGGGCGAAGGGCAGATCGCGGGCGCGGGCTCCGGTCGCGACGATAATGTGCTTGGCGGAGAGTTGCTCTTCGCCCTTGTCGCTCTTCACCGTCAGGCTGGATGCGCCGGTCAGCGTACCGGTGCCCATGTGCACGGTGATCTTGTTCTTCTTCATCAGGTGGCCGATGCCCTGATTGAGCTGCTTGGCCACCCCGCGGCTGCGCTTGACGATGGCGGCTAAGTCCGCCTCGATCCCGTTTGCGACCAGACCGTAATCCTTGGCGTTCTGCATGTAGTGGAAGATCTCGGCCGAGCGCAGCATCGCCTTGGTCGGGATGCAGCCCCAGTTGAGGCAGATGCCGCCAAGGTTTTCGCGCTCGACAATCGCGGTCTTCAGCCCGAGCTGCGCGCAGCGGATTGCCGCGACATAGCCGCCGGGGCCGGAGCCCAGCACGATCACGTCATAGTCATTGGCCATTGTCATTGTCCTTGGGGAGGAGAAGCGTTTCGCTGGCGGCGATCGCGCGTGGGCGGTTGTCTTCGCCGATCAACACGAATTTGAAGGTGCCTTGGGCGACCTTGATGGTGGCCTCGCTGTTACGCTCGCGGGCGATGGCCTCGGCGGCGATGGTCAGCGATGTGGTGCCGGTGGCGAGGACGTCGCAATAGACGGAGAGTTCGTCACCCACCGCCATTGCGCCCGGGAAGGCAAAGTCGGTTGCGGAGACCACCACGGCCTTGCCCTCCCCGATGCGGCTCGCAAGAGAGCCTGCGCCGAGCGCCATCTGCGCCATCAGCCAGCCGCCGAACACCCCGCCATAGGGGTTGGTGTCGGCGGGCATGGCGGTGACGCGGATTTGGGGGGAGCGGCTCATAGCCCCTCTCCCCCTGCGGGAGAGGGGTTGGGGAGAGGGGGCAATGCCGCCTCAAGAATAACCCGCGCAACCCCATCAGGATTGCCGAGAATTCTCATTGTTCCAAAACCGCAACACGCGAAATCCTTGATCAGCCAACCAAGCATCGCGAACTGCATCACGCGCGCTTTCGGCATGCTGCGAGCCATCAGCTTCAACGATCACGCGTTCGTCGAAACACACGAAATCGACGATATAATCGCCCAGCTGTTCCTGCCGCTTGAACTTCAACCCGCTCAGCCGCGCGCCCCGCAGCATCGACCAGAGTTTTGCTTCAGCCTCGGTCGGTTCGCGCCGCATCCGTTTGGCGAGGGGGAGAAGATCATGCCTGCCCCCTCTCCTTCCCACCGCTGCGCGGCGGGCCCCTTCCTCTCCCGCGGGGGGAGAGGAGGTGGGCTCGTGCATCATCACACCACCAGCCCCATCGGGTTCTCGCACAGCTGCTTGATCGCCTCCATGAGCTGCGCGCCGTCCGCACCGTCGATGGCGCGGTGGTCGAAGCTGCCGCTGGCGTGGAGCACGGTGGCCACCTTGATCTCGCCATCGACCACATAGGGTGCCTGCTGCCCTGCCCCGACCGCGAGGATCATGCCCTGCGGCGGGTTGATCACCGCGTCGAACTGCTTGATCCCGAACATGCCGAGGTTGGAAATGCTCGCCGTGCCGCCCTGGTATTCGTGCGGCATCAGCTTGCCATCCCGCGCCTTGCCCGCGAGCGTCTTCATCTCGGTCGAGATCGCGGCGAGGCCCTTGGTGTCGGCGCTGGTGATGACCGGCGTGATCAGGCCCGAAGGAGCGGCCACCGCCACCGACACGTCAGCGCGGCTGTAGCGGCGCAGGGTGTCGCCGTGGAAGCTGACATTGCACTGCGGCACGCGGATCAGCGCGCGGGCGAGCGCCTTGATGAGCAGGTCGTTGACCGACAGCTTCACGCCGTCCGGTTCAAGCGACTTGTTGAGCTGCGCGCGCAGTTCCAGCAGCGGGTCGAGCCGTATGTCGATGGTGAGATAGAAGTGCGGAACCGTCTGTTTGCTCTCGGTGAGGCGGCGGGCGATGACCTTGCGGACGCCGGAGAGCTTCTCCTCGGCAAACGGCGCACCGCCTTCGATGGCGGGTGCAGGTGTGGGGGCCGGTGCAGATGCCGGGGCGCTTGCCGCGGGAGCCGCCACCGGAGCCGCCGCGCCGGGGGTGAAGCCCTCGACGTCATCCTTGACGATGCGGCCATTGGGACCGCTGCCCTTCACCTGCGCGAGATCGATACCCTTGTCGGCAGCGATCCGCTTGGCGAGCGGCGAGGCGACAACGCGCTCACCCGAGGCTGCCTGAGCCGGAGCGGAGGTCGGAGCCGCGGACGTAGCCGCTGGCGCAGGAGCAGGAGCAGGAGAGCCGCCGCCCTTGGCGATTGCGGCCTCGACGTCTTCCTTGGTGATCTTGCCCTTGGGGCCGCTGCCAGCGATGGCGGCAAGGTCGATGTTGTTCTGCTCGGCAAGCTTACGCGCGGTCGGGGTAGCAGCAGGGCCTTCAGCCGCAACCGGCGCACTCGCCACCGGAGCGGGTGCCACTTCCTTAGCTGCCGCCGCTGCCGGAGCAGCCGCCTGAGTGCTTGGGGGCGCCGCTTCCTCGCCTTCGACCGCCAGCCGCGCGATCACCGCGCCCACCTTCACGTTCTCGCTGCCCGCTTCGATCAGGATTTCGGCGATTACCCCTTCATCGACCGCCTCGAATTCCATCGTCGCCTTGTCGGTCTCGATCTCGGCCATCACGTCGCCCGATCGCACGGTGTCGCCGACCTTGACGAGCCATCGCGCAAGCGTGCCTTCTTCCATCGTGGGCGACAAAGCCGGCATCCTGATGTCCAAGGCCATGATCCGTTGTAACTCCCGCAATCGATCCTTGGCCGTTCTCTGGCCAATTCCCTAGCGGCGGGCAAGGCCCAGAATAGGTGAAGTGCGGCGGGACTTGCCAATCCATACGAATGCATTGATACCTCGGCCCCCAACGGGGCTGAGACGATGCGCACATTTCTGGTCATCATCGACGAGAGCGAGGAGGCGACCGCCGCCCTGCGCTACGCCGCGAGGCGGGCCGTTGCAGTGGGCGGCGCGGTGCATCTGCTCGCGCTGGTGCCGCAGCAGAACTTCTCGGCTTTCGGGGCCGTTCAGGCAACCATCGAAGCCGAAGCGCGCGACCGGGCCGAAATGCTGGCGCATGGCGTGGCCGGCAATCTCCTCGCCGAAAGCGGGATCATGCCGACGATTTCGGTCAAGATCGGCCAAGGGCAGAAGATCGTCAGCGAATTCCTCGCCGAACATGCCGAAGTCGCCGCGTTGGTGCTGGGCGCAGCCAAGGGCGCGGCGCCCGGACCGCTGGTGACGCACTTTTCGGCCGCAGCGGGCTCGCTACGCTGCCCGCTCTACATCGTCCCCGCCGATTACGACGAGACCAAGAGCGATCACACCGCCTGACTTAGGAGCGGTGTGAGCAGCTACTTCTTGCGGCCCTGATGGCGGATATTGCCGGGCCGCCCGCGCTGGCCGACCATGAACTTGCCCGCCGTTCTGGGTGGTCCGCCCCCCGGTGTTCCTTCGCGCCCGCGCCGCCGATCTTCGGGGCGGGTCCCGCGCGGTTCGATCACGCCTGCGTCCCTGTCGGGCAGCACGAATTTCAACGATCCGGTAAGCGCATTGGATTCGGCGAGGCGCAGCTTGAGGCGGTCGCCACTCGCATAGACCGTGCCGCTGTCGGTGCCGACCAGCGCCTTGGCCGCCTCGTCATAGCGGAAATATTCATTCCCCAGCGTCGAGATCGGGACGAGGCCGTCGCCGCCGAGGCCAACGATGGTGGCGAAGAAGCCGAAGGACTGCACACCGGTGATGCGGGTGTCGAACACCTCGCCCACCCGGACCGAGAGCCATGCCGCGACGTAGCGGTCGATGGTATCACGCTCGGCCTCCATCGCACGGCGCTCGGTCTGGCTGATCGCGGTGGATACCTGATCGAGGCTGGCGCGGTCGCGGTCCGACAGGCCGCTCGTCGCAGGGATCGACCCCGGCGGAGCAGGCTGTTCCAGCTTGTAGGCATCGACCAGCGCGCGGTGCACCAGAAGATCGGAATAGCGGCGGATCGGCGAGGTGAAGTGGGCGTATGATCCGAGGCTCAGGCCGAAGTGCCCGGCATTGGCGGGGCCGTAATAGGCCTGCGTTTGGCTGCGCAGCACAGCCTCCATCACCAGCGCCTTTTCAGCCTCGTCGGTGACGTCCTTGAGCATCCGGTTGAACAGGCTCGGCGTCACCACCTGCCCCAGCGCCAGCTTCTTGCCCATCGTCGCAAGGTAATCACGCAGGGCGATCAGTTTCTCGCGGCTCGGCGGTTCATGGATGCGGTAGACGACAGGGGCGGTCTTCGCCTCCAGCGCCTTGGCCGCCGCGACGTTGGCGGCGATCATGAAATCCTCGACCACGCGGTGCGCATCGAGGCGCTCGCGGATGGCGATCTCGGCGATCTGGCCCTGCTCGTTCAGGACCACGCGCCTCTCGGGCAGTTCGAGTTCGAGCGGGTCGCGGGCATGGCGGGCTGCGGCGAGCGCCTTCCATGCGTCCCACAGGTTGGCGAGGTATTCGGGCGGGCTGCCGCTATCGACCGACTTCTGCGCGTCCTCGTAAGCGATGTTGTGTGCGATCCGCACCAGCGCGCGGGTGAAGCGGAAGCTCGACACCTTGCCATCGGCGTTGATGTGCAGGTGGCAGGCCATCGCCGCGCGGTCCTCGCCCTCTTTCAGCGAGCAGACGTCAGCGCTGAGAACTTCGGGCAGCATCGGCACCACGCGGTCGGGGAAATAAACCGAGTTGCCGCGCTTGCGCGCCTCGCGGTCGAGCGCGCTGCCGGGGCGGACGTAGAAGCTGACATCGGCAATGGCGACCAGCGCGTTGAACCCGCCCTGCCCGTCCGGTTCGGCCCATATCGCGTCATCATGATCGCGCGCGTCGGCAGGGTCGATGGCGACGATGGGCAGGTGACGCAGGTCCTCGCGCGCCTTCTCCGACAGCTTGAGCTTGGCCGCGCGCGGGGCTTCTTCGAGGGTTTCCTCGGGGAAGATGTGCGGAATGCCATGCTTGGCAATCGCGATCAGGCTGAAGCTGCGCGGCGCGAGCGGGTCGCCCACCACCTCGACCACTTTGACGCCCGCCCGTTCGGAGCGGCCGACGCGTTCGGCTATCACCAACTGCCCTGCCTCGGCCGAGCCCAAGTCGGCGATCAGCGAGGATTGGCGCACGCGCTTGTCGATGGGGGCGAGCCAGGCCTTGCCGGTCTTGTCGATCTCGACCACGCCCATCAGGCCCTCGGTGCGCGCGGGGAGCTTCTTCATCGGATGCGCAATCCAGCCAGCGTCTGTCTCCTCGGTACGAGCGAGGATGCGATCGCCGCGCTTCAACGCCGGGGGCCGCTTGGCGAATTTGGCACTTGGGCGCGCCTTGGGCTCGCGCACTACGATGCGGGGCGGCTTGCCGGGGGCTTCGGGATCCCAGTTGTCAGGCTCGGCGATCAGATCGCCCTCGTCGATGTCGACGATCTTCAGGGTCGTGACCTTGGGCACCCCGCCCATCCGGTGGAACGCGCTCTTCGATCCATCGATCAGGCCATCCTCAGCCATGTCCTTGAGCAGGGCCTTGAGCTTGATCTTCTCCTGCCCCTTCAGCCCAAAGGCCTTGGCGATCTCGCGCTTGCCAGCGGAGATGTCGGAGGACTGGATGAAGTCGAGCACCTGTTGCGCGCTCGGCATTCCTTGGGGAAGCTTGGGAGGTTTGGGCATCGCTTAGCCCTATTCCCCAACCCCGTTCGTGTCGAGCGCAGTCGAGACACCTTGTGCCAAAGCCTCTCGGCATCGCTCAAGGAGAACGGAGATTATTCCTTCCCAACCGGCGCGAAGGCCCCGCCCGGCACCGCGCTGGAGACGGGCGAGCAATATGCGCCCGCGCAGGCAGCAACGCCGAACATCCAGTCATCGCCGCGCAGCTTCTTCACATGGTTGAACTCGCGCCCTTGGGTAACAGCAGCGTCATTGGATGCCTGCGGACCGTCGATATAGACCAGCGAAGTGTCCTTGCCCCATTCGGGCGCATCGGTGGCGCGGGTGGCGACGGAGTATATCTGCGCTCCGGGGACTGCCTTCCACTTCAACTCGGTATCCACCCGCACCGCCGCATCCACCGTCACTTTGGGCGGCATGGGCGCGCGGGCCAGCGCGTCGAGCGCGCGCACGTTCAGCCGCGTCACGCCGGCGAGGTAGGCGAAATCCATCTCTGCGATGGTATCGCCATAGAACACCCCGTTCTCGGTGCGCAGGTCCTGGTGCTGGTGATCGTAATCCTCGACCCCCACGGAAAAGCGGATCGCCGGGTAGCCTTTCTGGAGGAACGGCACCTGATCCCCGCCCCGGCCCATGCGGTCGGTGCGCCAGATTTGGCGGACCTGCAGACCATCGGCGTTCTTCGCCGCGAGGTCAGCCACCCAGCGCGACAGGTTGCGCGAAGGGGTGTCGTTCTCGCCCCCGAAGCGCGTGGCGGCGGCGCGCAGGCGATCGGTCAGGTCGGCGCGCGGGCCTTCGGAGAAGACGCGCACCACCTTGGGCTCGCAATAGCCGTCCGATCCGCAGGAATTGCCGACGATGTCGTTGTTGAGAACCGCCTTGACGGTAAAGCCCTGCGCCTCTGCCCACTTGGCGAGGATCTGTCCGCCGTGGAGCCCCTGCTCCTCGCCCGAGAGCAGCGCGTAGATGATGGTGGTGGGGTATTTGCTGCCTGAGAGCGCGCGCGCCGCTTCAAGCACGAGCGCGGTGCCGGAGCCATCGTCGTTGGCACCCGGCGCATCGGAGGTCGCGTCCATCACGTCGGAGACGCGGCTGTCGATGTGGCCCTGCACGATCACGACCTCGTTGGGCCGCTCGGTGCCGGGCTGGATCGCGACGGCATTGCGCACCAGCGTCGGGGTCGGCACGCGCGGGCCGGTGACGGTTTCGCCAACGGGCAGCACTTCAAGGCACCCGCCGCACTTTGCGCCGATGCGCTTGAACTCCGCGAGCCCCCAATCGACCGCCGCGCCGATGCCGCGCTTGGGATCGTCCTGCACCGAAAGCGTGTGGCGGGTGCCGAAGCTGACGAGCTTTTCGACGTCACCCTTGAGGCGCTCTTCCGAGACCTTTTCTGCAGGGTGATTTTGGGCCGCCAGCGGGGCGGCGATGAGGGCGGCGAGGAAGATCAGTTTGCGCATGGGGCTTCGGTAGCGGGAACTACCCTTCCAACACAATACCTCGTCGCCCCGGCCCCTGAGCCGGGGCTTGGCTTCTCTTGCAAAGTAGGGAGCCAAGCCCCGTGTCAAGCACGGGGCGACGAGAACTTTAGTAAGACCGCGCCACCAAAATGCGCTCCACCGCCGGTTCGCCGGTGAAGATGCAGTTGCCGCTCGCCGCCTCAGCGCCGCGGGGCACGTTGCGGATCGTGAGCTTCACCGCCTTCAGCTTCTCGACCACGGCGTCCAGCGCTGCTCCGGTGGGCTTGGCCCACTCTACCTCGACCCAGCCAGGATACTTCCCGCCCTTGTCGAAGTGATCGACCACCGCAGGCCATTCGGTCACGCCGCGGGTGATGTTGGCATCGCGCCGGACCCGGGCTTCGTCGTAGAGTGCAGTCTGGATGTCAGCCAGCAGCGCCCCTGCTCCGCTCACGAAGTCGGCGTGGGCCGGATAGGTGAAGGCGGGCTTGCCGTTGTCCTTGTTCCACAGCTGGTCACGGCGCAGCACCGCGACCTTGCCGTCGGCCATATCGCGCGGGCCAACTTCGATGATCACAGGCGCGCCCTTGCGCACCCAGTCCCACCGCTTGGCCGCGGCCTTGCCGGGCTTCACGTCGAGCAGCACACGGATGCGTTCGCCCAGTGCGGTCTGCCCCGCCATCGCAGCGCGAACGCCGTCGCAATAGGCGATGAGCTCAGCGTCCTCGGGAGCCTCGCGCAGCATCGGGATGATCACGATCTGCTGCGGGGCGATGGCAGGCGGTACGCGCAAACCGTCATCATCGCCGTGGGTCATGATCACGCCGCCGATCAGCCGCGTCGAAACGCCCCAGCTGGTGGTGTGGCAGAATTGCTGGCTGCCCTCGCGGTCCTGAAACTGGATGCCAGCCGCATGGGCGAAATTGGTACCGAGATAGTGCGAGGTGCCCGCCTGCAGCGCTTTGCCATCCTGCATCATCGCCTCGATCGACCAGGTCTCGACCGCGCCGGGGAAGCGCTCGTTCTCGGGCTTTTCGCCGGCGATCACGGGGAGCGCGAGATCATCCTCGGCGCAAGCGCGGTACATTTCGAGCGCACGGTGCGTTTCGGCGAGGGCATCCTCGCGGGTCTCGTGGGCGGTATGGCCTTCCTGCCAGAGAAATTCTGTGGTGCGCAGGAACATCCGCGTGCGCATTTCCCAGCGAACCACGTTGGCCCACTGGTTGGTGAGCAGCGGAAGGTCGCGCCAGCTTTGCACCCAGCGCGCCATCGCATCGCCGATGATCGTTTCCGAGGTCGGGCGCACCACCAGCGGCTCTTCAAGCTTGGCGGCAGGATCGGGGATTAGCCCGCCCTTGCCGTCCGAGATCAGCCGGTGATGGGTGACGACCGCCATCTCCTTGGCGAAGCCTTCGACGTGCTCTGCCTCGCGGGTGAAGTTCGACAGCGGGATGAACAGCGGGAAGTAGCAGTTCTGCACGCCGGCCGCCTTGATCCGGTCGTCCATCAGGCGCTGGATACGCTCCCAGATGCCGTAGCCCCACGGCTTGATGACCATGCAGCCGCGCACGCCGGATTCCTCGGCGAGGTCGGCGGCGCTGATGACTTCCTGATACCACTTGGCAAAGTCGTCTTCGCGCTTGACGGTGAGCGCGTGGCGGATGTTGGACACGGGGCTTGGCTTCCTGCTTGAACGGGCGCGGCTGTTACCGCTGGCGCGGGGGCGCTAGGCGCTATTTGCTGAGGTCGTCCAGCTTCTTTTGCATCGCCGCCATCTGTTCGCGCAGCACGGCGATTTCGTCACGGCCGCTGGCTGCGGGGGTGACAGGCTTGGCAGCAGGCTTGTCCTTGCCCTTCCCGAGGCCCGGCAAGAACACGTCAGCCGCGGCGCGCATCACCGCCATGTTGGTTTCATGGATTGCGGCAAACGGCGTGGCGCTCAGCCCCTTGTCGAACGCCTCGCGGATCTTGGTCTGGTTGTCGCGGAAATTGGCCATGCTGGCTTCGAGATACGACGGCATCATCGCCTGCATCGAGTTACCGTACATCCCGATCAGCTGGCGCAGGAAGCTGACAGGCAGCATCTGCTGGGTGCCATTGGCTTCCTCGTCCATGATGATCTGGGTGAGGATCGAATGCGTGATGTCGTCACCGGTCTTGGCGTCGAGCACCTGAAACTCGACATTCTCGCGCACCATGCGGGCAAGATCTTCGAGCGTGATGTAGCTTGAGGAGGCGGTGTTGTAGAGCCGCCGGTTGGCGTACTTCTTGATGATGATAGCATCGCCCGCTTCGCCGGTTGCTGCTTTTGCTCTGCCTGCCATGATGTTGCTCGACCCCGTTCTGTGACTTGTTTTGATCGCCTTAGCACTTGCACAAGCTGCGGTGCAACAAGCGCCCTAGCCGCGGCGCAGTCGCCCGCCGATAAGTGTCAGCATTTCATAGGAAGAAAGGCCATTTTGCTGCGCAGCATCATTGATGTCCCAAGGGACGGTCAGCCAGTCCCCGGCGACCAGATCGGGCGCTTCGGCGAGGTCCACCACCACCATGTCCATCGACACCTTGCCAAGGATGGGGAGCGGCCGGCCTTCGTGCCGAAGGGCATTGCCCGGGCCGCGTTGGCGCAGGAAACCGTCGGCGTAACCGATCGAGACCGTGCCGACGCGCATATGGGTGGGGGATATGAAGGCGGCATTGTAACCAACCCCCTCGCCCGGAGCGATGTTGCGGCATTGCAGAATTTGCGCTTCGATCTGCGCGACCGGGCGGATGGTGTCTGCCAACTCGGCCCGCGGCACGCCGCCGTAAAGCGCAAGGCCCGGCCGGGTCAGGTCGAAGGCAAAAGCGCTGCCGAGCGCGATGCCGGCACTGTTGGCGAGGCTGAGGCGCCGGTGCGGGATGGCATCCGCCGCCTCTTGCAGCAGTTCTGCCTGCATCCGGTTCAGTGCGGTCCTCTCGTCGGCGCTGGCGAGGTGGCTCATCAGGATGTCGACTTCGAGCGCCGCGATGCCGGGATTTCCGATCTCGGCCAGCGCGACCCCGAGCCGGTTGATCCCCGTATCGATCATCAGGTGGCAAAGCCCGCCTCCGGTGGCGGTCCATAGCGTCGCCTGTTGCAGCGAGTTGATAACCGGGATCGCCCCGACGCCCCGCGCATAGGCGCAGTCGGCTTCGCTGAGGACGCCGTGCAGCACAGCGATCTGCTGCGCGGGGACATGGGCGGCAACGCCTGCAACCTCGCTCCAGTGAGCGACGAAGAAGGTTGTGCATCCCGCATCCCGCAACACCGGCACGCAGGTATCGACGCCGAGCCCATAAGCGTCCGCCTTGACGGCTGCGCCTGCCCGCCCTTGTCCGGAAAGGTCATTGAGCGCCCGCCAGTTCGAGGCCAACGCATCTGTGTCGACGGTCAAGCGCAGGCTGGCGGGAGGCGAAGGAGGTGCGGGGTCAATCATCCGCGAAGTCTCGTGGAGGCCCGTCGGGGATGCCCCACCATGCCACCACCAGCCCGAAGGCGACAACGACCCAAGTATACCACAGCCCGGCATAGATATCCCCGGTCCGCGCCACGATCACGCCCGCGATCAACGGCAAAAACCCGCCGAGGTAGCCTGCGCCGATGTGGTAGGGGATCGACATCGAGGAATAGCGGATGCGCGGCGGGAACATCTCGGACAGCAGCGCCGCGACCGATCCGTAGGTGAGCGCCGAGAGCATCCCCAGCGCCAGCAACACGCCGATGATCCCGATAACGCCGCCGATCGAGGGCTCATGCTTGCTGAAGTCGAAACCATAAGCCGAAAGGCCGCCCTGAAGTCCCTTCTTGCGTGCCGCGCCATCGGCCATCCATGCGGGGTCGAGCACGACAGGCTGCCCTCCCGCTGTGATGCTCAAAGTCTCCGCGGGCTTGAGCGTATAGACCACGCCCGAGGCGGTCAGCGTCTCGAGCACCTTGCCGCACTCGGTCTGGTCGCGCTGGAACAGCTCGGCGAAGGGATCGGTGACACATGCGGGGCCGCTCACCACCACCGGCGCGCGCTCGGCGGCGGCCGAAAGCCCGGGGTTGGCAAAGCTGCCCATCAGCCAGAACAGCGGGAACAGCAGCACCAGCGTCGCTGCCGCACCGATGATAATCGGCTTCTTGCGCCCCACCCGGTCTGACCACTTGCCGATGATGACGTAGAAACTCATCACGATCAGGCCCGATACCAGCAGCACCAGCTCGACCGTGAGGTCGGAGACATGCATCGGCCCGCGCAGGAAGCTCATCGCCGAAAAGAACCCCGTGTACCACACCGTCGTCAGGATGCCGGTGATGCCGAACAGGGCCACAAACAACCGCTTGGGATTGCCGGGGTAGGTCATGCTTTCAACGAACGGATTGCCCGAGGTCTCGCCCGCGGCCTTCATCGCCTGGAACACCGGACTTTCCGAAAGCTTCAAACGCATCCACAGCGAAATCGCGAGCAGCGCGATCGAAAGCAGGAACGGCACGCGCCAGCCCCATGCGGCAAAGGCATCTGCGGGGATCAGCGCGCGGCAGGCGATGACGACGATAATCGAGAGCACGAAGCCGCCCGCCACGCTCGCCTGGATGAAGCTGGTGTAAAAGCCGCGCTTTTCGGGCGGAGCATGCTCAGCGACATAGATCGCCGCACCCCCGTATTCGCCCCCCAGCGCGAGGCCCTGGACGACCCGCAGCAGAATGACGATGATCGGCGCGGCCACGCCGATGGTGTCGATAGTCGGGATCAGGCCGACGCCGGCAGTGGCGATCCCCATCAGTGTGACGGTCACGAGGAAGGTGTATTTGCGCCCCAGCCTGTCCCCCAGAAAACCGAACAATACCGCGCCCAATGGCCGGAAGGCGAAACCCACCGCAAAGGTCGACCATACCAGCAGCAGGCCGAGCGTTTCGTTGTCGGTGGCGTAGAAGGCATCCTTGAGGATGTAGGCGAGAGTGCCGTAGATAAAGAAATCGTACCATTCGAAGATGGTGCCGGCCGATGATGCGCCGATCACCAGCCGGATTTCCTTGTCGCTCGGCTCGCGTGCCGCCAGTGCCTGCGCCTCTGCCATGTTGCTACCGTCCCCTATGCCGCCCGCGGGCGATCTTGTGGCCAATGTCCCTAGCGGCTGACTTCGTAGCTTGAAAGCGCCTCGCATGCGGCCTTCCACGGCAATAGCAGCGCGGCGTGGCGTCCCGGATGATCGCGCGCCGGAGCGAGCGGTGCGAGGCCGGGCCAGATGGCGGGAAGGTCGCCCTCCCCCGCCAGCCACCCAGCGAGCGCGTCAGCGGTGTCGCGCAGCCGCGCGGGATCGGTCCCGAGTGCGCCCTGCGCCAGCAGCGCCGCCGAGGCCTGGCCGATCGCGCAGGCGCTGACTTTCATGCCAATCCGCGCGATGCAGCCATTTTCGCCCAGCGCCAGTCCGAGCGCGATCACGCTGCCGCAACTGCGCGAGCGGGCTTCGGCGTGCAGTGGCAAGTCGTCCGTCAGCGGGAACAACGCCAGCCCCGTTGCAAGGCCGAGCAGTGCTGGCGAATAGAGCTTCGCCGGCGGTGCGCTTGTCACTTAGGGATCACTTGCGGAAGCGCGCAGCGCGGGCTTCGCGTGCTTCCGCCTCGCTGCGCAGGCGGTCGCGGCGCAGGCCGATCTCGGGCAAGAGCTGCCGAGAAAACGCGTCGACTGCGGCATAGGTGCGTGCGCTGGTGATCCACTGCGGGCGGCCGTCATATCCCCAGCCTTCGTCCTTGCCGGTCACCAGCATCGCAAAGGCGAAGATCGCGATAAGCACACCCTTGATCGCGCCGAAGCCGAAGCCGAGCACGCGGTCGATCGGACCCAACACCGCGCCGTCGGAGGCCTCGCTGACATTGCCGATGATGATCTTCATCGCGGCATAGGGGACGAGCAACAGCAGCGCGAAGGCGAAGAGCGGGACGGCCGGTTCGGCCCGGTAGAAATTGCGCAGGCCTTCGGACAGAGCCGGATGCATGAAATGGAGCGCCAAAGCCGCCATGATCCAAGAGGCGAGGCTGAGAACTTCCTGCACCAAACCGCGCATGAAGCCGCCCACTGCGGCGACGATGACGATAGCGGCGATGATGATGTCGAGAATGGCCATAGATGCGAGAATTATGCGTTGCCCATCACCTGGTCAACGACGTTCGCAAGTGCAGCGAGTCCGCGATACTCCGAGCCCGCTCCTCCGCTCGCCGCTCCAGCCGGGCCATAGCAGCGTGCAAAGCCGAGTTTCGCCGCTTCGCGCAGCCGCAAGGGGGCGTGAGCCACAGGGCGGATTTCGCCTGCAAGACTGATCTCGCCGAACCATGCCGCCTTGTCCGGCAGCGCTCGGTCGGCGAGCGCCGAGACCAGCGCGGCGGCCACCGCAAGGTCGGCGGCCGGGTCAGTGAGGCGGTAGCCGCCCGCAATGTTGAGATAGACTTCGGCAGAGGAGAAATTGAGGCCGCAGCGGCTTTCCAGCACCGCAAGCAGCATGGCGAGCCGCCCAGAGTCCCACCCGACCACCGCCCGGCGCGGGGTGGCGCCCGATTGCAGCCGCACGATAAGCGCCTGGATTTCCACGAGAACTGGCCGCGTTCCTTCAAGCGCCGGGAACACCGCGCTTCCGGCCAGCGGCGTGTCGCGGCCTGATAGGAACAGGAGCGAGGGGTTGGCGACTTCCTCAAGGCCCTCGCTCGCCATCGCGAAGACCCCGATCTCATCGACCGCGCCGAAGCGGTTCTTGAGCGCGCGCAGGATCCGGTACTGGTGCGAGCGTTCGCCCTCGAAGCTCATCACCACGTCGACCATGTGTTCGAGCACGCGCGGGCCTGCAATGGTGCCGTCCTTGGTGACATGGCCGACGAGCACTACCGCGCAGCCGCTCTCCTTGGCGTAGCGGATCAGTTCCAGCGCGCAGCCGCGCACCTGCGAAACCGTGCCCGGTGCGCCTTCGATGGTGTCGGAGTGCATGGTCTGGATCGAATCGATCACCAGCAACGCCGGCGGCTCGCCCTGTGCAAGGGTGGTAAGGATATCGCGGACCGAGGTTTCCGAAGCGAGCCTGATCGGCGCATCGACCACGCCCATGCGGCTCGCGCGCAGGCGCACCTGCCCCGGCGCTTCCTCGCCGCTCACATACACCACGTCATTGCCGCCGCGCGCGATGGTCGCGGCGCATTGCAGCAACAGGGTCGATTTGCCGATGCCCGGATCGCCGCCGAGCAGCACCGCCGAGCCCGGCACCAGCCCCCCGCCCAAAGCACGGTCAAATTCCGCCATCCCCGTCGATTTACGCACCGGAAGCTGGGTCGGCGCGTTGAGAGGTTCGAAAGCGACGGCTCGTCCGCCGCTCGACAGGTCGTGCTTCTGCGAGAAGACCGTCGCGGGCACATCCTCAACAAGTGTGTTCCACTGGCCGCAATCGGCGCATTGCCCCTGCCAGCGGTGCGAGACCGAACCGCATTCCTGACACACGTAGCGACGCTTGGTTTTTGCCATATTTGCGTGCCATAACGAGAACAGATGACGAACGCAATTGCATTGCTCGCGTCTTGCCCGCTAGATACTGGTCATGCGCCAGAAGGAATTGCGCCTCGCTCTTGTGTGCTACGGCGGGGTCAGCCTCGCGGTCTACATGCATGGCATCACCAAAGAGGTCTGGCACCTCGCCCGGGCGAGTCGCGCGTTCCACCATCCGTCGGCGACATCACTGAGCGGCGTGGCGGCGGCCTATCGCGATTTCCTCGGCGTGATCGAGCGCGACCACGGGTTGCAGGTGCGCGTTCTGCCCGACATTCTGACAGGCGCGAGCGCGGGCGGGATCAATGCGGTGTTCCTCGCCCAGGCGATCCATGCCGGGCACAGCCTTGAGCCTTTGACCGACCTGTGGCTCACCAATGCCGATGTCAGCGCGCTGACCGACAAGGACGCCGAGCCGCTATGGCGGTATGGCAAGCTGTGGGCGCAGCCGATCGCCGAGTGGTTCCTCTCGCGCCCGGGCAACGCGGTCAGCGCCACCGTCTCGCCCGAAACCCGCGCGGAGGTGCGTGCAAAGGTCTCGCGGCTTGTGCGCGGGCGCTGGTTCAGCCCGCCGTTCTCGGGCGAAAAGTTCTCAGGCATGTTGTTCGAGGCTCTGACCCGCATGGCTGAAGAAGGCGACGGCATCCCGCTGCTGCCCGCTGGTTATCCGATCGACCTCGCGGTGACCGCCACCGACTTTCGCGGCCACCGCGAAACCCTTCGCCTCAATTCGCCCCCGCAGGTCGAGGAGAGCGAGCATCGCTTGCCCATCACCTTCCGCGCCCGCGTCGGCGAAGGCGGTAGCAAGCGGCAGGGCGGGCGGCTCGCCGATCCGCTCGAACTGGTGCTGGCCGCGCGGGCCACGGCGAGCTTCCCCGGCGCGTTCCCGCCGCTTACTCTCGCGGAGATCGACCGGCTTGCCGAGGCCGAGGGGCATTTCTGGGAGAACCGCGGCGCATTTCTGGCCCGTATCATGCCGGCCCATGTGGCGCGCGGCTCCATCGACGAGGTCGCGCTGATCGACGGTGCGGTGCTGGTCAACGCGCCGTTCGGCGCGGCGCTCGCCGGGCTTTATGGCCGCCCCGCCCAGCGCGAGGTCGACCGCCGCTTCGTCTATCTTGACCCGCGCCCCGATGGTGCCGGGCCGACGCCTGCGATGCGCGCCCGCGAGATCGGTTTCTTCGGTGCGATCTTCGGGTCGCTTTCGACCATCCCGCGCGAACAGCCGATCCGCGACGATCTGGAACGCATCGAACAGCAATCGCGCGATGCGGCGCGGCTGAAGCGGATCGTCATGGAATTGCAGCCTGACATCGACCGGGCAGTGGAGAAGCTGTTCGGCTACACCTTCCTGCTCGACCGCCCCAGCCCCAAGCGCCTCGCAGGCTGGCGCGCCAAGGCCCAGCAGGCGGCCGCCGAGCGTGCCGGATATGCCTTCGGCGCCTATGCGCTCATCAAGTTCGAAGCGATCCTCGACCAGCTTGCCTCGCTCACACTGAAAGCCGCCGGGCAGCCGATGGCAGATATTGTCCCGCTGGCCGAGGCGCTGCGCGGCGAGATGGAAGCACGCGGGCTGATGCGGCTCACCGATGCGAATGGCGGCGCGACAGCAGAAGCGATTGCCTTCTTCCGTGCGCACGACACGGGCTTTCGGGTGCGACGACTGGAGATGCTGGCGCGCAAGCTGGCGCGGGACTGGCAGCTTGATCCCGATATCTCCGAGGACGCAAGGGACCGCGCGCGCGACCGATTGTACGAGATTCTCGCGCTCTATTACCGCGCCGACGAGGATGTGCTGCACTCGAAGCGTTTCGCCGAACTCGCGCTCGATGCGCTTCGCCAACCGGGAGCGGTGCTCGATTTCCTCGCTACCCAGCGGCTCCTTCCCACCACCGACCTCGCGGCCGAGGAGCTTCTGATCGAGGCGCTCGAAGACATGCCCAAGGTGCTCAAGCGGCGGATGCTGCTCACCTATCTCGGCTTTCCCTTCTACGACGTCGCTACCCTGCCCCTGTCGCGGCGAGAGGGGATCGACGAGTTCAACCCCGTCAAGATCGACCGCATCTCGCCCGACGATGCGCGCTCGATCCGCGAAGGCGGGACGACGGCGACCTTGCGGGGCATCGAGTTCTACAATTTCGGCGCGTTCTTCAGCCGCGACTATCGCGAAAACGACTACCTGTGGGGCCGCCTGCACGGGGCGGAGCGGATGATTGATCTTGTCGCGTCGACTGTCGGCGAACCTGTCCCGGCCGAGACAATACGTGCCGGCAAACGCGCGGCTTTCCTTGCGGTGCTGGATGAAGAGGAAACGTCGGGGCGCTGCCAGAAGGGGCTGATCGAGCAAATCCGGCTCGAGGTGCGAGAGCGGATGGGTTAGGCCTGTACCGCTCCAAAGAACAACAGCATGACGAGGCGCGAATCTTCCGGCGTGGTGCCGAACCCGGGCGCTGCGTTGTGGAATTGCCAGGGCGAAAACAGCAGTAACCGGTTGAAACGCGCAGGCACGCGCATCACGCGCTCCCACTTGGCCGCGTTCGTGGTGTCGCGGTTGACCACCTCTTCAACGAGCGCGTTGAGGTCGCCGTAGCCGCTCGCCGCGATCTTCGCCGGGTCCTGCGGCACGGCTTCCAGTCCGGTGCGCTTATGGCGGAAGAAATCAGTGCCCCCTGCGTCCGGCTTGGCGCAGTCCTCGGGGCGCGAGAGGTAGAGGATGCCGGAGTAAGCCGCGGGGTCGATGTGCACCCCGCTCTTGCCCTTCGCGCCCTTGCCCGTCAGGCGGCAATGGCCGTGCTGCGTGCCCGGCGCGGGGCCGAGCTTCACCCCGAGCAGCTTCGAGACCGCCGCATCGATCGGCCCGGTGTTGAAAGGGGCGGTAGAATTGAGGCCCGGGAAATTGCCGTGCTGCAGCGCCGGATCATAACCCAGCCCCAGCGCCGCGCGCCGCGCCGCATAGGGATCGGTCAGAAAGTCGTCGACGATCAGGAGCGAGGGCAGCATCGCGCGTGCCCTAGCCCCCGAAGGCGTCCTTGAGCTTGGCAAAGAAGCTGCGGCCCTCGGGGCATTCGTCACCGGTCTCTGTTGCCTTGAACTCTTCGAGAATTTCCTTCTGGCGTTTCGAAAGCCGCGTCGGCGTCTCGACCATGATCTCCACAACCATATCGCCGCGCCCGCGTCCTTGCAGCACCGGCATCCCGGCGCCGCGGATGCGTAGCTGCTTGCCCGACTGGATGCCCACGGGAATATCGAGCCGGTTGGTCGACCCGTCGAGATCGGGGATTTCGACACAGCCGCCCAGCGCCGCGGTAGTGAAACTTACGGGAACGCGGGTGGCGAGCGTGGTGCCCTCGCGTTCAAAGACGGAATGCGCCTTCACGTGCAGGAAGATGTACAGATCACCTGCGGGCGACCCGCGCTGGCCGGCCTCACCCTTGCCCGAAAGGCGGATGCGGGTGCCGGTGTCGACGCCTGCCGGAATGTCGACTTTGAGGGTCTGGGCCTTGTCGATCCGCCCCTCGCCCCGGCAGACGCGGCAGGGATTTTCGATCACGGTGCCCCGGCCGCTGCAGGTCGGGCACGGACGCTCGATCACGAACAGGCCCTGTTTGGCGCGCACGGCGCCGACGCCGTGGCAAAGGTTGCACTGGCGTTCCGATGTGCCCGGCGTTGCGCCGGTGCCGTCGCAGGTATCGCAGGATTGCGAGACTTCGATCTCGATTTCGGTCGACTTGCCGCTGAACGCTTCTTCAAGGCTGACCTGCATGTCGTAGCGCAGGTCCGCGCCGCGACGGTTTGGCTGGCGCTGCTGTGCGCCGCCACCGAAGGCGCTGCCGAAGATCGTTTCGAAGATGTCTCCGATGTCGCCAAAATCGCCGCGCCCGCCGCCGAAACCGCCCCCGAACGGCCCTCCGCCCCCGCCGCCGTTCATGCCTTGGGTGAAGGCCTCGTGCCCATAGCGATCATAGGCCGCGCGCTTCTGCGGGTCCTTGAGGCAGTCATAGGCCTCGCTGATTGCCTTGAACTGGGCCTCGCACGCGGCATCGCCCGGATTGCGGTCCGGGTGGTACTTCATCGCGAGCTTGCGGTAGGCGCTCTTGAGCGTCGCGGCGTCGCAGTCGCGCGTGACCTCGAGCGTGACGTAGTAATCGAGCTGGGCGCTGGACATTTCTGTGACCTATTCCCGGTGATCAGCCGCCGCCGATGCGCCGGATCCGGGATCCGGACGCATCGGTTGCGCGCTGAATTGCATCGGGGCCTTAGCCCTTTTTGTCTTCGTCGACCTCGGAGAACTCGGCGTCGACGACTTCCTCGTCGGCCGGCTTCTCACCCGCAGCTTCCGCTTCACCCTCGGGTCCGGCGGCAGCCTGCGCTTCGTAGATCTGCTGACCCATCTTCATCGCGGACTGTGTGAGCGCCTGCGCCTTGGCGTTGATGTCGTCGGCATCGCCGCCTTCGAGCGCAGTCTTGACCGCAGCGATGGCCTCTTCGACTTCAGTCTTGGTGCCGGCGTCGATCTTGGCGCCGTGTTCTTCCAGCTGCTTCTCGGTCGCGTGGATGAGGCTGTCGGCCTGGTTGCGCGCTTCTGCGGCCGCCTTGCGCTTCTTGTCCTCTTCCGCGAACTTCTCGGCATCCTTGACCATCTGATCGATGTCGTTGTCGGACAAGCCGCCCGACGCCTGGATCTTGATCGTCTGCTCCTTGCCGGTGCCCTTGTCCTTGGCGGCCACCGACACGATGCCGTTGGCGTCGATGTCGAAGGTCACTTCAATCTGCGGCACGCCGCGCGGTGCCGGCGGAAGGCCGATCAAGTCAAAATTGCCAAGCAGCTTGTTGTCCGCCGCCATCTCGCGCTCGCCCTGATAGACCTTGATCGTCACCGCGTTCTGGTTGTCCTCGGCGGTCGAGTAGGTCTGGGTCTTCTTGGTCGGGATGGTGGTGTTGCGGTCGATCATGCGAGTGAACACGCCGCCCAGCGTCTCGATGCCGAGCGACAGCGGGGTCACGTCGAGCAGCAGCACGTCCTTGACGTCGCCCTGAAGCACGCCGGCCTGAATGGCCGCGCCCATCGCCACGACTTCATCGGGGTTCACGCCGGTATGCGGCTTGGAACCGAAGAACTGCTCCACGACTTCACGCACACGGGGCATACGGGTCATGCCGCCGACAAGGATCACCTCGTCGACCTGATCCTTGGAGATGCCCGCATCGGCGAGCGCCTTCTTGCAGGGATCAAGCGTGCGCTGGATCAGCGTGTCGACCATCTTTTCAAGATCGGCGCGGGTGATGTTTTCCACGAGGTGCAACGGGGTGGTGGTGCCACCTTCCATGCGCGCGGTGATGAAGGGCAGGTTGATTTCGGTCGAAGCGGCGCTCGACAGCTCGATCTTGGCCTTTTCGGCCGCTTCCTTGAGCCGCTGCAGCGCGAGCTTGTCGGTCTTGAGGTCCATGCCCTCCTTCTTCTTGAAGGCATCGGCCAGGAACTCGACGATCGCGTTGTCGAAATCTTCGCCGCCGAGGAAAGTGTCGCCGTTGGTCGACTTCACCTCGAACACGCCGTCGCCGATTTCGAGGATCGACACGTCGAAGGTGCCGCCGCCAAGGTCATAGACGGCGATGGTCTTGCCCTCGTCCTTGTCCATCCCGTAAGCGAGCGCCGCCGCAGTCGGCTCGTTGATGATGCGCAGCACTTCAAGGCCGGCAATCATGCCTGCATCCTTGGTCGCCTGACGCTGGGCGTCGTTGAAGTAGGCGGGCACGGTGATGACGGCCTGCGTCACGGTTTCGCCAAGATAGCTCTCGGCGGTTTCCTTCATCTTCTGGAGTATGAAGGCCGAAACCTGCGACGGGCTGTAATCTTCGCCGCCGGCATTGACCCAGGCATCGCCGTTCTTGCCCTTGGTGATGGTATAGGGAACCAGGCCCATGTCCTTCTTGGTCATGGGATCTTCGAAGCGGCGGCCGATCAGGCGCTTGATCGCGAAGAGCGTGTTGTCAGGGTTGGTCACTGCCTGACGCTTGGCAGGCTGGCCGATCAGGCGCTGGCCATCCTTGGTGAACGCGACGATCGACGGCGTGGTACGCGCGCCTTCCGAATTCTCGATCACCTTGGGCTTGCCGCCGTCCATGACAGCAACGCAGGAGTTGGTGGTGCCGAGGTCGATACCGATTACTTTACCCATTTTTACCCCATCCATAAGGACAATTGTTGGACACCGCTGCCGTCGGCTTCCCGGTTACCGGCAAAGCGCTTTGGCGGCTCGATTGTGAGGGCGATATAGGTGTGGTTGCCCGCTGAGCAAGGGTTGGCGCCCAAAGTCTGTGATCAGTCGTATCGCGGCGCTACAGTTCGGGAAGGGCTGCGACAGCCACAGCGAGGGCCGGAGCAAGGATCTGATCCGCTGTCTGACGCACTTCCTTGCTGGCGCCCGCACGTTTCGCGGCACTGTCGTCAGCGAAGCGTCCCGATCCCGGCGCAGCCTTTGAATACCAGCTTCCGGCCATCGCCATCGCGGCCTGTTCTGTATTGTCCGGGTCGAGCCCGAAATGGCGGGCGACGCGCGCCGGATCGAGCCGCTTGTAATCGCAATGCCGGATAGTCGGCACCTGCGCGACCTTGCAGCACAGATGGGCGATCACCATCGCCGCCTGCGTGATCGCAGATGACTCTCGGGCAGGGATGGCCAATCCCAGCTCGGCGGGCGCTCCATCAGCGTTGCCGAGCGGGCGCTGCTCGATCGACGCCAGCACTTCGACAGGATCGCGGTGCAGAAACACCATTGGCACCTCGGGAAGCGCTTCGACCAGGAAGGCTGCATGATTGGCCAGCATACCGGGCCATTTCACGACGATCCTTTGACCTTGAGAGCCCAGACCCCGGGACAGCAGCGCAAGGACCTTCACAATCCGGTGACGCAGCACGGGCGGCGCCTGCGCGTGCCCCAATACCAGCTGGGTGAGGAAGTTTGGTTCGGCGATGGCATAGACGGATGGCAGGGCCGAAAGCTGGCGGCAGAGCAAGGTCGAACCGCAGCGATAGGTGTGAAAGATCGCGCCGCACAGCGGACCCGCGCCGAGCGGCAGGGGCTCGGCGTCAAGCGGCCGCACCGCCGTTATCGGCGCGGACGCACACACGTCGTCCCAAAAAGCTTCGTTCAAGGCCGACACACTGATCCGCCGGATTTCGACAAGCGGACGGTCTCCGAGCCAGACGATCCGCGCAGGGACTTCGCAATGGTCGGAAAACGGCGCGGGCTGCATGAGCCAAGGCATAGCGGATGCCGCGGCGATGACAAACCACGCGAGCGCCGCAGAAAATGCGGCCCTAGTTTCGCTTGGCACGCGGCGGGCGCGTCCCTAGCTTTGCGATCATTCCACAGGGAGAGACCCCAAGTGTATTCGTTCCGACGCGCCGTCCTGATGGCCTCAGCTGCTGCCCTGCTCCCGATGCTCGCCGCTTGTTCGCAAGCGGGCGATGCGCCTGAAGAGACCGGGACGCAGGCAACTGCGCCGGGCCTGACGGTCACCAATGCCCGCGTGGTGCTGGCGCCGGTCGCGGGCAATCCGGCGGCGGTCTATTTCGACCTGTCCTACGCGGGCGTACCCGGAGTGAGCCTCACCGAGGTCGAGGTTGAGGGCGCGGGAATGACGATGATCCATGACTATGCCGAGAGCGCAGGGCAGATGCGCATGACGATGGCCGATAGCGTGCCGCTCGCAGAAGGCACGCCTGTGACCTTCGCCCCCGGGGGTCTGCACGTGATGGCGATGGATCCCGCAGCCGATCTCAAGCCCGGCGGCACGGCGAAAGTGACGCTTATCCTTTCGAATGGAAGCAAGGTGACAGTCGACGCTCCCGTCCGCGCCGCCGGGGAAGAACGCTGAGCATCTCGCCGGTCTGCCCTGTCGGCGGCGTGCGTCCGCTGACGAAGGGCGAGACGGCGCTCGCCGCGTCCATATTCGGCACCGCGATCGATTATTCGGGCGTGACGGTGAAGCGCCGCAAGTTCTTCCCCTTCCACCCGCGCGGCGTGACGATGGCGCCGATGGGCCATCTTCACTTCCACCCCGCTGCCACGCATTACTGCGATGACTTTGCATCCGCCGAGCTCGAAAGGCAGGCGCATTTCATCCACGAGATGACCCATGTGTGGCAGGCCCAGACCCTCGGGCGCTGGTATCTGGTGCTGCGCCGTCACCCCTGGTGCCGATACGATTATGCCTTGAAGCCCGGCTGGCAGCTTGCGCGGTACGGCATCGAGCAACAGGCCGAGATCGTGCGCCATGCCTTCATGCTGCGTAGCGGCGCGCACGTTGCTGGTGTCGCTGACAAGGCCGCCTATGACGGTCTGGTCGATTTTCCGGGAGCAGGCTTGTGAGCGAGTTCGAATTCGTCTTTGTGCTCTACAGCCTCATCCTCGGCCTTTCGCTGGTCGAGCTGCTCACCGGGCTTGGCCGCACCCTCGAATTCATATTGTCCCGCAATGCAAAAGACCGCGCCTTTTCGATCGGGTGGCTGACCCCGCTTTTGGCGTTGTTCGTTATCCTCGATCTGCTGTCCTTCTGGGTGTTCTCATGGACAGTGCGGGACCATGTCACGGCCGACCGTACCACAGTGCTCGGCGTGCTTGTGTTTTCGAGCGCCTATTTCCTCGCCAGCCGATTGGTCTTTCCAAGCGATCCGGAAAACTACACCGACCTCGATACGCACTATTTTCATGTGCGGCGCACAATCTTTGCCATGCTGCTGGTGATGGTCGCTGTGCAGTGGGCCTTCCTGCTCTCGGTTCCGGCTTTGTCGGGGCTGATTTCGCCGTTGGGCGTCGCCTTTACAGGTGCCCTTGCTGCGTTGATGCTGGCCGGCGCGGTGATCAGCGGGCGCAGGGCCAGCATTGCAGTGCTGGCTCTTCTGATCGCACGCTACCTTTTGATCTACCTGCAATAGCGCCGAGACACTAAATCCGCGTCAATCCACCGCCTTCGCCACCGCCACCATCGCGGCGCGCAGCAGGCGGTCCTTGATCATCCACCCGGCCTGCATTTCCGATACCACCGTGCCCGGCTCGTGGTCTGCGGTCGGCACTTCGAGCATGGCCTGGTGCTGGTTGGGATCAAGCGGCAAGCCGATCGCCGCGATGCGGGTGATGCCGTGGCTGGCGAAGACCTTTTCGATTTCGCGCTGGGTCGCTTCGAGACCGATCACGAGGCCCTTCATGCTGTCGTCGGCACGAAGAGATTCCGGGATCACCTGCACCGCGCGGGCAAGGTTATCGGCGACGCTGAGGATATCTCGGGCAAAGCCGGTCGCGGCATAGGCGCGTGCCTCGTCCTTCTCGCGTTCAAGGCGGCGGCGCACGTTCTGCGTCTCGGCCTGCGCGTACAGGACTTCCTGCTTGGCGTTTTCCAGATCGCGGCGCAGCGATTCGAGCGCGGCGGCCAGACCATCGGTCTCCGGCTCGTCCCCGCTGTCGCGCAGGTGCTCGGGTACGCCCTTCAATTCGTCTTCAGCCGCCTGATCCAGCGGCTTTTCGTTCTCGGTCATGTCGTGTGGCTTTCCATTCAAGCGATGAGCTTGCCCAGCGAGCGGGCGGTCAAGTCCACCATGGGGACAACCCGCGCGTAATTCAACCGCGTGGGGCCAATCACACCCAACACGCCGACCACCCGCCCCTCGCGGTCACGGTAGGGCGATGCAATCACGCTGGAGCCCGAAAGCGCGAAAAGGCGGTTCTCGGAACCGATGAAAATGCGCGTCGCTTCGGCCTCGCGCGCCGAATCGAGCAGCTGCGAAACCGATTGCTTGTTTTCCAGATCCTCCAGCAGCATCCGCACCCGCTCGATATCGCCCACCGCGCTTTCGTCGAGGAGGTTCGCGGCACCGCGCACGATCAGCACGGGGCGGGCGGCCGCATCCTGGCTCCACACGGCGAGCCCGCGCTCGACCAGATCGCGTGAGGCATCGTCGAGCTGCGACTTACCGGCGTTGATCTCGGTGCGCATTGCCTGCGATGCTTCGACGAGCGTGCGTCCGGCGAGCCGCGCCGTGATGTAATTGGATGCGCTCTCGAGCGTTCCGGGACCGGGCGCGCCGCCGATGGTGACGACGCGGTTCTCGACACCCCCGTCCTCGCCCACCAGCACCGCAAGCGCGCGGCCCTGCCCGAGATCGACGAGGCTGAATTGCGCGAGTTTCTGCTCACGCGGCGCGACCAGTACCATCCCCGCCGCGCCTGAAAGGTCAGAGAGGATCGCGCTCGCCTGCTTCAGCGCTGCCTCGACCGGACCGGCCTCCGCCAGCCGGCTCTCGATCGCGGCCTGTTCCTCGCGCGTCGGCTCGGCGACGCGCATCATCCCGTCGACGAAGATGCGCAGGCCCGCATCGGTCGGCAGCCGCCCCGCGCTGGTATGCGGCGCAGCGAGCAGGCCTGCCATCTCCAGGTCGGCGAGCACCGAGCGGATCGAGGCGGGCGACAGGTTGAGCGTGCCATCGGCGGCGAGCGTCTTCGATCCGACCGGCTGCCCGCTGGCGATATATTCTTCGACCACGCGCTGGAAAATGTCGCGGGCGCGGCTCGTAAGTTCGGTGACGGGGGTTGCAGTCATGGGGGCAAGCTAAGCCCTATCGCCAGCTTTCTCAAATTCCGCTCGCGAGAAGCTTGTCGAAGGAGTGC
Source organism: uncultured Alphaproteobacteria bacterium (assembly GCA_963765775.1). Classification (GTDB taxonomy): domain Bacteria; phylum Pseudomonadota; class Alphaproteobacteria; order Sphingomonadales; family Sphingomonadaceae; genus Erythrobacter. The sequence goes on from CAVXXQ010000005.1 coordinate 247,628, forward strand.
ACTTTCTTCTAGCGCGGTGGCCGACCATAAAAGGAACAAGTCATGCGCCCTTCAGGACGCGCGCCCGATGAAATGCGCGCCATCACGATCGAGACCGGCTTCACCAAGCACGCGGAAGGCTCGGTGCTGATCGGCTTCGGCGATACCAAGGTGCTGTGCACCGCCAGCGTCGAGCGCGGCGTGCCGCCGTGGCTGCGCGGCAAGGGCGAAGGTTGGGTGACGGGCGAATACTCGATGCTCCCCCGCGCCACGCACACCCGGGGGCAGCGTGAAGCGGCCAAGGGCAAGCAGTCGGGCCGGACGCAGGAAATCCAGCGGCTTATCGGGCGTTCTTTGCGCGCCGTGGTAGACTTGCAGAAGCTCGGCGAGCGGCAGATCACCCTCGATTGCGACGTGATCCAGGCGGACGGAGGCACCCGCACCGCGGCGATCTCCGGCGCTTGGATTGCGCTGCGGTTGGCGGTGAACGGGTTGATGAAGTCGGGCGATATCAAGCACGACCCCATCACCGCGCAGGTCGGTGCGATCTCGTGCGGCATCTTCAAGGGCACCCCGGTGCTCGACCTCGACTACGACGAGGATTCGAACGCCGATGCCGACGGCAATTTCGTGCTGCTCTCGGGCGGCAAGATCGCCGAGGTACAGGCCACCGCCGAGGGCGCGACCTATGACGAGGAGGCCCTGCTGCGCCTCCTGCGCCTCGCCCGCATCGGCGCGGACCGCATCTTTGCCGCGCAGTTGGACGCGGTAAAATGACACGCCACCTCGGGTCAGGCTCGCTGGTGATTGCCACGCACAACGCGGGCAAGCTCAAGGAGATTTCCGCGCTGCTCGATCCTTATGGGGTGAGGTGTATCTCGGCCGGATCGCTTGGGCTGCCGGAGCCTGCCGAGACGGGGACGACCTTCGTCCAGAACGCGCTGTTGAAGGCGCGGGCTGCGGCGGAGGCTTCGGGGTTGGCGGCGCTGGCCGACGACAGCGGGCTCAGCGTTGCCGCACTCGATGGCCGCCCCGGCGTCTACACCGCCGACTGGGCTGAGCGGCAGTGGTTCGAGGGCGCTCCGGGCCGCGACTGGTTCATGGCTATGGGCAAGGTCGAGGGGATGCTCGCCGAGAAGGGCGCAGACGTCGACCGCACGGCCGCCTTCCACTGCGTGCTCGCGCTCGCCTGGCCGGATGGGGATTACGCCATCTACGAAGGCCGGTGCGAAGGGTCGCTGACATGGCCGCCGCGCGGGGCGCTCGGCTTCGGCTATGATCCGGTGTTCGTGCCGACGGGTGCGAGCCGGACCTTTGCCGAGATCGCGCCTGAGGAAAAACACGCCATCAGCCACCGCGCTGACGCCTTCGCCAAACTGGTCGCCGAGCAGTTCGGCTGAGCCTCTAGCGGCTTGTGATACGATCAGGACGCGCGATCGTCCGCCCCCAGACGTTGCCCGCCGGCCAGTAGCGGCACACCAGCACTTCGTCCGACGCATTGTAAGCGATGGCGCAGCCGACCTCGCGGGTCTCGGGCCAGATCACCTGCGCATAATGCCCGACATCGCGCCACTGCCCGGTGCGCGAAATTTCGGGGAAGGTGCCGAAGCGGAAGTCACGCTTTTCGGCGACGAAGAAGCCGATGGTCTCAATGGCCGACCACTGGTCGCGCGGGCCCTTCCACAAGTTCTCGCCCTGCCCGCGCCGCTGTTCGGGCGAGGCGTGATCGTAAAGGTCCTTGGCTGCAAGGTGCTTCGCCCATCCAGCAGCGTCCGCAGCAAGGCGATTGCTCCACGCGAGCGGAGCAATCCCGACCTCAGCGCGCGCTTCGTTGTGCGTTTCGAGCCAGTCGACCTGTATCGGCGAAAGCGCGCGAGAGGCTTGCGGCAGCGCGGGCGCGGCTGTCATAAGCAGCGCAATTGCGGCACATCGGATGATGATGCTGGGCATGAAAGAGACACTCCGCATGACGATGAGCTATCCCCAAACGATTAAGCGAGGCTAAAAATTCCTCCCCCCATCCCCACTGTGGCCCGCGCGCTCTACATTCACTGGCCCTTCTGCGCGAAGAAATGCCCCTATTGCGACTTCAACTCGCACGTGCGCGAGGGCGTGGACGTGGCTGCGTGGCAGGCCGCGCTGATCGCCGACATGCGCGCGGAGGCGGAAGTGGCGGGTGGCGAAAAGCTGACGTCGATCTTCTTCGGCGGCGGCACGCCTTCGCTGATGCCGCCAGCCTTGGTGGCGGCGCTGCTGACCGAGGCGGAGCGGTTGTGGGGTTTTGACCCCGGCATCGAGATCACGCTGGAGGCCAATCCCTCTTCGGTCGAAGCGGCGAACTTCGCGGCGCTGGCGAGCGCCGGGATCAATCGCGTGTCGCTGGGCGTGCAGTCGCTCGACGATGCGGAATTGAAGTTCCTCGGCAGATTGCACGGCGCAAACGAGGCGCTGGCGGCGCTCGATACCGCGCAGGCCCATTTTGGGCGCGTAACCTTCGATCTCATCTATGCCCTGCCCGGCCATACCCCCGAATTGTGGGCGGAGCGCCTGACCCGCGCATTGGGCTTCGGGACGGGGCACCTGTCGCTCTACCAGCTTACCATCGAGCCCGGCACGCGCTTTGCCAGCGATGTGCGGCGCGGGCGGCTCACCCCGCTCGATGACGATGCGGCGGCCGACCTGTTCGATATCACGCAGGCGCTGACCGGAGCGGCGGGGCTGCCCGCTTACGAGACCAGCAATCACGCGCGAGCGGGCGAGGAGAGCCGCCACAACCTCGCCTATTGGCGCTATCAGGATTACGCCGGCATCGGCCCCGGTGCGCATGGACGGCGCGGCGGCGCGGCGACGGTGCGGCACAAGAAGCCGGAGAACTTCCTGTCCGCCGTGGCGCGTCAGGGCAACGGCATCGCCGAGACGCGGGCGCTGGCGACCGCCGATCAGGCCGCCGAGGCGCTGCTTATGGGCTTGCGACTGACCGAGGGGCTGGACCTCGCCGCGCTTTCCGCTCGCTTTGCGCTCCCGCGTGCGGGATTGATCGAGGAAGGTGCCCTCGCCCGTCTTGTGGGCCTAGGCCTGATGTGGACCGAGGGCACACGCATCGGCGTCGCTCCCGCAGGACGCGGCGTGCTCGACGCGCTGCTCGGCGAGGTGGTTGCCGACGCGTTGGTGGTGGCATGAGGGGGGGCGCCGCATGAGCGCAGCCGCGCTCCTTGAGAAGTGGCACGCGTATCTTGCCGACAACCGCCGCCGCTCGCCGCATACGGTGCGCGCCTATGTGGCGGCGGCGGCGCGGTTGATGGCGGCGCAGGGGATCGAGGATTGGGCGGACGCTGCGCGGATCGAGGCGTATCACCTGCGCGCCTTCCTCGCAGCGCGGCGGGCGGAAGGCCTCGGCAATGCCAGCACCGCGCGCGAGCTGTCGGCGTGCAAGGCCTTCATCGCCTTTGCCCGCGAGCAGGCCGGTGACCCCGACCCCGCTCCGCCGCGCCTGCGGGGTCCGCGCCTCAAAAAGGGCCTGCCTCGCCCGGTAACGCCTGACGAGGCGATCAACCTTGCCGACCACGTCAACGATCTTGCCGCCGACGACTGGACCGGCGCGCGCGACCGGGCGGTGCTGCTGTTGATGTATGGCTCGGGCCTGCGGATCGCCGAGGCGCTGTCGCTCACGGGCCGCGATGCAGGCGTGGGCGAGGTGCTGCAGGTGACCGGCAAGGGCGGCAAACAGCGCGTCGTGCCGGTTCTGCCGATTACGCGCGCGGCGCTGGCCGACTATGCGAAAGCTTGTCCGTGGCCGCTTGCGCCTGCCGAGCCTCTGTTCCGGGGGATGAAGGGTGGGCCGCTGTCGCCCGGCATGGTGCAGCGCGCGATGGCGCAGGCGCGGCGTGCGCTCGGCCTGCCCGATACCGCGACGCCGCACGCGCTGCGGCACTCGTTTGCGACCCATTTGCTCAGTGCTGGGGCGGATTTGCGCAGCTTGCAGGAACTGCTCGGCCACGCGTCGTTAGGTTCTACCCAGATCTACACCCGCGTCGATGCGGCGGCGTTGCTGGAGAATTACCGCAAGGCGCATCCTCGCGGGTAGGCCCTAGGCTAGGCTTGGTCTTCGGCCTCGTGCACCTTGGCGGGCTTCCACGTCACCACGCGGTAGATGTAGAACAGCACCCCGGCGAGGACGAACAGGACAACGCCGTAGCCTGCAAGCTTCTCGAACCGCTCCACCAAAGGGGCAGCGGTCTTGCCGCCGAAGATCAACACCGCGTTCCAGATCCCTGAGCCGAGGAAGGTGAACAGGCAAAAGCGCCACAGCTTCATGTGCGCAAGACCGGCGGGCAGCGAGACGATGGTGCGCAGGATCGGCGAAAAGCGCAGCGCAAAGACGATGCCGTCGCCGTATTTGCGGAAGATGTTGCGGGCCTTGGTAAACTCATCCCACTCGAAGGTCAGCCAGCGGCCCCACCGGTCGATGATGCGCTTCAGCTGCTCCTCGCTCCACGCCTTGCCGATGTAGAACCAGAAGAGGTTGCCCACGACCGTGCCGAGCGTGGCGACGATCCACACCGTGCCAAAGGTCATCTGCCCCTTGGCGACCAGCAGCCCGGCCCCGCCCATGATCACCTCGGAAGGGATCGGCGGGAAGACGTTTTCGGCCATCATAAGGAAGAAGATGCCGATGTAACCGCCCTTGTCGAGCAGTTCGAGGAGGAAGTCGGTCATGGGTGTCGGTCAGTCCGCTTGAAAGGCTTGGGTCATGCGCGGCGCGTCGCCAGCCGCCGCTCGATAGCGTCCCAGATCATCGCCGCCGTATCAGTCTTGTTGAAGCGGTCAATTGCCACGATGCCCGTCGGCGAGGTCACGTTGATTTCGGTAAGCCACTGCCCGCCAATCACGTCGATGCCAACGAAGGTGAGGCCGAGCCGTTTCAGATCCGGGCCGAGCGCCGCGCAGATTTCCTTTTCGCGCTCCGTCAGCTCGGTGGGCTGCGCGCTGCCGCCCATCGCGAGGTTTGAGCGGAACTCGCCCTCGCCCGGAATGCGGTTGATCGCGCCCGCAATCTCGCCGTCGATCAATACGATGCGCTTGTCGCCCTTGGCAACTTCGGGGAGGAAGGGCTGGACCATGTGCGGTTCGGGCCAGGTCTGATTGAACACCTCGAACAGCGCGGTGAGGTTCTCGGCATTTTCGCCGATGCGGAAGATCGCCTTGCCGCCGTTGCCGTGGATCGGCTTCACCACGATTGCGCCGTGCTTGTCCATGAAGTGCCGCACTTCGTCGACGCTGCGCGTGACAAGCGTCGGCGGCATGAAGCGGCGGTAGTTCAGCACCATCACCTTTTCGGGGCTGTTGCGCACGTTGGCCGGATCATTGACCACCAGCGTCTCGCGTTCGATCCGCTCGAGAAGGTGCGTGGCGGTGATGTAGCCCATGTGAAACGGCGGGTCCTGCCGCATCAGCACGACGTCAATGTCCTTGCCGAGATCGAGCCGTACTTCCTCGCCCCGCGTGAAATGATCGCCCTCGACGCGCTGCACCGTCACCGGGAAGGCGTGGGCGAACAGGCGGTCATCCTCGTCCAGCGTCAGGCTTTCGACATTGTATTCATACAGCGTGTAGCCCCGCTCCTGCGCGGAAAGCATCAGTGCAAAGGAGCTGTCGCCCGCGATGTTGATCCGGTCGATGGGGTCCATCTGGACGGCAATTTTCAGAGACATTTCCCAAGTCCGTTCGTGCTGAGCTTGTCGAAGCACTGTCCTGCTTCGTCGCCGAGGTCAAAGAAGAAAAGGCAGCCCTTCGACAAGCTCAGGGTGAACGGTGCAGAGCAATCAAAAGGGCATCCATGCGTTTTCGATGTGGGTCGGCTTGTGGCCCGGTGCAAGCAGGATGACGTCGATGCGGATGTCCTCGCCCTCGGTCGCGTAGAGATGCATCACCGATTCCGCTGCCGCCGCGACCCGTGCGAGGCGGCGTTCGTCGATCGCTTCGCCCAGCAGCGCCGCCCGCGCGCGCCACTTGACCTCGACAAAAGCGACAAGGCCGGGCTTGCGCGCAACGAGGTCGATCTCGCCCGCCTTGGTCTTCACCCGCTCGGCGACGATCCGCCAGCCTTGCTGGGCGAGCCACATCGCCGCCTCGGCCTCGCCCTGACGGCCGCGCTGGTCGGCTTCTTGGCGTTGCTCGGGGGTGCGCGACCCGCTCATTCGCCCTTGAGTTCCAGCGCGCGGGCATAGAGCACCGCGCGGTCGATGCCGGTCGCCTTGGCGACTTGCCCCGCCGCCTTACCCGGCCCCGCATCCGCCAGAGCAGCGCGCAGCATGGCGTCACTGTCGAGCACCGGCGCCTCAGCCTCGGCGGGCGGGCCGATCAGCAGCACGATCTCGCCCTTGGGAGGGTGCGCTGCGTAATGCGCCGCAAGGTGTGCGGCAGTACCGGAGCGGCACTCCTCGTGCATCTTGGTCAGCTCGCGCGCGACCGCCACTTCGCGGTCAGGCCAAAGCTCGGCAATGGCCAGCAGCGAGCGTTCGAGACGCGGTGCGGTTTCGTAGAACACCAGCGTCGCCGCCACCCCCGCGAGGCCCTCCAACGCCTGAACCCGCGCCTTGTCCTTGACCGGCAGGAAGCCTGCAAACAGAAAGCGGTCGCTCGGCAGCCCCGCAATGGCGAGCGCCGACACTGCGGCACAGGCACCCGGGATGCTGATTACAGTGATCCCCTCAGCGCGCGCTTCGCGGACCAGGCGGTAGCCGGGGTCCGAGATCAGCGGCGTTCCCGCATCGCTGACCAGCGCAACCGCCGTATGCCTCGCCTCGTCGATGATCCGGGCGCGCACATCAGCCGATGCATGGTCGTCGAGCCGCTGGAGCCGTGCCTTAATGCCGAGATGTTTCAGCAGCTTGCCCGCAACCCGCGTGTCCTCGCAGGCGACCAGCGCCGCACTTTCAAGCACCCTGATCGCGCGCAGCGTGATGTCGCCAAGATTGCCAATGGGGGTCGCGACGATATACAGCCCGGGCTCGAGGGTTCCTGCGGGAATGGATGGTTGCTCTACGGGTCTCACGGGGCCGGTTCATGGAGCACGACTAAGGGGTCGGCAAGGATGAAGCTTCTCACACAGTGGGATTGGCCCGCATGGCTCGGCAGAGCGGCGCGGCATGTGCGCGCGCGCAACGTCGCGCTGGCGGGCGCGGCGATGCTGGCTGCAGGCTGCGCGGTCGTTCCCAAACCCGCAGGCCCTGCGACATCCGGCCCACCGCCCGCACCCGAGCCTTCGGCAACCGCGCTCCCCTCCGACACCGGCCGCCACCGCATCGCGCTGCTCGTGCCGCTGTCAGGCGACGCCGCTGCGGTCGGACAGTCGATCGCCAACGCGACGACGATGGCGCTGCTAGACACCAAGTCCGCCAATCTGCGCATCACCACCTATGACACCTCCGAAGGTGTCGCGAGCGCGGCGCGCAAGGCGATCGCTGACGGGAACAAGCTGATCCTCGGCCCGCTCAACGCCGATGCCGTGCCAGCAGTGCAGGCCGCCGCGCGTCCCGCCGGGGTGCCGGTGATCGCCTTTGCCAATGATGCCTCGGTCGCTAGCATCGATGTCTTCGTGATCGGCCACCTGCCCGAACAATCGATCCGGCGGTCGGTACAATATGCCCGCAGCAAGGGCGCTGCGCGCTTCGCCGTGCTCGCGCCCGAGGGCGATTATGGCGCCCGCGCTGTCTCCGCGCTGGAGAACGCGCTGCGCGACTATGGCGGATCGCTCGCCCGTAAGGAGAGCTATGCGCGCGGCAACACCTCTATCGTCAGCGCGGCCTCACGTCTGCGCGCGGCAGGTGGCTATGACACGGTGCTGATCGCCGATAGCGTGCGGCTCGGGATCGACGCGGCGGGCGCCTTGAACAAGCAGA